>DATAAZ010000001.1:0-52074 GCA_036259875.1 Gaiellaceae bacterium
AGCGCGCGGTCGAGGCTTGCGTACGCGGCGTCGCTATCCCCGGCCGCGGCGCTGAGCAGCGCGCGGCAGCGGCTCGCGATCGTAAGCGCCCACACGCGGCCCGTTGCACGGGCCTGTTCCTCCAACTCGGCGAGGAGCGCCGTCGCGGCGTCGTGCTCACCAAGTGCCAGCAGGGTCTCGATCGCATCGCCGTGGAAGCGAAACAGCGCCGGCTCGCCGAACCCCGCTTCGGCAACGGCGCGGGGAAGCGGGCCGAGAAAGCGATGGGCTTCGCGAGCCTCGCCCAGCGAGTATTCGAGGAACCCGCGGACTGCGAGCATCTCTAGGTGGGCGGGGACGACGCCGAGTGCGAGCGCGAGCGGCAGCCCCTCGTCGGTCGCGGCACGCGTTTCGGCCACGCGTCCGAGGTGCGCATCGACGAGTGCCCTGAGCGTCAGTGCGAAAAGGCGTTGCTCTTCCTGGGCGGTCTGCACGGTGATCTCGAAGCACTCGGCGGCGTAGTGCGAAGCGAGCTCCCAGTTTCCGGCCAGGCACTCGACCCGACCGAGGTGGAATGCCACGTAACCCAAGGTGTGCTCGTCGCCGCGCGCGAGCACGGTGTCGCGAAGCGCCGTGAGCGTCGAACGAGCAGCATCGAGATCGCCTGCCCACTCGAGCAACATCCCGTGAACCCAGGCGGGTCGGATGCGTCCGAGGATCGACCTCCACTCGTCTTCCGTGTCTTCGAGCTCGAGGGCGCGCTCGATGAGCGCAGTTGGAATTCCTCGCCCGCGAATGGTTTCAAAGAAGGCCATGTCCGCCAGTGCGCTTGCGAGCATGCCGGGCTCCTCGAGACGCTCGGCGAGCTCGAGCGCCGCACGCGCATGAGGCTCGGCCGCCGCGACGTCACCGGTCACGTGGATGCTCCATGCGAGTCCCCGTTCGATCTCGATGCGCGCCGCAGGATCGTCTCCGATCTCTGCGAGAGCATCGCGGAACAGATCGGCGGAGACGCGGAAGCCATGCCCGAACCCTGTGACCCAAGCGAGGCGCGTGAGCGCGTAGGCGCGCTCGCGACCCGGAGGAAGGCGCGCCACCACTTCTTCGAGAAGAAGTCGCGCCCGGTCGGTGTCCCCCGCCTCGAGATGGCACTCCCCGGCGTCGATCGTCCGCCTCCAAGCGTCGGCGTGATCGGACGGCGTGAGCATTCGTGCCCGGTCCCAAAGCTCCGCTGCGGCTTGCGGAGCGCCACGTGCTCTTGCCCGTCGGGCAGCATCCTCGACGATCGCGGCCACCTGGGCATCGGGACCGCTCGCAGCGAGGGCGAGATGGAGCGCCTGCTCGTCCGGATCGTCGACGATCTTCGCCAAGCGGGCGTGCAATTCGCGTCTCCGAGCCGGCGGTGTCTGCGCGTAGACGACCGAGGCGAGCAGCGGATGTGAGAACCGAACGCGGCCGTCGGCGACCTCCAGGACTCCGGCGGCTGCCGCCTTCTCGAGCGCGGCCGCCCCACCCCCACCGCCGGCGGCGGCAGCCACGAGCTCGACCGTCGGCCGCGAGAGCGCCGAAACAACGAGCGCCGCCTCCCTCGCCGCGGTAGGGATTCCGGCTAGCCGCTCCCGAACGAGCTCGTTGAGAGTCGCCGGCACCGGCAGCGGCTCCCCCGGCGCGGGGGAGACATCGCGCGTGAGCAGCGCCCTGCCAAGCTCGAGCGCGAAGAACGGATTGCCTCCCGACGCCCGCTGCAGCTCGACGAGCGCGGGGCGGAGAAACTGCCTGCCGAGCTGCGCCCGCAGAAGGCGATCGAGCGACCTGATATCGAGCGGGCCGATGACGAGCCGTGTCAGGCGGTCAGAGTCCAAAGCGGTCTCGAGCTCAACGCGAGATTCTTCGCTCGCCTCCGCGCGTCGCGCGAGGAGGAAGCCGATCGGTTGGTCGCGCAATCGCCTGGCCGCGAATGCGAGGGCATCGGCCGAAGGTGGGTCGAGCCACTGCGCGTCGTCGATCGCCAAGACCAGCGGCGTGTCCTCGGCGAGCACTCGAATAGCACCGAGGACGCCGAGCGCGACCGCTCGGCGCTGCAACCCTCCAGGCTTCGTTCCAGCTCGCAGCAGCGCAACTTCGAGGGCCTCGCGTTGCGGGTCGGGCAGCCGCGCGAGCGCAGCGTCTGGCACGTCTCCGAGGAGATCACCGAGCACGGCGAACGGCAGCGCGATCTCGGCCTCGACCGGCCTGCTCGTGAGCACCTGCAGTCCCCGCTTACCGGCTTCGGCGATGCCCTCCCTCCAGAGCGTCGTCTTCCCGATCCCGATCTCACCTTCGATGAGCAACGCGATCGGTCCCCCTGGAACTGCCTCCAAGAAGTCGTGAACCGAATCGGTCTCCGACTCGCGCCCAACGACCTCCAACGCCGGCGACATCAGCCCTCCTCCGGGCAGTCCTGATCAGATCGTATTCCTTGGTGGCCGTTACCAGAACATCCCAATGTCCTTCGCTTGCGCGCGAATCGGACGCGGTTCGGTCGGCGTAAAGACCTGCAAATCGCCATGTTCTCCAAATCTCTCCGGTTTCCAGGGACTTCGTGCCCGCCATGCCCGGCTCCATCCCGGGCTTTCGGCCCCGGAACCTCGATGGTGAGAAGGTGGTCACTCAGGAAGGCGAGGAGCGTCCATCTTGAAGGCCCAGCGGTCGGCCACGGTCAACGAAAGGTCAACAAGCGACCTCGAAACTGCCTCGAGCCCATCCGAGCCGATTCCGTGGATCCATGCCGTCTCAGTCGCTGTCCCTAGCGAGCCCGACCCCGGCGGCAGCCACTCTAGTCCCAAGGTTGAAGGTTCGAGTCCTTCACGGCCCATCGCCGATTAGCAGGTATTTCTCCCCGACTGCGGATGAGTAAGCGGCCGGGGAGTACGAAAGTGAGTAAGCGGCCACTGAAGCGTTGGCCAGAGCGCTATCGCCGAGCGGGGCTTAGTCCACTACGCCTGCGGCTGCGAGGAGCAGGTAGATCACGAACCAAGCGAGGATGAGTGCGCCAAGCACAAGACCGCCGATCGCTTGCCACCGCTTAGCGCCGCGCTCGCCTCGCATGCCTCTCAGCGCGATTACTCCCGCGACGATCGCAATCAGCGCGGCGGCGGCGCCGATCGGCCAAAGGGCATCCGAGAGGACGGGCGCAAGCAGGAAGACGACGACGCCTGCCACTCCCGCGATCAGCGCTGCGAGCGCAGCAGTGTTCGGTCGTTGCCACGCTGGCGAGACCGAGGCTTCCGACATCGAATCTCCTTCTGGTCGCCTGCCTCCGATCATAGGCGGGGTGGTTCGTCCGCGCTCGCTAACGCTGAAGGGCACTACCATCGGTTTGCTCGCTCCTGCACGGCCTTTGATTGCGGCATCGTGGGGAGTCGCCGGCTCTCCAGGCCAAGCGTGGCGTGACGGCGACCGCGTCGAAGTCCCTGAGGCGCGTGCACCGAGCGACGTAGAGGTTCCAGCGCCCGAAGCGGTTGTTCGATCTCTCGATGCGCGTACAGCGGAGCGATGGAAGAACGGAAACAGCGCGCGCGCCCCGTCGTTGCGCCAGCTGTCAGGTCGAATGTCTCCTAGCGTGCGTGACCTCTAGCAAGTACGCGACCACCACGTCGTCGCCACCCAGGACAAAGTGGTACGCGTCCGAAAGCTCTTCGACGCGGCGGATCTGCTCACGATTCTCCATGAAAAGCCGGCCGAAGGGAAAGAAGCTGAAGTCGACGACGCGACTTTCCAGACCGAGGCGCTCGAGCTGCCGCGCCGTTTCGCGCTGCCCGACGATTGACAACTGCATCACGTACGCCTTCCCGTCCGGCGCTAGCAGACTGGGGAGGATGCGGAGGAAGTGGTCAAGTAGCGTCCGCCCCCAGTAGTCGAGCGGGCGGTGCCCCGTAGGCTCCTCGAAGGGATCGACGGGCATCTGATAGAGGCTCGCAACGACGATGTCGTACCGCGTGTCCGACTCCCATTCGTAAAGGTCGACGACATCGGCCGTTACCCGGTGGGCGACGCCGTTCCGGAAGGCATTCGCGAGCGTGTTCGCGACAGCGTTGCGATCCACGTCGATCGCGTGCACTCGCGACGCGCCATTGAGAGCAAGCTGAACGGCGAGTATTCCGCATCCGCAGCCGACGTCGAGGCACGTCCTTCCTGCGCCGACGACTTCGCTGAACAGGTACTTCCAGCAGAGAAAGCTCCCGTGCGTCGGCACGAAGACGCCGGGGTCGATCGTGAGCTCCGGAAAAGGAAGCGGAAAGAGAACGCGGTCGTGGTCGTCAAGCCACGTAGGTGGCTCGGACGCGTTGGGCTCACGTCCGAGGACGGTTTCCGAGATCGCAGGCCGGCGCCGGCCCGGCTTCGTCTCTGCGAGGGCGTCTGCGACAGCGGCAATGTGCTCCGGCGTCGTTCCGCAACAGCCACCGACGATCTGCGCCCCCTCCTCGCGCCAAGTACGCGCGAGGTCGGCGTACGTCTGAGGGTCGACCCGCTCATCGAAGCGCCATAGGGGGCCGGCAAGGTGACCGAGGTTCGGGTAGACGCCGAGCGGCAGTTCGGTGAAATCGCGAAGCCACGACAGCATCCCGGGGACGTGGTCGACGGGGAGGCAGTTGATCAGGAGTGCGCTGACGCCCATGTCCTCGAAACGGCGTGCGGCCCGGCCGAAGAGGTCGCCTTCAGGCGGGCCCCAGTGCTGCCCGTAGACGCCGCAGACGCCGTGACGACATCGGCGGAACGAGAGCCAAACCGGCAGCCCCGTCTCGAGCAGGGACTCGACCGCGTTGAACGTCGCCGGGTCGCGCACGAGCGTCATCGTCTCGAGCAAGACCAAATCTGGCGGCTCGTCGGCGAAGACGCGGCCGAGAAGCTCGATCGTCCCTTGCCGCTCCGGCGAGTTGACTTCTTCCGAGATTGCGAATGCGACGGCGCATTCCTTGCCTGCCTCGGCCACGGCCGCGCGTGCGATTCTGACCCCGAGCCGCGCGAGGTCCATCCAGTGGCCGCCTTCGGGACGGCCGGGCGCCGCACGCTGGGCGACTTCCGGGGCCGAAAGGATCGACCATGTATTCGTCGAGAGGACGTTGGCGCCGGCGGCCAGGTAGCGGCGGTGCACCTCGTGGACAGCTTCTGGAGCGCGGTAAAGCCCCCAGGTGCCCCAGAGCTCCGGATCCGGGCCGCGCTCCCCGGCGAGCGGGCGCAGCCGCTGAAGCTCCGTCGCGACGCCGCCGTCGAGCACGACGCACCGCCCAGCGGCGATCATGTCTTCGATATGGCGGTAGCCGTTCACCGGAGGTCGAACCGGCGAGGGCGGTTGATCAGTCGTCGCCAAGCCGTGCCACCCTGATCTCGCGTCCCGCGCTCGCACCAGCCGTGTCGCCGCGACCCCGGACGCCTGTTCGAGCCAGTCGCGCGGCGGCGCGACTGCGGCCGGCGCTTCGACGCCCGCGAGCGCGCACGTCTCCGGAACTTCGACTTAGAGGTTCCAGCGCCCGAAGAGGTTGTTCAGGTTGAACGTCGCGACCTTGATGTCCGCAGTTTCGCCGTCATTCTCGCGCCTTTGCGTCCGCCGCGCCCGGCGACGTGCCCGCTGGACGATCGAACGAAGCACGGGATGTGTGTCGGAGCCGAGACGCTCCGGCTCGAGCCGGTCCAGCTCGACGGCAGGTCGTTGTGACGGCAGAGCGTGACGACGGGTCTCGCGAGGCGCGCTAGCCCGCGACTCGGCGCGTAGGGCGGACGCGAAACCCGCGATCACGACCCGTCGGAACTTTGATGCTCGCGATCACGGGGCTTCGATCCCGCGCCTCGATTCGGCTCCGTCGCGCCAGTAGCGGACGATCTCCGCACGCTCGACGAGCAGAGACGCAACTACGCCGGCGACGATCGCCCAGAAGTCCGAGGTCACGTTGGCGAGCGCGAACGGCGTCGCGGCGACCGCGAAGGCGACGAGGGCACCGAAGCGAAGCTCCGTCCCGAACGCCTTCCCGACCGCGTCTTGGAACGCCGAGAGGATGGCAAGGCCGGCCAAGGCGAGTACGAACGTCGCGGGGAGAACGCCCAGGAGGGATGCCACTGCGCTTGCAGCGACGGCGATGACGACCGTGAGCGCAGCGGCGACGAGGTTGGCCCAGTACCGCTGCGCGAGCGGCCCCGCGTCGCGCCCCGCCACGATCGCGACGCCTGTGCGAGCGACGGTTGCCTGGTGCCCGCCGAGGAACGAGTTCGCAATCGAGCTGATGCCGACGACGATGGTGATGCGGTCGATCGGCACTCGATAGCCCTGAGCAAGAAGGAAGCCAAGGCCCTGAACATTCCCGAGGCCGAGCGCGAGCACGGTGAGCGGCAGGCTCACGGCGATCACGGCACCCGGCGTAAAGGCGAATTCGGGAACCTGCAAGATCGGCAGGCTCCAATCGACGGATGCGGACTCAGCTCTCCCGCCGAGGAAGACGGCGAAGGCACCGAAAAGAGCCGCGAGTCCCACGGGCGGGACATGCGGATTGGCGATTACGCGGCCCGCGACGTACCCGACGACCGCCAAGCCGGCGACGAGCACATCATCGACCGTTGCGTCAACGAGCCGAACGACGTACTCGAGAATGCTGCCCGCGAACATGCCCATGACGATCGGGAGCGGAAGCCAGGCCATGATCCGCCCGCCGATCCCAAGAAGGCCGAGGACAAGGATCAGCACCCCCGCCACGACATTGGCTCCTACGAGTTCTGCGAAGCTGAACTCACCGGCGAGCGTCCCGAGGTAGACGAGCCCTGGAATGCTCCAGGTAATTGGAATCGGCTGCGTGTACCGGAGCGACAGCGCGATGGAGGAGATCGCACCTGTGATCCAGACGACAAAGATCCAGCTCGACGTTTCCGCGAGATCGAGACCCAGCTGATCTGAAACGCCAAGGTGAAGCGGGACGGCACCGAACGTGTACCAGGCAAACGCCGTCAGGCCGGCCGCGAGCGCGGCCGCGTTGAAGTCACGCAGGAGACGGACCGAGCGCCTAGACGGAGAGGGCGTTTCTGACACCGTCGCGGGACACTGGGCTCGAGCGCACCGGGATACGGCTTAGCCGTGCCGATCCGAGTTCAGGAACGTACGTCGAATAAGCGCGTGGTCTTTCGTACCACCGGCTTCGCGACGGACAGTCCGGCAATCGGGCAATTCGCGACCTCAGTAGAGGATCTACAGCGCGCCGCAAGGACGTGGCATCCGCGACAGTTGCGCGGTAGCGCTTTCCCTCCATGCGCCCATGACCTACTGCGATCGGACGTCGAAGAAGAGCACGTCATATCGTTCGACCGCCCGCATCGTCCCGCCCGTATCCTGCTCGAGCCGAGGCCGGATCTGACGCGCCTTCGTCTCACTCGCCTCCCTCGCTTCTTGGCTCTCCCAGAGCGTGACGCCGATCGCTCGACCGGTCTCGCGGTCGCCGAGCACGATGTAGCCCACGTACCCGTCCTCTTCGCGGATCCCGGGATGGACGATCTCGCGTACGGCTCGCGCGACGTCGCCGATTCGATCGCGCTCTGCCTGCAGAAAATTGACCCTTGAGACCACACTGACCTCCTCTCCCAGTCGGTTCCGTATTTTCGTCAGGGGTCCCGGTGCCTGACGTCGCAGACGCCTGTTGCGGCGTATCGCGCGTGTACCGACGTGCACCGAACGACCCCGAATTGAGTCGAGCTAGCCGCGCTGGAAAACACGCCGCCTCGCGTAAACGCGACTAACCCACGGTCTCCCCACCTGCCCGCCGGATTTGCGAACCGCCGGAAGTTCGCGGTCGCCGAGGCTACGTCGTCTTCTCGAGGATCGCCTGCATCTCGTCGCGGTTGAACGCGCGAAGCGTCTTCGTTCGGATGTTCCCTCTCCCGGCCGACGAAAGCGCGAAAGCGGTCGCTGTCTCGTCGTCGGGTGCCTCGAGAACCGCGACGATGTCGTGGTCGCCGAGCGTCCAATAGACGTCGACGAGCCTCGCGCCGAGGCTGTCGGCCAGTTGCTCCGCTTGTTCCACGCGGCCGACCGTCTCGCTGAACGCCTTGACTCCCTGGTCTGTCCAGTTGATGAGAGCGACGTAGCGTGCCATTCCCTCCTCCTTCGTGACGGTGGGATTCAACAACGCCCGCCTTAGGCCGTTCAAGCGCTCGCGGAGCGAACGGATTCGCCCGGCCTAGGCCTTCCCGGCGGCGTGCCGGTCGCTCGCGCGCCCCACAGCTCGCAGCGAAACACGGCGCGGGCGACTCGCTGCCAGCCGCCCGCTGCCGCTTACTTGACGCTCAGCCGGGATCGAACCCTCATCCCCTCTCCCTTCGCCGCATAAAGGGATCGACCGAACTAGCGAACTGTGTGCGATCGGGGCCACCGCCTCCATCCCTTGTTCGAGCGGTTTCCCCGTGTCAACGGGGCGTTACCGCGCGGACAGTCTGAAGGACTCGGCTCCCTCCGACCCCGAGGAGCCGGGGCCGTCCAGGTTCCGGCTAGCGGGCTCTAATGCGCCATCTGCGAACCGCGGGCGTCCGATCAACGTTCCCCGCAGCATCGCGGGCGCGGACCCGGAACGTGTGCCTGCCGACCGAGAGCCCCGTGTAGGCCCTCGGCGAGCGGCACCGCCGCCACGGGCCACGCTCGAGCCTGCACTGAAAAAGCGACCCCCGCTCGTTCGACCGGAAGCGGAACGTCGCGATTCGGGCGCGCGTTGTGGCACGCGGCCCGCGCGTGATCCGCGTCTCCGGTGCCGTCGTGTCCCCCCGAGGTGGCGATGGTGGTTGGGACGGCGGCACCGCGACCGCAATGTCCTGATGCGCCGTCGAACGGTGTCCCCAGGCGGTCGTCGCCTCGAGTCCAACACGGCGCGTGCCACCGGTCGAGTAGGTCTGGCTTGCGGCCATCCCGGTCGCGTCGTCGAAGTCGCCGTCCGCGTCGAGATCCCACCTGAAGCTCGTGAAATCGGGGTGGGACGTCGACGTGAACGTGGCCGGCAACCCGGTTTGAGGATTCGCGCTCACCACGAAGGCCGCGGTCGGAAGCCGCTCGTAGACCCACGCGTTGAGCGGATTCGAACCGATTCGCGTGTAGACGCCCGGGAACCCCTCTTCGTTGCAGCCCTCGCCCCAGGAGATGACGCCGGCGAGCGCGAATGCCGGATCCGAGGGAGCGAGCAGCGGGCCGCCCGAATCGCCTTGACACGCGTCGGCGGAGCCGGTGTCGGGATCGGCTGCACCGGCACAGAACATGGTCGTCGGGACGAAATCCGCGCCGTAGGCACTCATGCACGCCGAGTCGGGGCGGATCGGCACGTTCGCCTCGAGGAGAACGTCGGACGGCGCGCTCGGAGGGCCTGGATTCGTGTCGCCCCAGCCGACGATCGTCGCGATCGCGCCTGGAGCCCACACTGCCGGCTCGTCGGCGCGAACGACCCGTACCGGTTCGATGTTCGGGGACGCGAGCTGCGCAGGCGCCGCGAGCGTGAGCATGGCGACGTCGTTCGTTCCCGTTACAGGGCTGAAACCGGGGTGAACGTCGACGGACGCGACAGCGTGGATGTCAGCGCTCGTCACCTCGCTCAGCTTCCGTCTACCGAGCGCGATCAGGAGGTCCGCAGGGCTCGTCTGCACACCCGACTCCGTGACGCAGTGGGCGGCAGTCATCACGGTACGGCTCGCGACCAGCGTCGCTCCGCAAATCGGCGCAAATCCGCCCGGGACCCGACCAAAGAGCGCGGCGTGAGCGGGGTATTCGCCATCATCGGCGGGCTGTCCGTTGATGATCCATTGCGAGACGTCCTGATCCCCGGCGCGCTCGTGAACCCAGATCGGGGTGGGGAAGGCAGCGAACAGTCGGGATCCTGCGTGGCTCGACTCGGGGAGCAGCGACGCAAGCGTCACCGCAACGACGAGCGCGGCGACGGCGCGCGCGCTCCCGCACGCCTTCGTCATGCGTCCATAGGTCACGTGGCGTACCTCTTGTTCCGCGAGACCCGCAGGACCGTGCGGAATCCCGACCGCACCTGCCGTCGCGGTCGCGGAATCAGCTCGCCGTGTTTCGGAGTCGTTGGCCGGCTTCCTAGCACGACGGTTACGTCTGCCATGTCCCAAGTAAGCCTCTGGCGTGGTGGCTTACGCGACGCGGGTTCTGGCGGTCGCCCGTTCGACGTCCGGCGCTCGCCAGCACCGGTTGCATTCTTCCAACAGGGCCGTCCCTGCAGCGCCCGCCCGGGTCCGGCGCGGACATCCGCGAGGCACGCTTCCTGGGTTGGTCGGCGTGCGTTGTTCGGTTTGCGCGTGCGACGCATCGGCCTAACGAAGAGCGAGGGTCGCCTGCCGCAGGGCGACCCTCGGTCCTAGAACGATGGCGCAGGCAGACGGGTTACAGCCGCCGCCAACGGCTTCGCGAGCCGGCTCACTCGGTTCACCCAGCGGCGCGGTGGCGGTGCGTCCACGCGTCCGCCGCGCTCGTTCACCAGGCCCCGACTCGGGCGCACGATCGACCGTCGCCGCGCACGTCACCCGGAAGTACGATCAACGGAGATGCGCGCGTTCGCGCTCGCCCTCCTCGCGTTCGTCGCGACGTCCGCAAGCGCCGAGGCGGCCCGTGTCTGGGTGTCGGAAGGAGGTTCGAGGCATGTGCCCGGAGTCGTGTTCGTTGCGGCCGCCGGCGAGGCGAACGCGCTGACACTCACTCGCACGCGGCGAGAGACGACCGTGGTCGATACGGGCGCCACGCTGCGCGTCGGGGACGGTTGTCGCCGTGCAACGCGCCATCGGGCCGTCTGCTCTTCCGTCGCCGAGGTCTTCCTCGGGCTCGGCGACCGAGGCGACGCGGCGACCGTGATCGGCGTCTTCTCCGACGACGAAGGGCGGATCGCCGGTGGACGCGGAAATGACGTCGTCTCGCTCGCGCGTGCGCGGCTCCTGAACACGAGCGTCTCAGGCGACGAGGGCGCTGACCGCGTGTTCGGTGGATCCACCGGCAATGAGCTCCTGGGAGGCCGCGGGAACGACGTCGTCTCCGGCGCTGACGGTTCCGACTCCCTGGTCGGCGGAAGCGGAAACGACGTCTGCCGGGGCGGGCGAGGCGCTGACTTCTTCGACGTCCGCGATCGCGCGCGCGACGACGTCTACGGCGGCGGTGGCCGCGACCGAGCCGAGGTGGACGCCGTCGATTTCCTCCACGGCGTCGAGCGCGTCGCTAACCGCCGGTAGCGGCGACCCCTTGGCGGTCACGACTTAGGCTTCGGCCGAACGAACGTGACCACTGTCCGTTCCTTGTCCTTCGCGCATCCCGGCGTGTCTCGTCGTGCCGGGTGAATCGGGCATCGTCCGAGCGGTGACAGCGCCTAGCGATCCGTACCCCGCCAGCGCGCGCCCGTCGTCTCGCTAGCAATGCCTCATCCGGCCGATCGAGTCTGTGACCGATTTCGCGCAGACGGCTTCGTCCGCATGGATCGGTTCCTCGACGACGGCGAAGTGGCCGAGGTTCGCGACACCGTGAACGCGCTTCCGGCGGTTCCTTTCGACGCAACGTGTGCCAGGCCAAACAACACGCTCGTTCCGCTGCGGTTCAGCGACGCGGTGGTTGAGACCTTGCTCGGCTCACCGCGCCGCATACGGCGTTTGGCCGACACCGTGGAGGCGCGCGACCTTCGCTGGATCTCGGGGTACGTCAGCATCAAGGAGCCGCGAAGTGCCGCCTTGTCGTGGCACCAGGACTGGTGGTGCTGGAGCCATCCGATCAGCTTCGGGGTGCGACCGGTGCAAGTTGCATTGCTTTGCTACCTCACTCAAACCGACTGTTCGCGCGGCGCCCTGCGAGTTTTGCCGGGGTCACATCTGCGAGGCGACCCGCTCCACGGCGCACTCTCCGAGGCCGATCCGACAGACGGTCCGCTGGCCGCGAATCACGCCGCCATGAGCGACCATCCCGAGCAAGTGACCGTTTCGGCGCATCCCGGTGACGCGGTCGTACTCGACTATCGAGTGCTCCATGGCACGCACGCAAACAGCGCCGACTGCCGCAGGGATTGCGTCCTGCTCTCGTTCACGCCCGCGTGGTCCGACTTACCCGAGGACTTGCGCGCGCACCTAATCCAGCATCCAGCGCAACCGCGGGACGGCGAATCACCGCGAGCGGCTCTTGCAGGCCTTATGCCGACGTTCGGCGGTGTTCGTCGCGACCTTCCGCTCGACCGCGATCCGCCAAGCGAGTTCGCCGTTCGCGCCTAGGTTCACACGGTTGACCGCGTCCTTGCACAGGCGTTCGGGTGGTGTGCGAGAGCAGGCGCGGTCGTCTCGGTGCGCGACTCGTAGCGCGATCTCGCTTGGCGCCGGCGGCGGCGTTAGCCCACCGGATCAGCGTCCGACGCTCGCTCGAGCGAGCGTCGGTGGACGAGTTGCGCTCGCGCAGTGGGTCAAAGCTGGCCCCGCAATCGAACTCCGTATCACGCCGTAGTCCCTCGCCGAGCGCGCGTCACGCGCATCGGTCTCGGGGGGCACCAGCCGGGTTCTGACCGCGGGGCCAGTCGCCGCCACCCTAATCATCGGCGCGCGAGGGCGGGCGATTGCCCGAGCCGCGTAACCCGCAAACAGCGGGATCTTTGACCGGTTCCCGCGCACGGGGCTGCGGAGACCTGGCGGCCGTATCTGTCTTCTATTGTGTGCGGCGACGCAGGGGTCTGGTGTTCACGCTCTTTGCGGAAGGACGGACATGGTGATGTCGAAGGATCACGTGGAGGCGGGTCGTGGCACGCTCCTGCTCGCCGATATCTCCGGTTACACCGCCTTCCTTCAGGCTGTCGCGGTCGCCCACGCCGCCGACATGGCGAGCGGCACGTTCGTTCCCAAGGCGTACCCGCTGCTGACTAGCTTGCTGGACGGGATCGTCGAGCGAATCGCTCCACCGTTCGTTCTCTCCAAGCTCGAGGGGGACGCGGTCTTCGCCTTCGCCGCCGAAGGGGAGCTGGGCGTCAGCGGCGACTCGGTCGTGGACTGCCTGACCGCCTGCTACGAAGCGTATCGCGCTCGCGTGGACGAGGCTCGCGAACTCATGGTCTGCACCTGCGATGCGTGCCTGGCGATCCGTGGCCTGGAGCTCAAGTTCGTCCTGCATCACGGCGGGTACATCGTCCAGTCGATCGCGGGCCGGCAGGAGCTGCTTGGCCCCGACGTAACGATTTCGCACCTTCTCCTGAAGAACCACGTGACGGACGTGATCGGCAGGTCGGCCTACGCACTCATCACCGAGTCGGCGGCCGCCCATCTCGACATTCCACTCGAGCGCGCAGTCCCGATTACGGAGCAATACGAGCATTACGCGCCCGTCCGGGCATCCGTCCTGGCGCTCCCGTGACTGATCCACGCCGAATCGTCGCTTAGTCCGACAGGAGCTCGGCGCGTCGACCGGCGTGCTGTCCTTCCCACTCACTGATCAGCCGCGCGACGCGAGCCCGGTCCGTTTGCTCGCTGAGCGCGACGAGAGGCGTGACGTGGACGAGCGTTCGGCTCCGCTTGCGGGCGAGGAAGTGGCGTGCGCGGACGAATCGAAGGAACTCGTCCATGTCTGATTCGGTAGCGACCCGCACGCGCATGGCAGACCCCGCGCGTGCATCATTCCGCGCCGGCACGTGGGGTAAAACCATTTCTCCCGAGCCCTTGCCGATCAGCGTCGAACGCACGGGCCTTCGCGCCGAGCAGCCGAGTGAGCAGTCATCATGGGCGTCGAAGCCTGGAGCTCTCCCGCCGCGCTTCCCACTTACCGGACGCCGCGGACCGCCCACGCTCTGGCGCTCAGCGTGAACGCCTCCGCCGGCGAGCCGAGACGGACGAAGAGCTCGTCGCGGAGCGCCGTCTGCCGGCGCGTCTCGAGCGACGTGCAGTACGAGCCGGCCGGCCCGATCCCGAGCGTGAACGGTTCCCAGAAGTCGTCGAAGTCGGCGTACGTCGTCTCGACGACCAGGGGGCCGGTCACGACGTCGACGAGCTCGACGCGTCGCCAGAGCTCTTCCAGCGCCTCCGCCGTTCGAAAGCGCATCGCGCGGCCCTCGTCGGGCGCGCCGGGATCGATCGCCCGCGCGGCATCCCAGAAGAGACGCAACATCTGCATCCCGCCGCGGTAGTCCCACGTGCAAGCCGCGACGACGCCGCTCGGAGCGACGACGCGGCGCATCTCGGCGACGCCGGCGTACGCGTCACCCATGAAGTTCACGACGAGCTGGGCGAGCGCCGCATCGAAGGCGCCGTCTCGCCAGGGAAGCTGTTCGGCACCGGCTTGGCGAACGTCCGCGCCCGGCACCCGCTCCGTGGCAGCGGCGACGAACGGCTCCGAGGGATCGACGGCGCTCACGCGCTCCGCTCCAACTCGCTCGGCGAGCCGCTCGGTCAGGGCGCCCGGGCCGGACCCGACGTCGAGCACGCGCATCCCGCGCTCGATGCCGGCGAACTCCATCAGCGCGGTCGCAAGCCGGCGCGAGTAGCGCCCCATGAAGCGGTCGTACGCATCTCCGGTCGCCGCGAAGCTCAATCCGGCTATTGACCTCCAGCTTCGATCCCGCGTCAAGGGCGATGCGTCTCGCTCCAGCCATCCCCCGTTCGAGGGTTGGCGGGCCGCGCCGTGCCAGCAAAGGTTTCCAGTGGGGAACCCCTCGCGTTCATGCTGCAGTCTCACCTTCAGCCGCAAGTCGTCGCGGAGCTCGCCAGGGTCTCGGCGGCCGCGGAGGCTGTGGCGCGCGAGACGACGCGCGACGCCGCGCTACGGGCGACGACGCGGGAGCTGACGGCGCTGCTCGAGACGACCGGTTGCGTCGTCTCGGAGCTCGAGGGAAAGGTGCTGCGCGAGGTGGCGGCCTGGTGGCGCGACGGCAAGCGCCCGGACCCCGAGTTCGCCGAGTACGCCTACCTCCTCGACGACTACCCGCTGACGCGCGCGGTGATGGACACGCGGGCGGCAATGGCGATCTCGCTCGCCGACGACGCCGTCGAGCGCGCGGAAGCCTTCGTGCTGCGCGAGATGGGGATGGACGCCGTGCTCATGCTCCCCTTCGTCGTCGGCGGCCGCCCCTGGGGCCTGGTCGAGGTCTACGACGAGCGGCCGCGCCGCTTCGCCGAAGGCGAGGCCGCGCTCGCGGACGTCCTCCTTCGCCAGGTTGCCGGCGTTCTCGTCCAGCTCGAGCAGACGGCCGCGGTGCAGCGCCTCTACCGCGAAACGCTCGCATCGCTCGCGAACGCGCTCGAGGCGAAGGATTCGTACACGAGTGACCATGCCCAGGAGGTCGTCGACCTCGCGGTCGACGTAGCGGGCGTCTTCGCGCTCGACGAGGAAGCGGTTCGAGCCGTCGAGCTCGGCGCACTCCTGCACGACATCGGGAAGATCAGGATCCCCGAGTCGATCCTGAACAAGCCGGGCCCGCTCGACGAGCGCGAGTGGGACGTGATCCGGAGCCATACCGAGGCGGGCGAGGCGATCCTCCAGCCGATCGAATTGCTGCGCGACGTGCTGCCGATCGTGCGCTCGAGCCACGAGCGCTGGGACGGGCGGGGCTACCCCGACGGGCTCGCGGGCGACGAGATCCCGCTCGGCGCGCGCATCGTCTCGGTCTGCGACGCGTTCCGCGCGATGGTCGAGCCGCGCCCGTACCGGCCGGCCCGCGCGGAAGAGCAGGCGCGGCAGGAGCTGAGCGCGAACGCGGGGACGCAGTTCGACCCGGCGTGCGTCCGCGCCTTGCTCGCCGTCCTGAATCGCCGCGAGTCGTCCTACGAGCTCCTCCTTCATCGGCCAGCCGCGTAGTCCGCGAGGCGATAAGCTCGCCCCGTGGCGAAGCCGGGGCTCCTCGAGCGGCTTTCGGAAGGACCGGTCGTGTGCGCGGAGGGTTATCTCTTCGAGCTCGAGCGACGCGGCTACCTCCAGGCGGGGGCGTACGTCCCCGAGGTCGTGCTCGAGCACCCGGAACGCGTGGCGGAGCTCCATCGCGAGTTCGTGCACGCCGGCTCCGACGTCGTCGAGGCGTTCACCTACTACGCGCATCGCGAGAAGCTCCGCCTGATCGGGCGCGAGGCCGACCTCGAGCCGCTGAACCGGCAGGCGCTCGCGCTCGCGAAGGAGGTCGCCGACGAGACCGGCGCCCTGTTCGCCGGCGACATCTGCAACACGAACGTGTTCCTGCCCGGAGACGAGGCGGCAAGGCGCGACGTGCAGGCGATGTTCGACGAGCAGGTCGGCTGGGCCGTCGACGCCGGGGTCGATTACATCGTCGCCGAGACGTACATGTGGGGCGAGGAAGCGCTGATGGCGCTCGAGACGATCAACGCCGCGGGCCTCCCGGCCGTCGTGACGCTCTCGATCCACCAGCACGGCGTCACGCGCGAGGGGTGGACGCCGCTGGACGCCTGCAAGCGGCTCGAGGACGCGGGAGCCGACGTGGTCGGGTTGAACTGCGGCCGCGGCCCGTGGACGATGCTGCCACTGCTGGGGCCGATTCGCGAGGCCGTTGCCTGCCACGTCGCGGGATTACCCGTCCCGTACCGGACGACCGACGAGCACCCGACCTTCCAGTCGCTTCGCGAGAACGGCCGGATGGCGTTCCCGACGGGGCTCGACCCGTTTGCCTGCACGCGCCACGAGATCGGTGACTTCGCGCGCGAGGCGCACGAGCTCGGCGTCCACTACCTGGGCGTCTGCTGCGGGAATGCGTCGCACTACACGCGCGCGCTCGCGGAGGCGCTCGGCCGCACGCCGCCCGCGAGCCGCTACAGCGCCGACATGTCGAAGCACGCCTTCTACGGCACGGACGAGTCGCTTCGCGCCGAGAACCTCGAGTTCGCGGGCGAGCTCTGAGGGGCCGAACCGTCCGCGGTCCTAGAGATCGCGTCGATTGAAGGCGACGAGGGCGACGACGGCGACCGCGGCGAGGTAGGCGAGCGTCCAGGGGCCGAGCCACGGGCCTCCTGCCTGGGCGCCGCCGAAGGGGCCGAGCTCGAGCGCTTCCGACGTCAGCCCGAAGCTCTCCGAGCTGATCGCGTTCAGCCCGTCCTGGTAGAGCGCTTCGAACGGGAGCGCCCAGGAGGCGGCCCGCGCGATGTCCGTGAGCGTCTCGGAACGGAGCACCTCGCCGATCTGGCCGAGGAGGCCCGCGACGAGACCTGCGCCGAACGTCATGAAGATCGCGATCCCGTTCGCGGTCGCCGAGAGGAAGACGGAGCCGAGGAGCGAGAACGCCGCGATGACGACGACTCCCGCGGCCAGCTCCACGCCGGGCACGACGAAGCGATCCGGCCACCAGCCCCCCGCCCAGTAGGTGATCGCGGCCGTCGCCGCGAACACGCTGAGCACGTACAGCGTGCAGACCGCGGCGGCCGCGGCAAAGCGCGACAGGAGCAGCGCCGCGCGCCCGACCGGCCGCACGACGAGCGGCTGCAGAAGGCCGCGCTCGGCGTCGCCCCGCACGACGGCCAGCGTCAGGAAGACTGCGAGCACGGAGCCGAGGAAGAGCGTCGCGAACATCGCGAGCCCGAGCAGGGTCGCACCGGTCAGAGTCTCCTCGTCGACCCCCGCGAGCGGCGGCGCTTCCTCGGCGAACTCCTCGACGCTGTCGAAGGCGTACCACGACCCGAGCGCGTACAGGGCCAGGAACGCGGCTGTCAGGACGAGGACGATCAGGAAGACCCTGCGGCGCAGGCTCTCGTGTAGCGCGTATCCGATGATGACGGGGACCGCGTTCACGCCGAGTCCTCCCCGACCGCGCTCAGGTAGATCTCCTCGAGCGTCGTCGAGAGCACCCGGACTCCGTAGATCTGCTCGCCTTGCGCGACCAGGTCGGCAACCAGACGCGGCGCGTCGTCGCGCCCGGCGTCCGGGAAGCGGCGCGTGCCGCCGTCGACGTCGACCTCGACGCCGCGTGGCCGCGCGAGCTCCGCGGGGCTGCCCGCGGCGACGACGCGGCCGCGCGAGAGGATGACGACACGGTCGCAGACGAGCTCCACCTCGCTCAGGAGGTGCGAGTTCAGGAGCACGGACGTACCGCGGCGGCGGAGCTCCTCGAGGAGGGCGCGCACGGTTCGTCGCCCGGCCGGGTCGAGCGCGCTCGTCGGCTCGTCGAGGAGAAGCAGCGGCGGCCGCCCGACCAGCGCCTGCGCAATCCCGAGCCGTTGCTGCATCCCCTTGGACATCGCGTCAACACGGCGACCGCGCGCCTCGGAAAGGCCCACGAGGTCGAGGAGCTCGGCCCGCTCGCTTTCGCCGCCCGTCGAGCGCGCGAGGCGCTGGTGGAGGGCGAGAACCTCGTCCGCGCTGTACCACCCGGGGAAGCGGAAGAGCTCCGCGAGGTAGCCGTGCGAGGCGCGTGCCTCACGGGACCCGGCGGGTGCCCCGCACACCTCGGCGGAGCCGGCGGTCGGGCGGACGAGCCCCACGGCGATTTTCACGAGCGTCGACTTGCCGGCACCGTTCGGACCGAGGAGCCCGACGAGTTCGCCTTCGTCGACGGTGAGGTCGACCTCGGCGAGCGCCTCGATGCCGCCGTAGCGCTTCCCGAGCCTGCGCGTCGCAAGCGCCGCCGGCATCCCGGTACTGTAGGCGCGCTTTGGCGCCCGGGCTCTGCGAGTCGCGTGCCGCGCTCGCGTACACAGGCGAGCGGCCGAGCGGGGTCGCGCGGCTCGATTCGGCGTTCGCGGTCGCCGTTCTGATGCACGAGGCCGCCCACCTCGACGAGGACTGCCTCACCGGGCTCGCCGGGGCGGAGGCGCGCGCGGAGTGCTGGGCGGCCCAGCGCGTGCGCCCGGCTGCGAGGCGCGTCGGCGTGCCGGGCGGCGTCGCCCGCGACCTCGCGTCCGCGTTCTCGGAAGAGGTGGACCCGACGCTCCACGCGCGCTCTCGCGCGCCGCTTTGCCGGAACGGCGGTCCGCTCGATGTCCGCCCGAGCTCCGATGTCTGGCCCTAGCGTGAAGCAGACGGCGGCCGACGTGCGGGGGCGGCTCCGCGGGCTCGGCTTTGACGATGCCGACGCGGGCGTTCTCGCCGACCACTTCCTCGACTCGGAGGCACGCGGTCGCCCGAGTCACGGGCTCGCGCGCGTCGCGTGGCTCGAGACGCTCGCCGACCTGCAGCCGCGCGCCCGGCCGGCGCGCGTCGTTGCCGAGCCCGGGTTCGAGCGCTGGGACGGGCGCGGCGCGCTCGGCTACCTGACGCTCGCCGCGATCGTGGATGCCCAGCTCGCGGCGCCGCCCACCCCCGCGCGGGTCGTCGTCGCGGGCGACTGCTTCCCGACGGGCGCGCTCGGCTACTGGGTGCGCCGGCTCGCTCGAAGCGGACTCGCGGCCGCGCTGACCGCGACGTCGCCGCCGCGCCTTCCGCACCCGCAGGGCGGACCGCCGCTCGCCGGAACGAACCCGCTTGCGATCGCAGTGCCGAGCTCGGACGGGCAGCCGCTCGTCGCGGACGTCTCAATGGGAAAGGTCACGTACGGGGACGTCCTCGCAGGCACGGCGTCGGACGACGAGCTCGTCCCGTTCGGCGGCGAGCAAGCGCACAAGGCGTTTGCGCTCGCGGTCGGCCTCCATGCGCTCGTCGACGCGCTCGCGGGTCCCGGCTACGGCGCGCTCCTCGTCGTCGTTCGCGCGGAAGCGGACCCGGTTCCCTCGCTGCGCGAGCGGGCCCACGAGGCGGGCGTCCGCCTCCCCGGCGACCGCTGACGCGGCATGTCGCGCGGGGCCCTGTCCGGGGTCTGACCCCGGACACGGGCGGAGCGGGCGCGTCGACAACGACCAGGTGTGTGGCCGTGCCCGGCTCGAGCACGGCAGGCCGTGGCCCTGCGGGCCACGGCCGGGGTCTGACCCCGGACGTGGCGAATTCCACCGACGTCAGCGCTTGCGGAGCTCCTCGAGGACGACGGGGTCGATTCGCTCGATCCCGTCCACGCGGTCCTCGAGGTTCTCCGCACCGGTCCAGGCGCGAAAGGCCGCTCCGAGGTCTTCGTCGCCGTAGCCGAGCCGCACGAGCCGCTCACCGAGCTCTCGCGCGAGCTCGGCGTCGACCGGAAGCCACTCCTCGCGCGGAGTCTCGCCGAAGTACAGCTGGTGGAGGCCGTAGAGCCGCTCGAGCTCCGTGAGCGGAGCCGGGTGATCGTCGACGCGCAGGTCGACCGCGACGTCGGTGAGGCCCGCGTACCCACCGTTCTTTCGGACGACGAGGAGCGACGCGGACTGCTGGCCGCGCCGGTCGCCCCCGGCGGCCTGCGCGGCGTGCAGGCAGGCGATCAGCCGCTCGGCGAGCGGACGACCCGCGGAGTTCTCGAACGTCTCGGCAAGCGCGTCCACCGTCGCCTCGGAGACGAGAATGTTGCCCTGGGCGGCGGACCCGGAGCCGGTGCGGCCGCCCGCCCACTGGAAGCACGCCGAGCCGGTGTACGAGGCCGCACGCCCGCCCCCGTCGACGACGCCGAGCTGGCGGTCGGCGCGTCCCTCGTCCGCGCGCGTGAGCCGCTCCACGACTTCCTCGGCAACGAATCCTTCACGCAGGAGCACGAGCCCTTCGGGCCCGTAGCGCGGGTTCGCGAGCGCCTGGGTCGCGACGGCGCCGACGTCGGCCTCGGCCCACGCGACCAGCGAACCGACCGCGAGGAACTTCGACTGGACGCCGACGCCCCACTCGCCGCGTTCGAGGTCGCACGCGACCAGCGAGTACGTCGCGACCCGGGCCGCCTCAGCCATACGTCATGCGGCGGAGGTCGAGCTCGAGCAGCTTGCGGCGATTCGCGGGAACCAGGACGCAGGCCACCTCGGGGCGAGCGAGAGCGCGCCGAACCGCCTCCGCGTCGGCGGCGCGCACGACGACCGGCGTCCCGCGCCCGTGCGCGTCGCGCAGGCGGGCGTCGTCGGCGACATCGGCGAGCACGAGCGCCTCCTCGACCGGCACGGCCTCGTCGCCTTCCACCGCGATCTCCGGCACGCGGCGGCCCGTCGCGCCGAACCAGCGCTCCCTCAAAGCTCGATCGTCTCTCCCGGTTGCGGCGCCAGCACCTGACAGTCGGAGACGAGCTTGCGGCATTCCTCGGGCGTTCCGGCGAGCACCGGAAAGGTTCCGTAGTGGCAGGGCAGAAGCCGTTTGACGCCGAGCATCTCGACGGCGACGGCGGCCTCCCGCGGCCCCATCGTGAAGTGGTCGCCGATCGGAAGCACGGCGACCTCGGGCTCGTACAGCCGGCCGATCAGCTGCATGTCGCTCATGACGGCGGTGTCGCCGGCGAAGTAGACGCGCGTCCCGTCTTCGAACGCGATCACGAACCCGGCTGGCTCCCCGAGGTAGATCGGCTCGCCGTTCGTGCTGAACCCGCCGGAATGGACGGCGTTCGTCATCGTGAACCGGATGCCATCGACGTCCTGCGTTCCGCCCTTGTTCATGCCGCCGTTCGAGGCTCCCTCCACGCCTTGGCTCTCCAGCCACGTCGCGAGCTCGAAGATCGCGACGACCCGGGGCGAGAAGCGCTTCCCGAGCTCGACCGCCTCGCCGACGTGGTCGGAATGCCCGTGCGTGATCGCCATCACGTCGATCCGCTGCGGGCTCCGCTCGCCTTCGGGGCACTTCGGGTTCGTGAGCCACGGATCGACGTAGATGCGCTTGCCGCCGGGACTATCGATCCGGAAGGCCGCGTGTCCGAGCCACGTGACCGAGACGCCTGCCATAGGCTCCCTCCTTTCCCGCGCTTACGGGCGAGCGTAACGCAGGAACGTCCGGGACGGCCGCGAACCTGGACGGGTGCCGCTCACGCTCACGGCCGTCCCGGCGGGGCTCGTGCTCGGAGCGATCGCGCTCGCGGAGCGCGCCGGCGCCGAGACGGCGGTCTTCTACCTCTTCCTCGTCGGGATCGCGGTCAGCGCCGGTGGCGGGCTCGCCGCGTTCGGCAGGCTCGTCGACGTGGTGAACGGCGGCGGAACGCCCCCGCTGGCGCGCTTCCAGGCCGGGCTTGCCGCGGCGCTCGTCGCCGTCTTTCTCATGGGTGCCGTAGCCCGCTCGCCGATCGTCCTGGAGCTGGCCGCACCGGGCCTAGCGCCGGCCGCCGTCGTGCTCGGGTTCGCCGTTCTCGTGCTCCAGGCGCTCGCCGCGGCCGTGCCCGCCGGCCGGTAGGCCGAGCACGACGTACGCGTCGACGGGCGCCTCTTTGCCCCGCACGCGCACCCTGCCCAACGGCTCGACCTGCGTCCCGTCGGGGAGGCGACGGTAGGTCTCGGCCCCGATCACGACCTGGCCCGGCTCGGCCTCGCCTTCGAGCCGGGCCGCCAGGTTGACCGCGTCGCCGACGGCGGTGTACTCGCGTTTGCCCCACGCACCCGTCACGCCGAACCGCGCCTCGCCCGAGTTGACGGCGATCCGGAAACGAGGCCAGTCCGGGTGGTCGTCCGCCACGTCGCCCGCCTCGCGTCGGAGCGCAAGGGCGGCCTGCACGGCGCGAAGCGCGTGGTCGGGCTGGTCGCCGCGCGCGTTGAACGTGACCATGATCGCGTCGCCGATCAGCTTCCCGACCTCGCCCTCGTAGCGGCGCGCGACGAGCGGGACGAGCCGCTCGAAGTACGTGTGGGTCACGTCCGCCGAGGCGTCGGGCCCGACACGTTCGGCGAAGCGCGTGAAACCCTGGAGGTCGGCGAAGAGGAAGCTCCCGTCGCGGGTCGCGCCTGCCGTCTCGGGCAGGTAGAGGCCTGCGAAGCGCTCCTCGTGCCACTCGCGTCGCGCGCTCCAGGCGACGACCCCGAACGCCGCGAGCATGAGGAGGTGCCACTCCCACCAGCTCGCGTGCCAGTTCCGAGCGAGCGCGATCGCGACCATGGCCTCGGCGAGGAGCGCGAAGGCGGCGACGACGGCGAGGAGGAGCGGCGCGCGCCGGCGGCGGTACTCGCGCAGGTAGCGGCCGGCGGCGAGCGCGTAAAGCGCGATGCCCGCCACGGCGAACCCCAGCAGCCAGCCGTCCGCCTCCTCCTCCGGAAGCGGCTCCTCGAGCGGCGCCCAACCCGCCAGGGAGACGAGCGCCCACGCGCCCATCGCCCCGAGCAACGCGGCCCGAAGAAAGTGCGAGCGGCGGATCAGGCGGGTGGATGCCTCCGGAGCGAGCTCGAGCGACGACGCGGCCGCGAGCGCGCCTGCGACGAGGAGCCCGATCGGCGTCGCGACAACGAAGCCCGTGTTGGGCGCGTCGAGGAGGACGCCGGGCGTCGCGAGCGCGTGGAGGGCGAGGAAGCCCGCGCCCGCGAGGAACGCGAGCGAGACGAGAAAGAGGCGTGCGTCCGAGCGCCGACGCGCCGCGTCCCCCGTGACGACGGCGAGGACGACGTTCGTTATCGCGGCCGCGAGCACGAGCCAGAAGTGAGCCGGGTGGTGCTCCCACCGGACGTCCAGCTCGGGCGCTGCAAGGAGGATGACGAGCCCGACGAGCGGCAGCACGAGCCCGGCCGCGGCTAGTAACAGGCTGTTACCAGCCCGCGCGGCCCGGGTCACAGGATCTCCTCCAGGCGGCGGCGGTGTTCTTCGCTCGCGGCGTAGTCGCGAAGCGGCCGCGGGTCGAGCACATGCTCGCCGATCGTGCCGCGGCGGCGGACGTATACGACCGGGTAGACCTCGCCGGACGCGTTCATCTCGATCGTGGCCGCGACCGCGTCCGGCCCCTCCTCGTCGAGGAAGTGGGTGAGCGGCACGACGTCGGCCGTGCGGCCGGCGTCGACGACGTACGCGAGGTAGCCCTTCTGGGTCGCGAGCTCGGGGGACGCCGTCAGCTCGCGCAGGAGGTGGTCGACGAGGTCACCCTCGACGCGGATTCGCCGAACGGGGACGCCCAGCCGCTCGGCGAGGTGCCGGGCGAGGATCCGCGCGTTGTAGCGAAACCCGTGCACCGCGCCGGACGCGCTCCCGACCCCGTGCTTCCGGATCCCCGGCGACCCGAGAGTCGCGTTCCCGGCGAAGAAGACACCGGGTGCCCCCGCGCTCTCCCAGAAGGGCGTCAGCGCCGGGATGCGGCCCTGCGCGACCGTGGCGACTCCGAGCTTCCCGAGGTCGCCGAGCGGGATGCGAAACCCGGTCGCCGCGATCGCGACATCCGCGTCCACGACGAGCTCGCCGGGGAGGTTCGTCCCGCGCCCGTGGACGCGAAACCCTGCGCCGCTTCGCTCGATCCGGTCGACCGCGGCGTCGAGCGCGAACGTCCCTCCGCCGATCTGGTGGTGCTCGAGCGGCTGCATGTACCGGACGCGGACGGTCGAAAGCGCGACGACCGACGTCTCGACCGGTCGCGGCGAGACGAGCACGATGCGCCGTGCCCACGGCTCGAGGCCGTCCGCGAGCTCGAACGCCGAGTTGCGCTTCCCGATCACGACGACGTCCTTACCCGCGTAGTCGCGCTTCTTGCGCGAGGTGTCCGCGTAGTGGGGGACGTCCTCGATCCCGGGGATCTGCGACTTCCACGGCTGCGTGACGCCGAGCGCGAAGACAGGAAAGCGGCAGCGGTACTCGCCGTCCGACGTCTCCAGGACGAAGCCGTCGTCGTCACGCCGCGTCGAGCGCCACTCGCACCCGTAGCGGACGGCGACGCCCGCCCGCTCGACGAACCTCGCGAGGCCCTCCTCCATCTCCCACCGCTCGGGGACGATGAAGTCACGGCTCTCGCCGCGGAGCATCACCTCGGCCACGCACGCGCGGGCGGCCGGCTCGTCGGCGAGGAGGCTGTTCTGGTCGTAGAGCTCGTACTCGCGTGTACCGCGCTCGGCGACCGCGTCCGGCTCCGACCACGAGAGGAGCCGCTCGAAGATCGGGTAGAGCCTGAACATGCCTCCCGGCCGGTCGTCGCGCGAGAGGAGGGCGTGCCGGACGCCGAGGCGGGAGAGGCAGTAGCTCGTCTGGAGGCCGCCCGGCCCGCTCCCGACCACGACCACCGGGTAGTCCCCGGGAGGATGCGGCCGGTTGTCTAGCCCAGCCACTCGAGCGTCGTCGCAAGCCGCCGCGCGAGCTCTCGCAGCATCCGGACCGCAACGGCCGGATACGAGACCAGGAACCGCTCGAGGTCGGCGCTCGGCACGACGAGACAGCGGAGCGGCGTCGTCGCGACGACGTCCGCAGTCGGCGGCGTCTCGAGAAGGGCGGAGACGTCTCCGAAGAACTGGCCCCCGCCGATCCGGGTCCGCTCGGTCCCGTGGATGACGACGGCGGCCTCGCCGTCGAGGATCACGTACAGGTTCGATCCGGTGAGCCCCTGGCGCAGCACGCGCTGGCCCTCCGGGAATACCTCTTCGTCATAGGTGTGCGCGATCGCCTCGAGCTGCGGACGCGCGAGATCGGCGAAGAGCGCGAGGCGTGAGAGCGTGTCGACGTCCGTCCCGTTCATGCGTCCAGATCCCGCGCTGCGAAGTAAATCGCCTCCGAGAAGGTCGGGAAGGGCTGAATCGTGTCGCGAAGGACCTCGACGGGCACCTCGGCTCGCACCGCGAGCGTGAGCTGGCCCAGCCATTCGCCCGCCTCGGGGCCGACCGCGACGGCACCGACGAGGACGCCCCGCTCGCGGTCGGCGAAGAGCTTGACGAAGCCGGGCTTCTTCGGCGTCTGGTACGTCCCGGTGCGCGAGACGTTCTCGAGGCGCGCCGTCGCGACGATCGCCCCGTCGCCGCTCGTGTCTCCCACGACCGCCACCTGCGGATCGGTGAAGACGACCGCCGGGATCGCGCGGTAGTCGGCGCGCCGGTCGTGCCCGGCCACGTTCGCCGCCGCGACGCGTCCCTGGTACTTCCCGACGTGGGTGAACAGGGCGACGCCGGTCACGTCGCCGACGGCCCAGACGCCGTCGCTCGCCCGGAGACGATCGTCCACCTCGATTCCGCGCGGGCCGAGCGAGACCGGGAGACGCTCGAGGCCGAAGCCCTCCACGTTCGGCTTGCGCCCGGTCGCGAGCAGGAGGTGCGTTCCTTCGACCTCCCCGTCGCCGCCGCCGGTGCAGTGGAGGCGGAAGCCCCCGTTCGCGCGCTCGTAGGCGTGCGGCCGAGTCCCGACGCGGACGTCGATTCCGTCCTCGGCGAGCGCCTCGGCGAGGGTCTCGCCCGCCTCTCGCTCCACCCGCTCGAGCAGGAAGGGGCCGCTCTGGATCAGCGTCACGCGAGCGCCGATCCGCGCGTAGAACTGCGCGAGCTCGACTCCGACCGCGCCGCCGCCGACGACGACGAGGTGCTCGGGGAGCTCGCTGCGGCTCGTCGCCTCACGGCTCGTCCAGTACTCCGCGCCGTCCAGTCCTTCCATGCGCGGCGGCGTCGGCGTCGACCCCGTCGCGACGCAGAGCGTGTCGTACTCGAGCTCCCGGTCGACGATCCGGACGCGCCCGGGCTCGACGACTTCCGCGGCGCCGCGAACCAGCTCGACGGCGAGCCCACCCAGCCATTGGGCCTGGCTTGCGTCGTCCTTCTCGGCCACGACGTCGCGCCACCCGAAGACGTCCTCGGGATCCACCGGCCCGAGCGCCTCGCGCGCGCCGGGCGCGAGGCGGGCCCGGTAGGCGATCTCGAGCGGGCGAAGGAGCGTCTTCGAGGGTATGCACGCCCAGTACGAGCACTCGCCGCCCACGAGCTCGCGTTCGACGAGCGTGATCGGCACGTCCGGATCGAGCCGTCGGAGCGCCGCGACGAAGGCCTCGCCCGCGACCCCGCCCCCCAGGACGACGACGCCGGCCACTAGCGAGGGAACGTCAGCGGCTCCACTGCTTCCCGCATGAGGTCGACGAGCGGGCCGGCGAGGACGAGGCTCGCCACCGTCACGACGGCCGTCACGAGGACGGCCGTCTCGAGCGGGCGGTCGCGCGGCGGTGAGCCGCCCGCGGGCGCGACGCGGAGGGCGGGCGGGCGCATCCACATCGCCACGATGACGCCGCCGTAGTAGTAGATCGAGACGACGGTCGCGACGACGCCGACGATCGCGAGCCACGTCCAGCCCCGGTCGATCACGGCCGCGAACACGTAGAACTTGCCGAGGAAGAGCCCCGCCGGGGGCAGGCCGATGAAACCGAACATGAACAGCGTCATCGCGCCCCCGAGCAGCGGCCGCTCCCAGAAGAAGTTGGCGAGGTTCTCGAACGTGACGGCGCTTCGAAGCTCACGCTCCCGCGCGGCGACGATCGCGAACGACCCGATGCTCATCGCCGCGTAGGCGACGAGGTAGTAGAGGAGCGCGCGCCCGCCGAGCGCGTTTCCGGCGGCGATCGGCATGAGCAGGAACCCGGCGTGCGAGACGCTCGAGTAGGCGAGCATTCGCTTCACGTCCGACTGGACGATCGCGGCGAGGTTCCCCCATGCGAGCGAGACGCAGGCGATGACCGCGAGGGCGACTGACCAGAGGTCCTCCTCGCCGGGGAACGCCGTCGTCACGACGCGGAGCGTGAGGACGAGCGCCGCGATCTTCGTCGCAGCCGACATGAAGGCGGTCACCGGGGTCGGCGCGCCCTGGTAGACGTCGGGCGTCCACATGTGGAACGGCGCCGCCGAGACCTTGAAGGCGAGGCCGACCAGGATCATCGCGAGCCCCGCGACGAAGAGGAGCCGCTCGGCGTCGCCCGCGTGCTCGGCGATCGCGGCGAACCGGAGCTCGCCCGTGGAGCCGTAGACGAGCGCGCTCCCGAAGAGCAGCACTGCGGAGCCGAAGCTCCCGACGATCAGGTACTTGAGCCCCGCCTCGAGCGACGCGAGCCGGTGGACGCCGATCGCGGAGAGGATGTAGAGGCAGATCGAGAACCACTCGAGGCCGAGGAAAAGGGAGAGCAGGTCGTTCGCCTGGACGAAGAACGCCATCCCACCCACCGCGGCGACGAGGAGCGCGTAGTACTCCGCGATCCGCTCGCGCTCGTCCACGAGCTCGCGCGGCACGCGCTCCCCGACCGGCGCGCGGCTCTCCCAGTACGAGACGCCCACGGCGACGAGCCCCGCAGCGGCGCAAAGGATCTGGCCCATCTCGGCGAGCCGGTCGCGGACGAGCGAGCCGCGCACGAGGGTCGACGCCTCCTCGTCGAGGCCGAACAGGATGCCCGCAGCGACACCCGCACCCGTGAGACCGAGCACTGCGACCGTCGCCGAGAACGGGCGACGCGCGCTGCGCGGGAGGAAGACGCCGACGAGCAGGCAGACGGCGGAAGCGCCGAGCAGGACGAGCGTCGGCGCGAGGGACGCCCAGTCGATGTCGGGGCTTCGGAACGCCACTAGCGCGCTCCTCGCGCGAATTGGGTTTCGATCGCGCGCTCCGGCCGGTCCGCGAACGCGTGGTCGGTGATCGCCGCGGGCCAGAACGACAGCGCGACGAGCGTGACGGTGAGCGCCCCGACGACGGCGACCTCGACCGGGCGCAGGTCGAGCGCGTGCGCATGAACGGCGGGCCCGACCTCCTCGTGGAGGACGCCTGAGATCAACCGCAGCATGTACATCGCGGCGAGGACGATCGCGCCCGCCCCGACGAGCGCCCACCCCCAGCCGCGCTCGAAGATTCCGTTCAGGATCAGGAACTCGGCGGCGAACGCGGTCGAAAGCGGGACGGCGAGCGCGATCACGCCGACGGTGATCAGGAGCGTCGCGAGCCGCGGCCGCCCGCGCGCCATGCCGCCGAGGAGCTCGAGGCGCGCCCCCGCCGTGCGCCGCTCGATCGCGCCGGCGAGCAGGAAGAGCGCCGCCGAGATGAGGCCGTGGTTCACCATTTGGAGGAGCGCGCCCTCGAGGCCGGAGTTGTTCACGGCCATGAGCCCGATCACGATCAGGCACATCTGCGCGAGGCTCGAGTACGCGATCACTCCGCGGACGTCGGGTGCCCGGAACGCGAGGAGCGAGGCGTAGACGAGCCCGATCGCGGCGGCGCCGAGGACGAGCCAGCGCAGGTCGACGACAGGGTCGGGGAAGGCGGGGAGAACGATCCGCAGGAGCCCGTAGGCGGCCGTCTTCGAGACCACGCCCGAAAGGAGCGCGGAGACCTCGGCGGGCGCCTCGCGGTAGGCGTCCGGAAGCCAGCCGTGGAAGGGCCAGATGGGTGCCTTGACGGCGAAGGCGACGACGAACCCGAGGAAGATCCACGTGCTCCCGCTCTCGCCGAGGCGCGTCATGTCGAACGTCCCCCGCTCGAGCCCGAGCGAGATGATCGCGACGAGCATGAGGAGCGAGCCGGCGAGGGTGTAGATGACGAACTTGACGGTCGCCGCGTGGCGCCGCGTTCCGCCCCAGACGCCGATCAGGACGTAAAGCGGGATCAGCATCGCCTCGAAGAAGACGTAGAAGAGGAGGAGGTCCTGGGCGGTGAAGACGCCCACGGTCGCGCCCGCGAGGAAGAGGAGCAGGCCGAAATACGCCCGCGGCCGAGCGCGGCCGACCCACATCCCGTAGGCGATCGCCGTCACCGTGACCAGCGCCGTCAGGCCCACGAGCCAGAGCGAGAAGTCGTAGAGGCCGACCTTGTAGGCGGCGTCGAGGTCCGCGAACCAGACCGTCTCGACGTCGTGCTGGAGCACGCCGGACGCGAAATCCGTGTTCCGAACGGCGACCACCCAGAGGAAGAGCTCGGCGAGCGCGACGAGGAGCGCGAAGCCGCCCGCGGCGCGAACCGTCTGCCACGGCAGCGCCCAGACGATGAGTGCGCCTGCGAACGGGAGAACGATGAGGGCCGTCGTCAGCATCTACGAGGCGATCACGAAGGCGATGGCGAGGACGGCGAGCCCGACGGCGACCGCGAGCGCGTACGAGCGCACGACGCCGGTCTGCACGGCGGCGAGCCGGCGCCCGGCTCCGCGTACCGTCGCACCGATGTCGCCGAGACTCGCGAGCACGAGTGGCGCCTCGACGAACCGATACAGGCCGGACGCGGTGTGCGAGGCCGGCTCGTACAACGCAAGGTCGTAGGCCTCGTCGAAGAAGAACTTCTGTTCGAGCGTCCGCGCCGCCCAGGGAGCCGCACGCCGGGCGCGCTCGGGCCCGTACGTCGGCCGGCGGTAGAGCATCCACGCGAGCGCGATCCCCGCGAGCGCGAGGGCGAGCGCGGCGACCGCCGAGAAGACGGCCGTCCCGCCGCTCGCCTCCTCGATCGACTCGGCGACCGGCTCGATCCAGTGGTCGACGGCGTGCCAGAGCCCCGGAACCTGGAGGAAGCCGCCCACGAGCGAGAGGACGGCCAGGATCGCGACTGGCCAGACCATCGCGAGCGGCCCCTCGAAGCGCTCCCTGTGCAGGTGCTCCCTCGCGTATGCGGAGACGTCGCGGCCGAACACGACGAAGAGCATCCGGAACGTGTAGAGCGCGGTCAGGAAAGCGCCGACCGCGGCGAGCCCCCAGAGGATCCACCCGAGCGTTCCCGAGTTCGCGGCGCTCGCGAGGATCGCATCCTTCGAGAAGAACCCGGCGAAGGGGGGCACCGCGGCGAGCGCGAACGCGCCGACGAGCATGAAGCGATACGTCCACGGAAGTTCGCGCCCCAGCCCCCCCATGCGCCGGATGTCCTGCTCGCCGGCGAGCGCGTGGATCACGATTCCGGCCGCCATGAAGAGGAGCGCCTTGAAGAAGGCGTGGGTCATCAGGTGGAAGAGGCCTGCGCCGTAGGCGCCGAGCCCGGCCCCGACGAACATGTAACCGATCTGGCTCATCGTCGAGTAGGCGATGACGCGTTTGATGTCCGTCTGGACGAGCGCGATCAAGCCGGCGAGGACGATCGTGACGCCGCCGAGGACCGCGGCGAGGTCGTGGACCTCGGGCGCGAGCTCGAAGAGCGGCGCCGTGCGCGCGATCAGGTAGACCCCGGCCGTCACCATCGTCGCCGCGTGGATCAGCGCGCTGACCGGGGTCGGGCCCTCCATCGCGTCGGGGAGCCAGGTGTGGAGGGGCACCTGCGCGGACTTCGCGACGGCACCGCCGAGGAGGCCGAGGGCGACGAGCGTGGCGAGCGTGTCGCTCATCAGCTCGGCCCGTCCGAAGACCGGCGCGAACGAGAGCGCGCCCGTCTGCTGGATCAGGATGAAAAGCGCCAGCGCGAAGGTTGCGTCGCCGACCGCGTTCATGATGAACGCCTTCTTGCCCGCGCCGACGGCGGAGCGGCGTCGGTGCCAGAAGTTGATCAGGAGGTACGAGGAGAGCCCGACCATCCCCCAGCCGGCTAGGAGCAGCAGCAGGTTTCCGGCCTGCACGAGGAGGAGCATCGAGAAGACGAAGAGCGCCTTGTAGGCGTGGTAGCGCCGCTCCTCGTCGTCGGTGGCCATGTAGCCGACCGCGTAGGAGAGGATCAGGAAGCCGACCCCTGAGACGACGAGCATCATGAAGACGGAGAGCGGGTCGACGACGATCTCGAACCCCACCCGGAAGTCGCCGGCCGAGAGCCAGGTGAAGAGCGTCGAGGCGTCGCTTCGCTCTTCCTCGTGCCGCCTGAGGAGCAGCGCGAACGTGACGACCGTGGCGACGAAGGAGACGAGGGTCGCGCCCGAGGCGATGACGCCGGCCGCACGGCCCGTGATGCGATGGCCCGCGAGCGCGATCATGACGACGGCGGCGGCGGGCGCGAAGAGCGCGACCCAGGCGGCCGGCGTCATCGCGCGCCGACCTCCTCGGCGACGTGGGCGCACGCGACGATCGACCGGGCGAGGCGAAGCGCGGTCGGCGGAATGCGAGCGCCAGCATCGGCGGCCGGGTCGTATGCGGTAACGGACGCCGCGCGGATCCGGAGTCGCTCTGCGATCCGCCGGACGACGAGCTCCACGTCGTCGGCGCTCAGGCCGCCGTCGACGGCGAACGCGTTCGCACGCCCCTCGGAGGGATCGAGCGCATCGAGGTCGAGGTGGAAGTAGACGTCCGAGACCCGGGCTCGCAGGCGGTCGACAACGGTGCCGGCTGCACCGACGTCCTGCGGCTCGATCACCGCGACCGGCGACCGCTCGAGCCGCTCCTTCTCCGCTGGGTCGACGTCCCGGATGCCGACGAGCGCGACGTTCGCCTCGGCAACGGGGCGGTACCCCGGAACGGTCGCCCGCATGGCTCCCCAGCCGGTTCCCGTGAGGATCGAGAGGCCCATTCCGTCGGCGAAGCCGCTCGTCGTCGTCTCGGGCGTGTTGAAGTCGGCGTGCGCGTCCAGCCAGACGACGCCGACGTCGCGGTCGAGGCCCGCGACAACGCCGATCGAGGTCATGCAGTTCCCCGCGAGGGCGAGCGGAAACGCGCCGGTCGCCGCAGCCTCCCCGACCCGCTCGGCGACCGCGCGAAGGACCTCGAACGAGGCGGCGACCTCGTTCGTCGAGCGGCCGTCTCGCCCGACGCGCACGAGCTCGACCTCGTGGCCGTCGCTCTCGAGCGCGTCCGCGAGACCGGCTTCGACGAGCGCGTCCGGCCCCGCGCCCATCCCGATGCCCTCGTGGCCGAGGTGGTACGGGACGACGACGAGCGCGACGCGCAAACGGTCAGCCTCGCAGCGTCCGGAGCTTGTCGACGTCCAGGTCGACCCGCAGGCGCGACATCGCGACGATCAGCCCGAGCCCGACGACCGCCTCGGACGCCGCGACGACCATGACCGCGAGGGCGAAGATTTGTCCCTCCTCGCCGCCGAGGTGGCGCGAGAAGGCGAGGAGCGCGAGGTTTCCTGCGTTCAGCATGATCTCGAGCGCGAGGAGGACGATCAGCGGGCTCCGCCGGACGAGGACGCCGAAGGCGCCGATCGCGAAGAGGATCGCCGAGACGATCAGGTAGGAGGCGATCCCGGGACCGTCCATCAGACGACCGGCTCTCGCTCGCGCGCCTCGGCACGGTGTGCCGGCGGGACGGTGCTTCCGAGAATGACGCCGCCGACGGCGGCCACGAGGAGGATGATCGAGGTCACCTCGAAGGCAAGGAGGTGATCGGAGAGGAACAGGCGCCCGATCGTCGCCGGGGACCCGAACCCCGCGCCGATCTCGGCGGCGTCGGAGAGCCGGTCGCCCGCCTTGAGGACGATGACCACGACGACCTCGACCGCGATCGCGCCGGCGGCGACGACCGAAGCGACCCGCTGCAGCGTCGGTCCGCCCGCCCAGGGGGCATCTGCGCGACCGCCGAGGTACGCGATTACGAAGAGGAACATGACGACGACCGCGCCGGCGTAGACGAGGACCTGCGCGGCGGCCACGAACTCGGCCGCAAGGAGCAGGTAGAGCACGGCGAGCGAGGCGAGGTTCACGATCAGGGCGAGCGCGCTGAAGAACGGGTTGGAGAAGAGGACGACGGCGAACCCCGACGCGAAGAGCGCCGTCGCCGCGAGGATCCAGACGATCCAGACCAGGACCTCGCCGGCCACCTAGCTCTCGACCTTCCAGACGGGCTCGGGCGTGTCGTAGAGAGCCGAGTCGGAAACCGGCACGCGCTTGATCGGCGGCGCGAGCAGCATGTCCTTCGTGTAGATCTGGTCGTCGCGGTGGTACTCGGAGAGCTCGTACTCGCTGCCGAGCGTGATGGCGTCGAACGGGCAGGCGATCTCGCAGTAGCCGCAGAAGATGCAGCGGCTCATGTTGATCTCGTAGATCCGGGCGTATCGCTCCCCGGCCGAGACGCGGTTGTCGGGCGTGTTCTCGTCCGCGACGACGCGGATGCAGTCGGCCGGGCAGGCGGCCGCGCAGAGCGAGCAGCCGACGCATTTCTCGAGCCCGTTCTCGTGACGGTTGAGCCGGTGCCGCCCCCGCCAGCGCGGGTAGACGGGCCGCTTGAACTCCGGGTACTGCTGCGTGATCGGCTTCTTGAAGATCTGCCGGAACGTGACCGCGAAGCCCTTGAGCGACTCGATCGGCTGCGGGCTCATCAGAGCAAGACCAGGAGGACGGCGGTCGCGACCGCGTTCAGGGTCGCGACGGGGAGGAGGACTTTCCAGCCGAACTTCATCAGCTGGTCGTAGCGCAGGCGCGGCAGCGTCGCCCGCAGCCACATGAAGACGAAGATGAACGCGCCGAGCTTGATCAGGAACCAGAGCGGTCCGGGGAGGAGCGGGCCCGTCCAGCCGCCGAAGAAGAGCGTCACCCCGAGGCCCGAGAACGTGATCATGTTGATGTACTCGGCGAGCTGGAAGAGGCCGAAGCGCATCCCGCTGTACTCGGTGTGGTAACCCGCGACGAGCTCCTGCTCGGCCTCGGGGAGGTCGAACGGTGCGCGATTCGTCTCGGCGATCCCGGCGACGAAGAAGCACGCGAACCCGACGAGCTGCGGGACGACGAACCAGAGGTCGCGCTGCTGCGCCTCGACGATCTCGACCACGGAGAGCGAGCCGGCCATGAGGATCACGCCGAGCACGGCGAGCCCGAACGAGACCTCGTAGGAGATGAGTTGCGCGCACGTTCGCATCGATCCCAGCAGCGAGTACTTCGACTCGCTCGACCACCCGCCGACGACGAACGCGTAGATCCCGATCGCGCCGAGCGCGAAGACCAGGATGAGCGAGATCGGGACGTCGACGACGTAGCCCGTGACGTCGTACGGGCCCCAGTGCCAGACGCCCCCGAACGGGATGACGCTGAACGCCGCGAGCGCCGTGAACCCGGCGACCGCGGGCGCGACGATGTAGAGGACGTCGACTGCCGCCGCCGGGTAGAAGTGCGACTTCCGCAGCAGCTTGATCAGGTCGGCGATCGGCTGCAGGAGCCCGAACGGCCCCGTCCGGTTCGGCCCGTAGCGCAGGTGCATGCGGCCGAGGAGCTTCCGCTCGACCCAGGTGAGGTAGGCGAACGCCCCCATGACGAGGTTCGCGACGAGGAACGCCTTGATGACGTCGATCCACCAAGGCTGGTTGAGCGCCTGCGCGATCACGCCTTCGTCACCTCGACGCGCTCCGCGAGCCCGACGGCGTGCTCGCTCGCCACGCGGACGACGCCCGCGCGCAGGCGCCGGTGTACGCGCGCGCGGAGCTCGCGGCTCGTCCCGTTCGAGCGGAGCGAGACGGGATCTCCGTTCGTGATCCCGAGCGAGCGCGCGTCCCCGGTGGAGACCTCGACCTCGGGGAGCGGGCGCTGGAACGCGAGCGGCTCCACGCGCTCGACGCCGGGCCCGCTGAAGAGCGCGCGGTACGTGACGAGTTGCAACCCGCGGCCGGCGTCGGCTCGCCGCGCGGTGGCCGCGGGCTCGGGTGCAGTCGCGACCTGGATCCGCTCCGGAAGCGGCGCGCGCTCGGCCGGCGGCGCCTCGGCGGGCCATGGAGCGATCGGCAGCGCCAGCCGCCCGCCGACGAGCGAGAGGAACTCGAGCTCGTCGCGGAAGGGCGGATCGACGGCGCGCCGCTGCCGCTGCCGCCGCCCCTCGAGGTTCACGACCGTCCCGTCCCGCTCGAGGTAACTCGTCCCGGGGACGACGACGTCCGCGGCGAGCGTGTGCTCGCCCATGAACATCGACGTCGCGATCACGAACCGCGCCCGCTCCGCGAGCCGCGCGACGCGCGGGTCGTAGAGCGCCTCGTCGCCGGAGATCCAGAGCGCCCCGACCTCCTCGTCGCCCGACGGCTCCTCGGCGCGGCCGGCGTCGACCGACCGCCAGGCGGCGGCGACGCCGCGCCCGTTCGGCGTGCGCGGGAGGACGTAGAGGCCGGAGCCGTCGCCGAGCTCGAGCGAGGCGGCGAGGGCGACGGCGCGCCGCCCCGCGTCGTGGTCGTCGCCCGACCAGACGAGCGCGACCCTGCCCGCGCCCCGAAGGCGCGCCGAGAGCGCGCGCAGCTCGTCGCGCGGCGGTTCCGCGAGCAGGTCGGCGCAGACGTCGGGCGCGCTCCCGGGCGGCACCGCGATCGTGCCCGCAGGGTTCACGGTGACGACCTCGGCGCCCGCACGGCGGGCGGTCCGGAGCCACAGGTCGACGATCGGCGCCCGGTCCACGACCGGCTCGTCGCCGAGGACGAGGCAGAGCTCCGCGTCGCGGATCGCCGCGAGCGGCGCACGGAACGCATCGACGGCGGGGTCGAGGTCGTCGGGAAGGATCGCCGCGTTCGATCCGAGCCCGCCCCGGACGAGACGCGCGAGCGCGGTCGCGACCTCCACCGTCTCGCCGCCGGAGAACGCGACGATGACGGAGCCGTTCGCGTCGCGGAGGCCACGCGCGACCGCCTCGGCCGCCGCTTCGTGCGTCACCGGGTCGAAACCCCGCCTGCGGACGCGGAGGAGCGGCTCGCGGATCCGGTCGCCGGCGCGCAGGTGATCGAACGTGAAGCGGCCCTTGTCGCAAAGCCAGCCGTCGTCGACCTCGGGGTGGTTCCGGGAGAGGATCCGAATCACGCTCCCTTCGCGGGTCGTCGCCCAGACGTTGCAGCCGACCGGGCACAGGCCGCACACGGTCGGGACGTTGTCGATCTCCCAGGGCCGCGCTCGAAACCGGTATGTCGCCGGGAGGAGCGCGCCCACGGGGCAGAGCTCCGTCACGTTGCCCGAGAAGTGGGCGCGGTACGGCTCGTCCTCGAACGTGGCGATGATCGACTGGGCGCCGCGGTTCCGCGCGACGAGCTGCATGTCCTCGGAGACGCCCTCGGAGAAGCGCGTGCAGCGGTAACAGAGGATGCAGCGCTCCCGGTCGAGCGCGATCACGGGCGAGATGGGGACCGGCTTGTCGAACGTCCGCTTCGGGAAGTGCATGCGCGTGTTCGCCGGGCCCCAGCGGAATGTCAGGTCCTGGAGCGGGCACTCGCCGCCCTTGTCGCAGTCGGGGCAGTCGAGCGGGTGGTTGAGCAGGATGAACTCGAGGACGGCACGCTGGCCCTCGGCCGCCTTCGCGCTCGTCTGGGCCGTGTGGAGCTCCATCCCGTCCTGCGCCGTGAGCGTGCACGCGGCCTGGAGCTTCGGCATTCCCTCGACCTCGCAGAGGCACATGCGGCAGGCGCCCACGGGCGGCCCGAGGCGCGGCTCGTAGCAGAAGACGGGGATCTCGATCCCGGCCGCGGCGGCGGTCTCGATCATCCCGGTCCCCTTCGGGACGCGGATCTCGCGCCCGTCCACCGCGACGGTGACGAGGTCGGGGTCAGGCATGAACGGGGACCTGGATCTGGCCGCGCATGTGCGCGTGGTGCTGGTCGACGGGCGCCATCACGCCTGCGAGCGACGACGCGCCGCCGAACGGGCACCCGCCCTCGTCGATGTGGCGCTGGTACTCGGCGCGGAACTTCGCCACGTAGCTCGCGACGGGCATCGCGGCCGCATCGCCGAGCGGGCAGAGGCAGTTTCCGAGGATGCGGTCGCACACGTTGAGGAGAAGGTCGAGCTCGCCCTGCTCGGCGCGCCCCTCCTCGAGCTTCCGGAGAATCTGCACCATCCAGCGGGTGCCCTCGCGGCAGGGGGTGCACTTGCCGCACGACTCGTGCATGTAGAACTGGGCGACGCGAAGGCCGAGCTGCACCATGCAGCAGCGGTCGTCGATCACGATCACCGCGCCCGAGCCGAGCATCGTCCCCGCCCGCGCCATCGCGTCGAAGTCGAGCGGCGTGTCGACCTCGTCCGCGGCCAGGACGGGCACGGACGAGCCGCCCGGGATGACCGCTTTCAGCTCGCGTCCGTTCGGGATGCCGCCGCCGAGGTCGTAGACGAGCGTCCGAAGCGGCGTCCCGAGCTCGAGCTCGTAGTTCCCGCCGTTGACGACGTTCCCCGAGAGCGAGAACAGCCGCGTCCCGGTCGAGTTCTCGACACCGAGCTCCGCGTACTCGGCGCCGCCGAGCTCGACGATGTCGGGCACGGTCGCGACCGTCTCGACGTTGTTGATGAGAGTCGGGGAGGCGTAGACGCCCGAGATCGCCGGGAACGGCGGCTTCGAGCGCGGCTGCCCGCGCTTGCCCTCGAGCGACTCGAGAAGCGCGGTCTCCTCGCCGCAGATGTACGCGCCCGCGCCACGGTGGACGACGATCGTCGCCGACGCGGACGAGCCTGCCACGTTCGCGCCCACGTATCCGGCCGAATGCGCCTCGGCGAGCGCGTCGCGCAGGATCTCGAACTCGCGCAGGTACTCCCCGCGCAGGTAGATGAACGCGAGTTCCGCGCCGATCGCGTAGCTCGTGATCAGCGTGCCCTCGATGAGGGCGTGCGGGATGCGGAAGAGGATCTCGCGGTCCTTGAACGTCCCGGGCTCGGACTCGTCCGCGTTCACCGTCAGGTAGATCGGCTTCGCGCTCTCGCCCGGCTTGGGCAGGAAGCTCGCCTTGCGCCCCATCGGGAACCCGGCGCCGCCGCGGCCGCGGATGTTCGAGGCGAGGAGCTCCTCGACGATCGCGCCGCGGTCGAGCCCGAGCGCCTTGCGAAGCGACGAGTAGCCGCCGACCGCCTCGTACTCGGCAAGCTTCGTGAGGTCGCGCTCGTCCGCGTGCTCGAGGAGCAGCGCTCGGACGCCAAGACGGCGGCCGTCAGCGGCCACGCAGGTCCTCGACCAGCCCGGGCACTTCCCCGGCGGTCACCGGCTCGCAATAGCGCCAGTCGATCGCGACGACCGGCGCCCAGCCGCAGCCGCCGAGGCACTCGAACGTCCGGAGCGTGAAGGCGCCGTCCTCGGTCGTCTCGCCCGGCCCGACCCCGAGCTCGCGCTCGAACGCCTCGACGACCTCCTGCGCGCCCACGAGGGCGCACGAGACGTTCGTGCACACGGCGATCTGGTGCCGACCCGTCGGCTCGAGGTGATACATGTCATAGAAGCTCGCGACCGCCTGGCAATACGCCGGCGTGAGGTCGAGGGCATCGGCAACGTCGCGGAAGGCCTCGGGCGGAAGCCAACCCCCGTAGTGCTCCTGGGCGAGGTGGAGCGCGGGCATGATCGCTGAGCGCCGGACCGGGTATTGCCCGGCGATTTCCTGGATCGCGTCGTACAGCGACCCGTCAGGCATTCGTCTCTCTCCCGAGCGAAACGACCGGCCAACCCTTTGTCGCTAAAAAATGCGCCGGCATGTTCAGCGATCAGCCTCCCCCATGACGTTGTCGAGCGATCCGACGATCGCGATCAGGTCGGCGACCAGCGCGTCGGACATGACGGTCGCCGTCGCCTCGAGGACGACGTACGACGGGGCGCGGAACTTGACGCGCCAGGGCCTCGGCCCACCGTCCGAGACGAGGTAGCACCCGAACTCGCCGCGCGGCGACTCGATCGCGACGTAGACCTCGCCTTCGGGGACGCGGTAGCCCTCGGTGACGAGCTTGAAGTGGTGGATGAGGCTCTCCATTGACGTATGGAGCTCGTGGCGTGGCGGGAGGACCACCTTGCGGTTGTCGGAGGTCCAGGGGCCGTCGGGCATCCCGTCCAGGCATTGCTGGACGATCCGGACCGACTCGCGCATCTCCTCGATGCGGACGCGGTAGCGGTCGTAGACGTCGCCGTGCGTGTAGACCGGGACGTTGAAGTCGACGTCGCCGTACGCGAGGTACGGCTCGTTCTTCCGGATGTCCCAGTCGACCCCAGAGGCCCGTAGCACGGGCCCCGACTGCGCAAGCGCGATCGCGTCGTCCGCCGCGAGGAGCCCGATGCCCTGCGTCCGCGCGAGGAAGATCGCCTGTTGGTCGAGGATCGCCTCGTACTCGTCGATCCGCTCCGGCATCACGTCGCAGAACTTCTGGCACTCCTCGTAGAAGCCGATCGGGATGTCTTCGGCGAGGCCGCCGGCCTGGAAGTAGCGCGTGTGCATGCGGAACCCGCAGACCATCTCGAAGAGGTCGAGGATGGCGTCGCGCTCGCGGAAGCAGTACCAGAACATCGAGATCGCACCCAGCTCGAGTGCGCCGGTCCCCAGCCAGACGAGGTGGGAATGGATCCGGTTGAGCTCCAGCAGGAGCGTCCGCATCCAGACCGCCTTCGGCGGCACGTCGATTCCCAGCAGCTTCTCGATCGCGGCGACGAAGCCGTACTCGTTCGCCTGGAAGGCCACGTAGTCCATGCGCGGCGCGTACGTGATCGCCTTCCAGTACGTCTTCGCTTCCATGTTCTTCTCGAAGCCGGTGTGGAGGTAGCCGATCACCGCCTTCAGTCCGACGACCCGCTCGCCGTTCAGGTCGAGGACCAGGCGAAGGACGCCGTGGGTGGATGGGTGGTTCGGCCCGAAGTTGACCTCCAGGACATCACCCTCCTCGCGGAGCGCGGGATCCACCTGGAGCACAGTCGGGATGGGACGCGGGATGCGCGTCCCTTCGTAGACGGGAGGACCGGCGGCGAGGGGCGGGCGGGCGGCGACGGCCACGCGTTACTCCTCGTCCGAGAAGCGGACGGGCTCGCCGCCCAGCGGGTAGTCCTTGCGGAGCGGGTGGCCTTCCCAGTCGTCGTCCATCAGGATCCGCGCGAGGTTCGGGTGGCCCTCGATCGCGATGCCCATCAGGTCCCAGGCCTCGCGCTCGTGCCAGTCGGCCGTCGGCCAGACCTCGACGACGCTCGACACCGGCTCGCCGTCGTCGCACCAGACCTGGAGGCGGATGCGGCGCGGGGTCGGCCCGAGCGCGAGCAGGTGGTACGAGACGGAAAAGCGCTTCGGCTTCGGCTCGGGGACTCGCTGGAGGCCCCACGACCCGGGCGCGTTCAGGTCGCGCGCGGGCGGCGTCCACTCGCGCGTCTGCTCGGACGGTGGCGGCGAGCCCCAGTAGCCGGCGACGCCGCTCGCGCCCCAGCCGAGGTAGTCGGCGGCCGCGACGTCGGCGAGAAAGTTGAAGCCAAGCTCGTCGCGCAGGTGCAGAGCCGCCTCCACGAGGCGCTCCCGCTCGACGACGATCGTCGTCTCGCCGTACGCGTCTTTGCGCTCGACGAAGCCCGGGACGGCCGCGTGGTCCACTACCCCTCGGCCGCCCGGCGGATCTCGTAGGCGGGCGGAACGCCCGCCTTGATCTTCTCCTGCAGGCGGACGATCCCCTCGAGCACGGCCTCGGGGCGCGGGGGGCAGCCCGGGACGTAGATGTCAACGGGGACGATCTTGTCGACGCCTTGAAGGACGGCGTAGTTGTTGAACATCCCGGCCGAGCTCGCGCACGCGCCCATCGCCATCACCCACTTCGGCTCGAGCATCTGGTCGTAGATCTGCTTCAGCGGCGCGGCCATCTTGTGTGAGACGCGGCCCGAGACGATGAGCAGGTCGGCCTGGCGGGGCGACGAGCGGAAGACCTCCGCGCCGAAGCGCGCCACGTCGTAGCGCGACGAGACGATCGACATCATTTCGATCGCGCAGCACGCGAGCCCGAAGGTGTCGGGCCAGATCGAGCTCCCCTGCGCCCACGTGACCGCCTTCTCGACCGTCGTCAGCATGAGCCGCTCCTCGAGCGGCTGGAGCTCGCGCTCGAACTTCGCAGGCTCGCCCTTCTTCGGGCCGAGCTTCGTCATGAGCAGGCGCTCGGAGTTGAGCCCGAAGTCGGCAAGCCGCTTGCGCTCTACCGCCACTCGAGCGCTCCCTTTCGCCAGATGTAGACGTACGCGACCGCGAGAATCGCGATGAAGAAGCCGAACTCGGCGAGCGCGAACGTCCCGACACGCTCGAGGACGACCGCGACCGGGAAGAGGAAGACGATCTCGATGTCGAAGACGATGAAGAGCATCGCCGTCAGGTAGAAGCTCACCGTGAAGCGCTGCTGCTGGGGCGGCCCCGTCGACACGCCCGACTCGAACGGCATCACGCGGGCGCGCGTGCGCCGCCCCGGTGACGCGAAAAGGAAGGAGAACACGACCATCGACGCCGGAATCAGGAAGGCGATGACGGCGTACGCGAGGAACGGGAACCAGTCGTCGAGCGCAGCAAGCGGCACGCGTATTCGGGCCGGATACTAACCAGTTACAAGCTCCCCGCGCGGAGAGCCGGAAAAGTGCCTCTGAGCGGGAAAGTTTCGTGCAGCAACACGAGTTACAAACGGCGGCTCGAACCGCCTGCGCCCGCTGGTAGACTTCTGATCGATGATCACCGTCACCGAGAACGCGGCCACCAAGATCAAGGCGCTCATGGCCGAGGAGCCGGACGGCGATGCGAGCGTGCTTCGCGTGGCGATCCAGGGCGGCGGCTGCTCGGGGTTCCAGTACGCGCTCGGCTTCGACCGCGGGGCTCAGGACGGCGACAACGAGGTCGAGATGCACGGCGTCCGCGTCGTCGTCGATCCTTTCAGCGCTCCCTACCTTGCCGGCTCCGAGATCGACTACGTCGACGCGCTGATGGGCGCCGGCTTCGCGATCAACAACCCGAACGTCCAGGCGGCGTGCGGATGCGGCTCGTCTTTCCAGGCCAAGGAGGGCGTCGCCGAAGGCGATGTGGCCGAGACGTACGCCGGCGGCGGCTGCGGCTCGGGCTGCGCCCACTAGGTTCTCCGCTCGCGGCGGGATGAGGGAAGCACCCCCTCATTCACCGCCGAAGATGTCGGCTACGGTAAACGCCGGTGAGCGGAAACCCTTATGACATCACGGTTATCGGGGCGGGGCCGGTCGGGCTTGCGGCCGCCTACTACGCCGGCCACCGCGAGGCGTCCGTCTGCATCGTCGAGAGTCTCGAGCAGGTCGGGGGGCAGGTTGCGGCCGTCTATCCCGAGAAGCATCTGTTCGACGTCGCCGGGCACCCGAAGGTCCTCGGTCAGGCACTCGTCGATCTGTGCGCGGAACAGGGGCTTCAGTTCGACGCGGACGTTCGTCTCGGCGAGGAGGTGAAGGACCTGCGCCGTATTTCGACCAACGGCAACGAGGTGTTCTCGGTTACGACCCACTCCGGGCTCACGATCCAGACGCGCGCGATCGTCGTAACGGCGGGCCACGGCGCCTTCGAGCCGCGCAAGCTGAGCGTCGAGGGGATCGACGCGTGGGAGGGGAAGGGGCTGCACTACTTCGTGCGCCGCAAAGACGCCTTCCGCGACAAGAGCTGTGTGATCGTGGGCGGCGGCGACTCGGCGCTCGACTGGACGCTCGGGCTGCAAGATACGGCGAGCCTCCCGATCACGCTCGTCCACCGGCGCGAGCGGTTCCGCGCGCTCGAATCGTCGGTGACCGCGGCGCGCCGGCTCGAGGAGGAAGGCAAGGTCCAGATTCTCGTCCCCGCTGAGGTGCGGGAAATTCGCGGCAACGGCGCCGTTGAGACGGTCGTCGTCGAGAACACCGCGACCGGCGAGCTCCAGGAGCTGGCGTGCGATGCGCTCATCACGCTGCTCGGGTTCCACTCCCACCTCGGCTCGATCGCGGACTGGGGCCTCGAGCTGCACGGCAAGCGGCAGGTCCTCGTCGAGCCGCGGACGATGGAAACGTCGATCCCGGGCATCTACGCGGCCGGAGACGTCGCAGGCTACGACGGAAAGATCACCCTCATCTCGATCGGGTTCGGGGAAGCGGCGATCGCGACGAACAACGCGATCGCGCGCATCCGCGGCGAGAAGGTCCAGCCGAAGTACTCGACCGATTAAGAAGGGGGTTCACGGCCGTGGGGGAACGCGATCGCGCGTCGCGGCGAGAAGGTCCATCCCCAAGCACTCCACGGACGAGGGCGGATGCTCCCTCGCGTGAGGGTCGCCGGCGCGCCGCTCCTTGCCGACGTTGAGCTCGTGGAGACGCTGACGATCGAGTGCCTCGCGTGCGGAGAGGCGCGGACCGTCCCCGCGGCGGGCGCGCTTCGACACGATCCTGGTGAGTGCCCGCGCTGCGGCTACATCGGTTGGGCGCCTTCGGCGTCGTTGACCGAGAGGACGCGCCGCCGCATCCGCGAGCGGCCGCTCGAACGCCGCGCGAAGCTGTACGCGGTCTAAACTCGCCGCCGTGAGCGAGACCGCGCCCAGGGAGCTCTGGGGCGCCGAGACGGAAAAGGCGATCGCGAACTTCAAGCTGTCGGGCGAGCCGGTTCCCGCCGCCGTCGTCCGGTGGCTCGGCCGGATCAAGGCCGCGGCCGCGCGCGTGAACGCCGAGCTCGGGCTTCTCGATGCCGACGTGGCCGAGCGGATCGCGTCCGCGGCCGACCGCGTCGCCGCCGGCGAGTTCGACGACCAGTTCCCGGTCGACGTCTTTCAGACGGGCTCGGGAACGTCGTCGAACATGAACGCAAACGAGGTGATCGCGGCGCTCGCCGGCGACGGCGTGCATCCGAACGATCACGTGAACCTCGGTCAATCGTCGAACGACGTCTTCCCGTCGGCCGTCCATCTCGCCGTGCTCGGCGAGCTGACGAGCGATCTCCTGCCGGCGCTCGGGCGGCTCGCGGAGTCGCTCGAAGCGAAGGCCGAGGAGTTCGACGACGTCGTCAAGGCGGGCCGGACGCATCTGATGGACGCCGTACCGGTGACGCTCGGACAGGAGTTCGGCGGCTACGCGGGCCAGGTGCGTCTGGCGATCGAGCGCATCGAGGCGACGCTGGAACGCGTGGGCCGGATCCCTCTCGGCGGAACCGCCACCGGAACCGGGCTGAACGCACACCCCGAGTTCGCCGAGCGCGTCCGCGTGCGGCTGTCCGAGGAGACCGGGCTGACGATCCTGCCTCCCGCGGATCCCTTCGAGGCGCAGGCCGCCCGCGACGCGCTCGTCGAGGCGTCGGGAGCGCTGAAGACGGTCGCCGTCTCGCTCACGAAGGTCGCAAACGACATCCGCCTGATGGGGTCCGGGCCGCGCGCGGGGCTCGCCGAGATCCGGCTGCCCGAGCTCCAGAAGGGTAGTTCGATCATGCCCGGGAAGGTGAACCCGGTCGTTCCCGAGGTTGTTACCCAGGTTGCGGCGCAGGCGATCGGAAACGACGCGGCGATCACGGTCGGCGGGCTCCAGGGCCACTTCGAGCTGAACGTCTTCGTCCCGCTGATCGCGCGTAACCTGCTCGACTCGATCCGCCTGCTTGCCGCCGCGAGCCGGCTTTTCGCGGATCGGTGCGTGGAGGGGATCGAGGCCAACCGCGCGCAATGCGAGCGCTACGCCGAGCTCACGCTCTCCGCAGCGACCGCCCTCAATCCCCACGTCGGGTACGACCTCGCGACCGAGATCGTCAAGGAGGCGGCGGTGACGGGCCGGCCGCTGCGCGACGTGGCGCGCGAGAAAGGCGTGGACGAGCGCGTCCTCGACGAGGCGCTGGATTATCGGGCAATGGCCCGACCGCACCGACCGCCCGCCTAGATTCTCCCTGCAAATGGGCGGTTATTCCGCCCATATGACGAATGTAAGCATTTCGCAAGAAATGTGTATGAACGGGCGCGCTCTCCGGCGCGGATGTAAGCCTGTTCGCCCGAGAGACCGATAGGGAAGGAGGGTCATGCCAGCCCCCCGCACGAAGCTCCTCGCCCTCGGCACCCTCGCAGCGCTGACGCTGTCCCCGGCCGCAGGGGCCTCGATCAAGATCGCAGGGAACGCGCACGACCCGGCGCTCCGCGTGAACGCAGCCGGGTACGCGACCGTCCTCTACACGAAACACGGCCGGCGCATGTCGGCCGTCGTCACGCCGAGCGGGCGGACGGTCTGGGGCCGCCAGGCCCCAGGCAGAGACGTCTCCTCGCCCACGAGCGCGGTGTCGATCCCGTTCGCGGTCGCGCTTCGCCAGACGCCGAACGGCCGGTTCTGGGCGCTCCAGGCGTGGCGCCGTCTGAGGCACGGGCAAATCGAGCTCCGCCTCTCCCGCTGGCGCGGGGAGCCAACCCGGCTCCAGCTCTGGACGTGGTGCTGCCGGTGGCGGAGCGAGATCGTCCGCGGGCGCGCCACCTTCCAGGGCCGGCCAATCTTCGGCTACCACTCGACTCCGGCCGGCGTCCCGACCGACGGCCTCGGTCGCAACGTGTACATCGACTCGTTGCGCCGGGGCCGCTGGACGCGCCTCATGGGAATCCTGACGCACCGTCCGACTGGGCGCTTCGGCCTCTGGATCCGGCGGTACTGGCGCGGGTCGATGTACCGCGCGTCGATGGTCGGGCCGAACTGGGGTCGGATGATCGGGCCGGACGCTCACGCGTGCTGCCCGCCGTCGTCGCTCTAACCGGCATACGGGCGAGACGTGTCCGGCCCGGCGGGTCATGACCCGCCCCTAGGCCAGTGCCGCGAGCGCCGCGTCGACGTCGGCTTCCGTGTTGTAGACGTGGAACGACGCGCGCAGGCTCCCCGCGCGCACCGCAGCGCGGATGCCTGCCCGCTCGAGTCGTTCCTCCGCGCCCGGTACCTCGAGCGAGACGATCGCGGAATCGCCCGGCGGCAGCCCGAGCCCGGCGCGGAATCGGTTCGCGAGCGCGAGGTCGTGCTCGTGGATCGCCTCCACGCCGATTTGCTCGATCACCTCGAGCGCCGGCGCGGCGCCGACCCACGAGAACCATGCGGGCGAGATGTCGAGCCGCCGCGCGCTCGCCGCGAGGCGAGGCGGAAGGCCGTAGTACGACCCGTACGGGTCCTCGGCCGACCACCAGTTCGCCGCCAGCGGGGGAACGGTGTCGAGGAGGTCGGGACGGACGACGAGGTAGGCGGTGCCGCGCGGCGCCATCAGCCACTTGTAGCCGGCACAGACGAGGAAGTCGACCTGGTCGCCCCGGACCGGCAGCCAGCCGCATGCGTGTGTCGCGTCGAGGAGGACGAGCGCGCCGTGCGCCCGCGCCGCGGACGCGATCGAGTCGAGGTCCGCCACTTCGCCCGACGACGACTGGACCGCGCTCAGCGCGACCAGGTATGTCGCCTCGTCGATCGCGTCCGCAAGCGCGACGAGCGGTGCGGTCGTGACGTCGTTCCGGAGGGCGAGCGGGAAGAGGAGCGAAGCGAAATCGCGTTCCGGCGCGACGACGCGGGCGCCTGCCGGGATCGTCGCCGCGACGAGCGAGACGAGCTGCGACACGGTCGAGGCCGTCGCGACGTGCTCGGGGTCGACGTCGACGAGGCGCGCGAACGCTGCCCGGGCTCGCTCGGTCCGCTCGTTCCACGGCTCCCAGCTCGCCTGGCCATGAAACCAGTCCGCGAGCGCGGCCTGGAGCTCGTCCCATGCGGGCCGGGGGGGCAGCCCGAAGCTCGCCGTGTTCAGGTAGGGCGCCGCGGGCGACCAGAAAGCCTGCGCCTCGTGGAGCTCCACGCCGTGGATCCTAGGGAGAAAGAATCGCGGTGCGCGCAGCGAATACGGCGACATCGTGCAGCCGAGCGGCAGGTGGCTGGTGGTCGCGGCGACCTTCGTCGCGGTGCTTCTCGTCGCGACGGGAACGACGTTCGTCGGCGTGCGGGCGAAGGTCGACGAGCTCGTCGGCGATCGCTCCGGCGACGGCCAGAGCGGCGCGCAGATCTCGCCCGCGGAGTTCGAAAGCGTCGACGTCGGCATGGCCCCCGCGACGCTCGGCGACCTCGTCGGCGAGCCCGAGGCGACGAGCAGGAGCCGCCTCGAAGGGCTCCGGATCGAGTGCTGGTACTACGGCGTCAGCGGCGGGGCCGGCGCGTACCAGCTCTGTTTTGCGAACGGCAAACTTCGGACAAAGACGCGGTTCGGCCGGTGACCGCCGGCTAGTACGCGACCGCGCGTGAGCCCGTCTCGGCGGCGTGCCGCTGCTCGTCGGCGCGGTACGACGAGCGGACGAGCGGTCCTGAGAACACGGAGCCGAAGCCGAGCGCGTCGCCCTGCTCGCGAAGCCAGCGGAACTCGTCGGGGTGGACCCACCGGTCGATCTTCGCGTGCTTCGGCGAGGGCTGGAGGTACTGGCCGATCGTGACGACGTCGACGCCGTGCTCGCGGAGGTCGCGCATCGTCTCGACGACCTCCCCGTTCGTCTCCCCAAGGCCGACGATGATCCCCGACTTCGTGAGTACGGGGTACTCCGCGACCTCCTTCGCCCGGCGGAGCAGCCAGAGCGCCCTTTCGTAGGAGGCCTTGGCACCGCGCATCTTCCGGTGCAGGCGCCGTACCGTCTCGATGTTGTGATTGAAGACCTCCGGCCGTGAATCGAGGACGATGCTGAGCGCATCGTCCTCGAAGTCGAGGAAATCGGGAGTCAGCACTTCCACGCTCGCGTCGGGCAGTCGTGCCTTGAGGGCTCGTACCGTCGCGGCGAAGTGGCCTGCTCCCTTGTCGGGGAGGTCGTCGCGGTCGACCGACGTCACGACGACGTGCCGGAGCTCCATCTGGGCGGCCGCATGCGCGAGGCGGAGCGGCTCGAGCGGGTCGGGGGGATGCTGGGGGCGGCCCGAGTGCACGTAGCAGTATCGGCAGGCACGGGTGCACGTGTCGCCGAGGATCTGGAACGTCGCCGTCCCGCGGCCCCAGCACTCGGCGATGTTCGGGCAGCGCGCCTCCTCGCAGATCGTGTGCAGGCGCTGGCCGTGGATGAGCTTCCGGACGTCGAAGTAGCGCGAGCTCGCGCCGGGCGCCCTGACCTTCATCCATTCGGGCCGGCGCGGTCGCTCGGCGACGGGAAGCGAGCTCTGCATCGGCGCCCAGTCTAGTTCGGCGCGCCTGGCTGGCGATCATGGCGCGCCGTGACCGCGGGCGTCTTCGCCGCGATGCCGCTCGACGGGCTCCCTCGGAGACCCGGCTGGTCGATTCGACCGATCTGAAGCCGACGCTCGTCGTCCTCGGAGGGATCTACCTCCTCGCCACGTTCTTGCCGCTCTTCGACCGAAGCTGGCGTGCGCCCGACCACACCGCGTAGCGATCAGCTGCGATCGTCCAGGCGTGCGTGGAGCGGCTGCGCCCACAGACCCGGGCCGTCGTCGGCGGGCAGCTCCTCGAGCTGGAGGCCGAAGACGTCCTCCAGCGCCGCCACGGCGGCTGGGCGCACTTCGTCTACCGGCACGGGCTGGCCGAGCTCGCGCGCCAACGTCGTGAACGCGGCGTCGTCGAGCCCGCAGGCGGTGATCCACTCGGTGAAGGGGGCCGGGTCGAGGTCGACGTTCAACGCGTAGCCGTGCGTCGTCACCCAGCGCGAGATGTGCACGCCGATCGAGCAGATCTTCCGCGGCGGACGCTCCAACCAGACTCCGGTGAGGCCGTCGATGCGCGTGGCCGCGATCTCGAAGCCGGCAAGCGTCCGGATGACGGCGTCCTCGAGTTCGCGGCAGTACTTTCGCACGTCGCGGCCGTGGCGGTTCAGGTCGAGGATCGGGTAGCAGACGAGCTGCCCCGGCCCGTGAAACGTCGACTTCCCGCCCCGGTCCGTCTCGACGACCTCGACGGACGCCCCGTCGGGGACGTGCACCTCGTTTGCGCCGGTTCGGCGGCCGAGCGTCACGACCGGGGGGTGCTCGAGGAGGACGACGGTGTCCGGGATCGCCCCCTGGGAGACTGCTGCCGCGAGGGAGCGCTGGAGATCCCACGCCTCGCGATAGGGCGTCGCGCCGAGGTGCAGGACGTACGCGGCGCGACTCACTCGGCAAGCGTACCCCCCGTGCCGTTTCGCCACGGCCCGCCCGGGTACGGACGGCGAGTGTTGCGCCGCGATATCGCCCCGGGCGTACATCTCGTCCAGGACGCGCACACGAACTGGTACCTGGTCGAGGAGGATGGCCGACTCACGATCGTCGACACGGGACACCCGCGGTCCTGGCGGTCGCTCCACGAGGCGCTCACAACGCTCGGCCGACGGTCGAGCGACATCGAGGCGGTCATCCTCACGCACGGCCACTTCGACCACATGGGGTTCGCCGAGCGCGCCCGTACGGAGCTCGGTCTCGTCCCATTGGTGCACGAGCTCGAGGTCCCCGTCGTTCGCCGACCCTGGCGGTACGACCACGAGCGCAGCCGGCTTCGCTACTTCGCGCGCCACCCGGAGTTCGTGCGGATCTTCCTCGGGATGGGAGCTGCGGGGGCGCTCTGGGTCAGGGGACTGAGGCGCGGCCGGACGTTCGCGAGCGACGCCGAGCTCGAGGTCCCCGGCCGGCCGCGCGTCGTCTTCACGCCCGGACACACCTACGGCCACTGCTCGTTCCACCTCCCGAAGCGAGCGATCGTTCTCGCGGGCGACGCTCTTGTGACGCTGAACCCGTACACCGGTCGAAGAGGGCCGCAGATCGTTGCCGGGGCGGCGACGGCGGACAGCGCCCAGGCACTCGCGTCGCTCGACAGGCTCGCGGCGACGAGAGCCCAGATCGTGCTGACGGGCCACGGCGAGCCGTGGACGGACGGCGTCGACTCCGCGGTCGAGCAGGCGCGCGACGCCGGCCCGTCCTAGCGGCGGCTAGAGCGTTCCGTTAGTACGCGTCCTCGTCCCACGTCTGGAGGCGCTCCTTCAGGTCGCGCATGAACTGCGCGGCATACGCGCCGTCGACGAGGCGATGGTCGTACGAGAGGCAGAGGTTCATCATCGGGCGAATCGCGATCGCGTCGTTTCCGTCCGTGTCTGTCACGACGACCGGCCGCTTGACGAGCGCCTCGACGTCGAGGATCGCGACCTGCGGCTGGCTGATGATCGGCGTGCCGTGGATAGCGCCGAAGCCGCCCGGGTTGGTGATCGTGAACGTTCCGCCCTGGACGTCGTCCGGCAGGAGCTTCTTCGTCCGGGCCCGCTCGGCGATGTCGATGATCGCGCGCGTGAGCCCGAGCAGGTTGAGGGCCTCGGCGTTCTTCACGACGGGGACGATCAACCCCTTGCCGCCCTCGAGCGCGACCGCGATCCCCAGGTTGACGTAGCTCTTCGTCACGATCGAGTCGCCCCGGACCTCCGCGTTCATCCACGGCCAGTCGCCGATCGCGTCGACGGTCGCGCGCGCGATCAGGGGGAGGTACGTGAGCCTGACGCCGTGGCGCTCGGTGTACTCGCGCTTCAGGTTCTCGCGGATCGCGACCACCTTCGACATGTCGATCTCGAACGTCGTCGTCACGTGCGCCGACGTGTCGAGCGAGCGGCGCATGTGCTCGGCAATCCCCTTGCGCATCGGCGTCATCGGCTCGACCGTCTCGCCGGCGCCCGGCTCGGCGGAGGGCGCGGCGGCGACCGGCGCGGGCCGCGGTGGGGCGGACGGCGGGGCCGCCTCGGGAGCGGGCGCGGCGGGTGCCGGAGCCTCAGGTGCCGGAGCGGCGGGTGCGGGCGCGGCCTCGGGCGTCGGCGCGGCCTCGGCAGCGCCGCGCTCGATGAACTGGAGGATGTCCTTCTTCGTGACGCGACCGCCGCGGCCCGTCCCTGTCACCTGCGAGACGTCAACGCCGTGCTCGGCGGCGATCCGGCCGACGACGGGCGAGACGAACGCCTTGTCGCCCCTGCCGTCGCCGGCGGGCTCGACGGCCGGCGCGGGCACAGGAGCCGCCGGCTCGGCGCGGGTCGGCGGCGGCTCGGCCGGCGCCGCGGCGGGCTCAGCCTGCTCGACCGTGGCCGCGGTCGGGGCGTCACCCTCGGCGCTGGAAGGCACGTCGGCGGAGGCCGCGCCTGCCTGGGTCGCCGGCTCGGGGACGCTCGGCGCTTCCGCGGCGGCGCCTTCGGGCGCGATGACCGCGATCTTCGTCCCGACCGCCACCGTCTCCCCCTCCTGGGAGAGGATCTCGCGGACGACGCCGCTCGCCGGGCTCGGAACCTCGGTGTCGACCTTGTCGGTCGAGATCTCGAGGAGCGGCTCGTCCGCCTCGATCGACTCGCCGGCCTGCTTGAGCCACTTCGTGATCGTCCCCTCCGAGACCGACACGCCCATCTGGGGCATCACCACGTCGACGGCGGTTCCGGTCGGCACTAGTACTCCGCGAGGTCCTTGATGCCGGCGACGACGTCGTCCACCTGCGGGATGTACGCCTTCTCGAGCGGGGGCGAGAACGGGACGGGCGCGTCGGGCGCCGCGATCCGCTTGACCGGCGCGTCGAGGTTCTCGAACGCCTCCTCCGTGATCGTCGCGGCGATCTCGGCGCCGAATCCGCCCGTCCGGGTGTCCTCGTGCAGAACGAGAACCTTGGACGTCTTCTGGAGTGAGCGGAGGACGGCCTCCTTGTCCCACGGGACGAGCGTCCGCAGATCGATGATCTCGACCGAGATTCCCTCGCTGTCCATTTGCTTGGCCGCCTCGTCGGCCGTGTAGACCATCGCCCCCCACGTGACGACCGTGATGTCGTCACCGTCGCGGTGGATGCGCGCCTCTCCGAACGGGACGGTGTAGCGCTCGTCCGGAACCTCGTCCTTGATCCGCCGGTAGAGGTGTTTGTGCTCGAAATAGAGGACGGGGTTCGGGTCCTCGATCGAGCTCACGAGGAGCCCTTTCGCGTCGGCCGGGGTCGCCGGGCAGACGATCTTGAGGCCCGGGATGTGGGCGAAGCTCGACTCGGGATTCTGCGAG
>DATAAZ010000002.1:0-9964 GCA_036259875.1 Gaiellaceae bacterium
GTACCCCCGAGGGAGCCGAGTTCTACAAGGAGAGCGTCCGCCTGTACGAGGGCCTTTCGCTCGAGCTCGACTTCAACCTTCTCTTCTCGCAGCAGGGGCACCTGACGCTCGCGCATTCCGACCGAGCGATGATCACGATGACCGAGCGCGCGGAGGTGAACCAGCTGCTCGGGATCGACTCGCGCGTCATCTACCCGGACGAGATCGCGCGCCTGTGTCCCGAGATGAACCTCTCGCACGAGGCGACCTGGCCGGTCATGGGCGCTCTCTACCACCCGCCGGGCGGGATCATCCGCCACGACGCGGTCGTCTGGGGCTACGCGCGCGGTGCCGATCGCCTGGGTGTCGAGATCCACCCGTACACCGAGGTGACGGGGATCCAGCGTGAGAACGGCCGCGTCACCGGGGTCGAGACGACGCGAGGCGCCGTCGAGGCCGACGTCGTCGTCTCGTGCACCGCCGGCTGGTCGACGCTCGTCTGCGACCTCGCGGGCGTCCCGCTCCCGATCACGACGCACATCCTCCAGGCCTTCGTGACCGAGCCGATCAAGCCGTTCCTGGACGTGATCATCGTCTCCTCGCAAATGCACGTCTACATCTCGCAGACGGATCGTGGCGAGATCCTGATCGGCGCCGAGATCGAGCCGTACACGACCTACAAGGGCCAGTCGACGTTCCCGTTCCTCGAGTACTCGGCGCGGCACACCCTCGAGCTCTTTCCCCAGCTCGAGCCGGTCAAGGTGCTCCGCCAGTGGACGGGCCTCTGCGACCTCTCCCCCGACTACAGCCCCATCCTCGGGAAGACGGAGGTCGAGAATTTCCACGTTTCGGCCGGCTGGGGGACGTACGGTTTCAAGGCCGCCCCGATCGTCGGGACGACGCTCGCGGAGCTCGTCGCGACCGGCCGGACGCCACGGCTCATCGAGCCGTTCGCGCTGGAACGGTTCTATCGCGACAGATTAGTGTCGGAGCTCGCCGCCGCCGCGGTGTCGCACTAGCCATGGCTACCCAGATGCCTTCCAGCCTCGAGATCGCCCAGGAGGCGGCGCTTCGGCCGATTACGCAGATCGCGGAGGAGGCGGGGCTCGACCCGGACGAGTACGACCTCTACGGGCGCTACAAGGCGAAAGTCGACCTCTCGGTGCTCGAGCGCCTCGCCGACCAGCCCGACGCGAAGCTCGTCTGCGTCACGGCGATTACCCCGACGAAGGCCGGCGAGGGCAAGACGACAACGTCCGTCTCGCTGACCCAGGGGCTCGGTCACATCGGGAAGAAGCCCGTCCTCTGTCTCCGCGAGGCGTCGCTCGGGCCGGTATTCGGGATCAAGGGCGGCGCTGCCGGCGGCGGGTACGCGCAGGTCGTCCCCATGGAGGACCTGAACCTCCACTTCACGGGCGACATCCACGCGATCGGCGCGGCGAACAACCTCCTCGCGGCCATGGTGGAAGCCCACATCCTGCACGGGAACGAGCTCGGGATCGACCCGCTCACGGTGAGCTGGCGGCGCTGCGTCGACATCAACGACCGCGCGCTTCGCCAGATCGTCGTCGGGCTCGGCGGGCGGACAAACGGCTACGTCCGCGAGACCGGGTTCGACATCACCGCCGCCTCGGAGGTGATGGCGATCGTCGCCGTCGCGCGCGACCTCTTCGACCTGCGTGAGCGGCTCGGCAGGATCACGGTCGCGCTCAACTGGGACGGCGAGCCGGTGACCGCCGACGAGATCAAAGCGGCCGGCTCGATGACCGTGCTCCTGAAGGACGCGATCAAGCCGAACCTCGTCCAGACGCTCGAGGGCCAGCCCGCGTTTCTCCACTGCGGCCCGTTCGCCAACATCGCGCACGGCAACAACTCGCTCGTCGCCGACCTCGTGGGGCTGAAGCTCGGTGACTACGTGGTGACCGAGAGCGGCTTCGGCGCCGACATGGGCATGGAGAAGTTCCTCGACATCGTCTGCCGGATCGGCGGGCTCTCGCCGAGCGCGGTCGTGCTCGTCGCCACCGTGCGGGCCCTCAAGCACCACGGCGACGACCCGGAGGGCGGGATCGAGGCGATCGAGCAGGGCGCCGCGAACCTCGGCCGCCACCTCGGGATCGTGCGCGAGTTCGGGCTCAAGGCGGTCGTCGCGATCAATCGCTTCCCCGGCGACACGGACGAGGAGGTCGAGGCGGTCCGACAGCTCGCGCTCGGCCACGGCGCGCATGCCGCCGAGCTGAACGAGGCGTTCGAACGGGGCGGCGAGGGCGCTGCCGCGCTTGCGGAGGCGGTCGTCGACGCGGCGGAGCAGCCGAGCCGGTTCGATTTTCTCTACGCGCTCGACGAGCCCATCGACGCGAAGGTCGAGGCGATCTGCAAACGCGTCTACGGGGCGGAGGCGGTCACGTTCCTCCCCGCCGCTCAGGACAAGATCCGTCAGTTCGAGGAGGTCGGGTTCGACAAGCTCCCGATCTGCATGGCGAAGACGCATCTCTCGCTCTCGCACGACCCCTCCCTCCTGAACGCGCCGACCGGCTTCACCGTCCCGATCCGCGACATTCGCGCCTACACCGGCGCGGGCTGGCTCGTCCCGCTCCTCGGAGACATGCAGACGATGCCGGGCCTCGGCAAGCACCCGGCCGCGTTCAACGTCGACATCGACGAAAACGGGCGGACGCTAGGCCTCTTCTAGCATCGCCTGATGCGTTACGCGATCTTGCGTAACGCTTGCGCGTATAATCTCTAGATGGTGTCGAACCCGTTCCAATTCGGCGCGCTCGCGCTCGACGAGGCGTTCACCGACCGGGAGGAGGAGCTCCGCGAGCTCAAGGCCGACATCCGGAACGGACAGGACGTCGTCATCTTCGCGCCCCGCCGCTACGGGAAGTCGTCGCTCGTCCTCCGTGCCGTCCAGGAGCTCGGCCGCCCGCGTGTGCTCGTCGCGCAGCTCGACCTGATGACCACGCCGACGAAGGAGAAGCTCGCCGAGAAGCTCGCCAAGGCGATCCACGACGAGTTCGCGACCGTCCTCTTCAGAGCGAAAGACGCGCTGCGCGTCTTCGCGGGCCTTCGCATCGCGCCCGTCGTCACGGTCGACCCGCAGACCGGCGCGCTCGGGTTCTCGTTCACGGCGAGCGCCCGTCCCGAGGACGTCGACGCGACGCTCGAGCGGCTGCTCGCGCTTCCCGGCGAGCTCGCGGGCGACCGCGGCCGGCGCGCCGCGCTCGTCCTCGACGAGTTCCAGGAGGTGGTCGAGATCGATCCCGACCTCCCGAAGCTGATGCGAGCCGTCTTCCAGGCTCAGCCCGAAGTCGCGCACATCTACCTCGGCAGCAAGCGGCACATGCTGGAGCGGATCTTCAACGACGAGAACGAGCCATTCTGGCGAAGTGCGAAGCCGATGGAGCTCGGCCTCATCCCGCCCCCGCTCTTTCGTCCGTACATCGAGGCGCAGTTCGCCGCGACCGGCAAACGCGTGCCCGCCCAGGTCGCCGACGCGGTCCTCGCGACGACGCGCGGCCATCCGTATGCGACCCAGGAGCTCTGCTACTTCCTGTGGGAGCAAACCCCCGCGGGGCGAGCTGCCAACCCGGACCGCCTCGAGGGCGCGCTCGCCGCCGTGTTGCGCTCAGAGCACGCGCACTTCACGCTCGTCTGGGATCGAGCGACCGCAACGCAGAAGGTCCTGCTGCAGGCGCTCGCCAGGGAGCCGGGACGGCCGTTCAGCGGCGACTATCGGCGTCGGCACGACTTGCCCCCGCCCTCGAGCGTTCAGCGCGCCCTTGGCGGCCTCGCCCGCGAGGAGCTGGTCGGCCGGGACGACGGCGCGTACCGGATCTCGGAGCCCTTCCTCGCCGAATGGATCGCGCGCCACGCCCGCTGACGCGCGCGTTAAGCACTCGGCGACGCCGGAGTCGGTGCGCGAGATAATCGCGCCGCGATGGCGACCGTCCAAAGCTTCCTCGAGCAGCGCCTCGACGAGTACCTCGAGGAGATTGCCTCGGACAAGCCCGCGCCGGGCGGCGGTTCGGTCGCGGCCGTCGTCGTCGCGATGGCCGCCGGACTCGTTGCGATGGCGGCGCGGTTCTCGCTGGACCGCTGGGACGAGGCCGCGGATGTCGTCGAGCGCGCCGACGCCCTCCGCCACCGGGTGGCCCCGCTCGCGCCGGCCGACTCGCAGGCGTTCGAAGAAGTCCTGACCGCGATGCGCCTCCCCAAGGACCTGGAGCCCGAGGTGCGAAACAACGCGATCGGGCACGCCCTCGCGCGCGCCGCCGAGATCCCGCTCGAGGTCGCGAAGGAGGCGGCCGAGATCGCGGTGCTGGCGGCAATCGTCGCGGAGAAGGGGAACCCGAACCTGCGCGGCGACGCGGTCGCGGCCGCAATGCTCGCGCACGCGGGCGCGCGCGTCGGGGCGAACCTCGTCACGATCAACCTCGGCACGACGGAGCGCGACCCGCGACTCTCCCGGGCACGCGAGCACGTCGAGACGGCCGCCGACGCCGTCGAGCGCGCGCTCGCCGCCGGACCGTGAGCTCGCCTTGAAGGCACACGTGATCGAGGGCGAGGCGCTCGCCGCCGAGCTTCGCGCCGAGGTCGAGCGCACGCTCGCTGAGCTCGTGCGCTCCGAGATCCACCCCGGCCTCGCGACCGTCCTCCTCGGCGACGACTACGCCGCGCAGGCGTACGAACGGCGGCTCCGGCGCCTCGCGGAGGAGCTCGGCTGCCGCTACGTGTCCGAGCAGCTCGCGGGCGACGTGGAGCAGGCTGACGCGCTCGCGGTCGTGGGCAAGCTGAACGCCGACCCGCGCGTCTCCGGGATCCTGATCCTGCGCCCGATCCCCGCCCAGGTCTCCGAGCCGGAGCTCTACCGGACGCTCGACCCGCTCAAGGACATCGAGGCGGTGCACCCCGACAACGCGGGTCTCCTCGCGCTCGGGACGCCGCGCTACGTCCCGTCGACGCCCGCCTCGGTCTTCTACATGCTCGACAGGTACGTGGCCGATTCGGGCCGCGACCTGGCGACCTTCTACAACGGCCTCGACCTCGTCCTCGTCGGCCGCTCGAACAACGTCGGCAAGCCGGCCCTCTGGCTCGGGCTCGCGCGGAACGCGACGGTCGTCTCGGCGCATGCGTACACGTCTCAGGCCGGCCGGCTCCCGGACCACACGCGACGCGCCGACATCCTCGTTGTCGCGGCGGGCGTCCCCCGGGTCGTGGACGGCGACATGGTCAAGGACGGCGTGATTGCGATCGACGTGGGGATCAACGCCGTGAAGGACGAGCAGACCGGGAAGACGCGCCTCGTCGGCGACCTCGACTTCGCGAGCGTCGCCGACAAGGCGGAGGCGGTCTCCCCGGTTCCGGGCGGCGTCGGCCCGATCACCGATGTCTGGCTGATCCGGAACACGATCGAGGCGGCGCGCTACCGCGCGCGGCTCTGACAGCTCTCCCGACGGCTACGCGTACGGGTCGCGGTCGATCACGCCCCCGACGCGGTCGCCGTCGCTCACGGCCCGGACTCGCTCCTCCCACTCCGCCTCGGACTTGCACGCAGGACACGCCTGCGCGGTCCGCCCGTCGGAGAGGAGGACGAAGCCCCAGTACCCGCGCGAGAGCAGGCCGTCGGCCTGCGTACGGGAACAGAGCGCGCAGCGGAGCAGCAGAGGCACTTCAAGACCCCTTTCGTTCGGCTACCAGGGGCCGATGAACGGCCCGTTCGTGTCGGTCGAAACGATAATGACGACGATGATGATGCACAGGATCGAAAGCCCGAGCATGACCGGCGTGACGAGCCGGTGGTGCGTCTGCTCGGGACGAAACTCCACCTGGCGCTCGCGCGTCCTCGGTCTCGTCGTGGGATCGAGCATCGGTCTTCCTCTCTAGTCGCCGGGGTCGGTCGACGGGCCGGCGAGGGGCTCCTGGCTCGGTCCCGGCCCCGGCGGCACGCCACCTGGCGCGGGCATCCCCCCGGCCGCACGGAGCAGCTCGGCCTGCGCCCTTAGCTTGCGGTTCTCGAGCCACACCCACCCGACCAAGGACGCGACCATCAGGATGATCCCGAGCACAGTCAGGATGTACGTGCCGGTCGAGCTGCCGGGCCCGAACGTCCAGAAGGCGTCGAGTTCCTCACTGAACTCGTCGAACGGAAAGCTGTCGATCATTCCCTGCGCCTCTCCTCAACCGCCGCGGGACGCCCCCCGTCACGGCCGTCGAGCTGACCGAACGCCTCGAGGAGAACGGCCGCGGAGTCGACCTCCTCGCCGTCGGGGAGAACCACCGTCTCGGGGACGCGCTCGAACTCGGGGAAGAAGTCCTGCTGGAACTCTGCCATGTCGAGCCCCTCCAGCTCCACCTCGGGCGGTACGCGCAAGAGGTTCAGCTTCTTGAGAATCCAGCTCGCGATGTAGCCCGGCAAGAACGCCAGGGGCAGGAAGGCCATCATCCCCATGAGCTGGCCGCCGAACGAGCTCTCGACGTTGTTGATCCCCGTAGGGAAGCCGCCGGCGAAGATGCCGACGAGGAAGACGCCGTAGAAGCCGCAGACCCCGTGAACGGCCACCGCCCCGACCGCATCGTCGATGCGGAGCTTCTTCTCCAGCCACCCGCCGCTCCACACGGCGAGCATCCCGCCCGAGGTCGCGAGGATGTACGCGAGCGAGGGGTGGTAGACGTCGGCGCCGGCCGAGACGGAGATGACGCCCGCGAGGCCGCCCGAAAGCGTCCAGAACGGGTCGCCCTTGCTCGCGAACCAGCCGCCCGTGAAGCCGCCCGCGAAGCCGATCGTGATCACGAACGCGATCGCTCCGAGCGTCGTCGGCGAGCCGTAGATATTCAGCCAGCCCGGGAACGCGGTGGACGTGATGAAGAGGCAGGCGGCGTAGAAGCCGTAGAACCCCGTGAAGATCAGCATGAGCCCCATCAGGGTCAGGTGCGTGTTATGGCCTCTGAACGTTCGCGCTCGTCCCGCGAGGTCGTACTTCCCGATGCGGGGGCCTAAGTTGAGGAGGACGCCGAGCGCGAACGCGCCCGCGACGCCGTGCACGACGAGCGAGGCGATCGAGTCGTGGAAGCCAAAGCGCGTGACGAGCCAGCCGCCCGAGCTCCAGCCCCAGGCAGCGTCCATGATCCAGACGGCCGACCCGAGGACGACGGCGAGGATCAGGTAAGCGGACAGCCGAATCCGCTCGATGACGGCGCCTGACATGATCGACGCGGTCGTCCAAGAGAAGAGGAGGAACGCGAGGAAGAAGACGGCGCTCAGGTGGTCCTGGAGGTTCGGCCCCATGTTGTCCGAGAACGGGGCCGTGGTCAGGCAGAAGTTCGGAAACTCGCTCGGGCCCGCGTGGCCCTCGGCCGGGCCGCCGTGCTGGAAGCAGCCGTAGATGTACCAGCCGAAGTAGTAGAAGCTCGGGGTCACGACGGCGATCGTGAGGATGTTCTTCATCGCCGTGGACATGAGGTTCTTCCGGCGCGAGGCGCCGCCCTCGTACGCCATGAAGCCGACGTGGATCAGCCACATGACGACGACGGTGAAGAAGTAGAAAGTCTCCGCGAGGACCTGGCTGTCGAGGCCCAGCTGCGTGGCGACGTCCTCAAGCTGAGGCGCCTGCGCGAAGACCCACTGCATCAGCAGAACCTCCCGTGAACGGACACGCGAAACCGCAGAGCCATCACTCGAACCGGCCGGAAAAATATGAGAGGCGGCCGGTCGGCTCCTATATGGCTCATGGCCACCCTTTCCGTGCGGCAGTGTGGGAACTGGACATAAGGTCAGCGAGCTTCACGACGAACGGAAAGCACGTCACCCGTCTCCGCGTCAATGACGACCTCCGTCATGCGGCCGGGGTCGCTTTGAGTCCCCGTGTACAACTTGACCGCCCAAAGGCGCCGCGGTGGTATCCCGCGGGGGAAGTTCCGCACATTGATTCCGTCCGGTTGGTAGTCGATCTCGCCCCTGGCGATCTCGACCGCCTCCTCTTGCGAGACCGCTCCGGCCGACGAGCCGCAGCTTCGCGAGACGCCGAACGCGACGATCAGGACGGCGACGAGAATCGCCGCCTTCGCCCAGGGGCTCTCCCTAAACGACCTCGCGGCGGCGTCGGTAGAAGGCATAGGCGCGGAGGATCAAGTAGCCGACGAAGTGCGTCATGAGCACGAGGAGCAGCCACCAGATCCACCAGAGGTAGTGAGGACGAAGCTCGCGTAGCTCGATTGCCGTCAGGTAGAGCACGAGCACGAGCGTGAAGAGAACGATCGCGACGGGCGGCGACCCGGGGAGCAGCAGCAGGAGCACGGCACTACCTTAGGGCGCGAGGGAACCGCCGGTATTCTCGGTCGTCGTCTCGATGGCGAGGACGACGACCCGAAAACGAAGGCCGGATGCGGCCCAGCGGTCGACGGACCAGCCCGCACGCCGGAAACCTGCCGGCCGTCGCAGCTTCGGCTGGGTGGCGTGGCTCGCGCTCGGCGCCGCGGTCGCCGCGGGTGCGTTTTGGATCGCGAGGGAGCAGGCCACAGGCGGCGAGCCGGTCGATCCGCCGGCGCGCGGGCTCCCGGCGACGCCCGACTATCACGCGCTCTACGTCGATCCCGCGAACCCGGATCGGCTCCTGCTCGGAACGCACGTCGGCATCTACGAGTCGACGGACGGCGGCGTCGCGTGGCGCTTCGCCGGGCTCGACGGCAAGGATGCGATGCACTTCGGCCGTGAGAGCGACGGAACGCTCTGGGTCGCCGGGCATGACGTCCTCGAGCGAAGCGAGGACGGCGGCGCGACGTGGGAGACCGTGCGCCCGGACGGGCTCCCGAGCCGTGACATTCACGGCTTCGCCGTTAGTCGCGACGTCGACGGGCTCGTGTACGCGGCCGTCTACGGAGAGGGGCTCTATAGGTCGGACGACGGCGGCGCCAGCTTTCGACTCATCTCGGAGCGCGTCGGCCCGAACGTCAACGCGCTCGCGCTCACGAAAGACGGGATGCTCTTCGCGGCGGACGGCGAGCGCGGCGTCTTCGCGAACGCGAACGGCGACGGCGTCCAGTGGGTCCGCGGGCTCGCGATGCCGACGCTCGGGCTCGCCTCGAACCGCGCCGATCCACCGGAGCTGCGCGTCCTCGCAGCCGGGCGGTCGCTCCAGCTCTTCACGCGCCCGCGCGCCTGGAGGGAGGTTCTCTCCCTGAACGGGAGGTGGGCGGGCCCGGTCGCGTTTGCACCGAGCGACCCATCCGTGGCGTATGCCGTGACGTTCGACGCCGACGAGGCGGGCTCGGGCCTTCTCTACCGGTCGCGGAACGGCGGCGTGACGTGGCGCCGCGTCGGTTAGCGCACTACGACCACGGATACGGCGAGTGCGAGACCGGGTGGAGGTCGCCCGTCGCGAAGCGCTCGAAGCGGAAGGGGTAGAGGAGGCTCGAGTGCTCCCCGACGAGAACCTTTGCGACCTCGCGTCCGACGCCGATCATCTTGTAGCCGTGGTTCGAATCGAGGATCGCGTACGCGTTCGGCCGTACGTAGTCGAAGACGGGGAAGTTGTCCGCCGTGAACGCGCCGACGCCGCCCGAGCGCGCCTGTTTGTAGAGCGGGCGGCAGCCTTCAAAGCGCGCCATCGCGTGTGAGAGCGCGGCGCACCACATGTCCGGGAACCGCGGGTCGACGTCGGTCGTCTGCGGGTACGGGTCAAGGTCGACGTCGCCGTCGACGACGAGCGGCGAGGCGCCGCCCTGGACGCCGTGGCGGTCGCGCTTGAAGTAGATCCCCCAGAGCTCGTCGGTCACGAGCTCGCCGTCGTCGGTGGAAAGAGGAGCGTCCGTGTCGAGGTGGATGACCGGCGGCGCTCCCCCGTCGGCCGTCGCGAACGTCGCCGGGTCGACCGTGATCTCCCCCTCCTGGAGGTTCCAGTACGTCCACATCGGCCGGTCTCGGACGACGTCCCCCGACGGCGTGCGAACGTCGATCCGGTCGGGCAGGCCGAGCAGCCGCCAGACGTCC
>DATAAZ010000003.1:0-17425 GCA_036259875.1 Gaiellaceae bacterium
GCGGTTCCACTAGGCGAACGCGAGCCGCGCGAGCAGGCGGCCGAGCGCCTCTCCGCACGCGGCGAGGTCGTCCCGCGTGCGTTCGGGCCGGCCCCCGAGCGGGAATACCGCGGTCGCGCCGAGCTCGTAGAGCGCCGGCTCGGCGCCGGGCGCGACCGTCCCGCCCGCGACGACGCAGGCGACGCCGCGCCCTGCGCACGCCGTCGCGACACCGGCCGGAACCTTTCCCTCGGCCGACGAGGCATCCACCCCTCCTTCGCCGGTCACTGCCAGCCGGACGCCGCTCGCGAGGATGCCGTCGAAGTCAACTTCGCGTAGGACGAGGTCGATTCCCGCGACGAGCTCGGCTCCGAGCGCGGCGAACGCCGCTCCCAGGCCGCCCGCGGAGCCTGCGCCGGCGAGAGCGGCGACGGGGGCGAGCTCCGGGATCGCGGCGAGGCGGCGTTCGAGCTCCTCGACCTGGACCGGCGTCGCTCCCTTCTGCGGCCCGAACGCGCGGGCGGCACCGCGTCGGCCGAGGAGCGGGTTTCGGACGTCGCACGCGGCGGTGACGGGCACGGGGAGGCGATCGAGGACCTCACGCATGCCCAGCCCGCCGTCGACGGTCGCGGTCCCGCCGAGGGCGACGATGATGCGCCGCGCGCCGGCAGCGACGGCGGCGAGCAGGAGCTCGCCGAGACCGCGGCTCGAGGCGCGGATCGGATCGAGCTCGTCGGGTGCCAGGCGCCACAGCCCGACCGCCTCGGCCGCCTCGACAACGGCGACCCCGTCGCCGCGCAGCAGGAAGCGCGCCTCGACCGGCCGGCCGAGCGGGTCGGTCACCGTCGCGGTCCGCCACTCGCCGCCTCGGAAGGAGAGCGCGTCGGCCGTCCCCTCGCCACCGTCCGCGAGCGGGAGCTCGACCGCCTCGATCCCCGCGGCGCGAAAGCCCCCCGCGAGCGCGGCGGCGGCGTCGGCCGCCGAGAGAACACCTTTGAACGAATCAGGGCAGCAGACGACGCCCCGGCCGGGCATGTCGGATCTACGCGATGCGCTCGACACGCTCGTCGACCTCGACCTCGGTCATCTCGGGCATGCGCCGCAGCATCGCGAACGAGACGCCCTCGCGGGCGAGGAAGAGGAAGCCGAGCGCGACGCCGACGGACACCTCGATCGCCTGGAGGCCGATCCCGTAGGCGAAGCCGCGGCCGTACCCGACGCCGTACGGAAGGAGCGAGAGCGCGACGGCCGCCTGGACGAGACCCACGTTGCCCGGCCAGAGCGGAAAGACCGTGACCAAGTTCATGATCACGAGCACGAGCGCCGCCGCCGGGATCCCTTCCTCGATCCCGAACGCGCGGAACGCCACCCAGACCGCGAAGAGCTGCATCGCCCAGCCGAGTGCCTGCAGGACAAGGGCTGCGATCGCCGCACCGGGCCGTTCAAGGACGACGAGCCCGGAGCGCGCCATCCGAAGCAGGCGCCGCACGCGGCCGAGCTCCTCCACTCGCTGACGGTGCTGCCGCCGCGCGACGACGAGCGCGGCAATGAGCAGCCCGACGCCGATCCCGATCGCGATCGCGAGCGCGGGGCGTGCCCATTCAGGAATCCGCGCGACGTAAACGACGTACACGACGAGCGCGACCGCGACGGCGACGTCGAGCAGCCGGTGTGTGAAGAGCGTCCCGAGCACCGTGGCCCACGTCCCGGGCCGCCGGCGCATCCGGCGCGTGAGCACGATGACGCGCGCTATCTCGCCCACGCGGCCCGGGAGGGCCGCGTTCCCGAGCAGACCGACGCAGAAGGCGGCGAAGACGTTTCGGTGCCGGGGCGGCGGCGGGTCGACCGCCTGATCGACCACGACCTTCCACGCCTCGGAGCGGACGACGATCGAGGCGAGATTGAGCGCGACGGCCAGGACGACCCAATGCCAGGCGACGGAGCGGAAGGCACTCGCAACGACGCCGAGATGCGCCCGCCAGAGCGCAAGCGCGACGGCGCCCCCGAGGAGGAGGGCGACGAGCGCCAGGCGTCCCGCCGGGCTGCGCGGGAGCCGCGGGCCCATTAGGCTGCCGCGCGTTCCGGGGCCGCGGCGGACCGGACGAGGCCGCTGTAGATCTCGACGAGCCGGCCGGCGACGTGCGTCCACGAATACCGTTCCTGCGCGACTCGGCGGCCCGCCGCACCGAGCGCTCGGCGCTGACCTTCGTCCTCGAGCAGCAAGACGAGCGCGTCGGCGAGCGCGTCGGCGTCGCCGGGCGGAACGAGCAGCCCCGTCTCCGGGCCGGCCACGTCTCGGTAGCCCTCGATGTCGGAGGCAACGACGGGCGTCGCGCAGCCGAACGCGCGCGTGAGCACCATCCCGAAGCTCTCGCGCCCGATCGACGGCGCCGTCAGGACGCCCGCGCGAAGCAGCTCCTCCGTGAGCGCGTTCTCCGCGATCGATCCGAGCAGGTCGACGTTCTCGTCCCGGAAGCCGTGGCGGCGCATGAGCCAGCGAACCGAGAGCGGGTCGGCGCCGACCACACGCAGGCGCGCCCCCGTGCGCGCCGTGACGCGGGGCCAGGCGCGCAAGAGAACATCGAGGCCCTTGCGCGGCTCGTTTCGCCCGATGAAGACAACGTGCCGCAGGCGGCCACCGGGGTCGGCCTCGGCGGGGATCAGGACGCCGTTCGGCAGGATCTCGATCGGCCCGCCGAGGAAGGGAACCGCCGCCTCGCGCGCCCGCTCGGAGACCGCGAGCCGGTGATCGATCCGCTCGTGAAGGAAGCCCCACAACGCCTTGGCGATCGGATACCAGCGGAGCGTCTCTCCGGAGGCGTGCGACGTCGAGACGACCGGGCAGTCGGCCGCTACCAGCGCGTAGGCGGCGATCAGCGGGACGAGCGGTTCGTGGACATGGAGGACGTCGAATCGCTCCCGCGCGAGCACGCGCGCGATCCGTCGCATCGAACGCGGCGTCAGGATGATGTTCGAGAGCGAGCCGTTCGCGGGGACGATCACCGAGCGACCGACGGGAATGACGTAGTCCGGCGGGCGCTCGTGCCGCCCCTCGCGGGGGTGCAGCACCTTCGTGAGGTGGCCGGGCGGATCGTGGCCGATGACGATCCGCGCTTCGTGGCCGAGCTCGAAGAGGGCGCGCGCTTGGTGATCGGCGTGTTCGGGAACGCCGCCCCAGAAGGACCACGAGAACGGGACCACGATCCCGATCTTCACCGGCGGAACCCTATAGTCACCCCGTGCCCAAGCGAGCCGCGCGCCTCCAGCGGATCCGTGGCTTCGGGATCGATCGCGTTGCCGCTGCCGCCGAGACGCCTACGCGTGCCCGGCCCGATTGGCCCGTCCTCCGTATGGAGAACCTCGATACGGATCTCCCTCTCCCGCCGGAAGCCGTCGGTGTGACGGCGGAGAGCCTCGAGACCCGGGAGGCGAACAGCTGGCTCCCGTTCACCGGCGACCTCGACCTCCGCGCCGCTATCGCGGATTTCACCGCGGAGCGGACGGGGCACCGCTACGACCCCGAGGCCGAGATCGTGATCACGGTCGGCATGGAGGGCCTCCTGGACTCGCTCCTCGCCACGGTCGACCCGGGCGACGAAGTAATCGTGACCGACCCGACGTACGCGGGGATCGTGAACCGGATCCACCTGGCCGGTGCGACGCCGAAGCTCGTCCCCTTCGTCGTCGAGCACGGCGAATGGCGCCTCGACCAGGACGCTCTACGGGCCGCCGTCACCGAGACGACGAGCGGGATGCTCCTCATGAGCCCGTCGATGCCCTCCGGGGGGACGTTGACGGAAGACGACTGGAGCGTGGTCTGCGACCTCTGTCGCGAGCGCGACCTCGTGCTCGTCTACGACGCCGCGATGGAACGCCTTCTCTTCGACGGACGGCCACTTGTGCATCCGCTCCACTTCGACGGGATGGCGGAGCGGACACTCGTGGTCGGCTCGATCTCGAAGGAGCACCGGATGATCGGCTGGCGGGTCGGCTGGGTCGCCGGGGGGCGGCCGATGATCGACGACGTCGGCTGGGTTCACGTCTACAACACGACGACGCCCGTCGCGATCGCTCGGCGCGCGGCTGCCGCCGTCTTGCGCGGCGACCAGGGCCATGTCGCCGAGTGCGTCGCCGAGCTTGAGCGCCGGCGGGACACAATCCTCGGCGGCCTCGCGGAGTGGCCGTTCGTGAGGCCGAGCGGCGGCTGGTCGCTGCTCCTCGACGTCGCGTCGATGGGCTTCGACGCGCCCGAGGCATCGCGCTTGCTCCTCGAGGAGAGCGCGATCGCGGCGACTGCGATGGTCGGTTGGGGTGGCCCGGTCGCGGAGCGCTACGTCCGTTTCGTGTTCAGCGCCGAGCCCGTCGGGCGGTTGGAGACACTCCCCGAGCGCCTGGCCGGCGGCCGCCTCGCCGCCGGCCTGGCGCGGACCACGACCTAGAGCCCCGGGATCTCACGGCCGCCGGTGAAGCGGCTCAGGAGCTCACTCGGGTCGATCCCGAACCGCTCGAGCAGGTTCCGATCGCGTTCGGCGTCCACCTGATCGGGGAGCTCCTGCTCGGCGCGGTCGGCCTGGTCGCTGTCCCCGCGCTCGCGGAGGAGGCTCACGATCTGCTGCTTGTCGATCTCCATTTGACGGCTCCCTTCTCTCTCCCGTGTGCGTCAGGGCCTACCCGAAACCGGAGCCCGTAACCGCTCTAGACTCGGGGACATGGCGGAGACCGAGGCCGCAGCAGCGCTCTCCGCCGTCGACGCGATCGCCCGCCGCGGGCTCGCCGAGCTCCATACACACCTCGGCGGTTCCGTCGACCCCGCCGTCATGTGGACGCTCGCGCACGAGCAGGGCATCGCGCTCCCCGTGAAGGATTACTGGGATTTCGACAGGCTTATCTGCGTTGATCCCCGCGGGGTGGACGGGCTACCTCAGCTCGATGCGATCTACCGCTGGACGGAGCTCATCCAGTCGAGTCCGCTCGCCGTCGAGCGCTCGGTTCACGGCGCGATCGGCGGCGCGTATCGCAAGCAAAACATCACGACCTTCGAGCTGCGCTTCAACCCCATGAAGCGAAACCGCGGCGGCGAGCGCGATCTCGACCACATCATCATGGCCGCCGCGCGCGGACTCGACCGCGCGACGCTCGAGTACCCGCGCGTGCGGGCAGGGCTGATCCTCATGATGGACCGGACGTTCACGCCCAAGCAAAACGAGGTGATCGTCGAAAAGGCGATCCGCTACCGGGCCCGCGGGGTCGTCGGAATCGACATCGCGGGCCCGCGCCCCGCCCCGGGCCGCTACCCGTACGGGGACCTCGAGCCGCTCGTCGACACCGCACGCGAGGCGGGGCTCGGAGTGACGATTCACGTCGGCGAAGAGGGCGGGGCCGACGGCGCCGCCGAAGTGGCCGAAGTGGTCGAGCGCCTGCGCCCCGATCGAATCGGTCACGGGATCCTCGCCGCCGGCGACGAGGGGGCGATGCGCCTCCTCCGTGACGCCGGGACCGTGCTCGAGCTCTGCCCGAGCTCGAACCTTCTGACGCGCGCGCTCGCCGACGAGGAGGCGGTCCGAGACACGGTTCGAACGTTCCTCGATCGCGGCATCCGCTTTACGGTCGCGACGGACGGCCCCGAGATGATGCGAACCCACCTCCGCGACGAAATCGCGCTGCTCCTCCGCATCGGCGCGCTCGAGGAGGACGAGGCACGCGCGGCGAACGAGCTCGCCCACGAGGCAAGCTTCGTCGCGCGCGCATCGACGACCGAGCACGCGGCCGCGCCGTAGGACCCCCGGCTTACACGGCGAAATACACCTTCCGGTCAATGGCGCGCGTGGCGGCGGCCCGGTAACGATCTCGCCCATGCTGACCGTTGGGAGTGACCGGTTCACCGACCGGCAACGGCAGGTCGTCCACCTGATCGCGCGGGGCTGCTCGAATATCGAAATCGCCGACCGGCTTGGGATCTCACCGCGAACGGCCAAGGCGCATTCGGACACGCTGCGGATGAAGCTCGGCGTCGCGCGCCGGCGCCAGATTCCAGCCGCGTTCCGCGATGCAACGGGCGAGGACCCACACGAGCTCGCGAGCCCGGAACGGGAGCCGGCAGGCGCCGGCGACTAGGCGGCGGCCGGAACCAGTCCGGCAGCGAGCGCCGGGTGGCGCTGTGCTTCGCTCGTGAAGCTGCGGTGCTCGCCGACCAGGTACCCGCCGTCCGAGTTGGTGAGCAGACGGTCGAACGCGTCGACCACTGCTGCGTCGAACTGGACGAACGCGTCGGCGCGAATGAGCGCCCGTGCCCGCTCGGGCGAGAGGGCGTCACGGTACGGCCGCTTCGACGTCATCGCGTTGTACGCGTCGGCAACCGCGAGGATCCGGGCGAGCAGCGGAATCTCGCTTCCCAGCAACTCGTCCGGGTACCCCTTGCCGTCCATGCGCTCGTGGTGATGCCTGACGACGGAGGCGATCTCCTCGTAACCCTCCACGTTCGCGAGGATCCGCTCACCGATCACCGAGTGGTCCTGCATGAGTCGCCGTTCGGACGGGGTCAAAGGCCCTTCCTTCTCGAGGATTCCGGGCGGTAGGCCGACCTTGCCCACGTCGTGGAGCAGCCCTGCCAGATGTGCGAGCTCTTGCTCTTTCCGCGGCAGGCCGAGCTCCGCGGCGATATCGCGGGCGTACACGGCAACGGCGGCCGAGTGGCCGGCCGTGTACTGGTCGCGCGCATCGAGAGCCGCAACGAGCGCGCTTGCGAACGAGAGGCTCGCGCGCTTGAGGCGCGCGTTCGCACCCGCGAGGTCGTCCGCCAATTGGCGCTGCTCCCGGTAGAGGACGAGCAGCCGTTGCGAGGCGAGCGTCGGGATGAGGAAGAGGACAACCGTCCAGACCGAGACAGCGTCGTACAGGTAGACGAGAGCACCGACGACCGGGATATGGAGCGGCAACGTGCCGACCGCGATGCGCAGCATCGTCCGGAGCTCGCGCACGAAGGCGTTGTTGCGCCTCACCGTGGCCGTCAGCGCGACGAGGACGCCGTCGCTCACGGCCTCGACCAGCGCAGCGACCGCGACAGCGGCGAGTAGGAGGCCGAACCGAGATTCGCCGTCGCTTCGCGCGAGCACGACGCCTGCCGCGACGCCCGCAAGGCCGCCCGTCAGCGAGCGAGACGCCGTCCAGACGACCCATCGCGTGTAGGGGCGGCCCCATTCGCCGAGCAGCGCCGCCGCGCCGACGACCATGCCAGCGAGCGGTCCCGCGATGACCGCCGCGAAGAGGATCGGGAGACCCGAGACCGACACTTCGGTGTGCGATCCGACCCGCACGCTTTGCTTCTCCGCGGCAAGAGCGACAGCCGCGAGCGCGATGACCATCCAGAGGGGCGCCTCGATCGAGCTCCCAGCCGCGATAAACAAGGCGACAAGACCGACCACGACGGCGGTCAACCCCCCCGCAAACCACTGAATCGCGTCGAAGCCTAGGGCGCTACGCGGAACGTCGCCGTGACCCGCGGGCGCTACGAGAAGACTCCTTGAGGCTCCCCCGAAAGGGGTATATGCTCGCCCCGCCGTCATTCCCAATCGGAGGTGGAGCGTGGTTCGCCTGAGAGTCAAGGTAATTGGTCTCGTCAGCCTTCTGGGCTCGTTCGCGCTGGTGGGCGGGCTCGGAAGAAACTGGTAGGGCCCACCCAGTCTGCGAGTTTCCACAGTTTGTGACATCCCTCCCGTGAGGGATCTCCACAAGCTGTGGAAACTTGCGCCCTGCCGCGCCTAGTTTCCCGCGACGAGCTAGGCGATCAGGCCGCGGCGGAAGCCGATTGCGACCGCGTGCGCGCGGCTGCGCGCCTGCAGCTTCGCCAGGAGGTGGCGGACGTGCGACTTGACCGTCTCCTCCGAGAGGAAGAGGCGCTGGCCGATCTCGCGGTTCACGAGGCCCTCCGAGATGAGCTGGAGGACCTCGATCTCGCGCATCGTCGGCTCTTGCTCGAGCTCACGGAGCGGGGCCGTGAACGGAATGACCTCGGCGCTCTGCCCGGCGTCGCGCCGCGCCGCAACCTGGTCGAACTCCCGGGAATGCGCGAGGTAGCGGTTGAGGATGTCCTTCCGCTGGGCAGCGTCCATCTCGCCGGTGAAATCGGCACCCGTCCGTGGGCCGGACACCCTAGAACGAGTGAGTCCGAGCTCCCGGCGAAACGGAGCTCGCAGCTCGAAAGCGGTACCGCACGCAGTACCCGGCGCCGCTTTCGTTTGCGGCCTGCCGTCGCTCGGTACGTCGAACGTTGCGCCGCGATGAGGACACGACGGCAACGTCTCGCCGAGATCGAGTACGCGTTCCGGACCGCGAACGAGCGGTTCTCGGCGCACGCCGAGAAGATCGTCTCGGACGCGACGCCCGTGCCGTTCCTCTGCGAATGCGCGGACGAGCGCTGCCTCGCGCGGATCGAGCTCTCACTTGCCGAGTACCGCGACCTCCGCCGCCATCCCCGCCACTTTATGATCATTCCGGGCCACCCCACGCTCGAAGAGGAGACGCTCGTCAGCGACAACGGTCACTTCCACGTCGTCGAGAAGGACGAGGGATAACGACGGGCGACCCGCGAGCCGATCGGATCGCCCGAAACGAGGCGCTCTTCCGCGACGTCAACGAGCGGATCCGCGACCTGAGCGAGGAGACCGGCTCCGAGCTTGTCGACTTCCTCTGCGAATGCGGTGACGACGACTGCGTCGAGCGGATCGCGCTGACGCCGGCCGAGTACGAGCGGGTGCGGGCCGACCCCGTCCTCTTCGCCGTCGCGGCCGGCCACGTGGTTCCGCAGGTCGAGCGGGTCGTCGAAGCAAACGAGCGATTCCAGACGGTGCGGAAGCTGCCGGGCGAGCAGGCGATCGCGCGCAAGACGAGCCCCCGGTAGGAATGCGAACCGGCCGGTACGGTTTCCGGCCGCCCACGAAGAGGAACACTGGAGGGATGGACGGTCGGTCGCAGACGGCACCGCAGCCCGCCCGCGCGCGCGAGGCTGCGGCCTTGCTTGCCGAACGCGAGCGGCTGCGGCGCGGGCTCCACGAGGCGGTCACGCAGGTCGAGGCCGCGAGCCTGGCGAGCTCGCTCCAGCGGATCGCCGACAAGCTCCCGGAGGCGATCTCCGTCGAGACGGCGAGCATCCGGCTTCGGGCCAGCGACGGCGACCGCGATCTCCATCTTCTTGCTGCGTCCGGCGTCGCGACCGCGGACGTTCGGCGCCTCGCGTTCACGCCGATCTCGCTCGCGCACGCGCGGACGCTCTTCGCGCTCGGCCCGCGGCATTCGCAGGCGCGTGAGCTCGGGCTTCGGTGGGTCGTCGGCGAATGGATCATCGGCCCCGAGGGCCTCGCCGGCTGTATCTCGGTCGGGACGCGAACCGAGCGCCGCCCGTCCGGGGACGACCTGGAGCGGCTCGCCGTCGTGGCCGAGCAGCTCGGGGAGCGGCTCGGCCGCGTAGATCGGCGCACGCGCATGCTCCGCCTCGCCGCGGTCGAGGTCGCGCGAGAGGCCGCACGAAGCGGCGCGCCGCTTACGCCCGACGACGCAACCGCCGTCCTCCGGCCGCGCGAGCGGCTGATCCTCGACCTCTACGCGAACGGCCTCGGTACGGCGGCGATCGCCGACGTGCTGGTCATCTCGCCGCACACGGTCCGGACGCATACGAAGCTCGCCATGCGGCGGCTCGGGGTTCACTCGCGCGACGAGGCGGCCAAGATCGTCGCCGCACGGCGCGTCCTGGCAATCGTGTAGTCAGACGCCACCAACGCGGAAGGCGCCCGCGGGCGCCTTCCGTCGGCTGCCTCGCTGCAAGCAGCCCGCTACGCCGAGACGAGGTCTCCCTCGCGCTCGCGCTCGACGGGCTCCTCGGCCGGCTCGGCCCGGAACTCCGGCCGCTCGAGATCCTCCTCGCGAATCACGTCCGTCGCCCGGGTTTCGACCACTTCGTCGTCCCTCGTCAACCGCTCCCAGCACATAGCGCGCTCCTCCTCCGATCGACACGGGGAAGGTTCCCCGTTCGGGGAGGCACCTAACGGGAGCGCCGACGTTGCTCTACGCGGCCGCGACGGAGGCGAGGTCGCGAATCGCCGCGAGCCGCGCGAGCGCCTGCGCCTCGAGCTGGCGGACGCGCTCGCGAGTGAGGCCAAGCTCGGCCCCGATCGCCTCGAGCGTCCACGCCTCGCCGTCGAAGCCGAAGCGAAGCTCGAGGATCCGCCGCTCCCGCTCGGGAAGCGCGTCGAGCGCGCGGCGGACGCCCTGCTTGCGAAGCGACTCCTCGGCCTCGTCGAACGGGTCGGCTGCCTCACGGTCGGCGAAGAGGTCGCCGAGCTCGCCCTCGTCGTCGGCACCGACGTTCTGGTTCAGCGAGACGGACGCCTGCGCGGCCCCCATCGCCTCGTCGACGTGCTGGATCGGCAGGCCGGTCGCCTCCGCGAGCTCCTCCTTCGTCGCCTCGCGGCCCAGCTCGACCTCGAGCCGGCGGGCGGCACGCCCGAGCTTCTGCTGGCGCTCGACCACGTGGACGGGCACGCGGATCGTGCGGGCGTTGTTCGCGACGGCGCGCTGCACGGACTGGCGGATCCACCAGGTCGCGTAGGTGGAGAACTTGAAGCCGCGGCGCCAGTCGAACTTCTCGACCGCGCGGTTCAGGCCGAGCGTGCCCTCCTGGATCAGGTCGAGAAACGGGACTCCGAGCCCGCGGTAGCCCTTCGCGATCGAGACGACGAGGCGCAGGTTCGACTCGATCATCCGCCGCTTCGCGAGCATGTCGCCCTTCTCGATCCGCTTCGCGAGCATTACCTCCTCGGAGGCGGTCAGGAGCTTGTGCCGGCCCACGTCGGCGAGGAAGAGCTGCAGACTGTCGCCCGCGCCGATCACCGGCTCGGCGGAAAGGTCGACCTCGTCAGGCTCCTCGCGCGGCGGACCGATCTCGTGCCCGAGCGCCTCGAGCTCCTGCGTCAACTCGGCGATCTCATCCTCCGCGAGGTCGAGCTCGAGCGCAAGCGCCTCGAGCTCGGCCGGCTCGATGTAGCCTCGCTCCTCGGCCGCCTCGAGGAGCGCGCGGGCCTGGACGGTCTCCAATACTTCCTGAGCGGTGTGGTGGCTCAAGTGCCTCTTTTGTCCTTTCGCAGAAAACCCGTGCACGGGTTAAGACGCCCTTTTCCGAAAAAACGTTCGCAGCGTATGGCTGATTCCCTGGTCAGACCAAGGAATCTTCCCCCACTTAACCAGGCTTTAACGTACCAAGACGGCCGGAAGTTACTCCTCGGCGCGGCTGCCTTCGTCACTTCGGCGGCGCACGGGCGCCGCTTGCGGTCCCGGTCGTCCGGACGGGCGAGCTCAGCCCGCGCGTCCGTCTGAAACGACGGACGGACCGGCTCGACGTTCGTCCGACCTCGCGGTCGGGAACTCGAACTCGACCTTCCCCTCGCCGTTCAGGACGAGGCGCGCGCGAAACGGCTTCTTGTTGCGGCTCCGGAACCCGGAGAGGACGTCGCGGGTTCGTCCCTCCTCGATGAGCTGGCGCGCGATCTCAGGCGTGATCGTGCGGCCTGCGATCTGCTTCCAGATCACGAATCCGCATCCCGGCTCGTCGCGGCTCTTCCAGCTCGTGCACCCGAACGCGCGCGAGTTCTCGCGAATGATCTCGCCGGTGACCGCGCCGCAACGCGGACAGGGGCCCAGCTCCGCGCGCTCGGGGCGAAGCTTCTCGCGGTCGAGCGCCGCGATCTGCTCGACCGTCTTACGCGCGAAGTCCTCGATTCCACCCATGAAATCCCTCCGCTCCGCGGCGCCGTGCTCGATGTCGCGGAGGCGCTTCTCCCAGTCGCCCGTCAACTCGGGCGACGTGAGCGGGTGCGCCTCGAGCATCGAAATCACCTGGACGCCCTTCGGCGTCGGGACGAGCTCCTTCGCCACGCGCTCGACGTACTCGCGCCGAATCAGCGTCTCGATCGTCTCCGCCCGCGTCGCCGGAGTCCCGAGCCCGCGCTCCTTCATCGCCTCCCGAAGCTCCTCGTCCTCCACGAGCTTGCCGGCCGTCTCCATCGCGGAGAGGAGCGTTGCCTCGGTGTAGCGGGGAGGCGGCTTCGTCTCCTTCGCCTCGCTCGCCGCTTCCACGCAGCGCACGATCATCCCCTCCTCGAGGCGCGGGAGCTCGCCGGTCTCGGCATCCTCATCGGTCGTCGCTCCGGCCCGGTCGTCCGCTTCGAGGCCGTACACGCCACGCCAGCCCGGCTCGAGCGTCACCTTGCCGCGCGTGCGGAACCGTTCCCCCTCGACGTCCGTGACGACGGTCGTCCGCTCGTAGCGGGCGGCGGGATGGAAGACGGCGAGGAAGCGCTTCGCGACGAGGTCGAAGACGCGACGCTCGTCGTCCGACCAGGACTCGACGTCGTGGTCGATGTCGGTCGGGATGATCGCGTGGTGGTCGTCGACCCGTTCATCGTTCACCACGCGACCAAGCGGAAGCTGCTCGAGCGAGAGCACGTAGCGCGCATGCGACTCGTACTCGCGAATCGGGACCAGGGTCTCGGCGGTCGGCTTGATTTGCGGCACGAGGTCGCCCGACAGATAGCGCGAGTTGGTCCGCGGGTACGTGATCGCCTTCTTGTCCTCGTAGAGCGACTGGGCGGCCGCGAGCGTCCGGCGCGCCGAGAACCCGAAGCGCCGGTTCGCGTCGCGCTGCAGGCTCGTCAGGTCGTACAGGAGCGGGGCACGCTCGGACTGCTCCTTGCGCTCCACCGACTCGACGGTCGCGTCCTTGCCCGAGACCCTGGCGACGATCTCGTCGGCGCGCTCGCCGCGCTTCAGCCTCGTTTCGTCCCCCTCGAACCAGAGGCCCTCGTAGCCGGCGCGGGTCGGCGCCTCGAACGTACCGTGAACGAGCCAGTACGGCTCGGGAACGAACGCCTGGATCTCGCGCTCTCGCTTGACGATCAGCGCGAGGGTAGGCGTCTGGACGCGGCCGAGCGAGACGACGCCGCCGACCCACGCGCGCCCGCGGATCGTCGCGGCACGCGTCGCGTTCATGCCGACGAGCCAGTCGGCCTCGGAGCGAGAGCGCGCGGCACGCTCGAGCGGCGCGAGCTGCGCGCCGGGGCGCAGGCGCTCGAACCCCTCCCCGATCGCCTGCTTCGTCATCGAGTTGATCCACAGACGGTCGACGGGCTTCTCGACCCCGGCCGTCTCCCAGATGTAGGCGAAGATGAGCTCACCCTCGCGTCCCGAGTCGCACGCGTTCACGACGCGTTCGACGTCGGGACGCTTGAGCAGCTTGTGGATCACGGCGAGCTGCTTCTTCGACTTCGCGTCGCGCGGCTTCAGCCGGAAGGCGTCGGGCACGATCGGCAGGTCGACCATCCGCCACTTCTTGAAGCGCTCGTCGTAGTCCTCGGGCTCGGCGAGCTCGACGAGGTGGCCGACCGCCCACGTGATCACGTACTCGTCTGACTCGAGGTACGCCTCGTCCTTCTTGAAGTTGCCGGGAAGCGCGGCCGCGATGTCGCGGCCGACGGACGGCTTCTCGGCGATGACAAGCGTCTTGCCCATCGCGAATCAGCGTAGCGAAGGGCTCGAGCGGCGATACTGGCGCGGATGGACGACTTCAAGCGCGCGAGCCGCTTCTTCTCGTTCATCGCGCTAGTGAGCCGCCCGTTCTTCGCCGGGCCGTTTCGGCTGCGAGCGAACGGCCTCGAGAACATCCCGCGCTCGGGCGGCTTCGTCGTCGCGGCGAACCACACGTCGAACCTCGATCCATGGCCGCTCGGGCTGCCGCTCTTTCCGCGGCAGATGCACTACATGGCCAAGTCGGAGCTCTATCGGAACCCGGTCCTCAAGTGGGTCCTCGACAAGGGCGAGTCGTTCCCCGTGCGGCGGGGCGAGCGCGACTCGGAGGCGTTCAAGACCGCGGTTCGCTACGCGCGGGAGGGAGGCGTCGTGGCGATGTTCCCCGAGGGGACGCGACGGAAGAAGGGTGTGCGAAAGAAGCACGCGGCGAAGCCGCATCCCGGCGCGGCGCGAATCGCGCTCGCCGCGGGTGTACCCCTCGTCCCCGCCGCGATCAAGGGGACGGACCGGATCTCGAGGCTCGGGCCGCTACGGGTCACATACGGGCCGCCGGTCGAGCTCTCCGACCTCGACGGCCGTCCGCGGCGTGACGTCGCCCAGATCGCAACGGAACGCCTCATGGCCGAGATCGAGAAGCTGGAGGCCTCGCTCTCGTGAGCGGCGACGCGGACGCGAGGCCGCTCCTCGCCGTCGACGGCGACTCGCTTGCGCACCGCGCCTTCCACGCGCTCCCCGACTCGATCGTGGGCGCGGACGGCCAGCCCGCGAACATGCTGGTCGGGTTCGCGAACATGCTCCTCCGCGTGTGGGAGGCCGAGGAGCCACGCACCGTTTTCGTCGGTTTCGATTCGATCGGCGAGCCGACCTACCGGCACGAGCTCCTTCCGCAGTACCAAAGTGGGCGAGACTTCCCTCGCGCCCTCACCGACCAGCTCGACCGCCTTCCCGAGCTCGTCGAGGCGCTCGGGTTTCCGTCGGCGAAGGCCGCGGGCTACGAGGCGGACGACTTCGTGGCCGCAGCAGTCCGCGCGGAGGAGGATGCGGGCGGGACCGCCCTCGTCCTCACGAGCGACCGCGACATGTTCCAGCTCGCGAGCGAGAAAACGACGATCCTCATGCCGAAGCGGGGCGTCGGCGAGCTGCAACGCGTCGGACCCGACGAGGTGCGGGAGCGCTACGGCGTCCGCCCCGAGCAGGTCCCGGACTTCGTCGCGCTCCGCGGCGATTCGGCCGACCGAATCCCGGGGGCGCGCGGGGTCGGCGAGAGCCGCGCGGCGATGATCCTGCGCGAGCACGAGACGCTCGACGGCGCGATCGAAGCGGGCGTGCTTCAGAACCAGGCCGACCAGCTTCGGCTTTACCTCCGGCTGACGCGGCTCCAGTACCACGCCCCCGTTCCGGAGTTTCCGGATGCGCAGCCCGACTGGGCGCGCGCCGCCGAGCTCGTTCAACGCTGGGGTCTGAAGCAGCTGGCCGGGCGGCTGCGCGAGCGAGCGGGGGACTCGGGGGCGTAGCCGCGGTCGCCGACAACGTGTGCGAAATTCGCTCCGAGGAGGCCCGGTTTCATTGCTCGAACGGCGGCTGATTCACCTCATCGGCGTCGTGGCCGCGCTCGCCACGGCGCTCACCGCCTGTCCCGTCGCAACCGGGGTGGCGCTTTCCACGGGCGGGAGCCTCCTCGACGACCCCGTCCTCCTCGCGGCCGGCGACATCGCCGACTGCTCGTCGTCCGGCGACGAGGCGACGGCGGCCATTCTCGACGCACAGAACGGGACGATCGCGACGCTCGGCGACAACGTCTACGAGCACGGGACGCCGGAGGAGTTCGCCGCCTGCTTCGGGCCGTCGTGGGGCCGCCACAAGGCCCGGACGCGCCCCTCGCCCGGGAACCACGAATACGCGACGCCCGGCGCGGCGGGGTACTTCGGCTATTTCGGCGCCGCGGCCGGCGATCCGAGCAAGGGGTACTACTCGTACGACGTCGGCCCCTGGCACGTCGTCGCACTGAACAGCAACTGCACGGCGGTCGGCGGCTGCGGGCGGAGATCGCCGCAGCACGAGTGGCTCCGCGCCGACCTCGCAGCGAGCGGCGCGTCGTGCACGCTGGCCTACTGGCACCACCCGCGATTCAGCTCGGGTCCGCACGGGAGCAACGCGATCACCGAGGCACTCTGGCAGGCGCTCCACGAAGCGGGTGCGGAGGTTGTCCTGACCGGCCACGACCACCTCTACGAGCGCTTCACGCCCCAGTCATCGCTCGGGATCCGCGACGACGCGTTCGGAATCCGCCAGTTCACGGTCGGTACGGGCGGGAGAAGCCTCTACCCCGTCGTCGCCCGCCATCGGAACAGCGAGGTCGTCAACGCCGATGCCTACGGCGTCCTCAAGCTGACGCTTCGAGACGGCGCGTACTCGTGGGAGTTCCTCGCCGAGGCGGGGAAGACGTTCGCCGACTCGGGGTCGGCCGCGTGCCACGGCGCACCGCCGAGACCCGTCCGGCCGCAGCCGATCGTTGGGACGCCCGGACGCGACGTCCTCGTCGGGACGCCGGGCGACGACGTCCTGGACGGCGTCGGTGGAGCCGACGTGATCAGGGGCCGCGGAGGCAACGACGTCCTCCGGGGCGGGCGCGGGCACGATCGCCTCGAGGGCGGCCCCGGCCGTGACCGCCTCGCCGGCGGGCCCGGCGACGACGCGCTCGTCGCGCGCGACGGCTCGCGGGACCGCCTCTCGGGCGGGCCCGGTCGTGACCGCGCGCGTGCCGACGGGCGCCGCGACGTCGTCACGACGGTCGAGACCCGCTTCTAGACGCCGTGCGCGAGCGCGGTGGCGAGATGGACGACCGGGGGGCCCCCCGCGCGTTCGGACCGCGCCAGGAGATGCATGAGGCAGCCGGGGTCGGCAGTCACCAGCGCCTGCGCCTTCGCGGCTCCCGCGAGCTTTTCGTCCGCCATCGCCACCGAGATCTCCGGTTGGCGGACGGCGAAGGTGCCACCGAACCCGCAGCAGAGGTCGGGGCGCGGGAGCGTGATGACGCGGGCGCCCGACCGCTCGAGGAGCCGGCGCGGCTGCTCGCCGATCCGAAGCTCCCGCAGCATGTGGCACGAGTCGTGGTAGGCGAGCACCTTCCCCCAGTTGACCTGCTCGAGCCTCGCCCGGTGCCCGTCGAGAAACGCCGAGAGCTCGTGGATCGGATACGGCTCGCACCCGACGAGCTCGGGAAGGTAATGCGCGACCATCGTCGCGCAGGATCCAGAGGGCGTAACGATCGGGCGGTCGCGTGCGAACGCACGGGTGAACGTGCGGGCAACGCGGCGGGCCGCCTTCCGGTGGCCGGCGTTGAACGCAGGTTGACCGCAACAGACCTGGCCGCGCGGGAACTCGATCTCGAAGCCGGCCCGTCGCAGGAGCTCCTCGGCGTCGGCAACGGCGTCCGGAAAGACGAGGTCGCCCAGGCAGGTGGCGAAGAGCTGGACCGGGCCGCGCATCGCGCCGAGACGCTACCCGCAAAGAGGGAGTGGCGGAACGTCGCTCGTCGCCGGGGTGCGATGGTCGTTCCGAGGCTACGAGGGGGGCATGCCCCCCTCATCCACCCCCGCGACGGTGATAGCCGGAGGCTACGGTGCCGACTGAGGAGGCAGCGGCGGGGCGGCCCGGCGGCTCACTCTGCGTTTCGCCAAGCCCTCAAAGGCACGGAGGGCGCCCGCCGGGCGCCCTCCGTGCGTCGACGCTTCGTCCGTCCGGCGACCCGAGCCGCCCGCTGAGCGTCGCGCCGCCGAGCCGCCCGCATCGGCGTCTACCTCCGGGTTGCGGGAACGGGATCCGAGCCTAAGCGACGAGCCGACCCGGGAAGTTGGTGTCAGATGTGAAGAGG
>DATAAZ010000004.1:0-4469 GCA_036259875.1 Gaiellaceae bacterium
CGTCGCGGTGCAGCGCGCCGTCGACCAGGAGTTCGTCTTCGACGTGCGCGTCGGCGTCCACACGGACGGCGCGCTCGAGCAGGGCGGACAGTACCGAGGACGCGGGGTCCACACAGCCGCACGGGTCGGCGCAGCCGCCGACGCGCGCGAGATCCTCGCCACCGAAGCAAGCGTCGGATCGTTCCCGGTCAAGACGACGCATCGTCGAACGATCGCGCTCAAGGGGATCAGGGAGCGGGTCGCCGTTTGCTCGGTCGAATGGCAGTGATCGGGGCTCGCACCCTGGACGAAGCCGGGCGCCTGCGCCCGGCTCTCCAGCGGCCTCGCTGGGGAGAAACCGGCGAAATCGTCCTCGAAACCGCCTTCTCGTACGGCGACAGCCGGTCCGGGTCCGCGTCCGCAAGCGCGGCCGGCGCTACGACCTCACGGACGACGGCGCGGCCGTCCGCGAGGCCGGCACTCCCGGACGGGGCTGGCTCGAGACGGCCGAGCATGCCCTCGCGAGGGAGGGGATGAACGTGAACCGCCGCGGCGTCGTCTTCGTATCCGCCGTTGAAGGGCGCGACCTCGCGGCCCTCGCGGCGAGGCTCGCCGAGACGTCGCTCGCCGTCCACGCGGCACTCCTGGACGGCGACGACAGTTAGGCGGGCCTTGCCCCCGGGTAGGGCAACGCTGTGGATCCGAAGGCGCTGGGGCACGCAGGCCTGCACGGGTGGCGGGAGAAGGTCGCCAACCGCGTGGCCAGGCGTGTTCCCGTCGCCGACGACGTGGCCCGTGCCGTCCTCGGTGGCCTCTTCTTCGCCCTCTCCCTCCGGTACGTGATCCGGTCCGTGCGCGCGGCCGCGCGGGAGCTCCAGAGCTAGCGCCGTGCAGGCCGAAACGCTCCCCCAGCCGCTCGAGCGGCCACTTCTCCTCTACGCCCACGAGTGACGCTTCTGCCGCTGGGTGGCGCGTGTCGTCGCCACGCTCGACCGGGACGAGCGGCTCGCCTTCCTGTCGATGGACGCGCCCGAGGGTGCGCGCTGGCTCGAGCCGCTGCCCGAGGACCTGCACCGCACGACGTCGCTCCTCGTCCTCCCGGACGGACGCTACCTCCACGGCGCCGAGAGCCTCGCGGCGCTCTCCGGGCTTGTCCCCGCGTTCCGGCCCTTCGCCGAGGCGATGCGCCGGTTCGGTCTCGAAACGCGGGTCGACGAGCTCGAGCGGCTGGTCGCCCGCAACCGGGCGAGGCTCGGGAAGCTCGTCCCGAACGTGCCGCCGCCGCGGCGCTTCCCCTAGCGATTCGAGGCGAAGTCCCGGGCGCTCAGATCACGAAGAAGCGGCCGCTCTCGAGCGCTGCTACGGGCGTTCGTCCGCTACGGCGGCAGCGAGGCGGGAGAGTTCGGTCCGAAGCCGGCGGACGACGTTTCTGCGCGTCGCCAGCCACAGAAGGCCGCCGGTGCCGTTCGGCTTGTCGCCCCGGATCCGGACGCGCGTCCCGGCGTCAACCGGCTCGAGCGTCGTCGTCAGCACCACCTTCGCCGAGCGAGGAAGAGTCCGGGTCTCGGTGAAGTAGTCGAACGGCCGCCAATCGAGGATCTCCTCGTAGACGAGCGCGCGCCCATCGATGCAGACGCTCGTGGTGCCGGTGCGGCGGCGGCCGCCGATGCTCGCCTCCTCGACCTTGCCCTGCCACGTCACTCTCTTGTCGGGCGCGGTCAGGTATTCCCAGACGATCGGCGGCGTCGCCTCGACGAGCGCATCGATCTCGAACGCCGCCTCGTCAGGCGCGACGAGGACGCGACGACGTTCGTTTTCCTCGGTGTAGCGCGCCTCGAGATCGAGGACGAACGCCCGCACCCCGCCGACGTCGTCGTAGGTCTCGCGGTGCTCGCGCATGCCGAGTGCGTGGGGATCGAGGCCGAGCCCGTCGACGCATGCCTCGGTCATGAGCGCGTACCCGCGCGTGCCGACGACTTCGACGACCGCGTTCTTGAGGAGCCGGTGGACGAGGATGACGTCGTGACCCGTGAGCTCCTCGCCGGCGGCACCGCCCCGGCGGATGAACTCGCCGTAGTGGAGGACGAACTTGAGATCGAGGTCGGGAAGCTTCGTGCACGCCTTGCAGCTGCAGCTCGTCGCGTGCTGCATGCTCTCGAGCCGCCGACGGAACCCGAAGTAGCACTGCTCGACCGCGTCGAGCAGCATCGAGCCGTCCGCCTCGTCCTCGAGCGCGTAGCCGAAGACGGCGTCGCCCTCGAGCTTGTTGACTCGAAGGACGGGCCCGAGCCGCTCCGCGATCGTCGCCGTCACGTCGGCGACCACGTCCTCGGCGTCCTCGAGCGGGCTCTCGACGACGTAGCCCGTGTAACCCGAGATGTCCGCGACAACGAGGCAGCCTCGCTCGGCCACCAACGGCCGTCGACCCCCCGCCCTCGCCCGAGCGGCGCTCATCTGGCGAGCCGAATCCTAGCGCGCTGCTACGCCGATTCCTCGGCGAGCTCTTCGGGCTCGACGGAGCGGCCGCCCTCCGTGACGAGGGTGGGCCGGAGGTTGCGCTCGATCGTCTCCTTCGTGATCACGCACTTGTTCACGTCCTTGCGCGACGGAAGCTCGAACATGACGTCGAGGAGCGCGTGCTCGATGATCGAGCGGAGCCCGCGTGCGCCCGTCTCGCGCTCGAGCGCCTTGTCGGCGATCTCCCAGAGCGCGTCCTCCGTGAAGATCAGCTCGATCGAGTCGTAGTTGAAGAACCGCTGGTACTGCTTCACGAGCGCGTTCTTCGGCTCGAGGAGGATCCGGACGAGGTCCTCCTTCGTCAGCTGGTGTACCGCCGAGACGACCGGCAGCCGGCCGATGAACTCGGGGATCAGCCCGTAGGCGAGGAGATCCTCGGGCATGACTGCGGACAGGAGCTCGGTCGCCTCGGCGTCCTTGCGCGACTTGATGTCGGCGCCGAAGCCGACCGCGTTCTTGCCGATCCGCTTGCCGATGATCTTCTCCAGCCCCGCGAACGCGCCGCCGCAGATGAAGAGGATGTTCGTCGTGTCGATCGAGAGGAACTCCTGGTGCGGGTGCTTGCGCCCGCCCTGCGGCGGCACGGAGGCGACCGTGCCCTCGAGGATCTTGAGAAGCGCCTGCTGGACGCCCTCGCCCGAGACGTCGCGGGTGATCGACGGGTTGTCCGCCTTGCGGGCGATCTTGTCGACCTCGTCGATGTAGATGATCCCGGTCTCCGCCTTCTTCACGTCGAAATCGGCGGCCTGGATCAGCTTCAGGAGGATGTTCTCGACGTCCTCGCCGACGTAGCCGGCCTCGGTGAGCGCGGTCGCGTCCGCGATCGCGAACGGGACGTTGAGGATCCGCGCGAGCGTCTGCGCAAGGAGCGTCTTGCCGCACCCGGTCGGCCCGGGCAGGAGGATGTTCGACTTCTGAAGCTCGACGTCACCTTCGCTCGTCGACATCTGCACCCGCTTGTAGTGGTTGTAGACGGCGACGGAGAGCGTCCGCTTGGCCTCTTCTTGGCCGACCACGTAGTCGTTCAGGACCGAGTAGATCTCCTTGGGGCGCGGGAGGTTGTCGAGGTCGAGCTGAGCCGGGCTCGTCAGCTCCTCGTCGATGATCTCGTTGCAAAGGTCGATGCACTCGTCGCAGATGTAGACGCCCGGCCCGGCGATCAGCTTCTTGACCTGGCGCTGGCTCTTGCCGCAGAAGCTGCAGAGCAGCTGCTCGTTGCCGTCGGTCGCGCGAGCCACGTCTCTTAACCTTGTAGCGTCTTTTTCGCCGTTCGCCTAGCGGGGTCCGCTCACGCGGCCGCGGCGACTCCCGCGCCTCGCTGGGTCTGGACGGTGTCGATGATCCCGTACTCCTGCGCCTCTTGCGCGGTCATGAAGTAGTCGCGCTCCATGTCCTTCGAGACCTTGTCGAGCGGCTGGCCGGTGTGGAAGGCGATGATCTCCTCGAGGCGGCGCTTGATGTTGATCACCTCGCGCGCCTGGATCTCGATGTCCGTCGCCTGCCCCTGGAAACCGCTCGAGACCTGGTGGATCAGAATCTTCGAGTTGGGAAGCGCCATGCGCTTGCCGGGCGTGCCTCCGCCGAGGAGGAGCGCGCCCATCGACATGGCGATCCCGACACAGACCGTCTGCACGTCGGGCTTGATGTACTGCATCGTGTCGTAGACGGCGAGCCCCGCGTACACCGAGCCGCCCGGCGAGTTGACGTAGAGCGAGATGTCCTTGTCGGGGTCCTCGGACTCGAGGTGGATGAGCTGCGCGATGATCAGGTTCGCGATCTGGTCGTCGATCGGCGTTCCCAGGAAGATGATGCGCTCGTTGAGGAGGCGCGAGTAGATGTCGAACGCGCGCTCGCCGCGCGACGTCTGCTCGACCACCATCGGGATCAGGGGACTCATCGTGTTGGCGCCTCCTCGCTGCCTGGTGTCCAGATGTTCATCTTGGAGCCGGCCTTCTCCTTCTCCGGCGTCCACA
>DATAAZ010000005.1:0-32439 GCA_036259875.1 Gaiellaceae bacterium
GGGAGCGGATCACCGAGAATCCGCCCTCGACGGCAGCCCAGACGACGATCGCGCGTCCGGCCTGAACGTCGACGGAAGCAGCAAACGAGGCCTCGCCCGGTGCCGAAATTTCCTCGGCTGCGCCCCACGTTCCGCCGCGGCGAAGGGCGGCGAACACCGCGCTCCGGCCGCCAACCCACGTGTGCCAGACGGCGACAGCATTTCCGCCCCGATCCATCGCGATCTCGGGCGCTTCCAGCTGAGCCGCGGCCGCCGAAAGGCGCTCGCTCGGGCTCCATTCGCCGTCGGAAGAACGGGTCGAGGCCCGGATGAATGCGCCCTCGCGCGCAACTTCACGCCACACCGCGACGACCGTCCCCGCGCTGTCGCTCACGACCCGGGGCACCGATCCGGATGCGCCGGGTGGAGAGACGTCTCGAGGCCGAAGGTGATCGGCGGTACCCGGTGCCGCGGCGACGAGCGCCGTCGTGACGGCGATGACGGCTACCCCCGCCCGGCGTGCAAGCGCACGGTCCAGACGGCGGCGTCCGAGCGAGCGCGGCATGGATTCGATCGAAGCACCTGCTTGCAGCTCGCGCACCGGGGAAACGCATGAAACTAGAACACCGTTGCCTTCTTGTGTCAATAGTCGCTATAGGGATGCGGCACGTTGACGCGGCGCGCCAGTGCGCGAGGGTGGCTCTCGTCGACGCACATCCGGAAGGAGCGAAGAACGCCGGTTGATTCGAGCGGGCCGGCGAGTCTTGCCGGGAGAGCCCAACCCGCGACGCGCCGTCGGGGCGATTCAGTCCTCACCTACCGCGAAAGAGTGCGTCCCGGTTGAGGAAGAGCAGCTCCGCTACTACGAGCCGGCGACAAGCGGCGCGCGCTCCGTTCGCAGGCGGCGCGTCGCGTCCGTGTCGACACTCATCGTCTCCGGGTCGATGACGACCGCGTAGTCTCGCTCGGCGAGCTCCACGGTGGTGAAGCCGTCGAGCACGTCGGACGCCACCAGCCCGGGATCGCGCTCGATCGGGTCGCCGTAGCCGCCGGAGTTCGGCACGGTGATCTGGAGCGTGTCGCCGGCCTTGAGGCGGAAGGCGGTCACCTTTGACGGCCAGTGCTCCTCGTCCGGCCGGCCGGGGTTCTTCACGAGCGACGCGTTGAGCCCGTCGTGCCCGCCGAACACGCCCCACGGCAGGTCGGCCTCGTGCCGCTCGCCCTCACAGGTCACGATCGTGTCCACGAGGAAGCGGTTCAGCCGGACCATGCCGATTCCGCCGCGGTACTCGCCGGCGGCGGATGGCTCGTCACGCAGCTCGTAGCGCTCGGTCCGCATGGGGAAGCGCCACTCGAGCTCTTCGATCGGGTTGTTGCGGGTGTTGGCGATGAGGCAGTCCACCGAGTCGAGCCCATCGCGGCCCGGGCGCCCGCCGTAGGACCCCTCGTCGACCTCGAGGTACACCCAGTACTCCTGCTCTTCCTCGTTGAAGCCGGAGTATGAGATGAAGTGGAGGTGCGCGGAGTTCCCGGCGGTCACCTTGTCGGGGACGACCGGCGCGAGCGCCCGCAGGGCGAGGTCGACGGCCCGCTGCACCTGGCAGAAGCGGGCGAAACACGCGCGCGGGTAGTTCGGGTTGAAGATCGACCCCTTCGGGGCGACAACCTTGACCGGGCGCAGCATCCCCTCGTTCTGCGGCACGAAGACGGGGTATGTCGCCTCATCGAGGAAGATCATGCGCGTGATGAACGTCATCGCGGAGACGGTCGTCCCCTCGAACGGGCAGTTGTAGCCGGTGGCGACCTCCGAGCTCGACCCGGTCAGATCGAAGGTGATTTCGTCGCCCTCGATCTCGACCGCCACCTTGACGGGCAGCTGCTCGCCCCGGTTCTTGCCGTCGTCGTCGAGCCAGCCGACCTCGGTCTCGTAGCGCCCGTCCGGGACCCTGGCGATCTCCTGGCGCAGCATGCGTTCGGAGTAGTCCATCCAGTCCCGTGCGGCGCCCAGCACGGCGGCTAGCCCATAGCGCCCGAGCAGCTCGAGGTAGCGTCGCCGGGCGAGCTCGCACGCGGCGATCATCGCCTCGATATCGCCCTTGTTGTGGGTCGGCGTGCGCGTGTTCTCGAGGATGTGCTTCCAGAGCGCATCCTGGCGCACGCCCTTCTCGGAGAGCTTCACGGCGCGGTACATGTTTCCCTCCGACCAGTTGTCGACGAGGTCGATGGCCAGGCCCGGATAGGCGCCTCCGATGTCAAGGAGGTGCGCGGACGCGCCCGCGAACCCGGCGAGCTCCCCGTCGAAGAAGATCGGGATCACGATCGCGACGTCGGGTGAGTGGGTGGCCCCGAGGTACGGGTCGTTGTGGAGAACCACGTCGCCCTCGTGAATGTCGTCCCCGAGGAGCTTGATGACGTTCTTGACGATCTTCGGCATCGCCCCCATGAACATGGGTGTCGAGTCCGACTCGGCGAGGACATTCCCCGCGGCGTCGAAGATCCCGGCGCCGAGGTCCTCCGATTCCCGGATGATCGACGAGTAGCTCATCCGGAAGAGCACGCCCGCCATCTCCTTCGCGATGGCCGAGAAGGCCCCGCCGATGACGCGCATGAGGATCGGCGTCGCCAGCTCGGTCCCCCGCTCGGCCGCCTCCGTGACGCGCTGCGTGCAATCGATCACGATGTTGCCGAACCCGTCGATCTCGGCGACGAGGCCGGGTGGGACGACAGTCGTCGAGTCGTACTGCTCGACGACCGCGGGACCCTCGATCCGGTCGCCCGCGCGAAGGAGCGCCCGGTCGTAGAACGCGGTCGCCCGGCGCGCGGGCCGGCCGTCGACGTCGAAGACCACGTCGCGCTCCAGTGTCTTCGCGGACGACGGGTCGCCGCCTCCGGCCTCGGCGGTCGCGGGCTCAAGCTCGGCGATCCGGCCGATCCCGACCACGCGTATGTTGACGATCTCGATCTCGGCGTCGAACCGGTGGCCGTACTCCGCCTCGTGCGCCCGGTGAAACGCCTCCTTGACCTGCGCCACCCAGCGGCCGTCAATTGTCCCTGCGGGCACGTCGAAGCGGACCTCGTAGCCCTGCCCGGCGTAGCGGCAGTCCGCGAGCCGCCGCAGCAGGCGGCGGTCGTCGGCCACACCGTCGGCATCGAGCTGGGCGACCGCCTGGGCCGAAAGCTCGTCGTAGCGCGCGCGGAGCCGGTCGACGTCGAGGGTCTTGAGCGCGTGGCGCTCCGTGGCGACGAACTCGTGCTGGAGGTCCGTGGCCAGCAGCCCGGTCGCCGCGATGATGCCGGGGTGCGGGGGCACGAGCACGCGCGGGATCTCGAGCTCGAGAGCGATGTCGCACGCGAACAGCGGCCCTGCGCCGCCGGCCGCGACGAGGGTGAACTCGCGCGGGTCGTAGCCCCGGCGGACGGAGTTGACCTCAATCGCCTGGGCCATCCCGAACTTCTGGATCTGGAGCGCGCCGAGCGCCGCCTCCTCGACCGACATGCCGAGCGTGTCGGCGAGCCGCTGCATCGCGGCGCGACCGAGCTCGACGTCGAGCCGCATCTCGCCGCCGAGCAGCCCGCGCTCCGGCCGAAGCCGGCCGAGCAAGAGCTGCGCGTCGGTCGCCGTGGGGTCGGCGCCCCCGCGGCCGTAGCACGCCGGCCCGGGATCGGCGCCGGCCGACTGCGGGCCCACGCGGAAGACGCCACCTTCGTCGACGTAGGCGATCGACCCGCCGCCCGCGCCGATCGTATCGATGTCGACCATCGGCACCATGGCCTGGTAGTCGCCGACCTTGGTGTCGAGGAGGTGACGCATGCGCAGCTGCCCGTTCGCGGCCACGCCAATGTCGGCCGACGTCCCGCCGATGTCGAGCGTGACGACGTTGTCGTAGCCGGCCACCTTCCCCGCCCAGATTCCGCCGATGAGGCCGGCGACCGGCCCGGACATGAGCAGGCTGACCGGCCGCTGCGTCGCCGACTCCACCGTCGCCATGCCGCCCGACGACTGCATCAGCTGGACGCCGCGCGAGAGGCCAGCGCGCTGCATCGCCTCGTCAAAGCGGGCCACGTACCGCGAAACCTTCGGGCCGATGTAGGCGTTCAAGCAGACTGTCGAGAAACGCTCGTACTCGCGGTAGAGCGGGAGCACCTCGTACGAGACGGATAAGTACGCCTCCGGGAACTCCTCGAGCACGATCTCCTTGATCCGTCGCTCGTGCTCCGGATTGAGGTAGGAGTGGAGCAGGCAGACGGCGACCGCCTCGACGCCCGCGCCCTTCAGCTTCCGAACCCGCTCGCGCACCTCGTCCTCGTTGAGCCGAGCGAGCACTTCGCCGTCGGGCACGGCGACGCGCTCCTTGACCGTCAGCCGGTGCCGACGCTTCGCGAGCGGCCGCGACTGCCACGGGAGCTCCTGCTGGAGCGAGAAGTTGTACGGCTTCTTGTGGCGGGCGATGTGGACGATGTCCCGAAAGCCCTCCGTCGTCAGCATCCCCACCTCGGCACCGGTGTGCGTCAGGACGATGTTCGTCGCGATCGTCGTGCCGTGCAGGAGGTTGTCGACCTCCGTAAGCGACACGCCCGCCTTCTCGCACAGCTGCTCGACTCCCTCGACCACCGCCCGCGCCGGGTCGTCGGGCGTGGACGCCACCTTGTCGACGGTGATCCTGCCCTCCTCCTCGTTCACGAGGACGAGGTCCGTGAACGTCCCGCCGACATCGACCCCGATGCGCTTCATGTCGTTTCCTCCCGGTGGGTTCGCGGCTTCATGTGGTCAGGCGGCCGAGCGCAGGCATGATCTCCCGCCCCACGCGCCGGATCTGGTCGACTTCACCGTTCAGGTAGGCGGTCGACAGCTCGCTTGCTCCAAGCTCGGTGAGCGCACGGATCTTCTCCAGACACCGCGCGACCGGTCCCGCAATCGCGAAGTCGTCGATCAGCTCCCCGGTGAGGTAGGCGGTGTGCTCGGCGTTCGAGTCGAGGTGGCCCGCGTAGTAGTCGTAGTCGTCGCGTGCGGCGACGAGCCTCGTCATCTCGACGGGCATGCCGTGTTCTGGGTTGCGGCGCGCGACGTCCGCGATGTGATTCGCGCAGGCGGCCGGAGCCCAGCGACAGGCGTTCCACGCGTCCTCCTGGTCCTCGGAGACCCACATCGCGCAGAGGACGGCGATCTCAACGCCGTCGGGATCGCGGCCGGCCTCCTCGGCCCCGGTGCGGACGTGTTCGATCGCCCAGCGCACCGACACGGGATTCACGCCGACGTAGATCATGACGATGTCGGCGAGCGCCCCGGCGACGCGGAGGTTTCGCGGCCCCGTGGCCGGCATCATGATCGGCACGCGTTCGTCCGCCCAGCGGATCCGGACCGCCGTCCCGTCGACGTCGACCGGACGGCCGGCGACGAGCTCGCGGAGCTTCGGAACGACGTCGGCGAGACGGCGCGTCGGAACTGGCTGGAGGCCGAGGGTCCGGACGGCGTTGTCGCCGCGTCCGATGCCGAGGACCACGCGACCGGGGTGGAGGTGAGCTAGCGTGGCCGCCACGCTCGCAGTGACTGTGAAGTGCCGCGTGAGCGGGTTGGTCACCCCCGGCCCGAACGCGATCCGTTCGGTTGCCGCGAGCCCGTGCGCCATGTAGACGTAGACGTCCTGCCAAAGCATCTGGCCGTCGACGAGCCATACCCGCTCGTAGCCGACCTCGTCGGCGGTGCGCACCGACTCGAGGAACACCGGCAGGTCTTCGGGGAGGAAGTGGGCGCCGAGCTTCACGCGGCGCCGGCGCGCAGAGCCGCGAGCTCCGCGATCGTCTCCTCGACGCCCCGGACCTCACCCCAGCCGACCCGGATCATCTCCAGCGCGGGCTCGTGGAGGTGGGGAAGCGTCGTCCCGGTGCACTCCTCGAGGACGATCGGCTTGAAGTCGCGGAACATCGCGTCCTTCGAGGTGGCCGCGATGCACTGGTTCGTGAGCACGCCCGCGACGAGGATCGTCTCCGCGCCGAGACCGCGCAGAATCACCTCGAGGTTCGTGTTGAAGAACGCGCTCAGGCGCGTCTTCTCCACCATCCAGTCGTCAGCGCCCACGGCCAGCTCGTCGTAGACGTCGTACCCCCAGGTTTCCTGCCGCAGCCCGCCGTCCCGGAGGAACGGTCGAAGCTCGAAGAACGGCCCGGCGTCGCGGCCGTCGCGCGTCCCGTGGCGCGTCCAGATCAGTGGCACCTCCGCTGCGCGAGCCGCGTCGATCAGCCTCCGCGTCGGCCCGAGCACGCGCCGCATGTGCGAGATGTCGATCCCGCTGCGCGCGTACCAGCCATCTTCATGCAGGAAGTCGTTCTGGTAGTCGATGAGCAGGAGCGCGGTCCGGTCGGGTACGAGGTCCCAGCGGACGGCGGCGTACGGATCGGTCATCCGGACCAGGAGGGGTACGATGACAGGTGCGTCCAGCACGGGCAACGGGAGGTGACCTGCGTGAGCGAGATCACCGACGCGCTCGAGCGCATCTTCTCGGCCGACTCGAGCGTGTACCAGCGGCGCGGTTTCCAGCGGCGCATCGGCTTCGGCGAGCGACCGGCCCTGATCAACATCGACCTGGCGAACGCCTGGACGCGTCCGGGCAACCCCTTCAGCTGCAACGGGATGGACGTGATCATCCGGGGGGTCCAACGGCTTCTCGCCGCGACCCGGGCCAAGACGCTGCCCGTTGTCTTCACCACCACCGCGTACGCCATCACCGAGGGCGCGAACAGCGACATGGGTCTCTGGAACCGGAAGATCCCGCTTGAGGCGCTCCAACTAGGCACGGACGCGGTCGCGATCGACGAGCGGATCGCGCCGGAGCCCGACGAGCAGGTGATCGTAAAGAAGCGGGCGAGCGCCTTCCACGGCACCTACCTGTCGAGCTTCCTCAACGCCCATCGCGTGGACACGGTGATCGTTACCGGGGTGACGATGGCCGGCTGCGTCCGGCACACCGTCGAAGACGCGATCGCCGAGGGCTTCCGGCCGATCGTCGTCCGCGAGTGCGTCGGCGACCGCGTCCCGGGCGTCGTCGAGTGGAACCTCTTCGACATCGACGCCAAGTTCGGCGACGTCGAGCCGCTCGAGCGCGTGCTCGAGTACCTCGACGGCGTCGAGGCATCGCAGGAGGCGCGCGCCGTCGCCGCGGCGAACTGGATGCCTCAGCCTGGGCAGCTGGAGCGCTTACCTCGCCGCGCGAGCTAGCGCTTCCGCTGGGCGAAGACCCTTACAATCGCGTTCTTGCCGACTATTTGGAGGTAACGATGGCCAGAGTTGTCGTCATCGTCCCGTTCGCGTTCGGCGAAGGCGGACTCGCGAACCGCGAGGCACAGATGGAGGCGGTCCAACTGGGGCCTGACATTGAGTTCGACTACCGCGGCGTCAAGGCGGGCCCGGCGCTCTTCGACAGCTACCACGACTGGGCCGTTGCGGATGTGGCTCTCTTCGAGGCGGGCAGCACGGCGGAGGACGACGGGTACGACGCGGTGTGCATCGACACGATGAGCGATTCGGGGATGAACGCGCTCCGCTCCGTCCTTGATATCCCCGTGATCGGGCCCGGTCGTGCGTCGTACCTTACGGCGCTCATGCTGGGCAACACGTTCTCCGTCCTGACTCAGTGGGATCCGTGGATCGGCCTGTACAAGAAGGGGCTCGCCGAATACGGACTGGTCGACAAGTGCGCGTCTATCCGCTCGATCAACACGCCCCCGGATGTCGAGAACCTGCTCGGCGGCAAGGAGGAAGAGGTCTTTCCGAAGCTTCGTGACGCTGCGATGCAATGCATCGAGGATGACGGAGCCGAAGTCATCTGTATGGGTTCGACGACCATGCACCAGGCGGTCCCATTCCTCCAGGAGGCGCTGCCGGTTCCCGTCATCAACCCGGGCCCGCTCACCTACAAGTTGGCGGAGTTGATGCTCGGCCTCGGGCTTTCACACAGTCGCCGAGCGTACCCTCGTCCGCACATCCCGAAGCCGGAGATGCTCGCCGCGATGATGGAGGCTGCCGCCGTCACCGAGAGCGCGCCGGCTTGACGCTCCTCTGAGCGTTGGCCGTGCCGCCCGCGGCGTGCTCCGCAGGCGGGTCGGACGCGCGCACGACCTCTTGCTCGGGGATTTGGAGCGCGTCGGGCCCATCATCTCGCGGCCACCGCGTGGTTTCGGCCCCCGAGTACGCCCTGCGCTTCCCGGCGCGAAAAGGCACACCACGAGGCGTCAAGCGGAATCCCTGCAAACCGCCACGTCGTCTCTGCCGCCACGGCCGCGAAATCGCGTCCCGGTGTGGTCCCCCGTGTGGCTTCGCCGTCACACGGTTAGGGCTCGGGACGCGCCGCACCGTCCCGAGCCCCGTCATTGCGTCGTCTCCTCAGCCGCCGTGCAGCAATCCTCCCTCGAACTTTCCTTACGACTCAGGCGTCCCGCTCCCGTCCGGCCGTGCTCGTGTACGCCGTGGTGAGCGAGGACACCCAGACGGCCGTCGAGGCATTCGTTCGCGTGGAGATGCCGAGCGCTTTCTCGAGGACGACCGCGCTGCGATGCCGAGCTAGCCGCGCATCGTCGCCTCGAGCCGAGCGTCAAGTCGGGCGACGACGCGCCATGCCTATGGTGCGGATCTCCACCGAGCCCGCCACGCTGGTGGCTCCCAGCCCTCGGCGACGTAGATCGACTCACGCGACCTTGTCATGGCGAAATTCGAGGATGCTGACCCCGTAGTTCCGGTCAATGTCCTGTCTCACCGCTCGGACTGAGGGCGCCGCGGTGAAGGCCCGCTGATAGCGCCGGACTGAATGGCGGAGGACGACGCAAGCCACGCAGCGCGAGCGAGCACGAAGGCGACGGCCGCAGCGGTCGGGGGTTCTTCTTCCTCGTGATCGCTGCCGTGATCGTCTACGCGCTCGTCGCCGGCTACTACGAGGGCTTGGTGAGACGGTTGGCGAAACTCGTGGCGATGTACCCTCCTCCGAACTGCGAGCGAGGGGAGAGATGCCGCTCTACCTAACGAGGTTCAGCTACACGCCGGAGACGTGGGCCAGGCTGATCGGCAACCCGGAAGACCGCAGGAAGGCCGCTCAGTCGTACATCGAGTCAGTCGGCGGGAAGCTCCACGGCTTCTGGTACGCCTTCGGCGAGCACGACGGCTACAACCTCTGGGAGGCTCCCGACAACGTGTCCATGGCCGCGGTTGCGCTGGCGATTGGCGGTGGCGGTGCGCTTAGCTCGATCGAGACGACCGTCCTCCTGACCGTCGAGGAAACGATGGAAGCCCTGCGCAAGGCCGAGCAAGTCGAGTACCGACCACCGGGCGCGTAGGTTCGAGCCGCCGGCGACTCGGGCCAGGGGAGCCGGATTGCGCTCTTTTCTCGCAATCGGCGAGGGCGTGCTAGGCCACGGTCCGCTCTAGGGTCCCGCGGACAAGAACGAGAACGTTCCGCCGCGAGGCCGGCCCGACGCCAGTCGGTTCGAGGTCATGGCCCACGACGAGCCGCGCCGCCCGGGCGGGCGGCGCGGTCTGTGGTTAGCGCCTGCGAGTGCGTTCGACAGCCGTAAGGCGGTCGAGCCGTACGTCCACTCGCGCGATATCGAAGCCTCCGCCTCCGAAGATCGTGTCACGCCGTCCGTCGCGCGCCAGGATCGTGTCGGCGCCTTGGCCGCCTGCGAACATGTCGCGGCCTCGGCCGCCGAGGAGCCGGTCGCGTCCGCCAGCGCCCTTCAGTCGATCGTTGCCGTGCCCGCCCGTTAGCCGGTCGTTCCCGCCTCCGCCGAGGACATGGTCGTTGCCACGGCCACCATCGACCTTGTCGTTTCCTCCGCGTGCGTAGATGACGTCGTTGCCACCCAGCGCGCAGATGACGTCGTTACCTGCGGTTCCACGCAACACGTCTGCGCGCGCAGTTCCCGTGATCGTGCAGGCGGCTGCTTGATGAGCGGCGCGTCCGCACCGTGTCATGACGCTCGCCAGGACGGCGGAAGGATCAGCCCGGAACTCGCTGAGCGAGAAGACGGCGCCGCCGTTGAGGTCGGCGAGACTTCCGGGCTCGGGGCCGTAGTCGCGCCGCACGGTGCCAGAGCTCGTATTGACGATGCCGAACCAGGTCGCGTGACGGCTGTCGAGTGCATCAAGCGCTTGACGGAGGTCCGACGCTCGGTCCTGCTTCCACGAAGGCGGTTCGTCGCTTACGAGAATCCCGCACGCTCCCGCGTCCGGTCGAAAGCCGCTCAGCGCCGTAAAGGCAAACGTGGTCGCGTAGAAGCCCATCTCTTCGCCGGTCGGAGCTGAGTAGGCCCCGCTGTTCGCGAGGGCGCGTGAAAGCCCTTCCAGATCTGTGAAGTCCGTCCGCGCGAACGGCTCGATCGCCGGGCCGTCCGGCGGGGCGCCCCCGAAGCTCACGAGGGCGTACCTCGCGTCCATCTGCGCTGACACCGCGGACGCGACACCCGAGATGTTCTCGCGGATCCCAGCGATCTCGTCGTCCATGCTCCCGGACTCGTCCAGCATGAAGACGATGTCAGCCCGCTGTTCCGCAGACGCGGCCGCCGGCGCCGCGAATCCAAGCAACGCCGACAGCAAGCAGAGCGTCAGCAACGTACCCGTCAGCTCTCGCACCGTAAGACCCCTCCTATATGGCCGCAATTCCTGTGAAAAACGTAACAAGGCTCGTGCGATATGCAAGGGCGCGGCAAAACTCTTCACATACCGCCGCGCGGATGGACTGCCCGCTGCGAGCGGAAGGTCGGACCCACCGACGGCGTACATCACGCCGTTTGCCGCACGGGACCCGGCAAGAAGCGTCAGGTCGCGTGGCGGATGTGCTCGATCACCGAGCGAATGTTGGCGTCGAGCCAGGCGCGCTGGTCCCACCGCTCGGCGTGCGTTCGGAGCTGATAGGCCGCCCGATCGAGCCAGTACGCCAGCACGAGCGCCTCGAGTAGTGGGGGGCCCGGGTCGAGCCCGACGCGCCGGCAGTACTCGCGCGCGAGGTCGTCGCCGCCCCGGCGCGCCCAGGGCAACAGCTTCCGAACGAGCGTCGGTCCCCAGCTCAGGTCCGATGGCCGGTGACGCGCGAGGAACGTGAGCTGAAGGAGATCGAGGAGAGGCAGCCGGCCGGGGCCGCCCGCGTCCCAGTCGACGACGCCGAGGAGCCGCTCGTCCTCGACGAGTAGGTTCCCGCTGAAGAAGTCACCGTGCCCGAACCCGCGCGAGAGCGGCGCCAATTCGCGGTCCAGGCGCCGGGCCAACTCACGGACGACCTCTGCCTCGGCGGGCGCGCATGCCGGCGCGAGCACGGCGGACGCGTCGGCGCACGACGGAGGTTCGCCGGCGTGCCCGATCGAATGGAGCGCGACGAGAAAGTCGAGGCACTGTGCGAGGAGGCCGTGCGACAGGGGCGGTCGGGCGGGCCGGCCGGGAAGGAGGAGCTCGAGCGACCAATCTGCGAGGCCCGATCTGCCGCGCGCGGTCGGCCACGGCACACGCGCCGCGACGACGTCAGGGGCCCGGCTCGCTCGGAGGGCGTCCAGGGCGCTGAGCTGGCTCGCGATCTGTCCGCGCGCGGGGCCGACCGCCACGCGCAGCAGCACGCTGCCCGCGATCGCGACGACGAATCCTCCGCGCGCCAAGATCGACGTCGGCTCCAGGCTTGACCCGCTAGCCGCCGAAGCGTCCTCAAGCGCGCTCCGGAGGAGCGATCGTCCGAGGACTGTGCGCCAGCCGAAAACGAGCCGGCACCGCGGCAGGTACTCGACGAGACGGCGACCGGAGAGGCTTTGCGCGGGGAGGTCCGGCACACGGAGCTCGTGCGTGTGGTCCCAACCGACGGCGGCCGTGTGCGCATAGCCGAGCCGCTCGAGGGCGCGGCGGGACGCGGTAGCCTGCATCCGCACACGCGCCGAGGCGAGAAAGCGCGCGGCAGCGCGTGCGGGGAAGCGTCCGGCGCCCCAGGTCAGGCGGCCGAGTGGTACGACGGCGAGCGCGGCGTCACCGCGAAGGTCGGCGGGTCCGCCGATCTCGACGTCCGGCGCGCGCTCGACGAGCTCGGCGCCCGAATCCTCGAGCGCCCCGGCGAGGCGCCTGTCGGCGACGCGAACACGGTGAGCGCGGTCCGGAAGGAGAGCGGCTAGCCACGCGTGCTCGGCGTACCCCGCGCGCGCGTTCGCACCGGCGTCCATTCGAACGGGATCGGATGAAGCGCCGGTCGCTCCTCGACGACGCGGCGACCTAGACGTCGGTGTCTCCGCCCAGGAAATACCAGTTCTCAGGCCGCAGAAGATCCACGCCGGCCGGCCGGCCGCTCTCCGCGTGGACTCGCAGGCCGCTCTCTTCCGTCCGCCGCAGGAACCCGAATGCGCGCAGCCTTCGCGTCAGCAGGTTGACCGGACCGAGATAGAGAAGAGTAATCGCAGCTGCTCGTCCCCGCCGCGCGTCGAGGATGAACTCGGAGAGAAGCGTGTCCGCGACGACCTTCGAGGGGAAAAACAGGATGTCGAAGACGTGTCGAACTTCGTCTTTGACCTGGTAGACGACGTAGCCCGCGATTCTGTCACCGGCGACGAGAGCGAAGATCTTGTAGTTGGCGCGATGCTCCTTTGCGCCGGTCTTATCGTATTTCCAGTTTAGAAAGTCGACGTTTCTCTCAGTCGTGATCTTGTGCTGGTGCCAAGCCGTTTGCCATAGGTCGGTAAAGCGATCGTCGAAGACGTCCGGCTCTTCGACGGAGAATGCAGCCGAGCGCCTGTACAGCCTCTCGCGGGAAAGTGCTGACAGAACGGGATCGACGGCAACGGCGATCGCAGACAGAAGCCGAGCGAGGCGAGGCGAGCGAATGTATCTCCCGGCGAAGACCTTCGCCTCGAGGACCTTGACGAATCTCGTCAACCTTCCGAGGTCGGCGTAGCCGACGCGGTTGATAACTGACTCGGCGAAGGCGTTCGGGCTTCCGTATACGCAAACTTGGTCTTCTTCCTTGAGCGCGGATAGCACTGCTCTCTGAAGCGCAATGGCAGGACCAAAACCACGATGGTCCGAGTCCACAGCAAAATCCCCGGAAATTCCAGCAGGAACCAGCCCGCCGAGGACGCGCAGCCTCGTTGGGAAGACCGCCGCCATGCCGACGGCGGTCTGCGACTCGCATCCTCGTGCGACGAAGAAGAGCGGCGGCCCGAAGGGGCTCCGTTCGTAGTACTTCGCGTACCGGTACTGCGATACTTCAGCGGACACAACAGGAAGATTGCGCGCAAGTGCGAGCACGTCGAGCTTGTCCACGCGAGCGTCACCGCGAACGATTGTGTACCGAGCGCTCACGCGGGTACTTCATGGCCGGGTGCGCGCGCTCTGCAGCGGACGCCCCGCGCGGCACGAGCCGTCGGCGGTTGCTCGCCGTGTCGGAACTCGATCAATGGGGGACTAGTCATGGATGTCACGAGACCGATAGAGATATTTCTGCTGGAGAACGTCCCCGGCAGTCGAGCGAAGAAGTCGTTCGACCCCGACGAAGATCTGCTGGAGCAGGGCGCGATCGATTCGGTGACCCTCATGCAGCTGGTTTCGTTCGTTGAGCAGGAATTCCGAATCGACGTGAGCGACGAGGATCTCGTCATCGACAACTTTCGGAGCATTCGGAGCATTCAAGGACTCGTCGACCAGAAGAGAGAGGCGAGGACGTAGCGACGGCTGCGGAGATCCGACGCTTCAACATCAGTGCTCCGCTCAGCTAACCAGCAACGCCTTTCGGTCGATCTTTCCCGTCGACGTCTTCGGCAGCGCGGACCGCAATTCGACCGCGTCGGGAAGCGCGTAGCGCGGCAGGCGGGCGGAGCAGTGCTCGATTAGATCCGACTCTCGAACGTCGCCGCTTGCGACGACGCGCGCGATGATCCTCGTCGTGGTGACCTCATCGGGAACCGCGATCGCCGCGCATTCGACGACGGAGGGATGTGTCTGGAGCGCCGTCTCGATCTCGCCGAGCTCGATTCGGTGACCCCGCCTCTTGACCTGGGCGTCTCGCCTCCCTACGAACACGAGGTTCCCGTCTTCCGCCTGCTTCACGAGGTCACCCGTGCGGTAGACGGGCTGATCGGGGAAGCGCGCCGACGGAAGTGGAGCGAGGGCTCGCGCGCTCGCCTCAGGATCACGCCAGTAACCCTGCATCACGGTCGCGCCCTGCACACAGAGCTCGCCGATCTCGCCGGGCGGCGCGATCGTCCCATCGTCCCTGATCACGAACACGTCTACGTTCGAGATCGCCTTCCCGATTGGAATCGACTCGGGCCGTCGTTCGGAGACGGGTGGAACCTCGTACCACGTGCAGACGTTCGTCTCCGTCGGCCCGTAGAGGTTGTAGAAGCGAGCGTGCGGGACCGACTCCATGAGCCGGACGAGGTATTTGACGGGGAAGACCTCTCCGGCAAAAAGGACGGATCGGAGACGGGCGAAGTCGCCCGGCTCGATCCCGCCGTGGAGCACGAGCATGGTCAGTGCGGAGGGGACCGAGTACCAGATCGTGATCTCGTTCTCGTTGATCCATCTCGCGACCTCGATCGGGAAGAGCGAAACCTTGGGCGGAAGGAGCACGACCGCCGCACCGGCCTTGGCGGTGGCGAAGAGGTCGAAGATCGAAAGGTCGAAGTGAAGCGGCGCGTGGCTGGAAAGGCGGTCGTCCGGCGCGACGGCGATCTGGTCGACGGCCCAGTCGACGAAGGTGATCGCGTTCAGATGGGACAGCATCACGCCCTTCGGATCGCCCGTCGATCCCGACGTGTAGAGGATGTACGCGAGGTCGCCGTCGTTCGCCTTCACCCGCGGCGGCGTCTCCTCGTACGCGTCGAGCGCGCGAGCTCCAACGAGGCGCACGCCGGGTGGGCCATGCTCCGGGTCGATGTCGTCCGCGTTCAAGACCACGAGCGCCCGCGGACGCGCGCCTTCCGCGACGAGGCTGTTCCACGCCTCTCCCTTCTCGAGGCCCGTCAGGACGACGCGCAGCTCCGCGTTGCGCGCGATGTACGCCAGGCGGACGGGGGGCGCCTGCGGGTCGAGCGGTACGTACGCGGCTCCGGCTTTCAAGATCCCGTACACGGCGACGAGCGACTCGAGCGACTTCTCGAGAAACAGCCCGACGCGATCGCCCCGCCTCACGCCGAGGTGGAGCAGCAGGCGCGCGAGCCGATTCGCTCGGCGTTCGAGCTCGGCGTACGTGAGCTCACGGTGCCGATCGATCGCGGCGGGCCGCTCCGCGTGCGCCTCAGCCGACGTTCGAAGCAGGTCGTGGAGGAGGTGGCCGGTCACAAACCGAGGTAACGAGCGATGACGTTCCGCTGAACCTCGGACGTACCGGAGTAGATCCGGCTACCGATGGCGTCACGGACGTCGCGCTCGAGATCGTACTCCTTCATGTAGCCGTACCCGCCGTGAACCTGAAGGGCGTCCAGGCTCGACTGCACGAAGCATTCGCTCAGGTAGAGCTTCGTGAGAGCGGAGTCGATCGGGGTCGCTCTTCCGCCGTCGATCAGCGACCCGAGGCGATAGAGAAGAAGGCGAGCCGTCTCGAGCCGCACCTTCATCTCGACGATCCTGTGCGAGACGGCTTGGAACTTGCCGATCGGTTGCCCGAACTGCTCGCGATCGCGCGCGTACGCCACGCATCGCTCGACCTGACGCTGCATCGTTCCCACCGTGCTGGCGAGGATGCAGCCTCGCTCCCACTCCATCGAGGAGTTGAAGACCGCCATCCCGCCGCCCGGTCTTCCGAGGACCTGCTCGTTCGAGACCTCGCAGCCGTCGAGGAAAAGCTCGCTCATCGGCGACGTTCCGAGCCCCATCTTCTCGAGCGGCGCTCCGACCGTGAGACCCGGGGTGTCGCGCTCGACGAGAAACGCGCACAATCCCGCGAAGCCCAGGCCGGGGTCCGTCGTAGCAAAGAGAACGAAGAGATCGGCCTCCGGTGCGTTCGTCACGAACGTCTTCGCCCCGTTGAGGACGTAGCGGTCTCGCTTCTTCCGCGCGGTCGTCGTGAGGCTGAACGCGTCCGAGCCCGAGCTCGGCTCACTCATTCCTTGTGCCGCGATGAGCGAGCCGTCGCAGAGGCCTGGCAGGTAGCGACGCTTCTGCGTCTCCGCCCCGAACCTGACGATCGGGATCTCGCACGCCCACATCTGGGCGTTGAGCGAGAAGATCAAGCCGTTGTCACTGCAGCCGTACCCGAGCGCCTCGAGCGCCACAATGATCGTCGTCGCACGCGCGCCCGTCCCGCCGTATTCCGGCGGCACGGGCAGCCCCTGGATGCCGAACTCGGCGCACTTCCTCCAGGCCTCGCGCGAGAAGTGTTCCCCCTTGCCGCCGCCCTTGTCGCCGGCCAGCTCCCGCCGGGCGAACTCGAGCACGGCTTCACGGAACGACGTCTGCTCGTCCGAGAGTTCGAAATCAATGGGCGTAGCCACCGCTGGGGCGCCGTCCTCGTCCGCTATTCCCGGGCGCCGGAGCGGAGCATAGCCGTCGGCCGCCGAGCAAGACCGTGGTAGTAAATCGATGCCCCTTTGGGCCTTGATCGGCGCTTCGGACGATATGCCTCTCGAGTCCGGCGAGTGTCGGAATCGTGGTCGCTCGCGTAGCGGTCGCCGTCTCTCCGGGCGGCGGTGATTTCAGACCTGAAACGATCGGCTTCTCGACCGGCGACGCCGCGCGTTAGGCGAGGCCGGGGCGGGGCCGGAGGGCTGCGGCCCCCTCACCGGCCCGTGCCTGCCCGGGCAGGGCAGGTGCCCCGACCTCGCGGTCACGTTTCGACCCTTACAGCCAATTCCTTTCAGCCCGCCGTCGCCCAAGGTCAGCGAATGGAAAGAGGGGGCAAGCTGCCGTGTGTCCGCCCCCTCCGACACCCAGGAACCAGGCGCGAGCACAGGGAGTAGTCGCACGACTCCCAGCCGGTCCCGTTCGTTGAGGGCCGACCGCGCCGTCGCGCCGCTGTCGACGACGACACAGACTTCGACGATTGGTCGATGCCGGGGCCCGAAGACCCTCGTTTGGGCTTCCCCGCGTCGGGTAGGTGGCTGGCGTCAAGGGAGCGCGACGGGAGGAGAGGCATGCCCACTTGGGCGGTTGTGATCATCGTCCTCGCGGTGGTCGTCCTCGCCACCGTGGCGGCCTGGGCGGTCCTGCGCAAGCGTCGCACGCAGCACCTTCGGGAGCAGTTCGGGCCCGAGTACAGGCGGACGGTCGCCGAGCGGGGCGACCAGCGAGATGCGGAAGCGGAGCTCCGCGAGCGCGAACGGCGGCGGGAGAAGCTGCAGATTCGGCCGCTGGAGCCGGCCGCCCGTGAGCGCTACGTCCAGTCGTGGCGAGGCGTGCAGGGGCGGTTCGTCGACGACCCCGAGGGAACGATCGGCGAGGCGGACGCGCTCGTCACCGAGGTCATGCGCGAACGCGGCTATCCGATCGAGGACTTCGAGCAACGGACGGCCGACATCTCGGTCGATCATCCGGAGGTCGTCGAGAACTACCGCGCCGCACATCGGATCTCGCTCGCGAGCGCAGAAGGCCGGGCGACGACCGAGGACCTTCGCCGAGCGACTGTCCACTACCGGGCTCTCTTCGAAGAACTGCTCGATACTCCCCAGCAGCAGCCCGTCGGCGAGAGGAGGCGTTGACATGGAAGGGCGTGAGAAGCTTTCGACCGAGGAGCTCGCGTCAGCGGGTGAGCCTGAAACGGCCGTGCCCGTGCAGGATTCCGAGCCGACAGACCCGGTAGAGGTACCGATCGAGAAGCAGAGCCGTGGAGACGCGACAGGCGAGGGGCACGCGCCGGTCGGGGCATCAAGTGAGGGGGCAGCGACGGCGCCGACCGCCGCCGTCGCGTCGGGGACGGCGCTAACAGGAGGCGAGCGAGCCCCGGCGACCGCCGGGGAGCCGCGCGCGGGCGGCGAGCCGCTGCTCGCCCAGGCAGAGCTCGGGCGCTTCCGAGATGAGTGGGAGCAGATCCAGGTCGGATTCGTCGACGAGCCTCGGGGCGCAGTGGAGCAGGCGGATTTGCTCGTCGCCGAGTTGATGCAGCGCCTCGCGGCGACCTTTTCGGATGAACGATCCCGACTCGAGGGCCAGTGGGATCGCGGCGACGAGGTCTCCACCGAGGATCTTCGCGTCGCGCTGACGCGTTATCGCTCGTTTTTCGAACGCTTGCTCTCTGCATAGGGGCGGAGAGATCGGCGGTCCTCGCGCCCCGGGCGCGGGGGCCCGACCACGAACCGATCGCCCCGTGGGACCCGACTGGCTAGACCGCCCGGGCGCGTAGGTCGATCGCGCCGCCCTCGACGCGGACGTCGTAGACCGGCTGCGGATATGCGGCGGGGCCCCGAACGACCGAGCCGTCGTCGACCCGGAACGTACTCCCATGCCATGGGCACGTGATCTCGCCGTTCGAGACGTTTCCGCGGTGAAGGGGTCCGCCGCGGTGGCAACAGCGGGCGGCGAGGGCATACAGCCGCCCCTGCTCGCGGCCGACCACGACTCCGACGCCGTCGACGGCGACGAGACGCCGCTCACCCTCGGCGACGTCCGCGTCGTCGAACGCGCGTCGCCACTCGGTCGGCCGCTCCTCGAACGTCGTCTGGTCGACGCCGACGCCCTTCGCGTACGAAAGGTGTCCACCGAGGTGACCGCCGACCGTCAGCGCGCCCATCCCGGCGAAGCTCATTGCCTTTCCCAGCGCGCGCTTCTCGCGGCGTCTCGCGAGGAGCGACCCGGCGAAGAATGCGAGCGCAACGACGTTCGCCGACGCGTGGATGACCCCGACCCGGCGGACGCTGTCGTCGCTTCGCTCGGTGTCGGCCCATTCGGTCGCGCCCGTGACGGCAGTCGGGAGGGATGCGAGCACGCCGGCGCCGATCAGTCGCTCGGCGGCGGCGGCCGAGTCCTCACCACCGACCACGTCGAGGATCGTCGCGCTCGTCCAGGTCCCGATCGGTAGGTCGGTCAGGAACGGGTGCAAGGCATGACCGAGCCACGTTCCGCTCAGTGCGTCCTTGACTCGTCCAGGGCCGATCTTTTCGGTGGCCGTGGCGAGCAGGCGCGCGGGCCTGTCGAGTTGCTCGAGCGTTGTCAGTCGCTCGGGCAGGGCATGCAGTACGGGGCTAGTCGGCCTTGCGGTCTCGTTCATGTTCCTCCTTCGCGACGGCGACGGGCGTTTTACCCACGAGAGAGATCCGGCACGCCTCCCCGACCTCGTCGAGAGGCCGATCGCCCCGCACGGGCCGCGATGAAGTCGCTCCCGGCCGGGCGTCTTGGAGTAAACGAATAGCAGCGCGAGCAGGCGTGACGAATGAGCGGGCTGATCACAACGACGACGATGACGGTCGACGGCGTTACGGACGTCGGTGCGTGGTACGTCGTCGAGGGCGAGCACGATCGGGCGGCGCGTCGTCAGTTCGAAGGAGCGGCGGGCATGGTGCTCGGAAGGAAGGCGTACGAAGGCCTCGCGGGGTTCTGGCCGACGCAAACCGGCGAGTGGGCCGACCTCCTGAATCCGCTGCCCAAGTACGTTGCGTCGCGCACCCTGCGCGGGCCGCTCGAATGGAACGCGAGCCTCATCGACGGGGACGCCGTTACCGGCGTGTCGCAGCTCAAAGAGGAGGCGGACGGAGACCTCTTTCTCATCGGCTCCGGCGAGCTTGCACGCCGCCTCATCTCCGAGAACGTCGTCGACGAGGTCCGGTTCTGGGTCCATCCGGCGCCGAACTCGTCGTTCGCGTCCTCCAGCGTCTCGGTCGCACGGCACTAGCCCGGACGCGATAGACCTGCGAGGCTTACCCGAGCGTCAAGGAGGCAGGAATGCGCGTCGAGTCGCGCGTGCTATCCGTTAGTTGGGTTCCGTCTGACGTCGTCCCCCCGGCGGCGCGTCTTCCATTCGTGCGGGCGCTTCCCGGCGCGGACGAGCCCCCGCCCAACGAGCTCGTCGACCCCGGGCCGCTCCTCGCCGCCGGACGGATCCGGCAGGCGAACGAGCTGCGCGCGTGGGTCGAGTTCGACGAGTCGGGCTCGCCCGTGGCGTGGGACTACGCGGACGCGCCCGCGCTCGGCGAGTCCGAAGGCGGGTTCCCGGCTCGTCGGAGTGAACCCAAGGTGAGCGAGCGCGCCGTGCGTTTCGTCCAGACGGTCGGCGGCAGGCTGGGCGGCACGGTGCCGCGCCGCGTCGCCGGAAGGCCGTTCTTCCGGCTTGAGGCGCCCGTTGCGTGGACGACGGTCGGGCTCACGATCGAGAGCGAAGGTGGCACACGGGGTGAGCTCGTCGGCGCGAGCCCGTTTCCTCGCCACTGGCTCTACGACGAGAACGGGAAGCTCCAGGCGAAGTCCGCTGAGATCGACTTCCGGCGCTGGCTCGAAGGCTCGGACACGCGCGAGACGCCGTGGGGCAGGGAGCAGTCGAGCGAGTTCGTCGCGCTCGCGGAGAGCGCGCTCGAACGCGGGATCTCGCAGCGAGTGATGGGCGCACACCCTCGCGTTCGAAGCGTGAAGGCGGGCTCGATGCTGACCGAGCAGGGCGACCGCGACGACACGATCTTCCTCATCCTCGACGGCGTCTTCGACGTCGACGTGGGCGGACAAACCGTCGCGGAGGTGGGCCCGGGCGCGGTCGTGGGCGAACGGGGATCGCTCGAGGGGCGTCGCAGCGCGACGCTCCGAGCGCGCTCCGACGGCCGCGTCGTTGCCCTCGCCCCGACCTCGCTGACCCGTGAGGAGCGCGACCAGCTCGCCGCGGCGCACCGGCGGGAGGACGAGTAGCTCCGGTCGCTTCCTAGCTCGAAGGCGCTCGCTGTGCCGCGGCCGCGGCAGCGGCCGTCGCGAAGCGGATCTTCTCCGCGGACTTGAGCGTCCACACCCTGATCCGGGCGCGCCTGCCCGGTACCTCGCGCTCCTCCACGAAGACGAGATCGTCCGCTGGCCGACGGAGGAACTCCCGCGTCGACTCGCCGATGAGCAGCGAGTGGGGGGTGCCCTTCGTCATCGCCTGGAGCCGCGAGGCGGTGTTGGTCGTGTCGCCGATCGCGGCGTATTCGAGCCGGCGAAGCGAGCCGACCGTTCCCGACATGAGCGGCCCGCTGTTCAACCCGATCCCCATCCGGAAGCCGTCGCCGAGGCCGTTCGCTCGCAGGTTCCGGTTGAAACGCGGCAGGCGCTCGCCGAGCATGTCGCGAGCGGCCGCGAGCGCTCGGTCGGCGTGGTCGTCCGTTTCGATCGGCGCCCCGAAGACGGCCATGATTCCGTCGCCTTGATAGGCAACGAGCGTCCCGCCGCTGTCGAGGATCGCGTCGCTCATGTGGCTCAAGTAGTCGTTCAGGACCTCGATCACCTCGTCCGCCGGAATCGTCTCGGCAAACGACGTGAAACCGCGCAGGTCGCCGAAGAGGACGGTCCCCGTGACCCGCACGCCGCGAAGCCTGAGGTCGTCGTCCGTCCGCCGCAGGACCTCGTCCACGACGGGCTCCGGCACGAAGCGCGAGAAGACGTCGCGGACGCGTTGGCGCTCCAGGTCGTGCAGCCTCTTCTTCGTCAGGCAGCCGTTGATTCGCGCGCGCAGAAGCACGGGGTCGAAGGGCTTCGGAAGGTAGTCCTCGGCGCCCAGCTCGATGCAGCGGACGACGCTCTCGAGATCCTCGAGCGCGGAGACCATGATCACCGGGATGTGGCGAAGCTCCGGGTCGTCCTCGATTCTCCGAAGCACTTCATAGCCGTCGAGCTCCGGCATCAGGACGTCGAGGAGCACGATGTCGAACGGCTCGGCGCGGAGCTTCTCGAGCGCCTTGCGGCCGTCCTCGGCCATCGCGTGCTTGTGCCCCTCGCGTTCGAGGCTCTTCGCGAGGAGCGCCCGGTTGATCGGGTCGTCGTCGACGACGAGGACGTACGCCGGGCCTTCAGCCACGCTGCGAGACCCCCGAGCGCGCGAGCGCGGCATCCACGCGCGCGAATTCGGTCTCGATGCGGTGCACGAGCTCGGTCGCGTTCTCGCCCGCCGCGGCTCCCGCAGTCGCCTCGAGCTCCTCGCAGAGCTCGGCAAGCGACGCAGCGCCGAAGGTACGAGCGTTCGACTTGAGCGTGTGCGCCGCTCGGCGGAGCGTCTCCGCGTCGCCGTCGCGGGAGGAGCTCCACATCGCCTCGACGAGGTTCGGCGCGTCGCGCCGGAAGGTTTCGACGAGCTCGGCGACGAACGCGGGGTCGTCGGTTGCCGCCTCGAGCGCCTCGAGCGCCGCCGGGTCGAGCGCGTCCTCCGTCTTCGGCGGCGAAGCTCCGAGTGCGGCGGCCCGGGAAAGCGCCGCGGCGAGTTCCTCACGACGTATCGGCTTGCTCAGGTAGTCGTCCATTCCCGCGGCGAGACAGGTCTCGCGATCGCCCTGCATCGCGTTCGCGGTCATGGCGATGATGCGCGGCCGCGTGTCGTTCGGCAGGTCAGCGTGAATGCGGCGAGACGCCTCGAGCCCGTCCATCTCGGGCATCTCGACGTCCATCAGGACGACGTCGTAGCGGTCGCGTCGAAGCGCCTCGAGCGCCTCGCGTCCGTTGCCGACCACGTCGGCGCGGTAGCCGAGCCTCTCGAGGAGGAGGAGCGCGAGCTTCGTGTTCACCTCGTTGTCCTCGGCGAGGAGAATGCGAAGCGGCGCCGGCTCGCCGGCCGCCGGCGCTGCGTGGGCTCGTCCCGCCGAGGGCTCGTCGTCGTGAACCGGTCGGCCGAAGATGTCGGCGAGCGCCTCGTAGAGCTGCGAGGACTTGATCGGCTTCGTCAGGTAGGCCGCGAACTCGACGCCCGCCTCGAAATCTTCCCTGCGTCGGCCGAGCGAGGTCAGGAGCACGAGCGGGAGGCTCGCCGCGTCGCGGAGGGCGCGAAGCTCGCGCGCGAGCGTAAGGCCGTCGACGTCGGGCATCTGCAGGTCGAGAATCGCCACGTCGAACGGGTCGCCGCGTCGAACCCACTCGACCGCCTCGGCCGGCGAGCCGGTTTCCCGAGCGACGAGGCCCCACGAGGCGGCCTGGCGGCGCACGACCTCGCGGTTCGCGGCGTTGTCGTCCACGACGAGGAGGCGTTTTCCCTCGAGCTCGGCCGGCCGGGATTCCGTGGGCGCGGCGATCGGCGCTGCCTCCATCGTCACGGTGAAGTGGAAGGTGGAACCGTCGCCGGGCCGGCTCTCCGCCCACATCGTGCCGCCCATCATCTCGCTCAGCCGCTTGCTGATCGCGAGGCCGAGGCCGGTCCCGCCGTAGCGGCGCGTCGTCGACGCGTCGACTTGGCTGAAGGAGTGGAAAAGCCGGTCCATCCGGTCGCTCGGGATGCCGATGCCGGTGTCCCGAACGGCGAAGTGAAGCGTGTACGGGCCGTCCGCACCGCCGTCGCCTGAGGCCGGCTTGGAGTCGATTGAGAGGACGACCTCGCCCGACTCGGTGAACTTGACGGCGTTCGTGAGGAGGTTGACGAGGATCTGGCGCAGCCGTGTCTTGTCGCCGACGAGTCCGCCGGGCGCCTCGGGATCGACGAGGAACGCGAGATCGAGGCCCTTTTGCGACGCGCTCGCCGCGACGATCTCGAGCGCCGACTCCACGCACTCGCTGAGGGAGAACGGGCGGTGCTCGAGATCGAGCCGGCCGGCCTCGATCTTCGAGAAGTCGAGGATGTCGTTGATGATCGCGAGGAGCGAGTCGCCGCTCGTCCGGATGACGTCGGCGAAGCTTCGCTGCTCGGGGGTGAGCCGCGTGTCGAGCAGGAGCTCCGCCATCCCGATGACGGCGTTCATCGGCGTCCGGATCTCGTGGCTCATCGTCGCGAGGAAGGCGCTCTTCGCCTGCGTCGCCTCTTCCGCCTCGCGGCGTGCCTTCACCAGCTCTCCGATGTCGTGGTAGATGGCGCAGAAGCCCTCGACCTCCCCCGTGACGCGGACGGGCGCGACGCGGACCTCGACGTCGACGAGCGAGCCGTCCTTGCGCGTCCGGCGCGTCACGCGCTGCGCCTCCTCGCCGCTCCGGACGCGCCGGTTCATCGCTGCGCCCTCGGCGCGAACCTCCTCGTGAAAAGCGACGAGGTCGTCGATCTTCTGGTCGAGCGCTTCCTCTCGGCTATAGCCGAAGAGCCGCTCGGCGGCGGGGTTCCAGGCGGTCACGTGCTCGTCGATGTCCGTTACGGCGATCGCGGTGGGGCTGTTCTCGAGGAGCGACTGGAAGTACCGCTTCTGCCGCTGCAGCTCCGAGATGTCGTGGTAGATGCCATAGCGGCCCAGGAGCTCGCCGTCGAGGACGATCGGGGCGACGAGCACGTGGACGTCGACGAGCGAGCCGTCCTTGCGCGTCCGGCGTGTGACGACCTCGATCTCGCCTTGCGATCCCTGCCGGTTGACGTCAGCGGCGTCGGCCCGCACCTCCTCGGACGCCGCGACCAGCTCGTCGACGTTGCGTCCGAGCGCCTCGTCGGCGGCGTATCCGAAGAGCTTCTCCGCCGCGGGGTTCCACGAGGTGACGTTGTCCTCGAGGTCGACCGTGATGATCGCCGTCGGGCTCACCGCGAGGAGCGACTCGAAGTACTGCTTCTGGCGGTGGAGCTCGCTGACGTCGTGGTAAATGACGTACCAGCCGACGCGCTCTCCGTCCGTCTCGAGCGGCACGACGAGCACCTCGACGTCGACGAGCGTGCCGTCCTTGCGCATGCGGCGCGTGATCCGATGCGCCGACCCTTCGTGGAGCGCCTCGCGCGAGATCGAAGCGCCCTCCTGGTGCAGGGCGTCCGTCCGCAGAATGAGCTCGCGGAGCGGCCGCCCGACCGCCTCCTCGGCGGAGTACCCGAAGAGAAGCTCGGCGGCCGGGTTCCACGAGGTGACGTGTTCCTGGAGGTCGAGCGTCGCAACCGCGACGGGGCTGATCTCGAGCAGCGACTGGAGGTATTGCGTCTGACGTCGTAGTTCTGCCTCGCTCGCCCGCAGCGCTTCCTCGGCCTCCCGGCGCTGCGTTATGTCGGCCACCATCGTGAGCCCGAAAAGGGGCGTGCCCGCGTCGTCACGGAAGAGGGAGTCGACGACGTGCGCCCAGATGATGCGTCCGTCGCGTGCGATATAGCGCTTCTCGAGCTCGTAGCGGTCGATCTTGCCGGCGAGGAGGTCGTCGTAGAGCTCGAGTTCGCGCGGCAGGTCGTCCGGGTGCGTGAACTCCGAGAAGTGGAGGCCTTCGAGCTCTGCTTCCGTGTAGCCGAGCATCTCTCGATACGCGCGGTTTCGTCGGTACTGACCTTCCCCTCCGGAGCGACGAAGCGAAGGCGGGAGAGCGTTGCCCCCTTCCTCGAGCGGGCTCCAGGCGATCCCGATCGGCGCTTCCTCGAACATCGCGCGAAAGCGCTCTTCGGACCTGCGGAGGGCATCCTCGACTGCCCGTCGTTCGGTGATGTCGAGCTGAAAACCCTGGACGTAGAGCGGCTCGCCGGCCTCGTCGCGTACGACGACCGCCTGGTCGCGGACCCACACCGGCCGCCCGTCCCGCGCGACCATCCGGTACTCGAACGACCAACTCGACTCGCCGGCGGCGAAGACCCGCTCGTGATCCGCGAGGACGCGCTCGCGGTCGTCGGGGTGAAGGACCTTGGGGAAGAACTCGCGGTCGCCGAGCCACTCGTCGGGCGTATAGCCGAGCAGATCCTCGACCTGCGGGCTGATGTAAATCGACGAGGCGGTCGCGGTCGGCTCGTCGATGTACGTGACGAGCGGGAGCTGCTCGACGAGGTTCCGGTAGCGCCGCTCGGCCTCCTGCTGGGCCATAACGGACGTGACGTCGTGGTACACGATGAGGTAGCCGGTCGGCTCGTCCGCGGCTGTCACCGGCACCCCGAAGACCTCGACGTCCAGGAGCGATCCGTCCTTTCGTGCTCGCCGCGTGACCGCGCGGAAGCGCCCCGTCCGCTCGAGCTCGGCCTGGAAGTCGACGGCCTCTTGCCGCAGGTCGTCACGGTCGGCGACGAGGTCCTCGAGCCGTCTTCCGACCGCCTCGCCGCGTGTGTAGCCGAAGAGGTCCTCGGCGGCGAGGTTCCATGACGCGACGGTTCCGTCGAGATCGAGCGTGACGATGGCAGTCGGGCTGATCTCGAGGAGCGACTCGAGGTGCTGCTTCTGCCGGCGCAACTCCTCCTCGCTCTCGCGGAGCGCGTCCTCCAGCTCCTTGCGCTGCGTGATGTCGAGGAGGACTCCGTGATGGAAGCCCGGCTCACCCGTCTCGTCCGGGATGACGGTCGCCTCGTCGAGGAACCAATGAACGCTCCCGTCGCGCGCGATCATCCGGTACTCCATCCGGAAGCTGTCGCCCGTCTCCCGGGTCCGTCGATGCTCGGCGAGAACGCGCTCGCGGTCGTCCGGGTGGATCACCTTGACGAAGAGCTCCGGGTCGGAGACCCACTCGTCGCTCGAGTACCCGAGCACCGACTCGAGCTGGGGGCTCGTGTAGACGTTCGAGCTCACGGCGTCGAGCCGGTCGATGTAGACGGTCAGCGGAATCTGCTCGATCAGCGCCCGGAGCGTCGCCTCGTTCAGGAGCCGCTTCCTAGGCCCCTCGCCGTCCGCATGCGTCTCGGGCCGGCTCTCGCGATCCGCGCTTGGCTTCGGCAAGGGGTCCCGGTCGCTCACGCTCGGCCGTTCCCCCTGGCCCGCGATTGGCCGCCTGGGACAGCGGCGGCGCGGCCGGGGACCGACGCACGCTCGCCGACGCCTCCCGCGAAACAGGCTCGACGAGCGCGAACGTGTGGGAGGAGCGGCATCGTGCCTCGCCCGGCGGATCGCCGTTCGAAGCCCGAGTCTAAACGGCGGTGGGCGCGAATTCGAGTCGAGCTGGGTCGGCGCGCGCCATCGCGCCGTCCGCCTTGCTCGCCGGGGCGGCGGGCCGATGCGCGCGCAAGGGTTGCCGCGGCGAGGCCGGGCGCGCTTCCCGCTGCGGCTACAGGGGCGCTACCCGGCCTCGTCACGGGCAACGTACGCCTCCGTTGACGCGTGTGAGAGAGGGAAAGTCGCTATTTGCGCCTCCTACGTTGAACATTTCCCCCGTTTCCACAGGCGCAGCGATACGTTGTTGAGATCTCGGCGGCGGGGTTCGGTGCGGCGGGCCCCCGCCGCCAGCCTGCCGGGCGACCTGGGCCCGCGTCGAGGCTCCCGGGGCGCGATCCGCCTTGAACGGGGCCTACCGCTCGAGGCGTGCGCTCACCGCCAGTCGACGGCCACGACCTCGACGGGGTCGTCGAAGCCCTTGAGCTCAACCGCGCGCGGGCCGGTGAGCGGGAAGCGAGAGCCGCCGTCGAGGCTCTCGCGGCTGACGAGGATCTCACCGCCGCGAGCGAGCGCGCCGAGCCGGGCGGCCACGTGAACGCCCTGCCCTGCGTAGTCGTCACCGTCGTCCTTGTGGAACGCACCGCCCGTATGGAGCCCGATGCGAACGTCCGGCGCGAGCGGCTCGTGCTGATCAAGCGCGCGCTGGATCGCCGTCGCGGCCTCGACGGCGGCAGCCGGCGTGTGGAACGCGGCGAAGTATCCGTCGCCGGTCTGCTTGATCACCTCGCCGCCCGCCTCCTCGATGAGCTCACGAAGCCGGCGGTCGTGCCACGCGAGGAGCTTGTGCCACTTCTCCTCGCCCAGGACCTCGACGAGTCGGGTCGAATCGACGATGTCGGTGAACATGAACGTGCGCTGCGTCGCTGACTCGCCGAGCAGCTCGGTCGTCCGCTGGAGATCGAGAATGGCTCCGAGCCGCGCGAACGTCGCCTTCGCCGCGCTGAGCTCTTCCCTGGCGCCGTCCTCGTCGCCTTCGCCCCGGTATGCGAGGCCGAGGAGCATGCGGGCCTCGGCCGTCTCGTACGGAGCGCCGACCTTCTCCCACGTCTCCCGCGCAGCCCGAAGCGCCGTCGCGGCGCCTTCCCAATTTCGCTCGGCGAGGCGGATCTGGCCCCACGCGAGCTGGACGGCTCCTTCCAGCGCAGGCGATCGCCGGGCGCCGACTCGGAAGTCGTCGGCGATCTTCTCGAGCTCCTCGGCCGCGTCGCGGGCGCGCCCGATCTCCCCCGCCGCAAGCGCAATCTCGACCTGGGCGGGAAGACGGCGCGCGCGCCCGAGCGGCTCGAGCGTCTCACTGGCGAGCTCGCGCTTGATCGCAGTCGCCGCGGCGTCGACCTTGCCCTGGGCGAGACGAAGGAGGGCGAGCCCCGGCTGCGGTTCGCGGCCGAGCTCGTTCGCCCTCCGATACGCCTCCTCGGCGGCGGCGAAGTCGCCGCGCCGCCGCCGGATCTCTCCGATCTCGTAGAACCCAGCGGAGGTGATGAAACGGTTGTACGGCTCGAGCTCCTCGCAGGCCTGGATCGCCTCCTGTTCTGCCTTCGGCCATTCCCCGCGCAGACGCATGATCTCGGCCCGGTGGATGCGACAGACTCCCGGGAAGCCGGTCACGTCGAGGCGATCGCACCACCGGTTGGCCGCCTCCGTCCACTCCGCCGCCCGGCCGCAGTCGCCGAGCGTCTGGCACGAATGGATCGTGACGCAGTAGACCATCCCCGTCGCGAGCGGGTCGAGCTCGCCGCTGATCGCGGACGCGGTCGCCTCGTCGAGGAGGGCGAGCCCTTCGTCCACCTCGCCCGCCGAAACGAGAGCGGTGCCCTCGAACGTGCGCGCCATCGCTTCCAGGTTGCGGTCGCCGAACCGGGTGCCGAGCTCTCGTGCGCGCGTGAACTCGGTGTGCGCGGTCTCTAGCTCGCCCATCTCGAACGCGCCCATCCCTTGCGCCAGCGCGAGGTAGCCGTGCTCGACGCCTTCGTCCTCGTCTTCGAGCAGACGGTTCGCGCGACGAAGCCAGCCGTTCGCGACCGCGAGCGCCCCCTTGTTTGCGTAGTCGATCGAGAGCATGACGGCGAGCCCCGCGGCCCGTCGGTTCTCGTCCTTCGCAACGTATGCCGCGTACGCCCGCTCCCGGACTTCGATCGCCTCGTCCAGACGGCCGGTCCACCATGCTGCCTCGGCGAGCTGCTCGAGATCTTCGGCCGTGAGCTCGCCCTTCTCGTCCGCGCGCCGGAGGAGCTCGTACGCGTCGCGCCAGGCGTGCCGCCGGCCGGGACGCCGGTTCACCTCGGAAGTGGGCGGACGGCCCGGCGAACCCGCGTGGCTCGGGGTCCCGTCGCTGCGTCGCGGCGCGCGAGGGCGTTAGGTCGCCGCAGCCTTCTCGAGGCGCCGCACCCGGCCCGCGAGCTCCTCCATGATCGCGAGCGCCATCCGCGGCTCCTTCGCGAGCACCTTCGTGAACGGGCCGCGGCGCAGGCGCATCGCGTGCAGCTCGGTCGTCGCGGTGATCGTCGCGGTGCGAGGCTGGCCGTCGAGGAGTGCCATCTCGCCGAAGAAGTCGCCCGCGCGGAGCGGCCGGGCCCGCGACTTGCCTACCACCTTGGCACGACCGTCCAGGATCAGGTAGAGGGAGTCGCCGGGTTCCCCGGCCTGCACGACGAAGTCGCCGGGCGCGAACTCGCCGAACTCGGCCAGCTTCGCAATTTGCCGGAGCTGCCGCTTCCGGAGCCGCGAGAAGATCGGGAGCTCGCCGACCATGGCGGCGCGGTCGGCCAGCGTCGAGCGGGTCCACACGCGCGCGAGCTGGGCTTCCGGCTTCAGCTGTTCCGCAATCTCTCCGCCGCCGCGTCTCACGTGCGGGAACCTATCCCACCCGGGTGGCCGAGGAGGCACGCGCCCGACGACGCGTGCGAGGAGACCGCCGCGATCGCCAGGAGCTCCGAAGAACGGCGGCTCGCGAACGAGCCGACGGGTGAGCGCGCGCGGCTAGTCGACGAGCTTGCGCGTCATCGCGTGGATCGCGACTCGCCAGAGAGCGAGACCGAACGCGAGGAGCGCGCCGAGGCGCGCGACGTCCGTCCACCCCTCCCACCCGAACGCCGCGTGGCGGACGAGCTCGACGCAGTGGTGGAGCGGGTTCAGGTTTCCGGCGATCTCCGCCCACTCGGGCAGACGGTCGAGCGGGAAGAAGGTGCCCGCGACGAGGAAGAGCGGCGTCAGAACGGCGCTCACCACGTAGTTGAAGTTCTCGAACGAGGACGCGAAGCCGGCGACGGAGATGCCGAAGCACGCCCAGCCGAAGCCGGCGACGAAGCCGATCAGCGGCACCGTCAACATCGACCAGGCAGGGTCGAGGCCGAAGAAAAGCGCGACGACGAGCGGCACGCAGCCGTAGACGCCCGCCCGCAGCGCCATCCAGAGCGCCTCGGCGGTCACGAGCTCCTCCGTGTCGACCGGCGCCGCGAGGATCGCGTCGTAGGTCCGCTGGAACTTGTACTTGACAAACGTCCCGAACATCGCTGGGAACGCGCTCGAGAAGAGGACGGCTGTCGCGACCGTCCCCGTGCCGACGAACTCGACGTAGTCGTAGCCGCCGATCGTGCTGACGAGCGACCCGAAGCCGAACCCGAACGCGAGCAGGTAGATGGTCGGCTCGACCGTCGACGAGAACGCCGAGGAGCGCCAGTACGACGAGTAATTGACGAGCTCGCGGACGAGCACGCCCGTGAGTGCGGGTCGCTCCAGGCGCCCAAGGCGTCGCGTCTGGGCGGGAGCGGTCGTGGCCGTCACGCGATCTCCTCGCCCGTCAAGAGCACGAAGACGTCTTCGAGGTTCGCGGGCCGTCGCTCGCCGTCGGGCGCGCGGCCGTTCGCTCCGTCGACACCGAGCACCGAGACGCTCGTCCCCGTGCGCCGCGTTCGCAGCCCTGCGGCACGCGCTTCGGTCTCCACCTCGGCGAGCTTCGCAGGTGGCCCGTACACCTCGACGGCCTCGCGCCCCGCGTGCTCGGCCACGAGCTGCGCCGGCGGGCCGGCCGCAACTGCCGTCCCGTGCGACATGATCAGCACGGTGTCGGCGAGGCGCTGGGCCTCCTCGATGTAGTGCGTCGACATGAGGATGGTCGTCCCTTCGGCCCTCAGCGCGTCGATCAGCGCCCAGAGCTCCTGGCGGACCTGCGGGTCGAGGCCGACGGTCGGCTCGTCGAGGAGGACGAGCCGTGGACGGTGCACGAGCGCCCGCGCGATCAGGAGGCGCCGCCGCATCCCGCCCGAGAGCTTGTCCACCCGGTCGTGGCGGCGGTCGGTCAGCTTCGCCATCCGGAGCCCGCGTTCGATCGCGGCGCGCCGGTCAGCGCGTCCGATCCGATACAGGTGCGTGAAGACGAGGAGGTTCTGCTCGACGGTCAGCGTCACGTCGAGGTTGTCGAGCTGCGGCGAAACCCCGAGCTCGGCGCGCGCCTGCTTCGACTCGTCGGGCAGCCGGAATCCGAGCACCTCGATCTCACCCTCGTCGGCGATCGCCTGCGCGGTGAGGAGCCGCATCGTCGTGGACTTGCCCGCGCCGTTCGGGCCGAGCAGGCCGACGCATGTGCCCTCGGGCACGTCGAGGTCAAGGCCGTCCACCGCCGTGATCGGCCCGTAACGCTTGACGACGCGTCGCATCCGGATCGCAAGCCGGCTTCTCATCGCACCTCACGCGTCAAACGGATGAACCTCCGTCGCATTCCGAACGTCCTGCCGCGCCGTTGACACGAAGACACGGCGAGCGGATCATCCCGCCCAGCTCCCGGGCGATGATCTCCCAGCCAGACGCCTCCCTTCGCGAGTCCGACGATATCCAGGGAGACATCCTCGCGGGGTTCCTGAAGCCGCAGCAGACGTTCCTCTTCCTCGAGCTCCCCGACGAGCCGCGTGGCCGCGCCTGGCTGGCCGACCTGGTGCCTCGAGGAAAGCCGTCCCGAATTGCGTCCACGCGGAAGGTCGCCGCGTTCAACCGTGAATTCAGCGAGGCGCGACGGAACGACCGCGGCCAAGACCTCGAAAACCTGAAGGCCGTCTGGGTGAATCTCGGGCTCACCGCGGCGGGGCTTGGCAAGCTCGCGCCGCGCCTGCGTCGGGAGTGGGAGCGGTTCCACGCGTTCACCGAAGGGCCGGTCGCGAGAGCGGCCCAGCTGCGCGATCGTGGGCCGAGCCGGCCGGCGCGGTGGGTCGTCGGCCGTCACGACCAGCCGATCGATGCGCTCCTCACGGTTGCTGCGGACGACCCGGCCGACCTCCGTCTCGAGGTTGAGACGATGCGCGCACTCGCCTTTCGACACGGCGCCGCGGTCGTCTTCGAGGAGGAGGGCGCGCGGCTACCGGGAGCGCGCGGGGGGCAGGAACACTTCGGTTTCAAGGACGGGATCTCGCAGCCGGGTGTCGTCGGCTTCGACGAAGCGGACGAGGACGGATTCAGGAAGGGACATCCGGGCGACGAGATGATCGCCGCCGGCGAGTTCGTGCTCGGCTACGTGCGGGCGCGTGGGCGGGCCCCGTGGCGTCATCCGGCGTGGATGCGCAACGGGTCGTTCCAGGTCTTTCGGCGGCTCCGCCAGGACGTGCACGGCTGGTGGGCACGCGTCGAGGAGGCCGTTCGCGAACTGCC
>DATAAZ010000006.1:0-102057 GCA_036259875.1 Gaiellaceae bacterium
CTCGCCGGGAACAGGAACGAGCCCCTTGCCGTCCTTCCCCGTCGACTCGGCGAGGAGCTGCTCCGCCCAGAGGCCGAAGCCGTTGGCGTCCGGGTTGATGAGGACCTTGTCCCGCCCGTCGCGCCAGCCCTCGCCGAGCGCGCGGCCGAGCTCCAACCCTGGGTTCCCCTCGTCGCCACGACAGGCCTCCTTCATCTCGTCGGTCCGGAGGAGGAACCGCTCGAGGTCGATGCCCGTGAGCGCGGCGGGGACCATCCCGAAGACCGAGAGCGCGGAGTAGCGTCCGCCGATCTCCGGCTCGCCCGCCCATACGCCCCGAAAGTCACGCTCACGCGCGCGGCGTTCGAGGTCGGAGCCGGGGTCCGTGATCGCGGCGAACTGGTCACCCCGCGCACCGGTTCGCTCCCAGAAGTACGCGAGATGACACTGTGTCTCGAGCGTCGTCCCCGACTTGGACGCCACGAGGAAGAACGTCCGCTCCGGAGCGAGCCGCTCCTCGAGGCGTCGGATCGCGTTGGGGTGCGTCGTGTCGAGGACGTGAAACGTCTCGCTCCTGAACGACCGCCGGATCACCTCGGGCGCGAGGCTCGAGCCGCCCATCCCGGCTAGGACGACGTCGTGGTAGCCCGCCTCGGCGACCTGCTGCGCGAACGCCTCGAGCTCCGGGACGCGCTCGCGGATGCGGGCGGGCTCCTCGAGCCAGCCGAGCCAGCGGCCCTCGTCCGCGCCGGTCCAGAGGCCCGCGTCGCGGGCCCAGATCCGGTCGACGAGCTCCGCCGTCTCGACGGCCATCAGGCCGTGACGAGCTCGCGGCGCGACGCCTGGATCCCCTCCAGGAGCTCGTCGAAGGAGTCTGAGAACTTCTCGACGCCTTCGCGCTCCAGGGTCTCGACGACCTCGGTGTAGTCGACGCCGGCACGTTCCAGATCCTCGAACACCTGACGCGCCTCGTCGAGATCCCGCTCGAGCGTGACCTCGACGCGGCCGTGGTCCTGGAACGCCCGGATCGTCTCCTGGGGCATCGTGTTGACCGTCTTCGGTCCGATCAGCTCCTCGACGTAGATGACGTCCCGGTACGCGGGGTTCTTCGTCGAGGTCGAAGCCCAGAGGCAGCGCTGCGGCGCCGCGCCCTTCTCCTCGAGCCGCTTCCAGCGCTCGCTCGAGAAGATCTCCTTGTACCGCTGGTACGCCAGCTTCGCGTTCGCGATCGCAAGCCTTCCCTTCAGCTCGTCGTGGCCACCGAGCTCGTCGAGCCGGCGGTCCGCCTCGGTATCGACGCGCGAGACGAAGAAGCTCGCGACGGACGAGACGTCGCTCGGGTCGCCACCCGCCTCGACGAGGCGCTCGATCCCGTTCACGTACGCCGTCGCCGCTTCCGTGTAGCGCTCGAGCGAGAAGAGGAGCGTGACGTTGATGGAGCGCCCGCGAGCGATCATCTCCTCGATCGCGGGAAGCCCCGCCTTCGTCCCGGGGATCTTCACGTACAGGTTCGGGCGGTCGATCATCTCGTGCAGCCGCTGCGCCTGGTCGAGCGTCGCCTGCGTGTCGTGCGCGAGGCCGGGGTCGACCTCGATCGAGACGTAGCCGTCGCAGCCGCGGCACCCGGCGTCCCAGAGCTCGCGCATGAGGTCACACGCGTCACGGATATCCTCGGCGGCGAGCCGGAAGAAGAGCTCACGCGGGTCGTCCTCCTCGCGCGAGAGCTCGCGGAGCTGCTCGTCGTAGGCGTTTCCGTCCGAGATCGCCTTCTGAAAGATCGTCGGGTTCGACGTGACGCCCTTGATCGAGTCGTCCCGCATCATCCGCTCCAGCCCACCGCTTTGGACCAGGTTGCGCGAGAGAAAGTCGATCCACGGGCTCTGACCGAGCTCGGCCAGTTGGTGCAGGGGTGACTTAGCCATGCTTTCCGACTCCTTCCAAGACCGTGGGGGAACCCATGGTTCCGCCACGGACCCACTCTTTTTCCATTTCCACAATCTTGTTCAGGCGGCGCACGTAGCGCTTCCCTCCCTGGAACTCCGCCGCGAGGAACGCGCGCACGAGCTCGGCGGCGAGCTCCGCGCCGATCACCTCCGACCCGAGGCAGAGGACGTTCATGTCGTCGTGCTCGACGCCCTGGTGGGCCGAGTAGGTGTCGTGGCAAAGACCGGCGCGGATCCCCGGCAGCTTGTTCGCGGCGACCGAGGCGCCGACGCCCGAGCCGCAGACGAGGATTCCGCGCTCGGCGTCGCCCGCCCGAACGGCCTCGCCGACCTCCCTCGCCTTGTCCGGGTAGTCGACCCGCGGCGCGGGCGCGTCCACGCCGAGATCGACCGTCTCGTGCTCCAGACCGGTCAGGAGGTCGAGGAGACGGTCGCGAATCTTGACGCCACGATGGTCGAACGCGACAGCCACTCTCATTCGACGTACGTTACCCCCTGCACGTTTAGTCGTAGCCCGTGGGAGATGGGGGAGCCATGACCGATTCCGAACGCTGGCGCGAGCTGGGACAGCAGCTGCGCGTTGACTCGATCCGCGCGAGCGCGGGGACGAAGTCCGGCCACCCGACCTCGTCGATGTCGGCCGCCGACCTGATGGCCGTGCTGCTCGACAAGTACCTGCGGTACGACTTCGGCTCGCCCGACGACCCCGCGAACGACCACCTGATCTTCTCGAAGGGGCATGCTTCGCCGCTCCTCTACTCGCTCTACAAGGCGGCGGGCGCGATCTCGGACGATGAGCTCCTGACCTTCCGCACGTTCGGGAGCCGGCTGGAGGGGCACCCGACACCGGTCGTTCCCTGGGTCGACGTCGCGACCGGCTCACTCGGCCAGGGTCTCCCGATCGGGGTCGGCGTCGCGCTGGCGGGCAAGCGGCTCGACCGCGTGCCGTACCGCGTCTGGGTCCTCTGCGGCGACAGCGAGATGGCCGAGGGCTCGATGTGGGAGGCGTTCGAGCACGCCGCGTTCTACGAGCTCGACAACCTGACCGCGATCGTCGACGTGAACCGGCTCGGCCAGACCGGCGAGACGATGCACGGCTGGGACGTCGACTCGTACGTCCGCCGCGCGAAGGCGTTCGGCTGGCGCGCGATTCCCATCGACGGCCACGACGTCGAGGCGATCGACGTCGCCTACGCCGAGGCGCTGGAGACGACCGGGCAGCCGACCGTGATCGTGGCGAGGACGATCAAGGGAAAGGGTGCCTCGTCGGTCGAGAACCAGCTCGGCGCGCACGGGAAGGCACTCGACGAGCCCGACACCGCGATCCGCGAGCTCGGCGGCGAGCGGGATCTCCGCGTGTCGGTCGACCACCCGGACAATCGAGGCGAGCCGCATCGCTTCCAGACGGGCGCGCTCGTGCTCCCGCGATACCCGGTCGGCGAGAAGGAGGTGGCGACCCGAAAGGCGTACGGCGAGGCGCTCGCCGCGCTCGGTACGGGACGCGGCGACGTCGTCGCGCTCGACGGCGAGGTCTCGAACTCGACGTTCTCGGAGATCTTCCGCGACGCGCATCCGGAGCGGTACTTCGAGATGTACATCGCCGAGCAGCAAATGGTCGCGGCCGCGGTCGGCCTCCAGGTGCGCGGCTGGCAGCCGTTCGCCTCGACGTTCGCCTGCTTCCTGACGCGCGCGTACGATTTCATCCGCATGGCCGCGATCAGCCGTGCGACGCTCGCCCTCTGCGGCTCCCACGCGGGCGTCTCGATCGGCGAGGACGGGCCGTCACAGATGGGGCTCGAGGACCTCGCCGCGTTCCGCGCGGTCGGCGGCTCGACCGTGCTCTACCCGTGCGACGCGAACCAAACCGCTCGGCTCGTTGCGGACATGGCCGACCGCGAGGGAATCTCGTACATCCGCACGACGCGCGCCGCGACGCCCGTGATCTACGAGCCGGACGAGGAGTTCCCGATCGGCGGGGCGAAGGTCGTTCGGTCGTCGGAGGACGACGACGTGACGATCGTCGCCGCGGGGATCACGCTCCACGAGGCGCTGAAGGCGGCGGACACGCTCGCGGGCGAGGGAATCGGCGCGCGCGTGGTCGATCTCTACTCGCTGAAGCCGATCGACCGCGACACGCTCCACGCGGCCGCGGAGGCGACGGGCGGCCGCATCGTCACGGTCGAGGATCACTGGCCGGAAGGCGGCCTGGGAGAGGCCGTCCTCGCCGCATTCGCGGACGCCGAGGAGCGCCCGCGCGTCACCGTGCTCGCCGTTCGCGACATGCCGACGTCGGGCAAGCCGGCTGAGCTCCTCGCTGCGGCCGGCATCGACGCGGCCGCGATCGCCGAAGCGGCCCGCGCGCTCGTCAGCGCCGAGGTCGGCGCAGCGCGCTAGCAGCCCACCGTCCCTGTGAGCCGCGTCTGGGGTCAGACCCCGGCCACGGCCCGCAGGGCCGTGGCTCGCCGACCCCGGCCGCCGGCGCAGGGCCGTGGCTCCCTCCTGCGTGGCCGTTGGCGCTCGGTGCGCCGACGCGCGCGCCGCTGACCCGACGCGCCTCGCGGGGCCATGTCTGGGGTCAGACCCCGGACGTGGCTCGACCGGCCGTCGCCGCGCAACGGCATCGCGCGGGCTGCGACGATACGGCCATGGCCGTCGTCGTCGCCGCGAACCTCCGCAAGGAGATCAACGGGGAGCCGCTCTTCGACGGCGTCTCGTTCAGGGTCGCGCGGGGCGACCGAGTCGCGCTGCTCGGGCCGAACGGGGCCGGGAAGACGACGCTCCTTCGCATCCTCGCGGGCGAGATGCCGCGCGACGGCGGTGAGCTTGCGCTCGCGAAGGACACCCGGATCGCGCTGCACGACCAGCGGCCGCCCCTGTCGCGCGACCTGACGCTTCGCGAGTACGTCCTTTCAGGCGCATCGGACCTCGTCGCGGTCGAAGACGAGCTGCGCGGGCTGGAGCGCTCCATGGCCGCGGGCTCGCACGACCGCGCGACGCTTCGCCGCTACGCCGAGGCGCAGGCTCGGCTCGAGCACGCGGGCGGCTACGCCTGGCGCGACCGCGCGGCCGCCGTCGCTCGCGGGCTCGGCTTTCGCGACGCCGACCTCGACCGGCAGCTCACGACGTTCTCGGGCGGCGAGCTGACGCGGGCCTCGCTGGCGCGCGTGCTCGGCGGCGACCCCGACCTTCTGCTGCTCGACGAGCCGACGAACCACCTCGACGTTGCCTCGATCGAGTGGCTCGAGCGCGAGCTCGCCGGGCTCGACGCCGCCGTCGTGCTCGTCGCGCACGACCGCTGGTTCCTCGAGGCGACCACGAAGGCGACGCTCGAGCTCGCCGCCGGTCGCGCGACGTACTTCCGCGGCTCGTGGTCGGCGTGGCGGCGGGAGAAGGCCGAGCGGGCCCTCCACGCGCAAAAGACGGTCGACCGGGCGAGCGACGACATCCTGCGCCTCGAACGCTTCGTCGCGCGCTTCCGCTCCAAGAAGACGAAGGCGAAGCAGGCCCAGGCGAAGCTCACGCACATCGGCCGCCTCGAGCGAGCGCGCGCGGCCGCCGCCGGTGAGGTTGCCCTGCTGACGCGCGGGACGCGGACGCTCGGATTCGACTTCCTCGATCCGCCGCGCAGCGGCCGCACGGTGCTCGAGCTCGACGGCGTCGCGATCGCAGCGGGCGAGAAGCCCCTCCTCGCGAACGTCTCCTTCGCGCTCGAGCGCGCTGAGCACGTCGCGCTCGTCGGCCCGAACGGGTCGGGAAAGACGACGCTCCTCGAGACGATCCTCGGCCGCCGCGAGCCGAACGCAGGCCGCATCCGCCTCGGTCACGGCGTCGTCCCCGCCTACTTCACCCAGCACGCGATCGAGCTCGACGAGAGCGGCACGGTCCTCCAGGCGGCGGAGCGGGCAACGCGGCTCCCTCGTGCGCAGGCGCAGAGCCTGCTCGGTCGCTTCCTGTTCTCGGGGTGGGAGGCGCACGCGAAGCGGGTAACGGCGCTCTCGGGAGGCGAACGACGACGGCTCGCCCTCGCGCTCGTCGTGGCGTCCGGCGCGAATCTCCTCCTACTCGACGAGCCGACCAACCACCTGGACGTAGAGAGCCGCGAGGCGCTCGAGACGGCGCTCGAAGCGTTCCCGGGCACCGTGCTCCTCGTCTCCCACGACCGGGCGCTCGCCGACGCGGTCGCGGCGCGAACGCTCGCGATCGAAGACGGGACGGTCCACGCCTACCAGGGCGGCTGGGCCGAGTACGCGGCGAGACGCGCGGAGCGCGAGCGCGCCGACGCGCCGCCCGCTGCTTCGGCCGCGACGGCGAAGCGGACCCCGGCGCGAGAGCCGGCCGTCCGCCGCGACGGCGGCGAGATCGCGCAGCTGGAAGGCAAGATCGAGGCGCAGGAGCGCCTGCTTGCCGAGCTCGAGGCCGACCTCGCAGTCAACTGGGCGAACGCCGAGAAGGTTGCCGCGCACCGGCACGTCCGTGACGAGCTCGCCGCGCTCGTCGCCCGCTGGGAAGCGCTCGTTGACGAGGTCGCGCTCTAGGCTCGGTCCGGGCGACTGGATCGCGTGGATCCGGCTCGTCGCCGCACCGTTCGCGCTACTCGAAGTTGCGATCGAGCGGGGCAACTACCCCGAGGGCGACGAGCGGTGGGGATGGGCGATCGGCGCGGCGTTCGCGGCCGGCGCCGTCGCGTTCTTCGAAGCCCACCGCCGCCGGTTGGCACCGCGAGCGCTCGCCGGCGGCGGGCTCGTCTTCGACACCGCCGTCGTTTCGGCTTACGTCGTCCTTTACGGCTTCGAGCCGAGCTCGCCAGTGCGGCAGCTCCTCATCCTCGTCGTCATCGAGGCCGCGCTTCGGTACGGTCGCACGGGCGCGCTCTGGGCCGCCACGTCGGCGCCGGCGCTCGCCGTCTTCGAGTGGCGGGCGTCCGAGCGCCTCGATGTTCCGTACGACCCTGGGCACGTCATCTTCCCGATCGGCCTTCAGCTCCTCGTCGGTCTGATTGTTGGCACGCTCGCCCGGCGCGCCGCGAAAGACGCCTAACCGCCGAAGCCGGCCTGCGGTGGCGCTTCGGCGCGATCCGGCCCCACCGCGCGCACAAGTGTCGGGGAGCTACCGAGCGGCCGCCGCGCGCAGGAACTCGCGCGCGATCCGGAGAGCCGCGTCCGTCGGCGTGATCGCCTCGCGCTCAGCCGCCTCGAGGACGCGGTCGGTCGTATCGCCGACCAGACGCTCGACGGCGCCGAGGCACGCGGCCGGGTCGTCCGCGCACTCCGGCGCCTCGTAGAGGTGCACGCCGCCCGCGTTCGTGACGAAGTCGGGGAGCGCGAGGATCCCGCGTGCCTGGAGCACCTCGACCGCTCCCGGCGCGTATGGGATGTTCGCCACGGGGACGATCGCGGCGCAGCGAAGCCCGTCGACGGACTCTGGGGTGATCACGTCCGGGCGGGCACCAGGTACGAGGACGTCGCATTCGACGGAGAAGAGCTCCTCGCGCGGGCTCGCGGGAACCGGGCCGTGGTGGACGAGGTCGTCGCCGTATGCGTCCCGGAGCGCGACAAGGTCGTCGACATCCAAGCCGTCGGGGCCGACGAGCGCGCCGCCGATCGTGCTGACGGCGACGACGCGCGCGCCGGCTCGGGCGCACGCCCGCGCCGTTCCCGCCCCCGCCTTTCCGAACCCCTCGATCGCGACGCGCGCTCCGTCGAGCGACCGTCCGAGCCGCGCGAGCGCCGCGTCCGCTGCGCCCTTGATCCCGTGGCCGACGGCGAGGTCATCCATCCCCATCCCGTCGTGCGTCCGCGCCCACATGGGCGGCGGGCCGTCCACCGGCGCAAGCGGCAAGAAGTCCTCCGGGTCTGTGCCCATGTCGGGGCCCGTGAGGAAGAAGTCGCGGAGCTCCGCGACCCGCTCCAGATACGCGGCGAGGAGCGCCTCGCGGTCACCACCGTTGTAACGAAGGCCCGCCTTCGCGCCCGCGTACGGGACACCCGCGACGGCGAACTTCCACGTCATGGCCCGTGCGAGACGCGCGACCTCGTCCGTCGTCACGTCGGCGACCATGCGCGTCCCGCCCGCCGACATCGGGAAGAGCTCGTGGTCGATAACGACGACGGCGTCGAGGCCCACGTCGTCGTCCTTCAGGTCGATGACCCGCGCGGGCGGCACGTCCGGGCGCTCGAGAAACGACACGGTCGCGTGACGCTATCCGACCCGGGCGCGCCGGCGAGAGCGCGACCGCGCCGACGTCGAGCGCGCGCTGCCGGGGCGGGAGGCCCGGTTCGGGCGCTGACGACGATCACGGGAACGTGCGCGAGCGCGTCGAAAGCCCCGTACGGAGAAGGGATCGGCAGGAGAGGAAGCGCGCTCGAGGCGCAGGCCGTCAGCTCGAGTCGAACGTCGCGACGACCGCCTCGGCGACCACCTTCATCGGGCGGTTCGAGGATTGGCTTGCACGGCGCAGGCGCGCGAACGCCTCCTGCTCGGAGATCCGCTCCCGCTCCATCAAGAGACCCTTCGCCCGCTCGACGACCTTCCGCGTCGCGAGCGCCTCCGCGAGCGACTCCGCCTCCTCGCGGAGGGCCTCGAGCTCGGCGTGCCGGGCGCGCGCCGCCCGTATCGCCGGCAGGAGGTCGGACTCGCGGAACGGCTTCACGAGGTAGCCGAACACCCCTGCGTCGACGGCCCGCGAGACGAGCTCCTCCTGGTCGTAGGCGGTGAGCATCACGATCGGAATGGGCCGCTCGGCGAGGATCCGCTGCGCCGCCTCGATCCCGTCGAGCTTGGGCATCTTGACGTCGAGGATCGCGACGTCGGGCCGCTCGCTCGCTGCGAGCTCGACGGCCTCCTCGCCGTTTCGTGCCTCCCCGCACACCTCGAACCCCGCGTCCTCGAGCGTCTTCCGGAGATCGAGCCGGATGATCGTCTCGTCCTCGCCGACGAGGATCCTCATCGCCTCACGCGGGGAAGCGGACCTCGGCGCGCAAGCCCCGGTCGCCGGCGAACGAGAGCGTCCCCTCGAGCTCGTCGCGGACGAGCGCGCGAACGATCGAGAGGCCCGTGCCGTCCTCGACCTCGCCCGGCCACTCGCCGTCGTCGACGACCGTCAGACAGACCTCGCCGTCTCGCCGCGCGAGCTCGACCTGCACCTCGTCGCCCCCGTGCTCGAGCGCGTTCTGAAGCAGCTCGGAAACGACGAGGGCGAGCGCCGTCGCGCGCCCTCCGTGCAGCGAGACGGGCTCGACGCGCGAGGAGACGCGCTTGCCGCTCCCGACGCCCTGGACGAGCGTCGATCGCACCCGCTCGACGAGCTCGGCGAGGTCGACGTCGTCGTCACGTCGCTCGGTGAGCACCTCGTGGACGGCGGCGATTGCGAGGATTCGATTGACCGAGTCGTCGAGCGCCTTCCTCGCGTCCGCGCCCGGCGCGCGCGCCTGCAGGCGGAGGAGCGAGGCGACGGTCTGGAGGTTGTTCTTCACCCGGTGGTGGATTTCCTGGGCGAGCACCCCGCGCATGACGGTGCGGCCGTGCGCGAGCGCGACGGCGGCCTGGTTCGCAATCGAGGCCAGGAGCTTCTTCTCGTCGTCCGAGAACGGCGTGTCCCGGTCGCAGACGAGCTCGCCGATGTCCCGCCCCTTCGAGCGGAGCGGCAGCCGGACGGCATGCGCCCCGGCCCGGCCCTCGGGCCACGCGACCCGCCCGTCCTCGAGGACGAGCGCGGCTCCGCTGGCACCGACGGCGGCCATCGTCGTCTCGACGATCGCCTGCAGCGACTCCTCCAGGTAGAGCGACTCCGAGACGGCCTCCGAGATCCGCGCAATCGCCTCGAGCTCGGCGACGCGCCGCTGCGCGCTCGCGTAGAGCTTCGCGTTCTCGATCGCCTGCGCGACCTGTCCCGCGATCGCCATCAGGAGCTCGATCTCCGCGTCGCTGAATTCGCGCGGCTCGCGCGTGCGGACGTTGAGCGCCCCCTCGAGCCGGTCCTTGGCCAGGATCGGCACCGCCAGGATCGATTCGTACTCCTCCTCGCGGAGGTTCGCGAAGCGCTTGAAGCGGGGGTCGAGGTGCGCGGCGCGCGCGATCATGACGGGCGCGCGCTCCGCGGCGGCCGAGCCCGTTATCCCCTCGCCGGGGCGCATCTTCGGCACGCGCGTCATGTCCTCGACTCGGCTCCCGTACGACGCGCGCAGGACGAGCTCGTTCGCTCCCTCGTCGTACAGGTAGACGAAACACGCATCAGCATCGAGCGCGTCGGCGACCTTGGCGGCCACCAGCTCGAAGACCTCCCGGAGGTCGAGCGTCGAATTGACGGCCGCGATCGTGTCCGTGACGAGGCGGAGGTGCCGCGCGGGCGCGTCGGCCGAAGGAGCGCGCATAGCCCGATTGTAGGTTTGGCTCAGGCGGCGGTATTGTCGGCGGGTGTCGCTCTACGACTGGCTCCTCTTCCTCCACGTGCTCGCCGCGTTCGCGGTCGTCGCGGCCGTGGTGGTCTTCACCTACGTGATCCTCGCCGGGCGAGCGGTCGCGCTCCCGAGCGACGCGGTTCGCCTCTTCCGGTTCTCGCGGATCGGCGACGTCCTCGTGAACGTGGGGATGGTCGGCGTCCTCGTCCTCGGCATCTGGCTCGCGATCGACGCCGACGAGTACCAGCTGTGGGACGGGTGGATCATCGCCGCGTTCGTTCTCTGGGCCGTCTTCGCGGAGCTGGGGCGGCGGCTCGGGAAGATCTACAACGCGGCGCGCGACCGCGCGCGCGAACTCGCCGCTCGCGGCGACGACGCCGCAAGCCCGGAGCTCCGCGCGATGATCCGTTCGCGGGCGGGGCTTCTGCTCCAGATCGCCTCGATCGTGGTTCTCCTCGCGTTCCTCGTCGACATGATCTACAAGCCGGGCGCGTGAGCGTGCTCGCCGCCCTCCGCCCCGACTCCTGGGATTTCCCGTTGCTTCTCCACGTGCTCGGCGCCGCCATTCTCGTCGGTGCCCTGCTTACGGCGGGGGCGGCGCAACTCGTCGGTTGGCGAGAGAGCGCGCCGGCTGCGGCGCTGACATGGGCGCGAATCACGTTCTTCGCGCTCCTTGCGATCGCGATCCCGGCCTGGATCCTGATGCGCGTCGCGGGACAGTGGATCGCCTCGGAAGAGGGCTTCGAGGGCGAGAATGTCCCGACTTGGGTCGAGATCGGATACGTGACGGCCGACCCGGGAGGTGGGCTCATCCTGATCGCCACGGTGCTCGCGGGCTTCGGGCTGCGGCGGCTCCGCGCCCGTGGTCGGGCCACGAGCGGGCTCAGCCGAGCGGCCGGCGCGGTGACGCTGATCCTCCTGCTCGCGTACCTGGTCACGGTGTGGGCGATGACGACGAAGCCGAGCTAGCCGTGCTCGCCCGGGGACAACTCGTCGCCGTCGTCCCGGTCTCCGACTGGCGCGAGGCGATCGGGTTCTACCGCGACACGCTCGGTCTACCGCTCGCCGAGGAGGTGGCCTCGCAGAACGAGGCGCGCTACGCGGTGGGCGACGCGATCCTCATCACGTACCAGAGCGTCGGCGCCGGACAGAGCCGCCACACGGTCGCCGCCTTCGTCGTCGACGACGTCGACGCCGCCGTCGCCGACCTTCGCGGCCGAGGGGTCGTGTTCGAGGAGTACGACCTCCCCGAGATCAAGACGGAGAACGGGATCGCGCTCTTCGGCGACACGCGCGAGGCCTGGTTTCGCGACCCGGACGGAAACCTGCTCGCGGTCGGCACGCGGATCGCCGACGCCGCCGCTTAACGACCACGAGCCGCTTGCAGGCGGCTCGTGGTCGGCCGTCAGAGTGCTCCCCGCTTCAGAGAAGCGTGGTGCCGGCCGGACTCTATACCCGAGACGCCTCTAAAGCACGCTCAGGTACTTGTCCATCTCCCAGGCGGTGAGCTGGACGCGGTACTCGTCCCACTCCTTCCGCTTGATCTCCACGTAGGCGTCGAAGATGTGCTGCCCGAGTGCCCGGCGGGCGAGCTCCGACGTGGCGAGCTCGTCGATGGCCTCGCCGAGCGTCTCGGGAAGCGCGACGATCCCGCGCTCGCGCCGCTGCTCCGCCGTCAGGTGGTAGAGGTTCTGCTCCATCGGCGACGGCAACTCGTACCCCTTCTCGATCCCCTCGAGACCCGCGTGCAGAAGGGCCGCAAACGTCAGGTACGGGTTGCACGCCGGGTCGGGGCAGCGGATCTCCGCGCGGGTCGCCTGCTCCTTACCCGGCTTGTAGACCGGGATCCGGATGAGCGCCGAGCGGTTCCGCCGCGACCACGCGACGTAGACGGGCGCCTCGTAGCCCGGGACGAGCCGCTTGTACGAGTTCACCCACTGCGCGAAGATCGCCGCGATCTCGCGGGCGTGCTGTAGCTGCCCGGCGATGAAGGCCTTCCCTACCTCGGAGAGGTGCCACTCGTCGTCGGAGTCGAAGAACGCGTTCTTGCCGTCCGCAAAGAGCGACTGGTGCGTGTGCATCCCCGAGCCGTTCTCACCGAAGAGCGGCTTCGGCATGAACGTCGCGTGGTAGCCGGCCTTCTTCGCGATCTCCTTCACGACGAGGCGATAGGTGATCGTGTGGTCGGCCATGTCGAGCGCGCTCGCGAACCGCATGTCGATCTCGTGCTGCGAGGGGCCGACCTCGTGATGGACGTACTCGACCGGGATCCCCATCGACTCGAGCGCCGCGATCGTCTCGTTCCGAAGCTCCCAGGCGGCGTCGAGCGCGGTCATGGCGAAGTAGCCGCCCTCGTCGAGGGTCTCCGTCCCCTTGTCGTCCTTGAAGAGGAAGTACTCGAGCTCGGGACCGACGTTGAACGTGTCGAAGCCCATCGCCTTCATCCGCTCGAGCGCCTGCTTCAGCACGTGGCGCGGGTCGCCGTCGTAGGGCTCGCCGTCCGGAGTGACGACGTCGCAGATCATCCGCCCCGTCGTCGTCTCGCCGTTCGGCATCAGCTGGAACGTCGCGGGATCCGGGATGGCGACCATGTCCGACTCCTCGATCGGGTTGAAGCCCGTGATCGACGAGCCGTCGAAGCCCATCCCGTCGTCGAGCGCGTCCTCGAGCTCCGCGGGCGTGATCGCGAAGCTCTTCAGGTGCCCTTCGAGGTCGGTGAACCAGAGGTGGATGAAACGGACGTTTTCCTTCTCGACGCGCTCCAGAACCGCCCGCCGCACCGCCGGGTTGGTCTTCGCCCGGTCCGTGTACCGCTCGTTCTCCACCATGGTCATACGCGCCTCCTTAAACGCAAAGAGCCCCGGACCGGCGGCCCGAGGCTCCGTCGCCTTCGACGCTCTGAAACCTACACGGGCGCGCGGACGCCGCCCACCCCCCAAGAGGTCAGTTAACGGGGGAGGCCCGCGCCCGCACCCCGGCTCGCCGCCGCTCACGAAGCTGCGAACGTGACCGTCACCGAGGCGCTCAGCTCGTTCAGGCCCGGCTCGATCGCGAGGTCCATGGCCGCCGCCTCGGCGCGGGCAACGAGCGGGTCGTCGCCGTCGCCGCGACCCGCCCCCTCGACGACCGCGAGCGGACGGCCGAGCGAGAGGCCCGTCGTTCGCGCGAGCATGTCCGCCTTCGCGCGCGCGTCGTCGTACGCGCGCTCGAGCGCCTGCCGATAGAGCGCGTCGCGGTTCGAGGTCGTGAGCTCGGGGCCGAAGACCTCGTTCGCGCCGGCCCGCGTTGCCGCGTCGACGACCGCGCCGACGCGGCCCAGCGAGCGAACGACGACCCGGACACTGCTCGCCGCCTGGAAGCCGTCGAGCTCGCCGGTCCCCTCGTCGAGATGCGGATAGAGCGAGACGCTCTCCGTCTGGATGTCGTCGCGCGCAACGCCGGCGGCGCGGAGCGCCGCCAGGATCGTACGCGAGCGCGCCGCCGCCGCCCGGAGCGCAGCGCGCGCGCTTGCCGCCCGCGCCCGCACGCCGAAGGACCACTCGGCCGCGTCCGGGGCGGCGCGGACGACGTGCGTCCCCGTCACCGTGATCCCACGCTTCTCCACGGGTTCCGCGGCGCCGGCCGGAAACGCGAGCACCGCTCCCACGAGCGCGAGGGTCCCGGCGACCTTCGTCGCCTTTCTCATCGCCTACCTCCTCGGTCGCTTACCTCCGTTCGACCGAGACGCGGCCGTCGAGGTTCCCTCGCTCTCGGCGCGACCTACGCGAAGGCGGCGAGGTACGGCTGCCAGGGGTCCGGAACGCGTGGAGCGGCGAGCGTCACGAAGAGTGCGGGAGCGGGCGGGCGCGGCAGCGCGTGGAGGCGCATCCCGACCTCGTCGAGCGTCCGGTTGCCCTTGCGGAGGTTGCAGGGCGAGCACGAGGTAACGACGTTCTCCCAGATCGACTCGCCGCCTCGGCTTCGCGGGACGACGTGGTCGAGCGTCAGCTTGCCGCCCTCGGTGCCGCAGTACTGGCACCGCCAACCGTCACGGGCGAAGAGCGCCCGGCGGGAAATTTTCCGCTGGACCGACTTGGGGACGCGGACGTACTGGAGCAGCCGGATCACGTGCGGCCAGACGAACTCGGCGGCCGCCGAGCGAAGCGGCTTCCCGGCGTCCTCGACCACCTCCGCCTTCCCTTTGAAGATGAGGACGTGGGCGCGCCGCACGCTCGTCACGTTCAGCGGCTCGTAGCTGGCGTTCAGGACGAGGACGTGGCCCATGGCGGCGAAAATCCTAGCCAGACAATCCGGTCACGCCTGCGGAAGCACGAGCTCGAGGACGTCCGGCTCGACATGCACGAACCCGCGACCGCGATAGAAGCCGACCGCGCGCGCGTCGGCTTCCGAGACGACGACGCGAAGCCGTCGCGCGCCCTGGAAGATCGCGTAGCCCTCCGCGTATTCGAGGAGCTGGCGTCCCACCCCCTCGGCCTCGTGCTCGGGGCTCACGAAGAGCTGGTCGACGCGGACGCGCTCCGGTCCTTCTCGCTCGAGCGCGACGTAGCCTGCCGGCGAGCCTTCGACCTCGGCGACGAAGACCGTCTCGCGCTCGAGGACGCCGAGCGTGCGTTCGTCCGCTCCCCGGTCGAGGCTCGCCAGCCCGAAAAGGAGCGCTTCGTCCTCGGGCCGGGAGGGCCGGATCTCCGCCTTGCGGTACCGCACCTCGGGGGGATTAAAGCGTGCAGGCCTCGCCGCGGCGACGCCGCGGCCAGGGGCGTGCGGGGTTCAGCTAACCGCCATCGCGCGCTCGACCGCTTCCTGCTCCTCGGGCGAGAGGGCGACGGAGGGGCGTCCGCGATCCAGCTCCTTCACGTAGATCCTCGCGTAGTCGCGGCCCTGGATCGCACTGACCACGATTCCTGAGCGCGCGGCGTCCAGGAACGCGAGCGACGCCGACTGGTGGCCGCCGGCGTCCTCGTACGCGTCGTAGCGCACGATCGACGTGTGGGAGAGGCAGCCGTCGATCCGCTTGTCCAGCCGCGAGAGGGCGACCGCCACGTCGTCGACGGCGCGGTGGAGATCGTCGATCCTCGCCTGGAGCGAGACGGCGAACTCGACGAGGTCCTCCTTCCCGTCTCCGAGCAGAACGGTCTGCGCGCGTCGGAAGCGACGAAGCCGCATGTAGAACGCGATCGCGAGGGTGAGGGCGACCGCCGCGGTGCCGGCCGCGGCGAGCGCGATCGCGACGACGGCCGTGTCCGGCACTAGCGCCTCTCCGGGTGCTGCCGCCGAGGCTCTGGGTCGCGCGCACGGAGCGAGAGCTCGTGCTTGTCCGCGGGCAGGGCTGGGCGCCTTGACGAGGCCGAGGGTGGGCTCGGGCGCCGCGTGATCGCGGGCCAGGCGCCGACCGGCACAGCCCGGGGAGGCACTTAGCCGAACGTGAAGATCACGACGTACTCCGCCGTGTTGTTGTTCGTGTTCTCCTCGCCCGGGACGGGCTCGACCGTCACCTTGAGGATCGTCCGCGGCCCGAACGACACCTGATCGAGGTTCCGGAAGACGACCGACTTCGTGTCGCCCGGGTTGATCGCGTCGATCGTCGCCTCCTCGCGAATCGGCTCCGGGCTCTGCTGGATCGTCAGGTTGACCTTCACCTGGGTCTCCTGGCTGTCGCCGGAGTTCTCGACCAGGACCTCGAACGCGAGCCGGTCGGACGCCTGGACGGTGTTCTCATCGGTTCGCGAAAGCTCGTCCCCGGCGGGGAGCGCGCGTACGGCCCCGATCCGGTTCCCGTGCAGGCCACCGGCGGCGGGAGGTCGCGTCAACCGCTCGACGATCAGCTTCCAGGACGCTGGGCTCGCGAGCTCCTGGTTTGTCACGAACCGAGACTCGGGGACGCCGATCCCGGTCACGTCCTGGCTCTCCATCACGTCTCCCGCGGGAGTCGCGAAGGAGTCGGCGTAGATCACGTCGCTCGCGACGAGGCGGTTCGCCTGGCTCGCGAGCAGGGTGCCGACGGTGGTCGCGTCCGCGGACGCGGCCGCCGGATCTTCCGTCGCCGCCTGGTCGCCGGTCGCCGCCTCGTCGTCGGGCGGCGCGCCGGCCCCCTCGGCCTCGAGCCCGGTCACCTGCGAAAGGCCGGTCGCCAGACCGTTCAGGCCGCTCACCCGGAACTCGAGCGCCTCGACGAACTCCTCGTGCTGCTCGCGGAGCGGCCCGGGCACGTCGAGCCCCTGCGCGGCCCGGACCGACTGGCTCTGCCGGTCGCGCAGGCCGACGAGCTGGTTCTGAAGGTCCTCGATCTGGATGCCGGAGCTGAAGATCAGGTTGTTCAGCTCCTCGCCGACCTCGGCCGACTGGCCGCCGATCCGCTCCACCGCCTGCATGTAGTCCTCGTACTTCCCCGTCTTCGCGTCCGCCCGGCAGCTGTTGACCCAGATGACGAGGACGACGACCAGGAAGATCGCGCCCACGATCAGCGCTGCCTGCCGAAGCACCGGCGTGCCGCCGGTGGGCGGGCGGGTCGGCAGACGGGGGCGGCGTCGGGGCGGCCCCTGCGTCTCCCGCGTCACCTCGGTCGTCGGCGAATCGTCGAAGAAGTCGAACTCGAAGGAGTCGATGTCGGTGCGCTCGCGCTCGGCCACGTCCTCGGGGGGTCGTTCGACCGCGCGAGTCTAACAGCCTAGGCCGGTCAACCCCGTGCTTTGCAGGACTTTGCTCCGCTGCCGCCAAAGTCCCCGCGCATGCGCGACGCGCTCGCCACGCGCCAGCCCGGAGCCGGGCACGACAGCCTGATCCTCGGGCGGTACCGGCCCGTGCGCCCGCTCGGGTCGGGCGGGTCCGGGTCCGTCTGGCTGGCGACCGACGAGCAGGCCGCCCGCGACGTCGCGCTGAAGGTCGTTCGCTGCGAGGGCAAGGCGGCCGGGCGAGCCGCGCGCGAGGTCGAGGCGGCCGCGCGCCTGCGCCACCCGCGCTGCCTGCGCGCGCTCGCGCTCGACCGCGACGACGAGCACGTCTACGTCGCCTACGAGTTCGTCCGCGGGCGCACGCTGCGTGAGGCGATGCGCGCCGGCCGCCTCGACGACCGCTCGGCCGTCGAGGCGGCCGCGCAGATCCTCGAAGGCCTCGCGCACGCGCACGCGAAGGGCGTCGTCCACCGAGACGTGAAGCCGGCGAACGTGATGCTCGAGGACACGGATGCCGTGTCCGTCCGCTTGCTCGACTTCGGCCTCGCCCGCATCGAGGAGGCCGAGACGCTCACGGCGGCCGGCGACGTGCCCGGGACGCTCGCGTACGTCTCGCCCGAGCGCCTCGGCGGCCGGGCCGCCTCCGGGGCCGCGGACGTCTGGGCGGTCGGCGTCATTCTCTGGGAGGCACTTGCCGGCTGGCATCCGTTCACGGCGCCCTCGCCGGTCGAGACCGCCCGCCGAATCCGCGCGGGCGCGAAGCCGCTCACGGAGGTGCGGCCGGACCTTCCCGACGAGCTCTGCCGGCTGGTCGACCGGATGCTCGCCCCGGATCCGCGCCGCCGACCGGCGCCCCGCGGGCTCTCGGAGGCGCTGCGGGACGCGTTCGCCGCGCGGACGCGACGACCCCGGCCGGCGGTCTCGCTCGGAGCGCTTCGCGAGCGCGCGCTCCACGCCGGTCTTGCGGCGGCGTTCGCGACGGGCTCGGCGCTCCTCGTCCCGTTCTTCCCGCGCGGCTGGCCGTTCGCTCTCGGCGCGCTCACCGCCGTCGCGGCACTCCGCTCCCCTCGCGCCGGGCTCGCGCTCGCGCTCGCCGTGCCGCTGCTTCCGCTCGGCAACGTCTCGCTCGGGCTCGCGCTCGCCTACGCCGTGCTCGCCGGCGGCTGGCTCGCCGTGTTCGCCCGTGACGCCACGAGCGCGCTTCTCCCGACGGCGGGCGCCGCGCTAGGGCCCGTCGGCGCGCTCTGTCTCCTCCCAGCGCTCGCGTTGCGGGCGAACGGGAAGCTGCGGCGCGCCCTGGTCGCCGCCGCCGGCGTGCTCGCGGCCGTGGCCGTCGCGGCCCTGACGCGGGCGCCGTCCCCGCTCGGAGAGCTTCCGCGCACGGTCGCGCTGGGAGCGACGGAGCGTCCGGACGCCGCCGCGCAGGCCGTCCTCGCGGTGCTCGAGGCCCACCCGGCGATCGTCGTCGAGGCGGCCGTCCTGGCGGCGGCTTCGGTCGCGGCAACCGAAGCCCGTTCGCACGGCTTCTGGGGCGTCTCCATCTGGGGCTCTGTCGTCCTCGCCGCCGCGGCGCTCGGGCCGACGCTCGCGGGTGCGCCCGTCAACAGCCTCCTGCTCGTCCCCGGCGCGTGGGCAGCCGCGTTGCTCCTCGGGATCGACGTGTGGCGAAGAGAGTCGCGCGAGGCCGCGCGCGCTTCGGGCGATCCCGCGAACCGGCACTAACCTCGCCACGCGCGGGCAGAATTCCGGCGGACCGTATGGGCGTCTTCCGAAGCATCGAACACCGCATCGAGTCGCTCGTCGAAGGAGCGTTCGGCCGCGCCTTCCGCTCCCACGTCCAGCCGATCGAGCTCGCGCGGAAGCTGGCGAAGGAAATGGACGAGCACAAGACCGTCTCCGTTTCGCGGGTCTACGTCCCGAACGAGTACGCGCTCTACGTCTCGCCCCAGGATCGCGAGCACCTGCCGCCCGCGGACGCGCTCCTGACCGAGCTCGCCGATTACGTCTCCGAGCACGCGCGCCGCGAGGGGTACGCGCTCCTGTCGACGCCGCGCGTCACACTCGAGGAGGACGAGGACCTCGCCGTCGGCGAGTTCGGGATCGCGACGCGGATGGTGCAGCCGCGCACCGCCGCGGCGGCCGGAGCCGCCACGCCCGAGCCGGCCGAGCTCGAGCAGGCTCCCGAGGTCGGTCAGACGCGCGTCTTTCGGACGCCGCCGGAGACGGCCGCGGTGTCCGCGGACGAGGCGGAACGGCTCGGGCTCGCACACGCGCCCGCCGTGCTCGTCGTGGACGGCGAACGCCACGAGCTCTCCAGGCGACGGATGACGCTCGGCCGCTCGCGCGAGTGCGACATCCGGATCGACGACCCGAACGTGTCTCGCCGGCACGCGGAGGTCCGCCACGAGGACGGCGCCTACTGGATCGTCGACCTCGGCTCCACGAACGGGATCGAGGTGAACGGAAAGCGCGTCGAGCGGGCGCGGCTCACGGACACAGATCGGATCGTCCTCGGCCGAACGGACGTCTCCTTCGAGAGCCCCGCCTAGAAGGGTTGGCGAAAACCTCAACCGTGTCGACGGGTCATTTCACACGGACGGGCCCACCCGGCCTGGATATCGGCACCGCAAGCGGCACCTGAGCTGGCCGGCGTTGGTCGAGCCGATCCTCCTCGGACTGAAGGCGGCGTTCCTCGTCCTGCTCTACGTCTTCATCTGGCGGGTGATCCGGGCCGCGTCGCGCGACCTGCGCGTACCGCAGGAGAGCTTCGTTCTCGCGCCCGCGCAGGCGCGCGGCGGCTCCGCCGAGGCTCCTGCACAGGCGGGACGCCTCGTCGTCGTGACCAGCCCCTCGCTCGAGCGAGGGCAGGCGTTCGAGACGGGCCCCGTCCCGCTTACGATCGGGCGTGCACCCGGCAACGACGCCGTCCTGGAGGGCGACGACTTCGCGTCGGCGCGGCACGCGCGCGTCGAGGCGCGCCGCGATGGGGTATGGATTCTCGACCTCGGGTCCACGAACGGCACGTGGGTGAACGGCGAGCGGATGGACGGTCGTCGCCGGCTACGAGCGGGCGACGTGGTGAGGATCGGCAAGACGGAGCTCCGGTTCGAACGATGAGGGTTCGGGACGTTGCCGGCGTGACCGACGCGGGCCGCAAACGGCGTCGGAACGAGGACTCGTTCGTGGTCGACCCGCCCTTCTTCGTCGTTGCGGACGGCATGGGCGGCGCTCAGGCCGGCGAGGTCGCTTCCCGCCTCGCCGCCGGCGCATTCCGCGAGTACCACGAGGCGGACGAGCTCGACGGTGAGGAGCGCATCGAGGCGATCATCCAGGAGGCGAACCGGCGGATCTACGACCGCGCCCAGGTCGACAGGGCCGTCTCCGGCATGGGCACGACCGTCACCGCAGCGCTCGTCGAGGGAGAGCGCGTCGCGTTCGGCCACGTCGGCGACTCGCGCGCCTATCGGATCCGCGACGGCGAGCTCGAGCAGCTGACCGACGACCACTCCCTCGTTGCCGACCTGATGCGAAGCGGCCGCCTTACGCCCGAGGAGGCGGACGCACACCCCCAGCGGTCCGTAATCACGCGGGCGCTCGGCACCGACCCGGAGGTGGACGTCGACACGCTCGTGCTGCCCACCGAGCCGGGCGACGTCTTCCTCCTCTGCTCCGACGGCCTGACGACGATGGTCGACGACAAGGAGATCCTCCGCGTCGTCCGTGAGAGCGAGTCGCTCGACGAGGCGGCGAAGACGCTCGTCAGGACGGCGAACCGCCACGGCGGCGAGGACAATGTGACCGTCGTCCTCTTCGCCGTCGAGGCGGGCGACGCCGTCGGCGAGGAGACGGCCGCGCTCACGACGAACGGCCAGGGGGCCGTCGACGATCTCGAGGACACGCTCTCCGGGCTCGACGCCCCGATCGCCCCCGCGACGCCGTCCGTCCGCCCACCGTCGGGCGACGAGCCCGGCGCCGCCGCCGAGGCGGCGTGGGAGCCGCTGGACGAGCCTTCCCGGCGCCCGAGCGCGAAGCGGCGCCGGCGTGCGCGCCGACGGCTTCTCCTCGCCCTTCCGGGCGCGGCCTTCCTCGCCGTTCTCCTCCTCGTTGCGTTCTGGGCGCTCCGGAACGCGCACTTCGTCGGAGCCGACGAGACCGGCCGTCTCGCCGTGTACCAGGGCCTGCCCTACGACCTCGGCGGCGGCGTCTCGCTCTACCGCGCGCGCTACGTGAGCCCGCTCCGCGCGGCACAGCTCTCGCGCGACGAGCGCGCCGCCCTGTTCGATCACGACCTCATGAGCTACGACGCCGCCCGCGACCGGCTGGCCCGCTTCGAGGACGAAGGGCTGCCGTAGCCCGTGTGCCGACCTGGCCGACGCATCCACCCGTCGTTTGAGAGAGAGGCGCCGGCGAAGCCTGCTCGTCCTGAATGTTGGCCGCGGCAACCGTGCGTAGGTCGAACGTGAGCGAGCGAAACCGCGAGCTGCTGAACCTCGTCGCGGTCGGAATGCTGACCGCGATCGGGTTCGCCGCCGTCTACATGGCGAGTCAGGACGTCCCGGACTTCTCGCGGACGTCGCTCTCGTACGCGGGGTTCTTCCTCGGGCTCTTCGTTGCCGCGCACGTCGCGCTCCGCGTCGCGCTCCCGCTCGCCGACCCGCATCTCCTGCCGATCGCGGGGATCTTGACGGCGACGGGCCTCACGATGATCTACCGCATCGACCCTGATCGCGCGCTTCGCCAGGGCGTCTGGGTCGTGGTCGGCGTGGCGTTCTTTGCGGGGGTCGTGCTCTTCCTCCGCGACCACCGGCGCCTCGACGCGGTCAAGTACACGCTCGGGATCGCCGCGATCGGGCTGCTCGCGCTTCCCGCACTCCCCGGTCTCGGCGAGACGATCCGGGGCGCGACGCTCTGGATTCAGCTCGGCCCCGTCACGATCCAGCCGGGCGAGTTCGCGAAGGTCCTCCTGGTCGTCTTCCTAGCCGGCTACCTGCGCGACAACCGCGAGATGCTCTCGATGGGGTTCGGCCGGCTCGGCGTCCCCTCTCCGAAGCACTTCGGGCCGCTCCTGCTCCTCTGGGGCGCCGCGATGCTCGTCCTCTTCCAGTCGAACGACCTCGGCGGCGGGCTTCTCCTCTTCGCGATCTTCCTCGCGATGCTCTACGTGGCGACGGGTCGCTGGGCGTACGTCGCGGTCGGGCTCGTGCTCTTCGTCGCGGGGGCCTACGCCCTCTACCACGTTCGCCCACACATCGCCGACCGCATCTCGATCTGGCTCGATCCCTGGGCCGACCCCGACGGCGCGGGCTACCAGCTCGTTCAGTCCATCTACTCCATCGCGGCCGGTGGCCTCTTCGGGACCGGATTCGGCCAGGGCGTCCTCATTCAGCCGAACGGCGCGACGTACATCCCCGACCTCGAGACGGACTTCATCTACTCGGCGATCGTGCAGGAGCTCGGGCTCGCGGGCGGCGCCGCGCTCGTCGTCCTCTACCTCGTCTTCGTCTACCGGGGCCTACGAATCGCGATGCAGGCGGACGACGGGTTTTCGAAGCTCCTGGCCGCCGGCCTCACCGCGACGCTCGCGATCCAGACGTTCATCATCGTCGGCGGCGTCAGCGGGCTCATCCCGCTGACCGGGATCACGCTTCCGTTCGTCTCTTACGGGGGCTCGAGCATCGTGGCGAACTTCCTGCTGCTCGCGCTCCTGCTCGTCGTCTCCGACCACGTCAACAAGGCGGCGGAGCGGTGAACGCGCAGATCCGGCGCCTCTTCTTCGTCTTCGCGGCGCTCTTCGTCGCGCTCGTCGGGATGTCGTCCTACTGGCTCTGGCGCGCGCCCGACCTCGAAGCGCGCGAGGGGAACCCGAATCTCGTCGTCCGGAACCTGACGATCAAGCGCGGCCTCGTCTACGCATCGGACGGGAGGACGGTCCTCGCCGAGAACCGGCGCCGGCGCGTCCGCGGACAGACGTGGTACGTCCGCCGCTACCCACTCGGTGGCCTCGCCGCCCACGTCGTCGGGTACTCCACCATCCAGCGTTCGCGAACGGGGCTCGAGGAGTCGCTGAACGACTACCTGACGGGAGCGAACGCCGACCTCGCCACGCTCGTCGACCGCACGCTCGACACGGTGCGCGGCCTCACGCGAGAGGGAAACCACGTCGTCACGACGCTCGACGTGCGCGGGCAGCGCGCCGCCGTGCAGGCGCTCGCCGCCGTCTGCGGCGCCGTCGTGGCACTCGAGCCGTCAACCGGGCGCGTGCTCGTCATGGCGTCGTCGCCGGGCTACGACCCGAACCTCGTCGAGCGCCGCTACGCGCGGATTGTCCGCGCGCGCGGGCCGTGCGACCCCGCCGCGCCGCTCTTCAACCGCGCGGCCGACGGGCTTCCGCAGCCGGCGTTCATCCCCGGGTCGACGTTCAAGATCGTGACCGCCGCGGCGGCGCTCGACTCGGGCCGGTTCTCGCCGGAGAGCATCTTCGAGGACCCCGGCTACTGCGTCGAGTACGGCAGGCGCGTCTTCAACTACGCCGACCAGTCAGGCCCGACCGTCTACGGCACCGTCGACTTCGGCGAGGCGGTCGAGAACTCGATCAACTCCGTTTTCTGCAACATCGGCAAGGAGCTCGGCGCCCGCCGTATCCTCGGCTACGCCAAGCGGTTCGGGTTCTACGACGAGCCGCCGCTCGAGACCCGATCCGACGAGCGCGCTCCGAGCGGCCTCTGGGACGGGGGGAAACTCTTCGATCCCGAGGACCCGAACGCCGTCGACCCCGGCCGGCTCGCGTTCGGCCAGGAGCGGCTCCTCGTGACGCCGCTCCAGATGGCGATGGTCGTCGCCGCACTCGGGAACGGCGGCGTTCTCATGGAGCCGCACGTGGTCGATCGAATCCTCGAGCCGGACGGGGGCGTCCTCACCAGGACGGAGCCCGACGAGCTCCGTCGCGCCGTCCGTCAGGAGACGGCAGCCGCCCTGACGGACATGATGGTGCGGGTCGTGGAGTCCGGTACAGCCACCTCCGCTCAGATCCCGGGCGTCGAGGTCGCGGGCAAGACGGGGACCGCCGAGACGGGCCGCGCCGACCAGAACGACACCGGCTTCGTCGCATTCGCGCCGGCCCGCGAGCCCCGGGCCGCGATCGCCGTCTTCCTCCAGAACCAGGACGGGACCGGCGGGTCGACGGCGGCTCCGATCGCGAAGACCGTGCTGGAAGCGCTGCTGCGGGCGAACGCCTAAGGTCTAGCGCGATGGCCGTCTCCGACACGCTCATCAACACGAGGTTCGACGGGCGGTACCGCATCCTGCGGAAGCTCGGCTCCGGGGGGATGGCCAACGTCTACCTGGCCGAAGACGAGGAGCTCGGCCGCCGCGTCGCGATCAAAATCCTGAACGACCGCTACGCGAACGACGACTCGTTCAACGAGCGCTTCCGCCGGGAGGCGAAGTCGGCGGCAGCGCTCTCGCACCCGAACATCGTCTCGATCTACGACCGCGGCGAGGGGGACGGGCGCCCGTACATCGCCATGGAGGTGATCGAGGGACGCAGCCTCAAGGAGCTCATCCTGACGAGCGGCTCGCTCCCGATCGCGCAGGCGATCGAGCTCGCGAAGCAGATCCTGAGCGCGCTTCGCTTCGCGCACCGGCACGGGATCATCCACCGAGACATCAAGCCGCACAACATCCTGCTCGGGTTCGAGGACCGCCTGAAGGTCACCGACTTCGGGATCGCCCGAGCCGGGGCGTCGCAGATGACGGAGGCCGGCTCGATCATGGGAACGGCCCAGTACCTCTCGCCCGAGCAGGCGCGCGGCGCGCCGGTGACCGCCGCGTCCGACCTCTACTCGGTCGGCGTCGTCCTGTACGAGATGCTGACCGGGAAGACGCCGTTCGAGGGCGAGACGCCGATCGAGATCGCCATGAAGCATCTGAACGAGGCGCCGCGGCCACCCTCGCAGCTTCGGCGCGAGATCCCGCCCGAGCTCGACCAGATCGTGCTCCGGGCGCTCGCGAAGGACCCGCACGACCGCTACCAGTCCGCCGAGGAGCTCAGCGCCGACCTCGACCGCGTCGAAGCGGGCCTTCCGGTCGCGCCGGAGACCTCCGCCGCGGCGACCGCCGTCCTGACCGGAGTCCCGGCGACCGCGGCGACCGAGGTCCTGCCCCGCGATCCGGGCACGCGCGCCGCGCCCCCGACGCGCGTCCCGCCGACGCGCCGGCCGCCGACCTACCCGCCCGAGTACGGCTACGGCGAGCCGCCCCGCCGGAAGCGGCGTCGCTTCGTCCCGTGGCTGATCGCCCTTCTGATTCTCGGCGCGGCCGCGGCGGCGGCCTGGTACGTGTACTCGCAGGTCCAAGAGGAGCTCGAGCGGCCCGAGACCGTCGCGGTTCCGCCGCTCATCGGGCTGACCGAGCAATCGGCACTCGCCCAGCTGGACCGGCTCGGTCTCGAGGCGGAGGTGCTCGAGAGCGCGAGCGCCGAGCAGCGCTCCGGGCGGGTCTTCGAGCAGCGCCCCGACGAGGGGACGCGGATCGAGAAGGGCGAGAGGGTGACGATCGTCGTTTCGACCGGGCCGCCGATGACGGACGTCCCGCGCGTCGTCGGCCTCTCCTACGACGCGGCCGTCGACACGCTCGCCGACGCCGGCCTGGAACCGAGACGGATCGAGGTCTTCTCCGACCAGCCGGTCGGCCAAGTGGTCGCCCAGGACCCCAAGGCGGGCGCCACGGTGCGGGAGGGCTCGACGGTACGCGTCAGCGTCTCGAAGGGCCAGGAGCTCGTCGCCGTCCCCGACGTTCTCCAGCAGAGCGAGACGAGCGCGCGCAGCGAGCTCGCGGCGAACGGCTTCCGCGTCTCGGTCTCGTCGGAGCCGAACGACGACGTCGCGGCGGGCTTGGTCTTCGCCCAGGATCCCGAGCCCGGCATCGAGGCGCAGAAGGGCTCCACGGTCGCGATCGTGATTTCGGAGGGGCCCGAGACCGCGACCGTGCCCGACGTGCGCGGGCAGGATCGCGACAGCGCGGTCGCGACGATCGAAGACGCGGGATTCGCGGTCAGCCTCCGCGAGCAGGAGACGCAGGACCCGTTCCTCGCCGACAAGGTCATCGACCAGAACCCGTCGGGCGGCGTGAAAGCCGAGCCGGGAAGCACCGTCACGCTCGTCGTCGGGACGCTCGTCTTGCCTCGAGGTGGCAGCGGGTAACGGAGGAAAGCTCCGCGTCGCCGTCCTGATGGGCGGACGCTCGAGCGAGCACGAGATCTCGCTCGCCTCGGCCCGCTCGGTCGCCGCCGCCCTCGATCGGGAGCGCTACGACGTCCGCGAGATCGAGATCGGCCGCGACGGGCGCTGGGCGCTTGCGGAAGCGCCGCGCGCCGACCTCGCGCTGGAAGGGGGACGCGACCCCGAGGGCGGCCTTGCCGTCCCGACGAACGGGGCTTCTCGCGAGCCGCTCTCGGGCATCGACGTCGTCTTCCCCGTTCTCCACGGCCCGTTCGGCGAGGACGGCACGGTGCAAGGGCTGCTCGAGCTCGCCGGCGTCGCGTACGTCGGCTCCGGCGTCACCGCCTCGGCCCTCTGCATGGACAAGGACCTCTTCAAGTCCGTGATGCGCGACAAGGGGATTCCCGTCGCGCGGAGCCTCACCGTGCGCCGCTGGGACCGCGGGGGCGTCGAGAGCCCCTTCGGTTTTCCCGTCGTGGTCAAGCCGGCCCGCCTCGGATCGAGCGTCGGGATATCGATCGTCCGACGACCCGACGAGCTCGAGCCGGCCGTCGCGCTCGCGTTCGAGCACGACGAGAAGATCCTCGTCGAGGAGTTCCTGGACGGCGTCGAAGTCGAGTGCAGCGTGCTCGGCAACGAGGAGCCGATCGCCTCCGTGGCGGGCGAGATCGTCCCGCTCGCGAGCGAGTGGTACGACTACGAGGCGAAGTACGCCGAGGGCGGAATGGACCTCGTCGTCCCGGCCCGGATCCCGGCCGGCGCGGCGGCGCGCGTGCAGGAGCTCGCCGTTGCGTCGTTCGCGGCGGCCGACTGCGACGGGATGGCGCGCGTCGACTTCTTCGTTCGCCCGGGCGGCGAGGTCGTCGTGAACGAGCTGAACACGATCCCCGGCTTCACCGCGACGAGCGTCTACGCGAAGCTCTTCGAGGCGTCCGGGATCCCGTACGACGAGCTCCTCGACCGCCTCGTCCGGCTCGCGCTCGAGCGGCGCGACCGTCGCGCGGCCCTTCGGTTCTAGCTGACCCCGAGGCCGGCCCTCCGAGACGCGCGGTGGTCGCATCGTCTCGGGGCGTGGGTTGCCCCCCGGTCACCGACCCGTGATCTCGTTCACGTGCGCCACCTCGTCGAGTCGGGTGATCCAGACGAGGTAGTAGCGGTACCGCCGGCCGCCCGTGTCGAGGTCGAACGTCGTTCGCTCCCCCACCTCCTCGCCGGCCGAGACCTCGACGAACTCGCCGTCGACCGAGTCCCCTGCCCGGACGATCGCGGTGAAGCCCGGCGTTCCGGACACGATCGTGAGCTCGTCGAGCGCGCGTGGACGGCGGGTGTCGAGTACGAGGCCGACCCCGGCCTTGCCGACGGCGTCGAGCCCGCCGTCGTACGTCTCGGTCCGCCAGTACGTGGTCGGGTCGCGGTCGGTCGCGGCCGGAAGGAGCTCAGGGTGCTCGACGCCGTCGCCGCGCGGCGGGTCGTAATCCGCGACGGCGACGAGCCGGACGGGGCGGCCGCCCGGGCCGCCGTTCTCGGCCGGATCGAACCGGCCGGTGGCGAGCGCCCAGACGGCGCCCGCGCCGAGCGTGAGCACCGCGAGCCCGGCAACGAGCGCCCACGGCACCCGCTTCGGGCTTCTCGCGGGGGCGCGGTCGCCTGGCATCCGCGGCGGTCGCGGGATCGCCTCGGGCCGGGCCGGCGCGAGAATCCGCGTCGCCTCGCCGTCGGGGGCAGCGCGCGCCCGTTCGTCCGCCATGCACGCCTCGAGCGCTGCGATCAGCGCATCCATCGTCGGAAAGCGATCCTCGCGCCGCTTCGCCATCGCGCGCGCGACGAGCGCGTCCACCCGGGGCGACAGGTCGCGCCGCCGCTCGCGCACGCTCGGAACGGGGTCGTTCACGTGGCGAACCGCGACGGCCAGCATCGAGTCCGCCGCGTACGGGACTTCGCCGGTCAGAAGCTCGTAGAGAAGCGCGCCGAGCGAGTACTGGTCGGAGCGCTCGTCGGCCGGGTGTCCGACCGCCTGTTCCGGAGACAGGTAATCGCCCGTCCCGAGAATCGTCCCGGTAAGCGTGACCGCCTCGTCGGACGCGAGCGAGCGCGCGATCCCGAAGTCAGTCACCTTCGCGACGCCGTCGTCGTCGACGAGCACGTTCTGGGGCTTGACGTCGCGGTGGACGATGCCGGCCCCGTGCGCCGCGGCGAGGCCGCGCGCCGCCTGGTGCACGATCGCAAGCGCCTCCCCGACGGGGAGCGGACCGCGGGCGCGGAGAAGCTCTTTCACGTTCGCGCCACGGACGAGCTCGAAGACGATGAACTCACAGCCGTCGACCTGGCCCCGGTCGATGATGGTGACGATGTTCGGGTGCGAGAGCTTCGCGATCGCGCGCGCCTCGCGACGGAAGCGCTCGACGTAGTCAGGGTCGCCGGCGAGCCGCTGGTCGAGCACCTTCAGCGCGACGTCGCGCTCGAGCACGCGGTCGTGCGCCCGGTAGACGGTCGCCATCCCGCCACGACCGAGGACGTCCTCGAGCGCATAGCGGCCCGCTACGACGTCGCCGATCTCCACGCCGGAAGTGTGCTCCGAGGTCCGCGTGCGGCGCCGACGGTCAGGACGGGCAGGCTTCGCCCGCGCGTCCGTCTGAACCGACCCGTCGATTCACCTGGTTCACGGAAACGCCGCTAAGACGTGGCGGCGTGCTCGTCGACCGCGGCTGCCGCCACCGGATGACGCGTTGCGCTCGTCGCGGCCTCGAGGGCGTCCTCCCAGACGCCGAGCGCCTCGTCGAGCTGCTCGTCGCTCACGACGAGCGGGCAGAGGACGCGGATGCAGTTCCCGTAGAGGCCGGCCTTGAGGAGGAGGAGCCCGCGGGCGGACGCCGCCTCGACGACTGCGGTCGCGAGGTCGGGATCGGGCTCCTTCGTGTCGCGATCCCGCACGAGCTCGAGCGCCAGCATGGCGCCGAGGCCGCGAACGTCCCCGATTGCGTCGAAGCGCTCGCACCATTCCTCCATGCGAGCGCGGATCGCGTCTCCGATCTCCGCCGCGCGCTCGACGAGCCGCTCCTCCTCGATCGCGTCGAGAACGGCGTGCGCCGCGGCGATCGCGACCGGGTTGCCGACGTACGTCCCCCCGATCGAGCTGTCGGGCGGCGTATCCATGATCTCCGCCCGGCCGACGACGCCGGAGAGGGGAAGACCGGCAGCGAGCGACTTCGCGACCGTGACGAGGTCGGGCTCGATCCCGAAGTGCTCGATCGCGAAGAGGCGCCCCGTCCGCCCGAAACCCGTCTGGACCTCGTCGACGACGAGGACGATGCCGTGCTCGTCCGCAACCCGCCGTACATCCTCGAGGAACTCGCGAGGCGGCGTCACGAATCCGCTTTCTCCTTGGACGGGCTCCACGACGATCGCGGCGACCTCCTCCGCGGCGACCCGCGTCTTGAACGCGCGCTCGAGCTCGGCCAGCGCCGTCGCGGCGTCCGGCCCCCGGTAGGGATCGGCGAAGGAGACGCGGTAGACCTCAGGCGCGAACGGGCCGAGCCCGGCCTTGTACGGGTGCGTCTTGGACGTGAGCGAGAGGGCCATCAGCGTGCGGCCGTGGAACCCGCCGTCGAAGGCGATGACTGCCGGGCGCTTCGTGTACGAGCGCGCGAACTTGATCGCGTTCTCGATCGCCTCGGCGCCCGAGTTGAAGAAGCCGGCGCGCAGGTCGCCCGAGACCGGAATCGCGGCGAAGAGCCGCTCGGCGAGCGCGACGTAGTTCTCGTAGGGGACGATCGTGAAGTCGGTGTGAGTGAAGCGCGCGACCTGCTCCTGGACCGCCTCGACAACGCGCGGATGCGAGTGCCCGACGGCGAGGCAGCCGATCCCGCCCGTGAAGTCGATAAACGTGTTCCCGTCCACGTCGGTGAGCGTCGCGCCCTCGGCCTCGGCGACCACGAGCGAGAGGTAGATCGAGAGCGGCTCGGCGATCACCCGCTCCTTTCGCGCGAGGATCTCGCGGCTCCGCGGGCCGGGGACTTCGGTCTGCAGGCGGATCGAGCGCGTGGCGGCCATGGCGCGCGGAGCATATCGACCCGGTTACGACCGGCCCGTCGCCCGACGCGCCCACGGATACATTGCGGCCGATGGTTCTCTCCGACCGCACGATCCGGCGCTTGCTCGACGAAGGCCGGATCGGGATCGAGCCGTTCGACGACGAGCTCGTCCAACCTTCCAGCGTCGACGTCCGCGTCGACCGCCTCTTCCGCGTCTTTCGCAACTCCCGCTACCCGTACATCGATGTCAAGGAGCCGATGGACGACCTGACGGAGCTCGTCGAGATGCCCGAGGACGAGGCGTTCATCCTGCACCCGGGCGAGTTCGTGCTCGGGTCGACGCTCGAGCGGATCACGCTTCCGGACGATCTCGTCGCGCGCCTCGAGGGGAAGTCGAGCCTCGGTCGGCTCGGGCTCCTGATCCACTCGACGGCCGGGTTCATCGACCCCGGCTGGGACGGACACGTGACGCTCGAGCTCTCGAACGTGGCCAACCTTCCCATCACGATCTACTACGGCATGAAGATCGGGCAGCTGTCGTTCGTGCAGCTCACCGAGGCAGCGGAGAGCCCGTACGGGAGCGCGCTGCTCGGCTCGAAGTACCAGGGCCAGGCGGGCCCGACGCCGAGCCGCTATTGGCGGAACTTCCTGGTCGCGGACCCGGTCGACGGGCGAGGCGGCGGAGAGAATTGAAGATTCTCGTGACCGGCGGCACGGGGTTCGTCGGCCGGACGATCGTCCACGCGCTCCGGGCCGAGGGCCACGACGTCCGCGCCCTCGTCCGCAAGCCTGGCTCGAACGCGGTCCAGCGCCTCGCGAGCTGGGGGTGCGAGGCCTTCCAGGGCGACATGACCGACCCGGAGAGCCTCCGTCGCGGCGTCGCCGGCTGCGAGGCCGTCGTCCATCTCGTGGCGATCCCGACCGGGAGCGACGAGGCGTTCGAGCGGATCATGAGCCGGGGAACGCGCGACCTCGTCGAAGCCGCGAAGGACAGCGGCGTCGCGCGCTTCGTGCAGATGAGCGCGCTCGGGACCGGCGAGCGGTCGAAGGACCTGACGGCGTACTTCCGCGCGAAGTGGGAGCAGGAAGAGACGGTGAAGGGATCCGGGATCGGTCACGTCATCCTGCGGCCGAGCTTCGTCTTCGGCCGCGACGGAGGGATGCTCCCCCTCCTCATCCGCCAGGTCCGCTGGTCGCCCGTCGTCGCCGTGATCGGAACGCGGAAGCTGCAGCCGATCTGGGTGGACGACGTCGCGGCGTACTTCGCGAAGGCACTCACGACCCCGGAAGCGACGAACCGGACGTTCGAGATCGGAGGGCCGGACGTCGAGACGTGGGACGGCCTCTACGAGCGGATCAAGCGCGTCCTCGGGAAGCGACGCCCGACCTTCCACCCACCGCTCGGCGTCGTGCGCGCGGGCGCCTGGGTCGCCGAGAAGCTACCGACCGGCCTGCCGCTCTCGCCTGACGCGCTCACGATGCTCGAGTTCGAGGACAACGTCACGGACATACGACCGGCCGTAGAGACGTTCGCCGTCGAGCCGATCGGGCTCAACGAGCAAATCCGAAGGGCGGTCTAGCGGAGAAACGAGCGGGGGCCCGAAGGCCCCCGCGAAAACGGTCGGTGACTCGCCTGGATTCGCAGGAGCGCTCGGCCCCCTACGCTGGCTAGGCGATTCCCCGTAGGTCTCGGGGACACGCTCCTACGAGCGAGCACCTCCACTGCCCGTACTGTCGTAACTCAAGATCGGACCACCTCCTTTCCGTGGTGGTCGAATCATACGGGAGCGGTGAGAACGACCGAGACCTCGAGGCCGCGGTCGAGCGGCACGGTGACGCTCGAGAGGGTCGGATCGCTTTGGCGAGCCCGGCTATAGGCGCCAAGCGTCTCCACGTGGGAGAGGACGTTGTCGGCGACGACGAGCGCGCCAGGCTCGAGCCGCCCGCGAACAAGGCGGAAGTACCGCTCGTACTCGTCCTTCTGCGCGTCGATGAAGACGACGTCGAAGACGTCGTCGATCGTCTCGAGCGCGTCGAGCGCGTCCGCTTCGACGAGCTCGGCCCACTCCCCGAGCCCGGCGTCGGCGACGTTCCGTCGCCACGCGGCCGCGGTCTCCGTGTCGCGCTCCACCGAGACGACGCGGCCGCCGAGGTACCGGACCCCGGCGGCGAGCCAGAGCGTCGAATAGCCCCGGCCCGCGCCCAACTCGAGCACCTCGCAGCCGGTCTGCGGCGCAACGAGCGCGAACAGGAGGCGTCCCGTGGTCGGCACGACCGCGAACGCCGGCGGTACGTCGCCCTCAGCTTCGAGACGCGCCAGCACCTCGAGGACGCGCTCGTCGAGCACGGGCGGCCTAGGCGCCGCTTACGGCGGCGACACCCTGGACGAGCGGGCTTCGCCCGTTCGTCCGTTTGAAATGACCGGTCGACACGCTGGACGTTCTCGCGAGACCGTCTACGCGCGGGGGTCGGTCTGGACGGCGAGCTCGGTCGGCGTCCCGGGATGCTTCTCGACGACCGTGAATCGGTCCGTCGTCTCGACGACCGTCTCGAGGTCCGACACCTCGTGGCCGGGGACGACGACGAAGCGCTTCGCGTTCGTCCGGACGTCTTCGTACTCGCCGATCGTCATCAGGATCGGACGCGCACAGCCCGGATCGCCGCACTCGCACAGGAACTCGATGTCGCTGTCGTACGTCGTGATCTCGCGGATGCGCTCGTTGACCTCGCGGAAGAGCGCCTCGTTCTTCCCGACCCGCTCCGCTCGCGGCTCCATCCCGCGATCCTACGCCTTCTCAGACGTCGTTCCGAGATGACTTCGGCGTGGCGACGCCTCGTTGGAGACGGGCGCCGGGGACGAGCCGCGCGGACCGCGCCTCACGTGATATCCACCTTGACGACGCCGCCGTCGACGCGGACGGGGAACGTGTCGACCGGGAGGTAGGCGGGCAGCGTCAGCGCCTTCCCGGTACGGATGTCGAACGTGGCGCCGTGACGCGGGCAGATCACGACGCCTTCGTCGGGCTCCCAGTCCCCCTCGACGAGGGGACCATCGTCGTGCGAGCAGCGGTCCTCGAGGGCGTAGAGCTCCCCGTCGAGGTTGTAGACGCCGACCGAGACCTCCCCCGCATGAACCAACCTCATCGTCCCCGGGGGCAGCTCCTCGATCGAACAGACGGTCAACTCGGCCATGCCATGCCTTTCGGGGCCGGGCACGCCCGCCCCCGGAACGCCGCCAACGTCAACTGATCTTCAGCTCGTCGAGCCCTGCCCACTCCTCGGGAAGCGGCGTGCCCTTGGCGCGGTGGAGCGCCACCTTCAGAACCCCGAGCCCGAGCAGCGCGCACTTCAGCCGCACCGGCGTCAATGGGATCCCGACCTCGTCCAGCAGCTCGCCGCGCGGCATCGTCGCGACCTCGGCGGCGCTTCGCCCCTTCACCATCTCGGTCAGCATCGACGTGGCCGCCTGGCTGATCGCGCAGCCGCGCCCGCGGAACTTCACGTCCTCGATCGTGTCGCCGTCCGCGTCGAACGCGACGTAGATCGAAACCTCGTCGCCGCACAGGGGGTTCTGTCCCTCCGCCTCGGCGTCCGCGCCCTCGATGACGCCATGCCCGCGCGGGTTCTTGTAGTGGTCGAGGATCACCTCGCGATACATCGTCTCGAACTCGCTCATGCGAAGGTCCTCTGCGCCCTCTGGATCCCGGCGACGAGCCGGTCGACGTCCTCGGGACCGCTGTAGAGATAGAAGCTCGCCCGCGTCGTCGCCGGGACACCGAGCTTCCGCATCAGCGGCTGCGTGCAGTGGTGACCCGCCCGCACGGCAATCCCCTCCCAGCCGAGGATCTGTGCGACATCGTGCGGATGCGCGCCCGCGACTTCGAACGAGACGATTCCGACGCGCCGGTCCGCCTCGGGGCCGAACGTCCTGACACCCGGAAGCTCGTCGAGCCGCGCTAGCGTCCGCTCGGCGAGCTCGCGCTCGTGTCGCTCGATTGCCTCGAGGCCGATCTCGGTCAGGTAGTCGACCGCGGCGCCGAGGCCGATCGCCTCGGCGATCGCGGACGTCCCGGCCTCGAACTTGTGCGGGAGCTCGTTCCAGGTCGTCCGCTCGACGGTGACCTGGCGGATCATGTGGCCGCCGAGCTCGAACGGGGACATGCGCTCGAGCAGCTCCCGTCGGCCCCAGAGGACGCCGATCCCCGTCGGCCCGCACATCTTGTGCCCGGTGATCCCGAGGAAGTCGCAACCGAGCGCCTGCACGTCTACGGGGCGGTGGGGGGCTGCCTGCGCCGCGTCGACCACCGCGATCGCGCCCTGGTCGTGGGCCCAGGCGACGAGGCGCTCGACGGGGTTGATCGTGCCGAGCGAGTTCGAGACGTGGACGCATGCGACGACCTTCACCTGTCCCCGCGCCGCGATGCCGTCGAGCGCATCGAGCTGGAGCTCGCCCGTGCCGTCGACCGGGACGACGGCGAACTCGGCACCCGTCCGCTCGGCGATGTACTGCCACGGGACGAAGTTCGAGTGGTGCTCCATCTCCGTCGCGACGACCACGTCCCCGGGTCCGAGGTTGTCGAGCCCCCAGCCGTAGGCGACCAGGTTGAGCGCTTCCGTGACGTTGCGCGTGAAGACGACCTCGCGCTCGGACGGCGCGTTCAAAAACGCTCGCAGCTTCTCGCGCGCGCCCTCGTACGCCTCCGTCGAGCGCTCCGCGAGCTCGTAGACGCCCCGGTGGATGTTCGCGTACGAGGACTCGTAGAACTCGCTCATCGCGTCCAGGACCCGCCGCGGCTTCTGCGAGGACGCCGCGGAGTCGAGGTACGCGAGCGGTTTCCCGCTCATCGGCCGCTCGAAGATCGGGAAGTCTCCCCGGAGGGCGTGCGGATCCAGCTGAAGCTCGGGCGAGACGGCCACCAGGCCATCGTACCGCCCGAGATTCGGGCTACAGCGGGGCCTCAGTAGGCGGTCGGCTCGTCGTCGGAGTTCTCGTCGTCCGCGACGCGCCCCGACTCGGGCTGGTCCTCGATCGTCCGCCCTTCCTCGGCTGCGCGCCGCCGAGCCTCCTCGGTCGCCTCGGCCGCCTCGTCCGTGAAATCCTCGTCTCGCTCGTGCTCGAACTCGGTCACGTGCCTATTTGTAGCGGTAGACGATGCGGCCGCGATTCAGGTCGTAGGGCGAGACCTCGATCTTGACGCGGTCGCCCGGGAAGATCCGGATCCGGTAGCGGCGCATCTTCCCTGCGCAGTAGCCGAGCGTCTCGTGGCCGTTGTCGAGCTGCACCCGGAACATTCGGTTTCGAAGGGCCTCGACGACCTCTCCCTCCATCTCGAGCTTCTCTTCCGCCATGCCTTCCTTTCTGTGGCCGCAAGCTCGGGGCCGCGACGCGCCGTGCGGACGCGGCCCCGAACGCGGGTGTCTAGACGGTCGGGGCGACCTGCGTCGCCTCGGGCCCCTTCGCACCTTCGCGCTGCTCGTACTCGACGCGCGCGCCCTCGGTGAGGGTCTTGTACCCCTCGCCGGCGATGTTCGAGTGGTGGACGAAGAGGTCCTTCGCGCCCTCATCGGGCGTGATGAACCCGTACCCCTTCGAATCGTTGAACCACTTCACGGTCCCGGTTGCCATGGAAACACCTCCTTCACCACGTCACGAACGGGTAAGGAAGGCGTAGGCCGAACCGAACTCGCGTTCTTGGTCTTCGGGGATCAGCGTAGCAGCGAGACTTACGCGGCGGGGATGCGGGCCTCGAGCGCGGCCTGGAGCGCTTCCCTGACGGGATCGAAGTCGATCCGGTCGAAGATCTCCTGGTAGAAACCGCGGACGATCAGGCGCTCCGCCTCGCCGCGCGTCAGGCCGCGCGCCATGCAGTAGAAGAGCTCGTCGCGGTCGACCTGGCTGATCGTCGCGCCGTGCGTGCAGCGGACGTCGTTCGCCATGATCTCGAGCCCCGGGATCGAGTCGGCGTGCGCCTGCTCGGAGAGAAGGAGGTTGCGGTTCTCCTGGTAGGCGTTCGTCTTCTGCGCGTCGGGCTCGACGCGGATCATCCCGCGCCACACGGAGGTCGCCCGGTCGCGCAGCGCGCCCTTGAACGCGAAGTCGGACGTCGTCGACGGGGCGATGTGCTCCTGGAACGTGTCGTAGTCCAGGTGCTGCGAGCCGTCCGCGAAGTAGGCGCCCGTCACGCGCGACGTCGCGCCCTGGCCGGCGAGGTCGTTCTGGATCCTCACCTTGCCCTTCTTCGAGCCGAAGCCGCCGGCGACCCAGTCGAGCTCGGCGTCGCGCTCGACCCGTGCATGGTGGTTCGCGAAGTGCCACGTCTCGGCCGAGAGGTTCTGGATCGAGACGTACTCGAGCTTCGCCGTCTGCCCCACGAAAAGCTCGGTGACCGCGTTCGAGTATCCCGAGAGCCCGCGCGAGGCGGAGGCGTACTCCTCGATGAACGAGAGCCTCGAGCCGGGCTCGCAGACGATGAGCAGGCGCCAGAACAGCGAGCCGCCCTCGTTCCCGTTCGTGACCCGCACGTAGACCGGCTTCTCGAGCACGACCCCCTGCGGGACGCGTACGAGCAGCCCCGTCTCCCACATCGCCGCGTTGTGCGCGGCGAATTTCTCGTCCGCGTCGACCAGGGTGCCGAGCAGCTCGTGATCCCCAAGCGGCGCGATCTCGATCCCGGCGGCCGCCTGCTCGACCTCGAGCCCCGCCTCGGTCACCGTGACTACCGCGGCCGCGTCGAGCTCGAGGATCGACTCGGCCGGCGCGACGGCCTTCGCGCCGTTCGCACTGAACGCGTCCGGATCGAATCCTCGGAGATCCGTGAAGCGCCAGTGCTCGTCGCTCGCGTCCGGAAGCGGGAGCGCGCGGTAGCGCTCGAGCGCCTGCGCCCTAGTTGCGGGGCGCATACCGATGATGGAGCATGAGCGCGTTCCCGTCCGGGTCTTCGAAGAACGCCATGTGGCAAACCCCGCTGTCGACGATGTCGCCTTCGAAGGAGACGCCTGCGTCCTCGAGCCGCCGGCGCGCGTCGGCGACGTCGGCCACCCGCAGCGCGATCGGGGCAGGGCTCGACGCGAACGGGCGGCCCACCCGCTCCGGTTGGAAGATGCCGAGCGTCACGTTCCCGGTCTCGAACTCGGGCCACGAGGTGTCCGGCGGCGTGCTCTCGCGTAGCCCGAGCGTCTCGCCGTAGAACTCGCGCGCCCGTGCGACGTCGCGCACCGGCACACCGATGAAATCGACGCGCTCGACTTCCAGCACGCCGAGCTAGCCGACCGAGCCTTCCATCTGGAGCTGGATCAGCCGGTTCATCTCGACCGCGTATTCGAGCGGAAGCTCCTTCGTGATCGGCTCGACGAAACCGCTCACGATCATCGCGCTGGCCTCCGCCTCGGAGAGCCCCCGCGACATCAGGTAGAAGAGTTGCTCCTCGCCGATCTTCGAGACCGTCGCCTCGTGCCCGATGTCGACGTTGTTCTCGTCGATCCGGATGTACGGGTAGGTGTCGGAGCGCGAGGCCTCGTCGAGGATGAGCGCGTCGCAGACCACCTTCGAACGCGAGCCGGCCGCACCCTTCGCCACCTCGAGGAGCCCGCGGTAGCCGGCCCGCCCGCCGTTCTTGGAGATCGACTTCGAGGTGATGACGGACGACGTGTTCGGCGCGACGTGGACACACTTGCCGCCCGCGTCCTGGTGCTGGCCCTCGCCCGCGAACGCGATCGACAGAACTTCGCCGTGGGCGCCCTCGCCCATGAGCCAGATCGCCGGGTACTTCATCGTGAGCTTCGAGCCCAGGTTCCCGTCGACCCATTCCATCGTCGCGTTCTCGTAGGCCATCGCCCGCTTCGTGACGAGGTTGTAGACGTTCGTCGACCAGTTCTGGATCGTCGTGTACCGGCAGCGAGCGCCCGGCTTCACGATGATCTCGACCACTGCGGAATGGAGCGAGTCAGTCGTGTAGATCGGCGCGGTGCAGCCCTCGACGTAGTGCACGTACGCGTCCTCGTCGACGATGATGAGGGTCCGCTCGAACTGGCCCATGTTGGCCGCGTTGATGCGGAAGTACGCCTGCAGCGGCATGTCCACCTTGACGCCCGGCGGCACGTAGATGAAGGAGCCGCCCGACCACACGGCCGAGTTGAGGGCGGCAAACTTGTTGTCGTTCTGCGGGACGACCTTGCCGAAGTACTCGCGGACGAGATCCTCGTGCTCGCGGAGGCCCGAGTCCATGTCGAGGAAGACGACGCCCTGGCGCTCGAGCTCCTCCTTGAGCTTGTGGTAGACGACCTCCGACTCGTACTGAGCGCCGACCCCGGCGAGGTACTTCTTCTCCGCCTCCGGGATCCCGAGCCGGTCCCAGGTTGTGCGGATGTCGTCGGGAAGCTCCTCCCACGACGCGGCCTGCTTCTCGGTCGGGCGGATGTAGTAGTAGATGTCGTCGAAGTCGATCTGCGCGACGTCGCCGCCCCAGGTCGGAAGCGGACGCGCGAGGAAGTAGTCCAGGCTCTTGTGCCGGAACTTCCGCATCCAGTCCGGCTCGTCCTTGTGCGAGGAGATCGCGTCAACCAGTTCGTGCGAGAGCCCCTTGCCCGACTTGAAGAAATAGTCCTCGGGGACCGAGAAGCCGTACTTGACCTCGTAGTCGGAGCCGATCCCCTTGACGATCTCGGTCTCAGTAACGGTCACGACTCACCTCCGACGCCGGCGACGGCAGGAGCAAAGGCCTCGTAGCCCTCGGCCTCGAGCTTGTGCGCGAGCTCCGGGCCGCCCTCGGCGGCAATACGCCCGTCCACGAAGACGTGCACGTAGTCGGGCTGGATGTAATTGAGGATTCGCTGGTAGTGCGTGATGACGAGCGCGCCCATCTCGGGACCGACGAGCTGGCGGACACCGCCGGCGACGATCCGGAGGGCGTCGATGTCGAGCCCGGAGTCCGTCTCGTCGAGGACAGCGATCCGTGGCTGCAGGACAGCCATCTGCAGGATCTCGACGCGCTTCTTTTCGCCGCCCGAAAACCCCTCGTTCAGGTAGCGGCCGGCCATCTCCTTCGGGATCTTGAGCGCTTCCATCGCGCTCGTCAGCGTCTTCCGGAACTCGGGAATCGGCACCGGGTCGTCCTCGCCGCCCGCGCGTGCCTTGCGGACCGCGTTCACGGCCGAGCGGAGGAAGCTCGCGACCGTGACGCCCGGGACGGCGTACGGGTACTGGAAGGCGAGAAAGAGGCCGCGCTGGGCTCGCTCGTCCGCCTCCGTCTCGACCACGTTCTCACCGTCGAGCAGGATCTCCCCGTCCGTGATCTCGTACGCGGGGTGGCCCATGATCGCGTACGCGAGCGTCGACTTCCCGGACCCGTTCGGGCCCATGACCGCGTGCACCTCGTTCGTGTCCACGGCGAGATCGACGCCGCGGACGATCTCGGTCCCGTCTTCGAGCGCAACGTGCAGGTTCTTGATCTCCAGCAACGACAAAGCTTTGTGACAGCCCTTCCTTCGGGAGCTTGCAGGGCGAGCGCGGAACGCTCGTAACAGCCAGTCTAGCGGCTCGACGAAGCGTTTCCGGACACGCCGGCACTGATATCCTCCCGCTCGTGGGTCCCTTCGGCTGGCAAGAGATGCTCATCGTCCTCGTCGTGCTGCTCCTCCTCTTCGGCGCCAGGCGACTCCCCGAGATGGGACGCTCGCTGGGGCGCGGGATGCGCGAGTTCAAGGACGCGGTGACCGGCAAGGACGACGAGGAGGAGCGGGCCGAGCTGCCGCCGCCGCCTGCTCCCGCTGAGCCCGCTTCGCGGGCGAAGAGCGAGCGGGTCGGGCACTAGCACTCGCGATGGCGCGGCTCCCGCGTCGGCTCCGGCACGGGGAGAGCGTCACGCTCGTCGAGCACCTCGACGAGCTTCGGTCGCGCATCATCGTCGCGCTCCTCGCGGTCGCGGCTGGGTTCGCGGTCGCGTTCGTCTTCCAGGACGACATCCTCCGCTGGCTCGCCGAGCCGCTCCCCGCCGCGCGCGCCGGCGAGCTCGTCACGTTCGGCGTCACCGAGCCCTTCTTCACGACCGTCAAGGTAAGCCTCGTCGCGGGCTTCGCCGCCGCGCTCCCCGTCGTCCTCTGGCAGCTCTGGAGCTTCCTTGCGCCCGCGTTCGAGCAGCACACCGAGCGGGTCGTGAGCGTCTTCGTCCTCTTCGCGACCGTGCTCTTCGCGAGCGGCGTTGCCTTCGGCTACTACGTGGTCCTGCCGAAGGCGCTGGCGTTCCTGACCACGTACAACGCGGATCTGTTCGAGATCCAGCTGCGCGCGAGCTACTACTACTCCTTCGTCTCCCTCTCGCTCCTCGGCATCGGCCTCGCGTTCGAGCTTCCCACTTTCATCCTCGCGCTCGTGCGGCTGGGCGTCGTCACGTCGGCGCAGCTTCGCCGTAACTGGCGTGTCGGCGTCGCGCTCGTCGTGATCGCCGCCGCGATGCTTCCGACGGTCGATCCGGTCTCGCTCGCGTTCGAGGTCATTCCCCTGCTCGGCCTCTACGCGCTCTCAGTCGGCCTCGCCGTCGTCTTCGAGCGACGATGGGCCCGGCGCGGTCTCCTCGGCGAGCCGCTGATCGGGGCCGGCGAACCGTAGGGGCGGGGCATGCCCCGCCCGGATCACGTCGTCTCGGCCGACTGGGTCGTTCCCGTCGAGGGGGCACCGATCGAGGACGGCGCCGTCGCGCTCGAAGCGGACCGCATCGTCGCGGTCGGGCGGCGCGACGAGATCGGCGAGGGTGAGCGGTTCGAGGACGCGATCGTCGTCCCGGCGTTCGTGAACACGCACTCCCACCTCGAGTACGCGGTCTACGCGGGATTCGGAGACGGCCTCCCGTTCGGGCCGTGGCTCGCGACGCATATCGAGCGGAAGGCGCGGATCGGCTGGGGCGAGTTCGTGGCGATCGCGCGGCTCGGCGCCTCCGAGTGCCTTCGCTCGGGGATCGGCACGGTCGGCGACGCGAGCTTCAGCGGCGCGGCTGCGCACGCAGCCGCGGACCTGGGGCTCGGCGCGCTCGTCTTTCTCGAGGTTTTCGGATCCGACGCGGTCGTCGCGAGCGAGCGCTTGGACGAGCTCCGGGCGCGCGTGGACGCCGTGCTATCGGAACGCGTCCGCCTCGGCGTCTCCCCACATGCGCCGTACTCGGTCGGCGTCGACGTCTACCGGCAGGCGTACGCGCTCGGGCTCCCCGTCGCGACCCACGTCGCGGAATCGGCCGACGAGCTCGACTACCTTGCGCGCGGCGAGGGCCCGATCGCCGCCGTCAGCGACGTCGTCCCGCCGGGCACGACGCCGGTCCGCCACCTCGCGGCTCAGGGGCTGCTCGAGCGCCGAGTCGTCGCCGCCCACTGCGTCAAGGTCGACGAGGAGGAAATCGAGCTCCTCGCGAGGCACGACGTCGCCGTGGCGCACTGCCCGCGTTCGAACGCGCTTCTCGGATGCGGGATCGCTCCCGTCGCCGAGCTCCGCGCAGCCGGGATCCGGGTCGGCCTCGGAACCGACAGCCCCGCGTCCACGCCCTCGTTCGACATGTTCGAGGAGATGCGCACCGCGATCTACGCCGCGCGCGCGCGTGGCGAGCGGCCGGACGCTCTCCGGGCCGAGGACGCGCTCGAACTCGCTACCCTTGGCGCCGCGGGTGCGCTCGGGCTCGCCGACGAGGTCGGGTCGCTCGCGCCGGGGAAGCGCGCCGACCTCGCGGTCGTCTCGCTCTCCGGGTCGCCGTACCTGCCCTGGGAGGACCCGGCCGCCGCGATCGTCTTCGGCGGCTCTCCGGAGCGGGTGCAGCTCACCCTCGTCGGCGGCGAAGAGCGGTACAGGAAGGGAGGAACGGCATGGCACGAGCTCAGACGCGCAGCCGCAGAAGCCCGCGGCCGCCTGCTCGACGTCCTGCCTCGAGCGCCGAAGACCTGATGTTCTTCCCGAAGCTTCGCCGCCGGGCGAAGTGGGTGTTCGCGTTCCTCGCGGTCGCATTCGCGCTCGCGTTCGTCGTCGCCGGCGTCGGGACGGGGCTCGGGTCGGGCTTCGGCGACTACCTGGCGGACCTCTTCAACCGCCAGCCCGGGACGGAGGAGACGTCGCTCGCGCAGGCCCGTGAACGCGTTCGCGAGAACCCGCGCGACGCCGAGGCACAGCTCGCGCTCGCCACCGCGCTCCAGGGCGAGGGGCGCACCGACGAGGCGATCCTCGCCCTCGACGCCTACACGAAGCTCCGTCCCAACGACGCGGAGGCGTTCCAGGCGCTCGCCGGCCTCTACGCGACCAAGGCGACCGCGGCGGAGCAGCGCGCTCAGGCCGCGCAGGTGGAAGGATCGGCCGCGTTCTTCGGGAACGAGCTGAGCGACCCGAGCGGGCCGCTCGCGGAACAGCTCGGAACCGATCCGATCACGCAGTACCTCCAGCAGCAGACGAGCCAGGCGTACCAGACGGCGTTCACCCAGGCGCAGGAAGCCCGCCGGCAGGAAGCGGCCGCGTGGCGCGAGCTGACGCAGCTCGAGCCCGATGACGCGAACAACTGGCTGTCCCTCGGCCTCGCCGCCCAGCAGGCCAACGACTTCCCCGAGGCGATCCGCGCGTACACCCGGTATCTCCGGCTCGCGCCGGACTCGCCGCAAACGCCGCAGATTCGCCAGCTCGTGAAGCAGCTGAAGCAGCAAGCCGCGAGCCCGGTCTCGGGGGCGGGCGCGCCGTAGAAGTCGCCGCGGTTGACGTCCGTCGCGGCGGTCCGGTCGCTTCCGACGGACGCCCGGGCAGAGCCCGGCCGTCCCGACGGTCGGCGCCGCCGAGTCGTCGCCTTCGGGGTAAGGTACGCGCCGCGGCGAGCGGCGAGTTGTGGGGGACGGGATGAACTTCGACATCAAGACGGAGAAGCTGCGGGACGATGCGTACCTGATCGCGCTCTCGGGTGAGGTCGACCTCTACACGGCGCCCGAGTTCAAGCAGCAGCTCCTCGAAATCGTCGGTCAGGGCGGCAGAGACGTCGTCATCGACTTCACCGACACGACGTTCATCGACTCGACGACGCTCGGCGTCCTCGTCGGCGGCGTCAAGCGGCTTCGCCCGAACGGCGGCCAGCTCTCGCTCGTTTGCAGCGATCGGAACATCGCGAAGATCTTCGAGATCACCGGCCTCGACAAGGTCTTCCCGATCTATGCGACGCGGAACGAAGCTGTTGAGAAGCTCGAAACCGCGGCGGAGGCGTAGGGTCGCGGCCCTCGTCGGCGCCGTCGCGCTCCTCGCGGCGGGTGTGCTGACGGGCTGCGGAGCGACGACGACGAGTCGCGAGGGAGCGAGCGTCGAGCGCGGGAGGGAGCTCTTCCAGCAACAGTGCGGCCAGTGCCACGTGCTCGGGGACGCCGGGACGGCCGGCGAGATCGGGCCCAACCTCGACGACGGCTTCACCGCGCGCGAGCAGGGCTTCGAGGAGAGCACCTACTTCGAGGTCGTCCTCGAGCAGATGGCGATCCCAGGCGAGCCGATGCCCGACTTCGACGAACCCGGGACGGACACCTACCTCCCGGAGGAGGACCGGATCGCGATCGCCTCCTACGTCGCGCGCGTGGCCGGCAAGCCCGTCGAGGACCGGGGGCCGGCGACGGACGACCCGAAGGCGATCTTCGCCGCCTCGTGCGGAAGCTGCCACACGCTCGCCGATGCAGGGACGACGGGAACGGTCGGGCCGAGTCTCGACGAGTCGAACGTCGACGTCCAGGCCGCCGCCGAGCAGATCGCGAACGGCGGCGGCGGAATGCCAGCGTTCCGCGGCCAGCTGAGCGACGAGCAGATTCGCGCGCTTGCCGAGTACGTCGTCCAGGCGCGCCAGGGCCGCTAGGCGGCTCCTCGCTCGCTACGACGCGTCCCGCCGGGCCACGGCCGGGGTCTGACCCCAGACACGGCTCCGGCAGCTACGTCGCGCCGGGCCAGGGCCGGGGTCTGACCCCAGACACGGCTCGGCACGACGCGTCTCAGGCGCGCGCGCGCGCCTCGGCCTGCGCGCGCTCGTGCGCGAGGTCGACGACGACGTGGGAGATCGGGCAGTTGAAGCGCTCGCGCGCGCGACCGACCAGGTCCTTCTCGAGCCAGTTCGACCGGCCCGGCGGATGGGTCGAGATGATGATCTCGTCCGCGCCGAAGGTCCGCATCGCGTCGTCGATCGCCTGGAGCGGGTCGTCGTCGCCGACGTGCCCGCTCGCGTTGATGTCGGCCTCACGGAGCGCCGCGAGCGACGCGTCGAGCCGCGCCTGCGCGTCGGCCCGGGCCCGATCCTCGTCGGAGGTCCAGTGGCGGAGCCGCGTGTTGAGGGCGGGGCAGACGACCAGCACGTCGGCGTCCGCGCGGCCGGCGCGATGCACGATCTCCTTCCGAAGCGCCGTCCCGGCGACCGTCTCGTTGGCGACGACGAGGATCCGACTCCGCCCGTCGGCGCGCCGCTCCCAGACGGCCCGCTCCGGCTCCTTCGGCTCGCTCCGGAGGTAGAGCCCGGCCGCGACGCCGACTGTCAGCGCCAGGAAGACGGCCAGCGCGACCGGTCCGCCGCCGAAGACGGCCGCGAGCGCGACCGCGAGCGCGAGCGCACCGACGACGAGCACGAACGAGAACGCCTCCGCCTCGGTCCGGAGGGGGTTCTTCATCGGCGGGCGAGCGGGCCGGTCGTGCCGGCCCCTACACGACGTAGACCGTGACGTACACCACGATCCACATTACGTCCACGAAGTGCCAGTAGATCCCCGGGATCTCGACGCCGAGGTGCTCGTGCTCCTTCGGCCCGTAGTGGCCCCGGACGGCGCGGATCAGCGCGTACGCGAGCAGGTTGAGCCCGACGAACACGTGCGCGCCGTGAAGGCCGGTCAGGCCGTAGAAGGTCGAACCGAACGCGAGGTCGTTCGGGGCGAAGCCGATCCGCGTGTATTCGCGGATCTGGATGAGGAGGAACGTGAGCCCGAGGAGGAACGTGAGCGTGAGCCCCGCGACGAGGCCCGCCCGGTAGTTGCGCTTGATCGACTGGAGAGCCCAGTGCATCGTGAAGCTCGACGTGACGAGGATGATCGTGTTCACGAGCGCGAGGTAGACGGGGAGTTCGAAGCCCTCGGGCGGCCACGTCTCGTTCTGCACGACCACGCGGGCAAAGAAGTAAGCCGTGAAGAATGACCCGAAGAGCATCACCTCGGACGCGATGAAGATGTAGATCCCGAGGAGGCGCGCATCGACGCGCGAGCTCGCGTTCGCCGGAGGCGGGTGCTCGTGCGCGTGCGCGGCCGTCGCCATCGGTCAGGACGGGGCGGCCGCTGCCTCGGCCTCTTCGCGCGGCACCTCGATGTGGCGGATCGGCACGTCCGTGTGCTTCCTGATCCGGCCGAGCACGTCGCGCCGCAGCCACCCGGAGGTCTCCCGCGGAAACGTCGAGATGATGATCTCGTCCACGGGCTCGTCGTGGAGCGCGTTGACGACCGCGCAGACGGGATCGGGATCGCCCACGTGGCCGGTCGCCTCAACCCCGGCGGCGCGAAGCCGCACGAGCGTCTTGTCGACGCGCCGCTCGGCGCCGGGCGGTTCCGCCGGAACGACCACGGTGAACTCCGCCGGCGACTGGGCGGCGCGCTCGCGGACGGCTTCGAGCACGGGCTCGGCGACCACCGTCTGGCTTCCGATTACGAGCACGTGGGTTCGCTCGCGCGGCTCGGTGAGATCGACGACGACGTGCTCCACCGGGATGTCGCCTGCCGCCTTCCGGGCCCGGTCGATCAGGTTTCCGCGCAGCCAGGTCGACCCGAGGCTCTCGGGGTGTGTCGAGATGATGATCTCGTCGGGCCGGTACTCATGCAGCGCGTCTTTGATCGCCTGCAGCGGATCGGGGTCTACGACCGCCCCGCGCGCCGCGATCCCGGCCTCGTGGAGAAGGTCGAGCGTCCGCCGGAGGCGCCGTTCCGCCGCGGAACGGCGCTCGTCCTGGTAGACGACGAAGCCCGCGCGCGGGGCGTTCTGCGGGCAGATGACGGTGACGCGGATCGGCCCCTCGGCGGCCCGCTTGCGAACCGCGTCGAGGAGCGTGCGCCCGACGACCGTCTCGTTCGCGACGACGAGGATGTGCCGCGGGCGCGCTCGCGCCGCTCCGCCCGGCGTCGCCGCCGCTTCCATCAGGGCACCGTCTCCTCCATTGGGGCCGGCTTTCGCCCCTCCTCGACCGGCTTGCCGTTCATCACGGCGTGCCGAGCACCCCGGACGCCGTACTCGTAGGGGCTTCCGACGACCTGCGGAATCGCGTCGAAGTTGAAGATCGGCGGCGGCGACGAAACCTGCCATTCGAGCGTGAGCGCCCGCCACGGGTTCGAGGGCGCGGGCTCCCCGCGCCGCCAGCTGACGATCAGGTTGTAGAGGAAGACAAGCGTCGAGGCGCCGAGGAAGAACGAGGCGATCGAGATCGCGAGGTTCCAGTTCGCGAACATCGGGTCGTAGTCGGCGACGCGCCGCGGCATCCCTTGCGACCCGATCCAGTGCATCGGGAAAAACGTGACGTTGAACCCGATGAAGGTCATCCAGAAGTGGACCTTCCCGAGTGTCTCGTTGTACATCCGCCCCGTCATCTTCGGGAACCAGTAATAGAGCCCAGCGAAGATCGTGAAGAGCGAACCGCCGAAAAGGACGTAGTGGATGTGCGCGACGACGAAGTACGTGTCGCTCGCGTGGATGTCGATCGGGACGGAGCCGAGGTAGATCCCCGAGAGCCCGCCGATCACGAACATCGACACGAACCCCAAGCCGAACAGCATGGGCGTCTTGAAGTGGATCCGCCCCTCCCAGAGCGTCGCGAGCCACGAGAAGACCTTGATGCCGGTTGGGACCGCGATGATCATCGTCGTCACCATCATCGGGACGCGCAGCCACGAGGCCATGCCGCTCACGAACATGTGGTGCGCCCAGACCGAGAAGCCGAGGATGAGAATCGCCATCAGCGAGAGCGCCATGAGCCGGTAGCCGAAGATCGGCTTGCGCGCGAAGACGGAAATCACTTCCGAGGCGATCCCGAACCCGGGCAGCATCATGATGTACACGGCCGGGTGCGAGTAGAACCAGAAAATGTGCTGGTAGCCGATCGCGTACCCGCCCTCCGCGAAGTCGAAGAAGTTCGTGTGGAGGACGCGGTCGAAGAGGATGAAGAACTGCGAGCCGGCGATGAACGGCGTCGCGATGACGACGAGCGTCGACGTCGCGAAGTTGGCCCAGACGAGAAGCGGAAGGCGCCAGAAGGACATCCCTGGTGCACGCATCGTGATGATCGTGACCAGGAAGTTGAGGGCGGTCATGATCGATGAGGCACCAGCCCACTGGACGCCCATCTGGAACATCAGGTTGCCCTCGGGCTGCTGGACGGCGAGCGGGACGTAGTTCGTCCACCCCGCCGCGAAGGGGCCGACCAGGTAGCTCGACATCATCATGAGGCCGGCGATCGGCAGGAGCCAGAACGAGAGCGCGTTCAGGCGTGGGAACGCCATGTCCGGCGCGCCGATCATGAGCGGGATCACGTAGTTCCCGATCCCGGCGAACGCGGGGATGATGAAGAGGAAGATCATCAGGGAGGCGTGGACCGAGAAGAGGCCGTTGAAGCCCTGCGGGTCGACGTACTGCATCCCAGGCTGCGCGAGCTCCGCCCGCATGAACATCGCCATGAGGCCGCCCGCGATGAAGAAGAAGATCGTCGTGACGAGGTACTGGATCCCGATGACCTTGTGGTCGGTGTTGACGCGGAAGTAGTCCTGCCAGCGCCTGGCCCCATGGCCCGAGTGATCCTCGGGCCGCGTCGGGCGACCCGAGATCCAGTACGACCAGTAGTCGAAGCCGCCGATCCCGACCAGGAAGGCGACGGGAACGAGAACGGTCCACACCGTGATGAGCGGCTGGAGATCGGGCTGGGCGAACTGCCAGAAGTCCTCGTTCAGCCCCGAGTCGTCGAGCGGGTTGAGGACGCTGAAGGGGCTCGACGGGTAGCCGAGGCCGTGCCGGGCCGCGAGCACGAGCACCGGCGTGAGAATGAACGCGAGCGGTACGAGCCAGGCGGTCCGCAGCCAGCCGCCGGCCGTCCAGCGCCGCCACCCCGTCCGCGGCGCGGGCGGCGGCGCGTGCTCCACGTGACCGACCTCCTCGTGGACGACCGCCATCAGCGAGCCCCCCGGCGCACGACCGAAAGCCTAGTCCCCGTCCCCGTGATGCTGTCGAGTTCCTGGGTCGCGCGCACCAAGCCAGAGGTCGCACTCGTCCGCAGAGAAGGCTGGCCGGCCTTGCCAAGGGCGAGAATGGGCTCTGGCACCGCGTGATCGCGGGCCAGGGGCCGACGTGCATTGGCGGCACGGAGACTAGCCACCGCCGCCCTCTTCCCCGGTCGTCGTCTCGCCGGTCTCCGTCTCGCCCGTCTGCGTCTGGCCACCGGCCTGCTCCGCGGCCTCCGCGGCCCAGCGCTCGTAGTCCTCGGCGCTCAGGACACGCGCCCACGAGCGCATCGTCGCGTGGCCGAGGCCGCAGAGCTCCGTGCAGACGACTGGATACGTGCCCGTCTTGGTCGGCGTGACGACCGTCCTCGTCTCGACGCCGGGAACCGCGTCCTGCTTCATGCGGAACTCGGGCACCCAGAACGAGTGGATGACGTCCTCCGCCGTCAAGACCAGCCGGACGGGTCGATTCACCTCCAGTACGAGCTCGCCCGTGGTGCGGTCGAGATCCGGGTAGGTGAACTTCCACGCGAACTGCTGTCCCGTGACGCGGACGACGCGGTGATCGTCCGGAATGTCCTCGACCTGCGCGAGGACGACCCCGCTGAACACGGACATCGCGATCACGAGCGCGGCCGGGATCGCCGTCCATGTGATCTCGAGCCCCGTGTGGCCGTGGATCGGCGAGCCGTCGTCCATGTCGTCGGGCGGTGCGCGGAATTTCCAGCCCGCATACAGCGAGACGCCCGCGACGAGCGCGAAGATGAGCGCGCACACGATCGTCACGAACCAGTAGACCCCGTCGATCTTCGAGGCCTCGCGCGACGCCTGATCCGGAAGCCACGGGATGAAGTAGGCGATTCCGCCCGTCGCGATCCCGGCCACGGTGCCGATGACCACCATCTGGACGATCGCGCGCCGTCTCAACGCGCCGCGGAATCTACCCAACCGACTGCCGCCGCTTACGGGCCTCGGTTTCGTCCCTCGTTGGCCGAGGCACAACCTCGACATGCCTCGCGCGATCTGGACCGGCGCCGTCTCGTTCGGGCTCGTCAACGTCCCCGTTCGCATGTACAGCGCGATCGACGAGAAGGACCTCCACTTCAACTACGTCCACGAGCCGGACGGCAGCCGGATCGGCTACCAGAAGATCTGCAAGGCGGAGGAGAAGCCGGTCGCCGACGACGAGATCGTCAAGGCGTTCGAGTACGAGAAGGGCGAGTGGGTCTACATGACGGACGAGGACTTCGAAGCCGCGGAGGCCGACAACCTGAAGACGATCGACATCCGGGATTTCGTCCCGTACGAGGAGATCGATCCCATCTACTTCGAGCGAACGTACTACCTCGGCCCGCAGGAGAACGCGGAGAAGGTCTACGCCCTCCTCGTCCAGGCGATGGAGCGGTCGGGGCTCGCCGCGATCGCGAAATACGTGATGCGCGACAAGCAGCATCTCGGGTGCCTCCGGGTCCGGGAGGGCGTCATCGCGCTCGAGAAGATGTATTTCGCGGACGAGATCCGGCACGTCGACGAGGTCGCGCCGAAGCGCGCGAAGGTGGACGACCGGGAGCTCGAGATGGCAGGGCAGCTGATCGAGAGCTTCTCCGGGCACTTCGAGCCCGAGAGGTACGAGGACACGTACCGAGACGCGCTCTGCGAGATCATCAAGGCGAAGCGGACGGGCAAGGAGACGCGCCGCGAGCCGCGCGAGGAGCCCGAAGAGACGCCGGATCTGATGGCGGCGCTTCGCGCGAGCCTCGAGGCCGCCCAGCGGCGGCGCTCGGGCACGCGCGCCCGCGGCGGGACCGCGTCCGGGAGCGGCGCCGCGGCGTCGCCCGACGGCGAGCTCGAGAAGCTCTCGAAGGACGAGCTCTACGAGCGCGCGAAGGAGCTCGACGTCAAGGGGCGCGCCGACATGTCCAAGGACGAGCTCATCGAGGCTCTCCAGGCCGCGGCGTAAGCTCGTGGCGAAGGACGAGACGAGTCACGCAGCACCTGCGAGCGCGAAGGCGGTAGCCGTGGGCGTGGCGCTCTTCTTCTTCGCGGTGGTCGTCGCGGCGATCGCGTACGCGCTGGCCGGTTAGCCGTCCCTAGCCGTCCGGGGACGCGGCTAGGTTCCGCGCAGTGCGCGTGATGTTCGCGACGTACGTGACGCTGGTCGCGGCCGGGATCGCCTTCTACATCGTCGTCGGCCTGCGCCACCTGTGACCAGGTCCCTCCGGGCGAACTCGCTCTCCCTCTTCTTCCTCGCGATCTTCCTCGCCACGATCGTCGCGCAGTCGATCGTGGGGCTCCACGAGTACAACGAGAGACAGAGCGCGCACGACCAGAACGAGATCGGCTGGTGGCGCTACGTCCGCTCGTCCCCGTTCGGCGTCGCGGTGCTCGAGAACTGGCAGTCGGAGTGGCTCCAGTTTTTCCTCTTCATCCTCGCGACGGTCTGGCTGCTCCAGCAGGGCTCGCCCGAGTCGAAGCAGCTCGACCAGGCGGGGCTCGAGAGCGACGAGATGCAGAAGGTCGGGTCGCACGCGGAGCGCGGCTCGCCGCGCTGGGCGAGACCCGGCGGCTGGCGCACGCGCCTCTACGAGAACTCGCTCCTCATCGCGTTCGGGACGATCTTCGTCGCCTCGTGGTTCGCGCAGTCCGTCACCGGCTGGACGGAGTACAACGACGAGCAGGAGGCGCACCGCGAGCCGACCGTCTCGTGGGCGACCTACGTGACGCGGCCGGACTTCTGGGAGAGGACGCTCCAGAACTGGCAGTCTGAGTTCCTCGCGGTCGGGACGATGGCCGTCTTCGCGGTCTACCTCCGCCAGCGCGGCTCGCCGGAGTCGAAGCCCGTCGGCGCACCGCACGACGAGACCGGCAGCACCGGCTAACCGCGACGCCGCTTAGCGAGCGACGAGCGGCAGCGCCTTGACGATCCCGACGCCCTGCTCGCGCCGCGTCTCGTCGACCGCGCGGGCGAGGTCGAGGATCGCCTGCGAGACCTCGCTCGCGGGCTCGGCAACGACGATCGGCTCGCCCTCGTCCGCGAGCGCCGCGAGGCGGGGGTCGAACGGGATGCGCGCAAGAAGGGGCGCCTCGATCTCCTGCGAGAGCGCCTCGCCGCCGCCCGAGCCGAAGAGCTCCTCGCCGGTCGCCGCCATGTACGCCATGTTCTCGACGACCCCGAGCAGGCGCATGTTGGTCTTCCGCGCCATCTGTGCCGCGCGGACCGCGACCTGCTGCGCGGCGCGGTGCGGCGTGGTGACCACGAGCGCCTCCGCGCGCGGCAGGAGCTGGCCGAGCGAGATCGCGACGTCGCCCGTCCCCGGCGGCATGTCGACGACGAGCACCTCGAGGTCGCCCCAGTGCACGTCGGAGAGAAACTGCTCGAGCGCCCGGTGCAGCATCGGGCCCCGCCACATGACGGGCGAGTTCGCGTCGAGGAAAAACCCGATCGACATGACCTTCAGGTCGCCGCGAAGCGGCGGCAGGATCATCTTGTCCACCGCGACCGGCCGCTGGTGGATCCCGAGCATGTGCGGGATCGAGTAGCCGTAGACGTCCGCGTCGAGGATCCCCGTCCGCCGGCCGAGGCTCGAGAACGCCGCCGCGAGGTTGGCCGCGAGCGACGACTTTCCGACCCCGCCCTTGCCGCTCGCGACCGCGATGACGCGCGTCTTCGCGTCGACGGAGATCCCGGGTGTTCGCTGCGCGACGCCTCCGCGCAGGCGCTGCGTGAGCGCCGCTCGTTCTTCCGGCGTCATGACCGTGAACGAGAGCTCGACCTGCTCGACGCCGTCGAGCGGAGCAAGCGCCCGTTCGACTTGGCTCTCGAAGCTCGCGCGAAGCGGGCAGCCCGGGACGGTGAGCGCGAGCTCGACCCCGACCCGCCGGCCGGCGACGTCGATCCGCCGCACCATGTCGAGTTCGACGACGGAGCGCCCGAGCTCGGGGTCGATCACCTGCTCGAGCGCCTTCGCGATCTGCTCGCGCGAGGGCTCCACGCTGCCAGCCTAGCAGCGTATTCCGTCCGGAAACGCCTGCAGACGGGCAGGTCGACGGCTGGGGCCGTACGCTTCACGGCTATGGGCGGGGTACGTCCGAGGCTCCTGAGCGTCCCGGCGCTCGCGCTCGTTCTGGCCGCGTCCGGCTGCGGCAGCGACGAGGGAACGAGCACCGCGACGGTCGCCGAACCGGGCGCGACGGCGGAGACGCGGACCGGAGACGACGGCGAGGCCGGTCTTCCGGCGATCGTGGTCGAGTCGCCGACGCCGGGTGAGAGGGTGACGAGCCCCGTAACGGTGTCAGGCAGCGCGAACGTCTTCGAGGCGAACGTCACCGTCCGCGTGCTCGGCGCGAATGGGCGCGAGCTCGCCCACACCTTCACCACGGCGACGTGCGGGACCGGCTGCCGAGGCGAATTCTCGGTCCCGGTCGGGTTCCGCGTCCGCGAGACGGAGGCGGGCACGATCCTCGTCCACGACGACGACGCGGCCGGGACGGGCACGCCGCCGCACCAGGTTCGAGTTCCCGTCCGCCTCGCGCCCCGCTGACAGGCGCGGTCAGTCGTTCGCGGGGCCGCCCGCGAGCCGCTCGAAGAGCTCGCTGCACGTCTCGACGGTCGCGGCTGCGACGACGCGCGAGCGGGCGACGACGTCGAGGCGCGCGTCCGTGAAGCGCACGTCTTCGGGCAGCTCGATCGCGAGCCCCCGCTCGCGCACGAGCAGCTGGGCGGCGGCGATGTCGACGCTGCGGGCGGGCTTCAGCGAGCACACCGCGTCGACGCGGCCGGCGGCGAGGTGGCAGAGCGCGAGTGCGAGCGAGCCGAGGACGCGCGCGCGGTAGGCGAGGCCGACCATCCCGGCGACCTTGTCGGCGAGGAGATCGGTCCGCGTCGCCTCGATCACGAGGACCTCGACGTCGTCCTTCGGTCCCGGCCCGTCCAGCGCGAGGCCGTCGAGCCGCGCGCCCTCGCCACGGGCAGCCGTCCATTCCTCGCCCGTGCCGAAGTCGTAGACGTACGCGAAGAAGACGTCCGCCATGGTCGGCCCGTCGGCGATCGCGATCGACAGGGCGAAGAAAGGGATCCCGCGCTTGGCATTGAGGCTGCCGTCGATCGGGTCGAGGACGACGCGGAGGTCGTCGCCGCCGCTCCCGCCGATAGCCGTCTCGCCGAGCTCCTCCGAGACGAGCGTCAGCGGAACCGCGAGCCGCTCGAGGACGCGCACGACCGCGTCCTCGGCCGCCTGGTCGATTGCGGTCGTCTCATCGCCGCCCATGCCGGCGCCGACCTTCGGCTCTCGCTCGTAACGGGTCGGCAGCTCGGCGAGAGCCCGCATGACCGCCGAGCCGGCCTCCCGGCAGACGGTTTCCCATGCGCCCGCGGCTTCGTTGCGGCCGTTCACGTTCGAGCGTCCGGGACCCGGCAGACGCGCTCAGCAGGCGTTTCTCCGGCGTGGAGCTCGAGAAACCGCTTCACTCGTCGAGCGGTGCGAAGAGGAGGCCGCTCGTCAGCTTCGGGAAGAAGTAAGTGCTCTTTTCGGGCATCGTCTCGCCGGCGAGCGCCACGGCTTCGACCTGCTCGATCGTGGGCGCGCGGACGAGGAACGCGGCCGACGCGCTCCCGGAGCGAACGGCTCGCTCAGCCTCGGCCGCGCTCGGCGTGTAGCGAACGTCTTCGAGCGGAAGTTGCGCGAGCGCTGTGGTGTCGAGGACGCCGAGCGGACCGCGTTCGGGGTCCGCCTCCGCCAGCACGGCTCCCTCGCGCCGCAGCACGACGAACGCGGGCCGGTCGCGCGGAACGCGGCGGAGGCGATCGAGCGCCTCGATCGCGCCGCCGTCGAGCGTCGTGACGTGAAAGCGGCCGTTCAGCTCCGGAACGCGCCCCGACGCCACCCGGTGCGTCGGGAAGATGACGACGCCCGGGTCGTTGCGGCTGACGAGGGCGGCGAGCAGGTAGGCGGTCTCCGCGGTTCCCTCCTCCTGGTGCAGGCGGAGCGCCGTCTCGTAGCGGTGATGCCCATCCGCGATGATCACGGCGCCGCGGACGCGCGCGAGCGCCCGGCCGCGCTCAGCCGGGTCGGTGATCCGCCAGAGGCGGCTCGTAACGCCGTCGAACTCGACCTCTAGCTCGGGCGGGCGCCCGGGCGTCGGCTCGGGCGGCTGGCCCTCGTGAAGGAGGAGGACGGGCGAGAGCTTCGTCCGCACCGCGCGCAGGAGCGCGAGCCGCGCCTCCCTCTGGCGCCCGACCGTCCGCTCGTGCGGGAAAACGACGCCGGCCGCGTACGGCTCGAGCCGGATCCGCACGACGAGCCCGCGGCGTGTATGCGGCATGCCGTCCGGGCCGGGAAACTCCTCCTCGAGGAGCCACACGGCGGGGTCGATCTCGCGGACGAGGACGCCGGAACCCTTCCACGCGTCGAGAGCCCGCGCAGCGTCCGCAGGGCTGTCGGGATGGAGAAGCCGGACGACGTTGTACGGGCTCGCGGCGAGCAGGCGATCGCGGAGGTCGGGCGAGATGACGTCGTGCGGCGGGGCGACGAGCGTTTCGAGCGGCCCGGCGCGCCGGGTGTCGTAGCGGAGCGCGCGGAACGGCTTCAGGTGGGCCACCGGGCCGCCAGGCTACCGAACGCCGTCGCTCGCCCAGCGACCCGAGCGCCGTCCCTCGTACGGCACGCTCGAGGCGAAGAGTCGGCACGTTCGGCGCGCCACGGGCGCGCTGCTTCTCCGTACGCTGAACCGCGAGGGGGAACACCAGTAGGGGGCCCCGGGGGGGAGGGTCACGCGCGAGGCCCGCCGCGCGAGGCGCGTCCGTCGCGCCGCCTAGACTCGAGGCGTGAGCGTCGCCCTCGAGCACGTTGCGACGCGTCTCCCCGACGACACCGCCGTCCGCATCGCCGACCTCGTCGAGGACCGCGTCATCGAGGGCGTCTTCGCGGTGACCCGCAAGCGGCGCCTGCGAACGCGCGCGGGTCGCGCGTACCTCGCGCTCGAGCTCGCAGACGCAACCGGCCACGTCGAGGGGCGCGTCTGGAGCGACGTAGAGCTCCTCGACCCCCGCTTCCGCGAGGGCGACGCGGTTCGCGTCCTCGCGCGGGTCGAGCGGTTCCGAGACCGGCTCCAGCTCGATGTCCGCTCCGTCGAGCCGACGAAGGCCGAGCCCGGCGCGCTGGTGCCCGGGACGCGGCGGGACCTGGACGAGCTCGACGGGTTCCTCGAGTTCCTGGCGGGCGAGCTCGCGCATCCGGGGCTCCGAGCCCTCGTCGACGCGTTCATCGGGGATCTCGCCTTCCGCGAGCGCCTCCGCTCGCTCCCCGCAACGCCGGACGGTCACCACCGCTACGCAGGCGGACTCCTCGAGCACACGGTCGCCGTCGCGACGCTGGCTCGCGACGCAACTGAGCTCCACCGACGGCTCCGCCGCGACCTCGTGGTTGCCGCAGCGCTCGTCCACGACGCCGGGCGGACGCGCGAGCTGGACGGCGGGCCGCTTGCGCTTCCGACCGAGGAGGGCCGTCTGCTCGGGCACGTCCACCTCGGCCTTCGCATGATCGACGAGCGGGCGGGCGTGCTCGCCCCGGATGTCCGCGCCGAGCTCCTGCATGCCGTCGCGTGTCATCACGACGCTCGCGCGGCGCGAACTGCCGAGGCACTCGTCCTGTACCACGCGAACCAGCTCGACGCCGCTGCCGCCACCCGTCCTGCAGGCGAGGTCGCCGAGACCCCTTCCTGAATGACGACTCGTCGTCGCCGCGATGGGGTCCAAGGCACGAACCCGGGGGCGGCCGGGTCGAAGCGGAGACGGCAAGCGCAAGCGAGGATCCGGCGTTCGGCCGGTGAGCAGGCCCGGCGGCTCGGTGCTTCGTTCCGAAAGGACTTCGAATCGCGGTAACGTCCGCCGCATGGCGGACGGACGGCTGCTTGCGATCTACCTCAACGACCACCTGGCTGGTGCGACGGTGGGAATCGAGCTGGCGCGCCGCTCGCTTCGGGCCAACCGGGGCACGGAGCTCGGCCGCTTCCTCGAGGAGCTGCTGCGGGAGATCGAAGACGACAGGCGGACGCTCGAGTCGATCATGGACGCGTTGCGCATTCCGAAGAGCGCGGTCAAGCCGCGACTCGCCGTTGTCGCCGAGCGGGTCGGCCGTCTGAAGCTGAACGGACAGCTGACGGGATACTCGCCGCTCAGCCGCGTCCTCGAGCTCGAAGGCCTGACGATCGGCGTCGCGGGCAAGCTGAGTCTCTGGCGAAACCTGCGCGACGGCGCACGGCTCGCCGAGCAGCTGCCGGGCGTCGATCTCGATGCCCTGATCGGCCGCGCCGAGCGCCAGCTGAGCTCGATCGCCGAGCACCGGGTCGCCGCGGCGCGGGTGGCGCTCGCCCCGCCCCTCGGCTAGCGCGGCTCGACGGAGGTCAAGCTTGCCGCTACGCGCCGCGAAGCGGCCGGCGCAAGCCCGGCTAGGCGGCCCGGCGGCTCGACGCGCGGGTGCCGGTCAGCGCGAATCCGAGCTCCGCAATCGCCTCGGGGACGAGCCGGTAGAACGCCCACGTCCCGCGCCGCCGCGCCTCGACGAGGCCCGCCTCCCGCAGGACGCGCAGGTGGTGCGAGACGGTCGGCTGCGCGAGCCCCAGCTCCCCGACGAAGACGCAGACGCACACCTCGTCGGCTCCCGCCAGCCGGTTCACGATCGCCACCCGGGTGGGGTCGGCCAGGGCCTTGAATCGTGCAGCCAGCACGACGCGCTCCTCCTCGGGAAGCGGAGGCGCACCCGGAGCGCAGCACGGCGCCGAGACGAGCGGCAGCTCCTTCATTGACATCGTTCAATATAGCCCCTACCGTTGCATCGACGTTCATCGATCAAGGAAGGAGGCGCTCGTGTCCTGCTGCGACTGCGACTGCGACTGCGGATCCGGCTGCTGCGCGTAGATCCACGGTCGGCGCCGGTGCGGACGCCTACACGTTGAACCGGATGTGGAGGACGTCGCCGTCCTCGACGACGTACCCCTTCCCCTCGAGGCGCATGACCCCGCGGCGCGCCGCCTCGGCGTGTGATCCCGCCGCTGCGAGGTCGTCCCAGCGGACGACCTCGCAGCGGATGAAGCCACGCGCCATGTCCGAATGGATCTCAGCGGCCGCGTCGAGAGCCGTCTCTCCGCGCCGAAGCGTCCACGCCCGGGTCTCGCTCACATCCGCGGTGAAGAAGCTGAGGAGCCCCAGCGCCTCGAAGACCTGCGGAACTACCACCTCGAGCGCGGACGGCGCGTCTCTGAACTCTGCCGCCTCGTCGCCGGGCAGCTCCGCCAGCTCGGCTTCGAGCTTCAGGTCGATGCCCCGCGGGCCGTTCTCGACCGCGACGAGCGGCTTCGTCGTCAGCGGCTCGAGCGCGGCAGGGAGCGGGCGCTCGTAGTCGCGGAGCGGGCGGCCCTCGTCGAGGTGCGCGAGAAGCGCGGAGAGCTCGCCTACCTCCCGGCGAAGTGCCGGGTCGCCTGACTTCGCCTCCTTCGTCACCCGCTCGAGCCGTCGTTCGACATGCTCGCGATCCGCAGCGACGAGCTCGAGCTCGATCGTCTCGAAGTCGCGGCGCGGGTCGGCGTCCGGAACCCAGCCGTTCAGCACGGCGAGAAGGGCGTCAACCTCGCGAAGGCCGCCGAGGAGCTGCCGGCCCGTCCCCGGAACGTCGACGATACGGGCCGCCGCCGGGGTCACCTTCCTTGCGCCGACGACCTCCGCGACGCGGTCGAGCCGCCCGTCGGGGATCGGCGCCATCCCGAGGTTCGGCTTCGTCGCGACCGTCGCGTAGGCGGTGATCTCGGCACCCGCCTTCGTGAGCGCGTTGAAGAGCGTCGTCTTGCCCGCGTTGGGGAGCCCGACGATGCCCGCCTGAAGAGCCACGGCGGCACCGTACCGCCGAGCCGGCGGCGGTGGTCCCTAGACGACGAGCGAGCGCTCGAGCGTCGCGAGCGCCCGATGCTGCAGCGATTTGACCGCGCCCTCGGTCTTCCCGAGGATCGTCGCGACCTCGGCGTTCGAGAAGTCAAAGACGAACTTCAGCGTGAGCACGTCTCGCTGGTCGGACGAGAGCCCTTCGATCATCCCGAGCATGCTCTCGAGGCCGATCGTCTCGAACGCCTCGTCCTCGGCCGAGGGCTCGACCGCGTCGGGCTCGTCGCGCGGCTCCTCCTCGGGCTGCCACCGCCGCCCGGCGCGAAAGTGATCCATGGCCAGGTTGTGCGCGATCCGGAAGAGCCACGCCGAGAAGGGCGCCTGCCGCCAGACGAACCGGTCGATCGACTCGAGCATCTTGATGAACGTCTGGTTCGTCAGATCCTCGGCGTCGTGGCGGTTTCCCACCGAAAGCTGCAGATAGCCGTAGATACGGTCGAAGTGGAGGCGGTAGAGCTCCTCGAGAGCGGCGCGATCACCGCGTTGCCCGCTCGCGACGAGCTGCCGCACGTACGCGGACGACTCGCGGCGCGGCGCACCGTTCAAGGCCGCGGCGCGCACGCTGCTATCGCCCATCATCGCCTCCACCCCTCTGGCCTGACGCCCATGGCCCTGCCCGCGAGGGGCAGAGCTCCCTGAGCGCACCTAAGCAGAAATCGCTCGGAAGACAAGTGAACCACCCGCTCTCCGGTGTCCCGAGCGACCTAGCCGGAGCGCCCGAAGCCGATGTGCGTCTCGCGCGAGAAGCGCTTGACGTAGACGACGGCGCGAAGCGGGATGATGTACGTCCCGTCCTCGGCTTGGAGCTCGTACGTCCCGTCGTCCGTTCCGTCGAGCGCCGCCCGAAAGCCGTCGACGGCGTCCGACGAGACGATCGCTCCGATCGTCTGCCCGCCCTGGAAGGCGATCTCGATCCGCGTCTCCTCCTCAGCCACCGACCACCTCGACCAAGACGCCGTGGAGCGAGTCCGGGTGCACGAACGCGACCGGGTGGTCGGCAAAGCCGCGGCGCGGCTCGGCGTCGATCACCGTCGCTCCCGCCCGGCCGAGCCGCCCGATCGCCGCCGCGACGTCGTCCACTTCGAAGGCCACGTGGTGGATCCCGCGTCCCCGCCTCGCGAGGAACCGGCCCACCGGCGTGTCCGCGGCGAGCGGAGCGACGAGCTCGACGCGGCCGTCACCGACCCGCAGGTACACGGCGTCGACGCCCTGGTCGTCGAGCCGCCCGCGCCGCTCGACCTCCGCGCCGAAGTAGCGGGCGTAGATCGCGACCGCGCCCTCCAGGTCGTCGACCGCCATCGCGACGTGGTGAAGCCCGCGCACCTCCACGACGACCGATCGTATCCGCCGCGGGCGCGCGCGCCCCGGACGACCTCGCCGCTAGGACGGGTCGGCAGGGAGCGAGACGACGCGGGGCGTCCCCACCGACTCGGACGCGTTCGACTCCGGCTGGACGCCTGCAAGGAGCCGCTCGAGGTCGGACCGGTGGAGCGTCTCCTTCTCGAGGAGTGCGGCGGCGAGACGGTCGAGCGACGCGCGGTGCTTCTCGAGAAGGCGAAGCGCCTCGCGGAAAGCGAGGTCCGTGAGGCGCGCCTGCTCCTGGTCGCGGACCTGCTTCGTATGCTCGGACAGCGCGTAGTTGTCGGCACGCATCGTGCGCGACGAGACCTCTTCGCCCATCCCGAACTCGAAGACCATTCGCCGGGCGAGCTCGGTGACGCGCTCGAGGTCGTTCGCCGCGCCGTTCGTCACCGCCCCGAAAACGATCTGCTCGGCGGCGCGGCCCGCGAGCATGACCTTCATCAGGTCGACGAACTCCTCCTTCGTGTGGAGGTAGCGGTCCTCCTGAGGCGTGTTCAGCGTGTAGCCGAGCGCGGCTCCGCGCGAGACGATCGTCACCTTCTGGACGGGCATCGGGTCGCCGACGAGGTGCGACATGAGCGCGTGGCCCGCCTCGTGGTACGCGAGGATCCGCTTCTCCTTCTCGGTGACGACGCGCCGCTGCTGCAGCCCGGCGACGATTCGCTCCATCGCCGCCTCGAAGTCCGCCTGCCGGATTGTCTTCTGCTCGGCGCGCCCGGCGAAGATGGCCGCCTCGTTGCAGATGTTCGCCAGGTCGGCGCCGGTCAGGCCGGCCGTCTGGCGCGCGATGACGTCGAGGTCGACGTCATCGGCGAGCGGCTTCCCGCGCGTATGGACGCGGAGGATCGCCAACCGGCCCGCACGATCGGGCGGCGCAACGAGGAGCTGGCGGTCGAAGCGTCCCGGCCGCAGCAGCGCAGGATCGAGGTCCTCGAGGCGGTTCGAGGCGCCGATCAGGACGACGCGGTCGGGCGTCTTGAAGCCGTCGAGCTCGACGAGAAGCTGGTTCAGCGTCTGGTCGTGCTCGCGATTGAAGCCTGAGCCGGAGCGGCGCATCCCGACCGCGTCGAGCTCGTCGATGAAGACGATCGCGGGCGCGTTCTTGCGCGCCTTCTCGAAGAGCTTCCGGATCCGGGCGGCACCGAGCCCGGCGAACATCTCGACGAACGCCGAGGCGCTCTGCGAGTAGAAGGTCGCGCCGGAGGCGTTCGCGACCGCCTTCGCGAGCAGGGTCTTCCCGGTCCCCGGGGGGCCGTAGAGGAGGATCCCCTTCGGGATCCGCGCGCCGAGGCGCCCGAACCGCTTCGGATGCTGAAGGAAGTCAACGACCTCCTGGAGCTCGGCGGCCGCTTCGTCGACGCCCGCGATGTCGGCCCACGTGACGGACGACTTCGAGTCGGGCTCAACCTCGGTCGGCTTCACCCTGGGCATCAGCGAGAGCGAGCGCCAGACGAGGTACACGATCAGGCCGAGGAAGACGAGCGGAAGCCACGTGAGCGCGACCCCCGCGACCATCCCCAGGAAGTCCCAGAAGTGGTCCACCGAGGTCTCATCGGCGGGAGGGCCGGGCACCTGTAGGGCGCGGTAGCGACCGCGTTCCGGCCGCCGTTACGTCACGAGGTCGAGGCGCTCGTTCGGCCGGTAGCGGCGCCCGACCTTCGCCGAAGGCCGGCCGTCGGTGAGGACGACGTCGGCCGTGAAGTCGTTCTCGCCGCGAATCAGCGCGGAGCCGACGCCGTACGAGTCGACCGGCACGGCTTTCTCCTCGAACTCGCGGATCCGCTCGACGTCGAAGCCGCCCGAGACGACGATCTTGACGCGCTCGAAGCCCTCGGCATCGAGCGCCGCGCGAACCCTCTCGACCAAGCGGAGGTTGACGCCGCGCGGGTCGAAGTCGCCCATCCCTTCCCAGAGCGCGCGGTCAACGAGCGTGCGCGAGGTGTCGAGGCGCACGCCCCAGAGCCGGTCGCCCAGCGCGCGCGCGACCTCGAGCGACGTTCGCACGGAGTCGTTCTCGAAGTCGACGAGCACGACGACGTTCAGGTCGGGATCGGCGTGCTCGACGAACTTCGACGCGGCGAGCACGGTGTTTCCGCCGTACGCCGCGATGAGCGCGTGCGGCACGGTTCCGATCCCCTTGCCGCCCCACCACGACGCCTGCGCGTCGGTCGACACCCCGATCGCGCCCGCGATGTGGGCCGCGTAGCCGTCGCCCGTCTGGACGCGGTGGTGGTCGTGCCGGGCCGGGAAAAAGAGGATCGGCTTCCCGTTCGCCGCCTCGACGACGCGGCGGACGTTCGTCGAGATGAGCGTTCGCCGGGCGAGCACGCCCAGGTAGCACGTCTCGAGGTGCGCGAAGCCCGTGTAGTCGCCCTCGATCAGCATCACGGTCTCGTACGGCTCGATGTCGTCCCCGTCGTAGAGCGCGTGCACCGTGAGGTCGTCCCAGTCGTCCGAGCAGAGCTTGATGATCGCGATCGCCTCGTCCATCCCGCCGAGTACGGCCCGCTTCTTCTGGAAGACCTGCATGACAACGCGCGGGCGGCGCCCGTCGCGGAGAAGGACGTCGCGCGCGTAGTTGAAGTACGCGTCCGTGTAGTAGCCCTCCCGCATCTTCTCGACCGGGAGGTCGAAGATCTCAGGCTGGAGGCGCTTCCTCCTGGTTGCCGGAACCGCCATTTGCAGCGGATTGTAGGGACGGATCTTCCCCCGACTCCTCGAGTCGAAGGCACTCCGCGAGGGCGGCGTTCGCGACCTCGAGCTGCTCCCGGGTCGGCTCCGACGTGAGGACGCGGTGCTGAAGCTCGTGACCGGGGCGCGCGAGCGCGCGCGCGACCGGGTGCCCCGCGTTCCTGAGCATCCAGCCGAAGAGCTCGACGGACGTGGTCATCGCTCCGACCGCGGCGCCCGCCCGGGCGAGGAGCCGAAGATGGGGCGGGGCGGCACGCGCCAGGAGGCTGCCCGCGACGGAGGTGACGAGAAGCGGCCCGACAAGGTGCGAGCCGCAACGCTCGTGCTCGCGCGGGCGCGGCTCGTCGTGCTCGTACGAGCCGATCGAGACGTGTTCGGCGCCGTGGTACTCGGCGAGCGCGGAGCCCCGCAGAGCGAGCGCGGCGGGAGCGGCGGCGAAGAGCGCGGCGAGCGACTCCTGCGCGAGCGGGGCGAGCCGGCTTTCCCGGATCGCGCGCACGGTGGCGGCGCTCCCCGCGAGCGCAGCGGCGACGCCCGGGCGCTCGTACGGGAAGCGCGCCTCGGGAAGCCTGCGGCGGACCGCGGGAAGGAGCGCGAAGACCTCGGCGAGGCGAGCGGGGCCGCGGAGGAGCGCGGGCTCGACTCCGGCGGCCCGAAGCGGCTTCCGCCCTGACGCAACCTTCAGCTCCCCGTCGTCCGTCCGCACCGCGCACGCCCAGTACGACGGCCCGTGCACGAGGACGCCGTTCTCGAGCGCCATCCCTCCGAGGCGAACGCGGTCGCTCATCGCATCCGAGTGTACGCGCGGGCACGCGAGCCGCCGGCCACTCGTCTCGTCGGGCCACGCCCGGGGTCAGACCCCGGACACGGCCGGAACGGCCGTTACGGCGTGCCGATCCGGCGGGCGAGGTCGATCAGAAACCGCGTCCCGAGCTCGACGTCGTCGAGCGGGACTCGCTCGTCGGCGGAGTGGACAAGCCGTGCCGCGAACTCGGCCGACATCGTCCGCATCGGGAAGAACCCGTACGCGATCGTGCCGAACGTCTGGCGCAGGTAATGGCTGTCCGTGAAGCCGGGCAGGACGACGGGGACGACGGTCGCACCCGGATCCTCGTGTCCAACCCACTCCTGGATGGCCGCCCAGAGCGGCGTGTGCGACGAGGAGCGGCTGCCGCCCACGTGCTCGAGCCAGCCCAGCTCGTAGCCGTTCTCGCCGAGCGCCGCCCTGATCGCGCCCTCCGCCTCGGCCCGCGATTGCCCGGGGAGGAGTCGGCAATCGCACGTGACGTCGCATACCGAGGGCACGACGTTCCGCTTCCGCGACGCCTCGACCATGGTCGGCGAGACCGTCATCGAGATCATCGGCTCGACCATTCCGGCGAGAGACGGGTCGAGCTGGCCGACGAGCCGCTGGACATCGTCAAGCGGCGGCGTCTCGCCGAAGAGCGCCGCGAACATCGCCTCGGTCTCGGGGACGAGGCGTGGTTCCGGCTCGAGCTCGCTGAGCCGAGCGATCAACCGAGCGGCGCGCACGAGCGCGTTGTCGGCGATGCCGGGCATCGAGGCGTGGCCGCTCCGTCCGTGGACGCGGAGAAGGAACGGCGCGCTCGCCTTTTCCGCGACCGCACACACGTAGACCGCGCGGCCGTTCACGACGACCCGGTCGCCGCCCCCCTCGTTGACGCAGTACTCCGCGCGGACGGCCTCCGGGTGCTCGCGGCAGAGCCATGAGAGGCCGAAGTCGCTCGTTCCGACCTCCTCGTCCGCGGTCGCCGCCATGACGAGGTCGCCGGCCGGCCGAAACCCCGCGCGCGCGAGCGTCGCGACCGCGACCGCGTTCGCCGCCACCTGGCCCTTCATATCGAGCGCCCCACGGCCCCAGATACACCCGTCACGAACCTCCCCCGACCACGGATCGACCGACCACTCGCCCCGGTCGGCGAGCACGGTGTCGGTGTGCCCGAGGAAGAGGAGCCGTTTGCCATCGCGGCGGCCGGGGATGCGCGCGACCAGGTTCGCCCGCTCCGGCTCCTTCGCGTAGAGCACGCACCGGACGCCCGCGTCTTCGAGGTAGGCGCAGAGGAGCTCTGCCGCCTTCGTCTCGTTGCCGGGCGGGTTCACGGTGTCGAGGCGGACGAGCTCGCCAAGGAGCTCGGCCGCCTCGTCGCGCAACCGCGTCGTCACGTATCGACTAGCGCCTCGTTCCGAGGATGAGCAGGTACTCCCGGTCGTGGTCGATCTGACCGTCCCGCCGGTAGTTCGTCTCGAAGAACTCGACCCAGGTGCGGTGAAACTCCTCCCGCCGCTCGCCGTCGAGCGAGTCGGCCAGCGTCTTCGTCGGGCCGTAGCTCGAGGAGAAAAGCTGCCAGTAGTCCTCGCCCGTGGGCACCCGCAGATGCGAGACGTAGCGCTCGAGCGTGAGCTCGAACGCGTCGCCGAGGAGCTCCTGGACGCGCGGCTCGCTGCCCCACTCGAAGGGGCTTGGGACGCCCGGCGGAGGAGGTGGCTGGAACGGCCGCATCATCGCGAACATCCGGGCGAGACCACCCTCCGGCGTCCAGTTCGCGAGTCCGATCCGGCCGCCCGGCTGGACGACCCGCGCGAGCTCGCGGGCCGTCGCCTCATGGTCGGGAGCGAACATGACGCCGCATGTCGAGGAGACGACCTCGAAGGACGCGTCCTCGAGCTCGAGCTGCTCGCAGTCGCCGACCCGGTAGTCGATCTCGAGCCCGCGCTCCCGCGCCCGCTCCTTCGCCGTCTCGATGAGGGCGGGAGCGAGGTCGACGCCGGTGACGTCGGCGCCCCGCGCGGCCGCAAGCTCGGCGACCGCGCCGGTTCCGGTGGCGAGGTCGAGCCACCGGACGCCGGGGGGCTGATCGAGCCGCTCGACGACGAGCTCGTGGATGTCCGTAATTGTCTCGGTGATGTTCTGGTACGGCCCCGTCCCCCACATCACGCTCTGGCGTTGCTTCAGCTCCTCGAAGGCCATATTCGCTCCTCCTCCCCCGCCTGTTTTGTGCGCGAGCATACTTGCGGGATGGCGAACCTCTTCTCGGACGCCGCCGAGGCGCGCCTGCCCGCGGTCGCCCCGCTCGCCGTTCGCCTGCGACCCGATCGCCTCGAGGACTTCGTCGGCCAGCGCCACGTCGTCGGGCCCGGCTCCGCGCTCGCGCTCGCGATCGACGAAGACCGCGTGGCGTCGGCGATCTTCTACGGGCCGCCGGGTAGCGGGAAGACGACCCTCGCGCGGATCGTCGCCGCGACGACCGGAGCCGCATTCGAGGAGCTCTCGGCCGTCTCGGCCTCCGTCGCCGACGTCCGCGGCGTCATCGAGCGCGCGCAAGAACGGCTGGGGACGCGCTCGCAGCGCACGATCCTCTTCCTCGACGAGATCCATCGCTTCAACAAGGCCCAGCAGGACGCCCTCCTCCCTGCCGTCGAGAGCGGGCTCGTCATCCTGATCGGGGCGACGACGGAGAACCCGTACTTCGAGGTGAACTCGGCGCTCCTCTCGCGCACGCAGATCTACGCGCTCGAGCCCCTGACTGCGGAGGAGGTCGAGGTCATCGTTCGCCGTGGAGCCGACGAGATCGGCGCCACCGTGCCCGACGAGCTCGCCGTCCTGATCGCGCGCAAGGCGGGAGGCGACGCACGCGCGGCGCTCAACACGCTCGAGCTCGCGTGGGCGACGGCGCAGGCGGAGGGGAGGCGGCTCGAGGAGCGCCATGTCGAGGACGCGGCGCGGAAGCGCCCGCTCGTCTACGACAAGGACGGCGACGCGCACTACGACTTCATCTCCGCGTTCATCAAGTCGATCCGCGGCTCGAATCCGGATGCGGCGCTCTACTACCTCGCGGCCATGCTCGAAGCCGGAGAGGACGCGCGCTACGTCGCGCGACGTCTGATCGTTCACGCCTCCGAGGACATCGGAATGGCCGACTCGCGCGCTCTCCTCGTCGCGACCGCCGCCGCGCACGCGGTCGAGCACGTCGGGCTCCCAGAGGCGCGGATCAACCTGGCGCACGCGACGATCTACCTGGCGCGCGCCCCGAAGTCGAACGCCGTCATCACCGCGATCGGGGCGGCGACCCGCGACGTCGCAGAGCACGGCACGATCCGGCCGCCCAAGCCGCTTCGCGACGCGCACTACCGCGGCGCGAAGAAGCTCGGCCACGGGCAGGGCTACGTCTATCCGCCGAACGACCCGGCCGGCTACGAGCTCGACTATCTCCCCGACGAGCTCAAGGGCCGCACGTACTACGAGCCGCCCGACGACGAGCGCTAGTGAAGCACGTCGTTCACGCGTGGGGCGACCCCGCGGCCCCGCTCGTCGTCTGCCTGCACGGCGTCCAAGCTCACGGGCGCCGCTTTCGGCGCATCGCCGAGCAGCGGCTGGCGACTCGGTTTCGCGTGCTCGCTCCCGACCTGCGGGGGCACGGCCGCTCCGGCTGGGAGCCGCCGTGGAATCTCGAGACCCACGTTCGCGACGTGCTCGATGCGATCGCCGGCGAGCGAGACGATCCGCTCACGTGGATCGGTCACAGCTTCGGCGGCCGGCTCGCGCTCGAGCTCCTCTTCCGGGCGCCCGAGCGGGCCGCGGCGGCCGTCCTCCTCGATCCCGCGCTCCAGCTCGCGCCCGAACGGGCGCTCGAGCTCGCGGAGGAGGAGCGACTCGAGCGCGTGTACGCGTCGGTCGAGGAGGCGCTCGCGTGGAAGCGGGAGGCGACGACCCGGGCTCCCGCAGCCGCGCTCGACGAGGAGATCCTCGAGCACCTGATCGAGTCGCCCGACGGGCGGTACCGCTTTCGCTACTCCCAAAGCGCCGTCGTCGCGATGTACGGCGAGCTCGCCGTCCCGCCGCCGACCGCTGCGACGCCCCACGACCGAGCCGCGGAGCCGCGCGCGCGCGTCCTCGTCGTCGCCGGGCAGGAGTCGGATTTTGTTCACGACGAGCACATGAGAGGGCTTCGCGCCTGGTTCCGCGACGAGCTCCGGCTGGTCACCGTTCCGGGCGGGCACCTCGTCCTCTGGGACGCGTTCGACGAGACCGCGGACGCGATCGACGCGTTCCTCGCGCCCTAGCGCCCCCCGAGTCCCGCCTCCGTCAGCGCGGCCGTGACGAGCGCGTCGTAGCGGCCCTCGGCGAGATCGCCGAACGGGTCGCGCGTGTACCGGAGGAGCTCGTCGTACGGCAGCGAAAAAGCGGCGCGCATCGCGACGAGGCGGCGCCGCTCGGGGTCGTCCACGGCGAGCGCGCGGTCGGCGGCGGTGAGGCGGCGGACGAGCGCCATCCGCGCCGGGACGGCCTGGAAGAGAAGGAGCGCCGCCGGCACGAGGAACGTGACGAGCCCCGCGAGGTCGGCAGTGTCGCGCACCTGCTCCTGGCTCTCCCGCCCGATCTCGACCGCCTCGCCGCCCGTCCCTTCGCCCGCGTCGCGAAGCGCGCCCGCGAGGTCGTCGCCGATCACGGGAGCGCCATCGACGGCCTCGGCCGCCGAGCCGAAGCCGCGTTCGACGGCTGCGCCGGCCCCTTCGACCCCTTCACCGAGGACGGCGAGCTCGTCGATCGCGTCGTGCACCTTGAGCGCGAGCCACGCGAAGAGGACGAGAAGAGCGACGACGAGCGCGTCCTGGACGAGGGTCGCCAGCCGCTCCGAGCGGGCGTGAGGGTAGAAGCGCATGTCTCCTCCTGCTTTTTGACGTAGCGACGGGACGGGTCAGAGGATTCGGGCGCCGAGCGCGCTCGCCGCGAGCTCGACGGCGAGCGCCGCCGTCTCGTTCACCCTGTCGAGAATCGGGTTGACCTCGACGATCTCGAGCGAGTCAAGGACACCGGACTCGGCGACGAGCTCCATGGCGAGGTGCGCCTCGCGATACGAAAGCCCGCCGCGAACCGGCGTCCCGACGCCCGGCGCCACGTCGGGGTCGACCACGTCCATGTCGAGCGAGACGTGGACGAACGGAGCACCCCGCGCGCGTGCGAGCGCATCGCGCACGACCTCGACGACGCCGCGCCGATCGATCTCGCTCATCGTGTGCACGCCGATCCCGAGCTCGCGCACGATCCGACGCTCCCCGTCGTCGAGCGAGCGGACACCGATCAGCGAGACGCGGGCGGGGTCGAGCGCGGGCAGCGGCCACGCGTCGCTTCGAAAGCCGTCCACCGCCTGACCGAGCGCGACCGCGAGCGGCATCCCGTGGACGTTGCCGCTCGGCGTCGTCTCGGGCGTGTTGAGATCTCCGTGCGCGTCGAACCAGATCGCGGCGCCGGCGCCGTGCGTGGCGGCGAGACCGCCCACGGTGCCGAGCGCGATCGAGTGGTCACCCCCGAGGACGACCGGGATGCGCCCCGCAGCGGCGGCACGCCCGACCTGGTCGGCGATCCGCTCGCACGTCGCCTTGATCTCCGCGAGGAACCGCGCCCGCTCGCTCCCCGTGGCGACGGTTTCCGGCAGCGCCGCGTCCACGTTGCCCAGATCGTCGACGTCGAGCCCGATCGCCTCGAGGCGCTCGCCGAGGCCTGCATACCGGATCGCCGAGGGCCCCATGTCGACACCGCGCCGCCCGGCGCCGAGGTCGAGCTCCGCCCCGATGATCGCGACGTCGCGCCGCGGCATGGCCGCGAGGGTACCGCGCCGGCGGGGCGAGCCCCGCCGCTACGGGCTACGATGGGCCGAAGCGGCGAGGTAGCTCAGTTGGTAGAGCACACGGCTGAAAACCGTGGTGTCGCCGGTTCGATTCCGGCCCTCGCCACCTTCGCCGCCGGCAGTGCGCCCGCTTTCGCGGGCATGAGGACCTCCGGGCGCATTTTCGTCACCATGACCGTCCGCTAGCCGCGCCGGCGCTCGCTCCGCCATATCACCCTTTTGTGCGGTCGTCCGCTCGCGTCTCCGGCCGATGTCCTGTGTGCGGCTCACTGCGTCCTGTGGGCGCAGACACGAAAGGAGATTCGAACGTGCGTAGACGAACGATTGCTGGAGTGCTCGCGGGGCTGACGGTCTTCGGCGTCGTGTTCGCGATGGCGGCAAGCCTGGGCGGAATCACGAGCGGGAGGGTCGGCGCCGACGACGCCGCAGTCGCCTCGTGCGACACCGACGGCGTGACGACGAGCTATGCGTCCTCGTGGGACGCGACGGACAGGCGTTATGAGGTCACGAGCGTCACGGTGTCCGGGATCTCGAACACGTGCGACGGGCAGACGCTCAGCGTCAGCCTGACGGATTCGACCAACGCTCAGCTCGGCTCCGGGAGCGTCGCGATCCCGAGCGACGTGCTCGTGACGCAGGTCACGGTCTCACTCTCGACCGCGGCCTCGGCGGAGCTGACGACGGGCGTCCACGTCGCGATCGCCTAGTCGAGCCGGGAACACGGCTTGACAGAGCCAGGCGGCGAGTAGCGCAAGACCAGGGCGGGTCGCGGAGTCCGCGGCCCGCCCTCACCGCTTCGAAGAACGAGCTGGGGGAGCGTGTTGACGACGATGAGACGTCTGATCGCCTTGACACTCGCGGCGACGTCGCTCGGGTCGTCCTTTTTCGCGTCCGCAACCGGGCTCGGCGTGACGTCGCCGCGGGTCTCCGCCGGCAGCGCGGCGATCGCCCGCTGCGACGCAAACGGGTTCACCCTCGGATACACGACTTCGGCCGGGAACGTCACGTCGGTGACGGTGAACGGAATCGCCGACCCCGGCTGCGAGGGGGCCGACCTCTCGGTCGCGCTCACCAACTCGACCGGTGCCGCGATCGCGAGCGGCGGCCCGCAGACGCTTCCGACGGACGGCGATACGGCCGATAACTCGCTCACCCTGTCCGTCAGCCCGAACCCGGCCGCCGAGCAGGTCAGCGGCTTCAGGATCCTCGTGGTCGAGCCGTAGCGTGCGCTCGGTCAGCCCCCACCACCGCGAGCCAGCGGCCCAGCCTCGTCATCACGTGGTACCCGTAGCGATGAAGCGCGCGCACCCTCGCCCTGTCCGGATCGCGCTCGCGGCCCTCGCGCTCGCGGTCGTCGCCGCGTGGGTCGTCCTGCTGCGTCCCCAGTTCCTCGGCGGCCCGGCCGCGTACGTGATCGTGTCCGGGACGAGCATGGAGCCGACCCTCGTCGACGGTGACCTCGTCCTCGCGCGACAAGAGAGCTCGTACGCGGCTGGAGATATCGTCGCGTTCCGTGTCCCGAAGGGCGACCCGGGCGCGGGGGCGATGGTCATCCACCGGGTCGTCGGCGGCTCCGCGAGCGCCGGCTACCGCACGAAGGGCGACAACAGGAGCGACCGGGACACATGGCGCCCGACCTCCCGCGACATCGTCGGATCGCTCTGGCTCACGATCCCCCGCGCCGGGGCCGCGGTTGCGTTCCTGCGAAGTCCGTTCCTTCTCGCAGGGCTCGCAGGGCTTGCGGCGTTCCTCTTCGTCTCGGCCGGCCGGAGGCAGCGCCGCCCCAAGCGGGCGCCCCACGGGCTTCGCGGCTCGTACACCTACCCACGCCCGACCGATTCGCCCCCGCCGCGGCGGCGGGCTCCGGCCCGGTTCTCGCCCGGCGACACCGGCTCGGCGCCAGGCTTTCGGGCGACCAGCCCGGTCGCCTCCCCGACCGCGAGGCCCTCGTAGCGCGAGAAGCCGAGTGGGGTCAGCCGCTCCTTGATCGTCTCCGGCGGCGTGTAGATCGGCGTCTCGGGTCCCGACGACCACGCGACGACGACCGTTCCGCCGGGAGCGGTGATGCGCGCGAGCTCGTCGAAGAAGGGGATCATGTTCAGGAGGACGACCAGGTCGAACTCGGCGTCGGAGAACGGAAGCGCCGACGCGTCGCCGACCGCGAACCGAACGCGACCGCGGAGCTCCGGCGGAAGCAGGCGCTCCGCCTCCGCGACCATCGCCGGCGCGAGGTCGATCCCGACGATCTCCGCCGCCGGAAAGCGCCGAGCGAGTAGGCGCGCCGCGAGCCCCGTTCCCGTCCCGAGGTCGAGGACTCGCTCCGGCGCGCGGTCGAGCCGTTCGAGCGCCGCGGCGAGCGACGCGAGGTCTTCCGGGCCGCGTCGCCCTTCCCAGGCCGGCGCGAGCCAGTCGAACATCCTGCGAAGCGGGCCGCGAAACAGCCGCCAGGCAGCGGGCCGGGCCACGACGGCGCGCGTCGCGAGGCGGGCAAAGCGCTTTGTCAGCTCGACCAGTCGGCTGCTCACGAGACGAGCCGGATCCGCAGGTCCTCGCCGGGCCGCACGGAAAGCATCTCCGCCGCGTTGCCGCCGTTGATCGCGAGCGCGATGTTCCGGTAGGAGTCCTCGTAAACCAGGATGTCACCGCGCCGCACGTCGGCGAACGTCGCGGCGACTGTCGCGAAGTACGACTCGAAGCCGACGTCGATCTCGACGCGGCTTCCGGCATCCATGCCGGCACGGTCGAGGTCGTCCGCCGTCGCGTTCACCTGCACGTTCCCGTAGCGGTCGACGTAGAGCACGGTTACACGGATACGTGACGATCCGACGTCCGGCGCCGGGACGTGCAGGCGGACGAGCTCGCCGGCGTCGAGTCCGGGCCCGACCTCCGCGGGCGCGAGGCCCCGCGCAAGGTGCGCGGCGACCGGCGCGAAGACGTCGCGGCCGTGGAACGTCCGCGAGACGGGCTGGAGGAGCAGCGCGTCGTTCGCGATCTCCCACGCCTGCTCGACGCCGCCGAGCTTCTCGGCCGCGATCAGGAGGAGGCCGTTGTCGGGACCCACGTAGAGCCGCCCGGGCCCGCGAACGACGAGGGCCTTCCGTTCGCGCCCCACCTCCGGGTCGACGACGGCCATGTGCACCCCGGCCGGCATGTACGGAAGCGTGTTCGCGAGGACGAGCGCTCCCTGGAGAACCTGCTGCGGCGCGATGCCGTGCGTGACGTCGATCACCTCGACGTCAGGCGCGATCCGCTTGATCACCCCCCGACACGTCCCGACGAAGTCGTCCTCGAGCCCGAAGTCCGTCAGGAGCGTGATGAAGCGATGCTCGATGCGGCGAGCTTAACGGCTTCCACGAGCCCGTCCAGGTCATGTGTCGCCGCCTCCGCGGCGACCGTCACGCCATGCCGACGCGCCTCCTCGGAGGTCGACGGCCCGATCGTGATGCACGGCTCGGCGCGGCCGAGCGCCGCGAAGCTCCGCGCGGCGGATGGGGAGGCGAGGACGGCGAGGTCGGCGGCGGGGAAGCACTCGGGACGGCGTTCGACGGTGCGGTAGAGCGGGACGAAATCGGCGTCGAGCTCACGCACGATCGCATCCCGGGCGCCTTCGGCTCCGGCGAAGAGAACGCGGCCGGCCGGCCGCGGCAGCGCTTCCACGAGCCCCTCCTGCGTCGAGCGCCGCGCGACGAGCGCCGGCTCGATGCCGTGCGCGCGGAGCGCCGCCGCGGTCCCGGGCCCGATCACGGCCACGGACGGCAGCGGCCCGTCGAGCCGCCGGAGAAGCTCGTCGACGGCAGGCCGGCTCGTCAGCACGAGCCAGTCGTAGCCGCCCGCGCGAATGGGCGGGCCGGGAATGGGCTCGATGCGAACGAGCGGTGCCTCGACCACCTGAAACCCCGCGTCGCGCAGGCGCCGCGCTAGCACGTCGTTGTGCCCGGGTGCGCGGGTGAGGGCGATCCTCACGTCGAGGCGGCGCGGGTCGCCGCGATCAGCTCCTCCGCGACGGCGTCCGGGTCCGTACCCCGCCGCCGCTCGACCCAGGTACCGTCCTCGGCCGCGACGAGGGCGAGGAGCTCGACGCCGTCATGGTACGCCGCGACGGGCGCGAGGCAGCCCGCTCCGATCCGCGCGACGCAGGTCCGTTCCGCTTCGACGCGCCGACGCGTCTCGGAGTCGTCGAGCGGAGCAACCAGGTGCTCGTCCCCGGCTCGGACCTGGAGCGCGACGGCGCCCTGGCCGGCCTCGGGGACGAGCTCGTCGGGGGCGAATCGGTGGCCGATCTCCGCCTGGCGGCCGAGTCGGTCGAGCCCCGCGGCGGCGAGGACGATCGCGTCCAGGCCACGCTCGTCGCGCTTGCGAAGCCGCGTGTCGACGTTGCCGCGCAAGGGCTCGACCGAGACGTCCGGCTCGAGCGCGAGGAGCTGTGCCTTTCGCCGGGCGGACGCGGTGCCGATCCGCATGCCCGGACGGACGCTTCGGGCACCGCAGAGGGCATCGCGAGCGTCCTCGCGAGACAGGAACGCGCCCACCGCGAGACCCTCGGTATCCGTCGACGTCATGTCCTTTGCCGAGTGCACCGCGACGTCGATGCGGCCCGCAAGAAGGGCCTCCTCGATCTCCTTGACGAAGACGCCCCGCGCCCCGATCTCCCCGAACGGTCGTGAGCGGTCGCGGTCGCCGGCCGTCGTGATCGGGACGAGCGCCACGTCCGCGTCCGGGCTCGCGGCGCGAAGCCGATCGGCCGCGAGCTCAGCCTGGACGAGCGCGAGCCTACTGCCGCGAGAGCCGAGCCGGAGGATCACGCTGGGGTGGGCTGCCGGCCTTGCCGTCCTGCGAGCGGAGGCGTTGGACGATCTCCTCGACCTCGCGACCCAGGCGCGCCAGCTTGAACGCGTAGATGACCACGTAGAGGAGGATCATCGCGAGGACGACGAGGTACGCCGCCGTCACGTACTTCTCGGCGCTCGTCACGCCGCGATCGCCTCCCGGAGCTCCCGGAGCCGCCGGTCGAGGCGCTTTCCGGTCAACTCGTTCAGGTAGAGGGCGACCGCGAGCGCGAGCGTCCCGAGAAGGCAGACGACGAACGTCGCGAGCTGGCTCGCCGTCAGGTTCTCGTCGACGTCCCGCGTGAACACGACCGGATGGATGAGGTTCTCGGCGAGGCGGATCGCGAGCACGCTGACTGGGATGAGGACGACCCCGAAGAGCGCATACACGGCCGACATGTTGGCGCGCCGCGGCCCCGGGTCGACGGAGTAGCGGACCATGAAGTAGGCCGAATAGAAGAGGAAGAGGATCAGGAAGAGGACGAGCTGGCGCTCGCTCCAGGTCCACCAGACGCCCCACGAGGTGCGCGCCCAGATCGAGCCCGTAACCAGCGTCAGGACGCCGAAGATCACCCCGATGTGGACGGCCGTGTAGCTCTCGAGGTCGTAACGCTCTCCGCGCGTCCAGAGGAGACGGAGCGCCTTCCACGCCGCCCAGCCGAAGCACGCGTACGCCGTCAGCGCGACCGGCACGTGGATGTAGAAGATCCGCTGCCGAAAGCCCTCGGGCGGAGGGGTGGTCGGCACCCAGAAGAAGGCGAGCGCGACGCCCGCGACGACGAGCACGAGCGCAGCGAGCGCAGCCGCCGGCCCGGCGTTATTCCGTAACGACGTACTCAAAGGTGGCCCAGGCAAGTATCGCGAAGAGCAAGTCGTAGAGGCCGAGGAACGCGAGGTAGCGTCCGGGATCGTCCGCGACGCTCGCGCCGACGCCGCCGACGACGATCGGAATGGCGAGCGGCAGGAACAGGAGCGGCAGGAGCAGCTCGCGGGCGCGGCTCGCGGCCGCCATCGCCGCGAGCAGCGTCCCCACCGTCGCGATCCCGACGTCCGCGAGCGCGAACGCCGCGACCGTCGGTCCGTCGACGGGAGCGAAGAAGAGGGCGAAGGCGGGCAGCGCGATTGCCTCGACGAGGACGAGGAACACGAGAACGCTCACCCCTTTCCCGAGCCAGATCGCGCTGCGGTCGCACGGCGCGAGGACGAGCCCGTCGAGCGTCCGCTGCTCCCGCTCGGGCACGAACGCGCGCGTGAGCGCCAGGAGCCCCGTGAAGAGAACGGCGATCCAGAGCAGCCCCGTCGCGGCGAGATCCGAGGCGTCCGCGGGCAGCGCGAAGCGAAAGACGACGAGCGCCGAGACGACGAAGAGGAGAAGCGCGGGGACGGTGTCGCGCGAGCGCAGCTCGAGCAGCAGGTCCTTGCGCGCGAGGACCGCGACGTCTCCGAGATACGTCGTCATGCGAGCGCGATGTCTCCGGTCGCGAGCGCGCGGACGCGCTCGGGCGCGTGCGTCGCGAGGACGTGCGTGCGCTCACCCGCCGCGGAGCGAAGCTCGCCGTCGAGCAGCGCGGCACCCGCCGCGTCGAGCGCCGAGAACGGCTCGTCGAGAAGGAGGAGGCGCGGCTCGTGCAGCAACGCCCGGCAGAGTGCGAGCCGCTGCGCCATCCCGCGCGAAAACGCCTCCACCCGCTCGTGGCGCGCGTCCCAGAGGCCGTAGCGCTCGAGCAGCATCCCGATCCGCTCGCGGCGCTCCGGCACACGGTAGAGCCGTCCGTAGAGCTCGAGGTTCTCGAGCGCGGTCAACTCACGGTAGACGAGCGGCTCGTGGGCGATGTAGCCGACCTCGCCTCGACCGGCCTCGACCTCGAGCTCGCCGCCCGTCGGCGCGAGCAGGCGGGCGACGAGGGCGAGGAGCGTCGACTTCCCCGACCCGTTCGGGCCCGTCACGACCAGGAAGCCGCCGCGCTCGACGTCGACGTCGAGGCCGCGGATGACGCGCTTGTCGCCGAAGCGCCGCTCGAGCCGCCGCGCCCGGATCACGAAGCGAGGACGTCCACGAGAACGAACGCGAAGAAGACGACGGAGATGACGCCGTTCATGGTGAAGAAGGCGGTGTCGAGACGTCGCAGATCGTTCGGCGAGACGAGCGCGTGCTCGTAGGCGAGAACCGCTGCGACGGCCCCAACACCGAGCCAGTAGAGGCCGCCGACGGAGAGGCCGAGACCCGCCAGCACGAGAAAGCCCACCGTGGCGGCATGGCACGCGCGGGCAGCCGCGAACGCGGCGCGGACGCCGAACCGTGCCGGGAGCGACTGGAGCCCCTGGGCGCGGTCGATGTCGAGGTCGAAGAGGGCGTAGAGGACGTCGAACCCGGCGACCCAGACGGCGACCGCGCCGCCGAGCGCCCACGCCTCCCATGGAAGCTCATTCGTGATCGCAGCCCACGCGCCGACCGGGGCCAGCCCGTCCACGATGCCGAGCCACGCGTGCGCGAGCCAGGTCCAGCGCTTGAGGTACGGGTAGACGACAAACGCGACGACCGGGATAGGCCATAGCCAGCCGACGATCGGCTCCAGCTGGTAGACCGCGACGAGGAAGACCGCGAGCGCGAGCCCGCAGAACGCGATGACGTCGAGGCGCGAGAGCGCGCCGCGGGGGAGCTCCCGCCCGGCCGTTCGCGGGTTGCGCGTATCGATTTCCGCGTCGATCAGGCGGTTCAACGCCATCGCGAGCGAGCGAGCTCCGACCATCGCGACGGTGATCCAGACGACGTCCCGCCCGCTCGGCACGGCGTCCACGGCGAGGAACGCGCCGACGTAGGCGAACGGCAGCGCGAAGATCGTGTGCTCGACCTTGACGAGCGACGCGAAGAGCCGAGGGTAGCGGAGGACGCCGTTCACGTCTGCTTGTGAGTCGTTGCTCTCCCTGACAACAAAGCGAGCGCGTGACCGAGGGCCGGACGGATCACCTCGAACCCGTCGCGGCAGGCACCCGGCGAGCCGGCCAGGTTGACGACGAGCGTCGAGCCGACGACTCCGGCCACGCCCCGAGAAAGGACCCCGTGCGGCGTCCGCGCGACCGCGTCGGCGCGGATCGCCTCTGCGATCCCCGGTGCCGCCCGGTCGACGACGTCGCGGGTCGCCTCCGGCGTCACGTCGCGCGGCGCGAGGCCGGTTCCCCCCGTCGTGACGACGAGCGCCGCGTCCCGTGCGAGCTCGCGGAGCGCCGTTGAAATCTCGGCGCGGCTGTCGGGAACCACGCGGCGAACCACCTCGTAGCCCTCGCCGCTCAGCAGCTCCTCGAGGACGTCGCCGCTCGTGTCCTCCCGCTCGCCCCGTGCGACGCCGTCCGAGACGGTGAGGACGGCGGTCCGCGTCAGACGGGCTCCTTCGTCTTCTCGAGCAGGCGAAGGTCGGTCACGGCCATGTCCGGATCGATCGCCTTCGCCATGTCGTAGACGGTCAGCGCCGCGACGGCGGCCGCGGTGAGCGCCTCCATCTCGACGCCCGTCTGCGCGGTCGTCTCGGCGACGGCGACGACCTCGACGCCGTCTCCCCCCAGCTCGAGCGAGACGTCGACGTGCGTGAGGGGAAGCGGATGGCAGAGCGGGATCAGGCCTGCGGTCCGCTTGGCAGCCATGATCCCCCCGACCCGGGCGGTCGTGAGCGCGTCGCCCTTGGGAAGCCGGCGGAGCTGGCGCGCGGTCTCGGGACGCATGACGACGAGCGCCGCGGCGCGCGCACGCCGTCGGGAGAACGGCTTCCCGCCGACGTCGACCATGCGAACCTCTCCCCCCTCGTCGACGTGCGAAAGTCGGGAGCGCTCAGGCTCGGCCACTACGGGCAAGTCTACGCTCGGCCCGGTCGCGCGCCTCGTCGAGGTCGGCGAGCTGCGACTCGATCCAGACGGCGATGTCGTTCTCGTACACGTGCGCCCGGATTGCTTCGATACGCGCGCGCCGCTCGTCCGCCGCCATCGAGACCGCGCGGTCGATCGCCTCCGCCTGCCCGGCGACGTCGAACGGGTTCACGGTGAGCGCCCAGCAGCCGAGCTCCTCGTGTGCGCCTGCGTTCTCCGAGAGGACGAGAACGCCGTCCCGAGTGTTGACGAGCGGCGCCTCCTTCGCAACGAGGTTCATCCCGTCGAAGATCGCGTTCACGAGCAGGACGTCGTACTGCTTGTACGCGGCGATCGCTTCGGCGAAATTGTCCTCGATCCGCAGGTCGAGCGGCCGCCAGCCCTCCCTCTGGAACCGATCGTTCACTGCCCGCGCGGCGCGCTGGATCGCCCCGAGGTACTCGGCGTACTCAGGGATGTCCTGTCGGGACGGGTCGAGGAGTGCGAGCATCCCGACACGCCCGTGCATCTCGGGGTGCGCGTCGAGGTAGAGCTCGAAGGCTCGAAAGCCGCGCACGACGTTCTTCGATGGGTCGGTGCGGTCGACGCGGAGGACGAGGACCTCGGGCCGTTCCGCGACGAGCGCCTGCTCGGCGGTGCGGACCGCCTCGCTCTGCGCAGCCTCGGTGAACTCACCGGGGTCGACGGAGATCGGGGAGGCGCGCACGAACGTGCGGCGGCCGTCGAGCCGCGCCTCGTCCGCGGCGAAGTCGACCTCCGCGGCGGTCAGGTCGGCGCAGCTGCGCAGGAAGTTGGTCCGCCAGCGATTCGTGTGGAAGGTGACGACGTCGTTCGCAAGGAGCCCCTCATGGACCGCGCAGCGCATCGGGTCGGGGACGACCCGCCAGTAGTCCGGCTGCGGCCACGGGATGTGGACGAAGTGCGTGAGCGTCGCGTCGGGGAGGCGCTCGCGGACGAGCCGCGGCGCCACGTAGAGGTGGTAGTCGTGGAAGCAGATGGCACTCACGGGCTCCCGATCGAACTCCGCGACGACAGCGTCCGCGAACGTCGCGTTGACCGGGACGTAGCCCTCGCTCCACGCGTGCCGGACGCCGTGATCCCAGTCGGGCGCGTTCGCGAGCCCCCAGAGGTAGTGCTGCGCGAACCAGAGGATCGGGTTCGAGACGACGTTGTAGTACCAGTCGTAGGCGGTGGGGTCGTGAGCAACGAGGCGAAGCCGGTACGGCGACCCGTCCGCAGCCGTTTCCTCGATCGCGTCTCCGCCCGCTTCGGCCGCGACGGCACGGTCTTGCTCGCTGATCGCGCTCGCGATCCAGGTGACGTCGTGATGGCGAACGAGGCTCGCGAGGGCGGTGACGAGTCCGCCCCCGCCCCGTCGCGCCACACGCTCCCCGGCGGCGTCGCGCGAGAAGACGACGGGCCCACGGTTCGAGACGACGATCAGCCTTCGCCGGGGCCGCATTGCGCCACCGTACCCGCTGCCGCGCGCGGGCCGTCGCCGCAGGGCGGGCGCTACCCGACGGCGACGGGCTCGAGCGCCCTCGTCTCGGCCGTCTCGCGCCCGACCAGCACGTTGAAGAGCGTGAGCCAGTCGCGCAGCAGCCGCGGCGTCAGGAAGTGCATGCGGACGAACTCCTTCCCGCGCCGCGCCATCACCCTGGCCCGATCGGGGGCCTCGAGGACGGCCGCCATCGCCTCGGCGCACTCCTCAATCGAGCTGACGAGGTACCCGCTCTCTCCATCCTGGATCTGGTCGACGATCCCGCCCACGCGCCCGGCGACGACGGGTCTCGTCTTCCAGAGCGCCTCGGTCACGGTGAGCCCGAAACCCTCCCGGATCGACTTCTGGACGACCGCCTGCGAGTGGACCTGGAACGCGTTCACCTCGACGGAGCCGACGTTGTTCAGGTTCGAGAGGATGTAGACGTCGGGGTCGCCGCCGGCCGCGTCAACGGTGCGCGAGTAGTAGTCCCAGCCCTCGGGGTCGTCGTGCGCCATCGACCCGACGAGCGCGAGCTGCACGTCCGGCCGGCGTGCACGGAGCAACCGCCACGCCTCGATGACGCCGAGAGGATCCTTCCACGGGTCGAAGCGCGAGACCTGCGTGACGAGCGGGCGCTCGACGTCGATCCCGAACTGATCGACGATGTACGCCGCGTCCTCGGGCGACAGGGCCATGTTCTTCGGCGCGAGCGGATCGATCGCGGGCGGCCATATGTACGCCGGCGGAAGTCCGACTTCACGGGGCGCGTACTGCCGCCGGTGGAAGACGGCGGCGTCGTACCGCGCAACCCAGGGCGCGACGAAGCCGAGCACCTCGCGGTTCGGCTCCGAGAGGTCGATGTGGCAGCGCCAGATCCAGAAGCGGCCCGCGTCGCGCACCGGCTCGACCATCGCGACGGGCTGCGGGTCGTGGACGATGACGAAGTCGTACTCGCCCTCGAGCGCGGCGGCGTTCCGCGCGCTGTAGTCGCGGAAGACTCGCTCTTGCTCGAGGGTCAGCCCGCGCTCGCTTCCCTGGAGGGCGTTGTGGATCGTCTTCGTCACGTCGAAGAACTCGTCCTGTCCCGAGATGACGCGCCATTCGGTGTCGAGCCCCGCGTCGCGCATCAGGGGGATCAGCGTGTAGAGGATCTCGGCGACGCCGCCGCCGAACGCAGTCGCGGAGAGGTGGAGGACCCGCTTCCCCGCGAGCGGCTCCGCGAGGCTGCGAATCTGATCCATGAGGCCGCGGCTCGCGATCGTCGCATAGTCAGTGAGGGCCTTGTGGCCCACGTTCACGAGCTGGAGGTGCACCGGCGCCGATGGTAACGATGGTGGCGGGCGGCGCTTGCAGCGATTCGGAAGTCGCTCGTCGCCGAGGTGCGATGGTCGTTCCGAGGCAAGGACCGCGGGGGAGGGTGGGTAGCCGCAGGGGTCCGGGCCGACCGAGGACGCAGCGACGGGCGAGCAGCGCGGCCGGGCGGGTCAGTCTCCGGTTCGGCAGGCCCTCCTACGAGAGGTGCGCCCGGTCAGCGCAGGTACTTGACGAAGCGAAGCCGCGAGCCGCGTCCGTGCGACTCGATCGCCAGCTCGTCCGTGAGCGCGCGGATGATCGCGATCCCGAGGCCGCCCTCGTCGAGCCGGCTCGCCTGGTCGGCCGCGTCGACGTCGAAGCCGGAGCCCTCGTCCGACACCTCGACTGCGAGCTTCTCGCCGTTCAGCTCGTAGCGGACGTCGACGACGCCGGTCCGGCCGGCGTCGTACGCGTGCCGGATCGAGTTCGAGCACGCCTCCGTGAGCGCTAGCTTGAGATCGGCGAGCGTCTCCGGCTCCAGCGAGCGCACCTGTGAGAGGCCCGTGAGAGCCAGCCGGCAGAGCGCGATGTACTCGGCTCGTGCCGGGATCGAGAGAGCTACAACGCCTGGGCCGTTCCTCTCGTCCATCGGATGCCGCGCGAAGCTCGACGAATCGCCTGCGCTCGCCGGTATTCCCCGAGAAGGGGGACCTAAACTGCGGAGCGCTTCCCGAACCTTACGTTCGCCGCTCATCGTGCCGGCAGCTCGGCGCGCGACCGTTCGTCGACGCAAGCCCGAGACGCCGCTCGGCGAGCGCCACCGCGTTCGGGTTGGAATCGACGAGCACGAAGCGGCGCCCGAGCCGGCGCGCCGCGGCGCCGAGCGTCCCGCTGCCCGCGAACGGATCCAGGCACCAGTCGCCCGGCCGTGTGGACGCCTGCATCATGCGGCGGACGATCGCTTCCGGCTTCTGGTTCGGATAGCCCGTCTTCTCCTTGCCGGTCGGCGAGACGATCGTGTGCCACCAGACGTCGGTCGGGAGCTTTCCGCGCGCCGCTTTCTCCGGCCCGACGAGACCCGGGGCCATGTACGGCTCGCGATCGAGCGCCTCGGAATCGAAGTAGTAGCGCCGCGGGTCCTTGACGTAGACGAGGATCGTGTCGTGCTTCGCGGGCCAGCGGCGCTTCGTCCGCGCGCCGTAGTCGTAGGCCCAGATGATCTCGTTCAGGAAGGCGTCCCGGCCGAATAGCTCGTCCAGGAGCAGCTTGCAGTAGTGCGCCTCGCGGAAGTCGAGGTGGAGATACAGCGTCCCCGTCGGCGCGAGGAGCCGCCGGACCTCGCGCAGCCGCGGCTCCAGGAAGCCGACGTAGTCGTCGAAGGAGTCGGGGTACGACGACTCGGCGCGGACCCGCGTACGGTAGCGCCGCCCGCCGAAGCCGACGCGGTCGCCGTCGGCGGCCGTCTCGACTGAGATCGTTCGGCGGCTTTGGATCTTCCCCGTGTTGAACGGGGGATCCGCGTAGACGAGCTGGAACATCTGGTCCGGGAAGCGGGGAAGGACGTCGAGGTTGTCGCCGAGGACGATCAGGTCGTCTCGCGGGCCCGCGTCCATGCGCGCGAGCGTAGACCCCCTACCGGTCGGGCCCCGGCCGCTCGGACGGACGCTCGCCCAGCTCGACGGTGATCGCGAGACGGCGCTCGCCGCGCAGGACGGTGAACCGAACCCGATCCCCGGGGCGTCGCGCTGTGATCGCGCGGACGACGTCGTCGGCGTCCTGTACGGGCTCGCCGTCGATCGCGACGATGAGGTCGCCGCCGACCTCGATCTGGGCGCCCGCGAACTCGCGGACGTCGGTTCCGGCGCGCAGCCCGGCGGCTTCGGCCGGGCTCTCCGAGACGACGCGCTGGATCGCAGCGCCGCGGGCAGCCGGGAGCTCGAAGCGCCGGGCCAGCCCGGGCGTCACCGTCTGCGCGGAGATCCCCGCCCACGCGTAGCGGACCTCGCCCGTCGCGATCAGCTGCTCCATCGAGCGCACGGCTGCGTTGATGGGGACGGCGAACCCGACTCCCTCGGCGATGCCGGTCTCGCTGTTGATCTGGGCGTTGATGCCGATCGCGAAGCCGCGCGCGTCGATCAGCGGCCCGCCCGAGTTGCCGCGGTTGATCGGCGCGTCCGTCTGGATCGCGTCGACGAGGGCGTAGTCCGAGGTCAACGAGTCGACGGAGCGCTCGGTCGCTGCGACGATTCCGGCCGTGATCGAGCCCGCGTGTCCGAAGGGGCTGCCGATCGCGACGACGGGCTCGCCGACCTGCACGCGACTCGAGTCCCCGAGCGGGATCGGCCGCAGGGAGTGCGCGCGCGGATCCACCTTGATGACCCCGACGTCGTCGAAGATGTCCCAGCCGACGATCGACGCCTCGGCCCTGTCGCCGTCGCGAAACTCGACGTAGACGCGACTCGCCGGGCGGGTCCCCGCGCGCGGATCGTCGCCGTCGAGGTCGCCGTCGGACGGGTCCTGGCCGGCGGTCGAGATCACGTGCGAGTTCGTGAGGACGTAGCCGTCGCGCGAGACCACGAACCCTGATCCCTGCGCCGCGCCCTCGGCGCCCTCCTCGCCGTGGCCCTCGAAGAGGGCGTATACCGTGACGACCCCGCCGGCCCGCTCGCGGTAGATCCGGCCGGGATCGAACTCGTTGCCCAGCAAAGGCCGCACCGCGTCGCCGCGGGCGTCCGTTTCCGTCTCCGCCGCGGGAAGCGCTGCCGCCCCGCCCGCGACCTGCTCGACGATCGTCTCGCCGTCGCCATCCGTCCATCCCGTCGCCTTGCCGAGGAGCAGCGCGCCGGAGCCGCCCACGAACGCGGCGACGAGCGCGACCACGGCGACGAGCGACGGGCGCATGGCGTCACAGGGTAGTGGTCATCGCGCGCTCCGTCCGGCGGATGCGCAATCTTGTTGTCGGCAATGACAACGAAGCGGCGGCACATTCGTTCCCCGCGCTCAGCGGGCCGGCGCTGCGGGCTCGGGCGTCGACTCCGGGACGTCCTCGCCCGCCTGCGTGTGGGGCGCCACCGCGTCCGCCGGCCCGGCCGGCAGCTCGAGGGCGAACACGGTCTGTCCCGCCGTCGACGAAAGCCGCAGCGTCCCGCTCATCCGAGCCGCGAGCTCGGACGCGATCGCGAGGCCGAGGCCGCTTCCGTACGCCTTGCCGCCTGCGGCCCGGTAGAAGCGTTCGAAGACGTGGGGCCGATCCCCGGGCGGGATCCCCGGCCCCTCGTCCCGCACGGCGAGGATCGCATCGGCGTCCCGCGCCCAGACGGCTACCTCAACGGGCGTACCCGCCGGCGTGTGGCGCATCGCGTTCTCGACGAGGATGCGGCCGACCTGGACGACCCGCTCGTAGTCTCCGGCGGCCGCGAGCGCGCCCGGCGCCGCGACGGTCAGCGGATGCTCGCTCGCCTCGGCGACCGCGCGGAACTCCTCCGCGAGCGCGCGCGCCGCGGCTGCGAGGTCGATCGGCTCCGTAGCGACCTCGAGCTGGCCGGCGTCGAGCCGGGAGAGATCGAGCAGATCCGTCGCGAGCCGGGCGAGGCGGTCGACCTGAGCGCGCGTCTCGGCCAGGAACTCCCGCCGCGTGGCCGGGTCGAGCTCCTCGTCCGCGAGCAGCTCGAGGAAGCCGCCGAGCGAGAAGAGGGGCGTCCGAAGCTCGTGCGATGCGTTCGCAATGAACTCGCGCCGCACCCGGTCGAGGTCGGCGAGGCGTTCGCGCATCGAGTCGAACGCGCGTCCGAGCTCGGCCACCTCGTCGCTCCCGGTTCCGGCCTCGACGGGCGCGGCGAAATCGCCGGCGGCGATCCGGTCGGCGGCCGTCTCGAGCCTCCGCAGCCTCCGGGTGAGGCCGAGCGCGGCCGCGTAGGCGAGCGCGGCCGCCGCAGCGAGCGCGACGAGCCCCGCCGCGACGAGGCTCCGCCGCACGAGCCCGACCGTCGCGAGCTCGTCCTCTATCGATGCCGAGATCAGGAGCACGTCGCCTCCGACCGGCTCCGCGACCTCGGCGTACTCACGGTCGTTTCGCGCGGCGCGACCGGAGCTACGGAGGCCGAGCCGAGCCGCGCGGAGCGCGACCGGGTCGCGCGCGATCTCGACCGTGCCGCCCGCGACCGAATCGGCGACCTTGAGCAGCCGGTCGTCGCCGAAGCGGCGGAGGACGACGACACGCGCGTCGAGGTTCGCGGCGGCGAACTCGACGGTGTCGAGGACGTCTTCGTGCCCCTGCTCCCTGCTCGCCCGCAGCTCGCGCGCGAGCGGCCCCGCAGCTTGCTCGAGCTGCTCGGTCTTGGCGTCGACCAGGCGGTTCTCGAGCCGGGGGACGACCATCAGGTAGACGATCCCGAGCGCGCCGGCCACGACCGCGACGAGCGCGACCGCGAGCTTGACGCCGAGCGTCGCGCGGAACGGTGGCAGGCCGAGCGTCATACGCGCCTAGGTGTCGCGGAAGCGGTAGCCGACGCCCCGCACCGTGAAGATGTACTCGGGCTCGCTCGGGTCGCGCTCGATTTTCTCGCGCAGGTGCCGGATGTGGACGTCGATCGTCCGCGGGTCCCGGTACGCCGACCCGCCCCACAGCTTTTCGAGCAGCGCCTGGCGCGTGTAGACGCGGCCGGGCGCCCCGGCGAGCGTGCGAAGGAGCTCGAACTCGAGGTACGTGAGCTGGACGTCCGCACCGCCGACCTCGACGGCACGACGGGACACGTCGATCCGCAAGCCGTCCACGTCGATCACCTCCGAGGCGTCCATCGAGGCCGACGCGAGGCTGGCGCGGCGGAGCGCGGCGCGGATCCGGCTGCGAAGCTCGCGGATCGAGAACGGCTTCGTGATGTAGTCGTCCGCCCCGATCTCGAGACCGAGAACTTTGTCGATCTCGTCGTCGCGCGCCGTCAACATCAGGATCGGAACCGAGCTTTGAGCCCGAAGGCGTCGGCACACTTCGATTCCGTCGAGCTTCGGGAGCGCGAGATCGAGCAGGACGAGGTCGACGTCCTCCCCCCGGAAGTGCTCGAGCGCCTCCTCCCCGTCCCGCGCCTGGACGACCCGGTACCCGTCCCGCTCGAGCGGGTACGTCAGGAGCTTCTGGATCGTGTCCTCGTCGTCGACGAGGAGAATGGTCGCGCCGGTCTTCGCCACGCAGACAGGATAGGCCGGTGGCAGTACCGGCCAGCGCTCGGGCAGCGGCCGCCACCCGCCGGGGCCGGCAGGGCGCCGGCGACTAGGATCGTGCAGTTTGTCCCCGCGCGGTAGAAGCCGCCCGCAGTCCGCAGGCGACAATGCGGAGCTCGCGAGGCGGCGGCCCCGACCCGGCACGCTGGAGCGGCCGGTTTCGGGCCGCCTCTACCGCGCGGCGTGGGCGGCGGTCGCAGTGCCTCTCCTCGTCGCGGCGTTCTCGCTCGGCCGGCCCGACCGGCTGCCGCCGCCGCGGCTCGAGCCCTCGTTTGATCAACGCAGCGCGACGTTCTTCGCTCGGGAGCTCGCCCGCCGGTTCCCTGACCGCTCGCCCGGGTCACGGGGCGCAGCCGAGGCGGCCGACTGGGTCGACGCCCGCTTCACCGACGTCGGCCTCGACGCGCAGCGGGACGAGTTCTCCGCCGAGCTCGCCGGCCTCGGCGAGGTTCCCCTCGTCAACCTGATCGCCGTCGCGCCCGGGCGGTCGCCGGAGATGATCCTCGTCATGGCACATCGGGACAACTCGGGGCGATCGCCCGGCGCGAACGACAACGCGTCCGGCACGGGCGCGCTCCTCGAGCTCGCCCGAAACGTGGACGTGACGCGCCCGGCCCACACGCTCGTCTTCCTGTCCACCGACGGGGGCGCGTTCGGCGGCGTGGGCGCCGCGCGCTTCGCCACGCGGCCCGAGGCGCTCACGCGCCTCGTCGGCGGCGGCGCCTCGGTGATCGCGGCCGTGAACCTGGACGCCATCGCGGGCGGCCGACCGCCGCGGCTTCTCTTCGGCGGTGACGCGGCGCGCTCCCCGTCCGCCACCCTCGTCGCGACCGCGGACGAGACCATCGCTGCGGAAACCGATCACCCGCCCGAACGACCCGCCGGCTTCGCGCAGCTCATCGATCTCGGCTTCCCGTTTACGCTTCACGAGCAGGGACCGTTCGTCGCGCACGGAACGCCCGCGGTCACGCTAACGACGGGCGGCGAGCGGCCGGAGGCAACGACCGCCGACTCGCTTGCGGCGATCGACGCCGACCAGCTCGCGGCGCTAGGCCGTTCGGCCCAGGATCTCGTTCTTCGGCTGGACGCGACGGCGGAGCTCGCCCGTGGGACGCAGTCGTACGTCTACGCGGGCGCGCGCACGATCCGCGGATGGACGATCCAGTTCGCGCTCCTCGCGGCGCTGCTCCCGTTCCTCGTCGCCACGGTCGACCTTTTCGCCCGGTGTCGGCGCCGCCGCGTCGCACTCGCTCCAGCGCTCCGGAGCCTCGCCAGCCGAATCGGCGTCTGGGCGTGGGCGGGAGTTCTGTTTCTCGTCTTCGTCGCCGCCGGGGCTCTCCCGAGCGGCGTGGGGCGGCCGATCAGCCCGGACGCGTCCGTCGCAGGCGATTGGCCCGTCGCCGTCCTCGCGGCGCTCGGCATCCTCGGCGCGCTGGGCTGGCTCGTCGCGCGGCCGCGCCTCGTCCCGCGCACCGCGACCGCACGCGAGGACGAGCTCGGCGGTCATCTCGCCGCAATGATCGTCCTCGGGCTCGTCGCGCTCGTCGTCGCCGGGACGAACCCCTACTCGCTCCTCTTCCTGCTGCCGTCGCTGCACGCGTGGCTATGGCTGCCGCACATTTCACGGGAAAACGTGCCACTGCGGCTCCTCGTGTGGGCGGCGGGCTTCGCCGGCGTGCTGCTCCTCGTCGGCTCGTTCGCGACGCGCTTCGGTCTCGGGTGGGACGCGCCGTGGTACCTGCTCGCGCTCGTCTCGGTCGGGTACGTCGCGCCGCCGCTGCTGGTCGCGGCGCTGGTTTGGGGGGCGATCGCGGGCCAGATCGGCGCGCTCGCGGTCGGTCGCTACACGCCGTACCCGGCGCCAGGAGAGCGGCCCGCGCGGGGGCCGATTCGCGAGGCGCTCCGGCAGGTCGTCCTGACGACGCGCCGCCGACGCGCGCGGAGGCCGCTCGACGCCGACGAGCGGGACGTCGACTCCGCCTGACCTTGCTCAGCCCAGCGGGAGGAAGCGGGCCGGCGAGCCCGCCGCGAGCTCGCCCTCGCCTGGCTCGACGGAGAGGAGCGCGTTCGCGCGGCCTGCCCGCACGATCATGTGCGACTCCTGCCCGGCGAGCGGCTCCACGACGACATCATCGCCCTCGAACGACGTGAGCGCGCGGACGAACTCGTGGCGGGCCGGGTTGCGGCGCACCGGCGCCGCGAGACGGCCCCCCACGAGTCGCGGGAGCGGATCGTCGACTCCGAGCAAAGCGTTGATAGCGGGCCGCACGAGCACCTCGAAGGTGACGAGGACGGAGACCGGGTTCCCGGGCAAGTTGAAGACGAGGTGATCGCGACGAGCGCCGAAGGCGACGGGCTTCCCGGGCTTGATCGCAACCCCCCAGAACACCTCCTCGACGCGAAGCGCGCGCTGCGCCTCGCGGACGAGGTCGTGCGGCCCGACGGACGCGCCTCCCGACGTGACCGCGACGTCGAAGGCAAGCAGCGCTCGCTCGAGCGTGCGCGCGTGCTCTTCGGCGTCGTCGGCGATGACCCCGAGCTGCGCGGGTACGGCTCCGGCGGTCTGCAACGAGGCCGCGAGGAGGAGCGCGTTCGACTCGTAGATCTCGCCCGGCCCGAGCGGCTCGCCGGGCTGGCGTAGCTCCGATCCCGTGACCACGATCGCGACCCGCGGACGCCTCGTGCAGCGGAGCTCCGACACGCCGGCCGCCGCGAGAGCAGCGACCTGCGCGGGAGCGAGCAGGGCCCCCGCCTCGAGGACCGTATCGCCGGCGCAGACATCCCCGCCGCGCCCTCGCACGTTCGCGTCCGCGCGCACCGGCTCGCGCAGCGCGATCGCGCCGTCCGTCTCGTGGACAAGCTCGAGCGGGACGACGGCGTCCGCCCCCTCGGGGACGACGCCGCCGGTCGAGATGCGGATCGCGGCCCCGGGCTCGACGCGTGCGCCCGCAGGTCGTCCCGCCGCCGCCTCGTCGACCACGCGAAGCGTCACGGGCGCGCCGTCGGTGTCGGCCGCCCGGATCGCGAACCCGTCCATGGCCGAGCTCGCGAACGGCGGAAGGTCGACGACGGCGTGCACCGGCTCGGCGAGCACGCGGCCAGCCGCCCGCTCGAGGGGCACGCGCTCCGACTCGAGTGGGCGCGCTCGCTCGAGGATGAGGCGCTGGGCCTCGGCGATCGGGATCAGGTCAGGCACGGCGCCATACCGTATCGCCGCCCGGTTCGTTGTCTATACCGACAACGTCAGGGAGTCGGGGGTGGCGGCGGGGGAACCGTCGGGGGCGGAGGAGGAGGAGGAGCGACGGTGGTCGCGGGCGGAGGAGGAGGAACCGGAGCCGGGGCTGGCGGCGGGGGCGGGGACGTCGCGACGGTCGTCGTCTCCTCGGTCGTGGTCGTCGTCGGGGGCGGCGGGGGCGCCGGGCTCCCCGAGCTCGCGCTCGGAGCCGGGCCGGAATAGGCGTACTGGCCGTCGAACGATTCCCACTCGGCCGGATCGCGGGGGAGCTGCCAGTCGAGCGCCGGCATCTCCGCGAGCGCGGCCGACATGAAGAGGTTCCAGATGGTGGCGGGGAACGTCCCGCCGGCAACGGTGATCCCGTGCACGCTCGTCATCTCGATCTGCGCGTTCGGATACCCGACCCAGACGGCCGTCGCGAGATTCGGCGTGTAGCCGCAGAACCACGCGTCCGTCCAGTTGTCCGTCGTGCCGGTCTTCCCGGCCGCGGGTCGGCCGATGTTGGCACCCGTCCCGGTGCCGGACTGGATGTTCTGCTCGAGAATCTTCGTCACCTCGTAGGCAACCCCGTCCGAGAAGACGCGGCGCCGCTTCGGCTTCCCCCACCCCGCCTCGTCGTCGACCTTCCCGTTCGCGAGCACGACGCGGCGGATCGCCATCGGCTCCGAGTAGACCCCGCCCGCCGCGAGGGTCGCGTACGCCGAGGCCATCTCGAGCACGGAGACGGAGTTCGACCCGAGCCCGATCGACGCGACCGGCTGGAGCTTCGTCTTGATCCCCATTCGGTGCGCGATCTCGGCCACGTTCTCCGGCCCGAGATCGAGCGTCAGCCGCGCGTAGACGGTGTTGTCGGACGAGAGCGTCGCGGTCGCGATCGATGTCGTCCCGAGATACGAGTTGTCGTACGTCTCGACCTCCCAGACGCAGTTCGGATCGTCCGACTCGTCGCAGGTCGGGTCGGGCTGCCAGTGGAAGGGCGCCGAGAGGTACGTCGTCGCGCTCGGGTTCACCCCTTCCTCGACCGCCTCCGCGAGGACGAACGTCTTGAACGCGGAGCCGGCCTGCCGGCGCCCCTGCGCCGCGAGGTTGAACTGGATGTTCCGCCGCTGCGGGGCGACGGCCGTCATGGCGCGGATCGCGCCGTTAGCCGGGTTGATCGAAACGATCGCGGACGCCGGGTCGTCGGCGTACGGAAGCGTCTCCTGGATCGCGTCGATCGCGTCCCGCTGGAACCGGGGGTTGATCGTCGTGAAGACCTTGAGGCCTCCGCTTCGGACGGTGCTGACGCCGTACTCCCTGATCAGGAGGTCGCGGACGTACGAGAAGAAGAACGGCTCGCGGATTCGCGTGTAGAGCTGTCCACGCTTCAGGCGAAGGCGCGCCTGAACGGCCTTCTCGTAACGCGCCTGGTCGATGAAGCCGGCGGCGAGCATCGCGCGCAGCACGTCGTTTCGCCGCGCGACCGCCTCGGCGGGGCGGTTGAACGGGTCGAATGCCGAGGGCGCCTGCGGAAGCCCGGCGAGGAGCGCCGACTGGGCGAGCGTCAACCTCTTCGCCGGCTTCGAGAAGTACGTCTGCGCCGCCGCCTCGATTCCGTACGCGTGGTTCCCGAAGTAGACCTGGTTCAGGTAGGTCTCGAGGATCTTGTCCTTCGACCATTTCGCATCGAGCTTCATCGCGAGGCAGGCCTCCTTGGCCTTCCGGGTCAGCGAGCGTTCGTTCCCGATGTAGAGGTTCCGCACGAGCTGCTGCGTGATCGTCGAGCCGCCTTCGACGATCCGCCCCGCCTCGAGGTTCCGAACGAGCGCTCGGCCGATGCCGGAGAGGTCGATGCCCATGTGCTCGTAGAAGTCGCGGTCTTCGATCGCGATCGTCGCGCGCACGACGCTCGGCGCCACCTGCTCGAGCCGGCGCGGCTGGCGGTTCTTCTCGGCGGGGATCGAGCCGAGGAGTGAGCCGTCCGCCGCGTAGATGAACGAGTTCTGGCCGATCGTGACGGGCCGAAGCGAGGCGAGGTCGCAGCGAAGCGCCGCCGACGCCCCCGTCAGCGTTCCGGCCCCGAGCGCGGCGACGAGCATCACGAACGCCGCGAGCATGAGGAGGATGAACGCGCGCCGCTTCGTCTTGAGCGCGCGCCGCCGCCGCAGACGCTCGCGCCGGCGGTAGTTCGGGTGGAACCGCCCGTTCCCGTTCGGGCCGGTGCGGCCGCGGCCGTTCCCGGCGCGGCGACCGTTTCCGTTGCCTCGGCCGTTACGGCCGTCGTTTACCGGTCGGCGCGGAGGCGCCATCAGAACACGCCTTCGGCGCGGAGACGCCGGTGCACGGCCCGGCGGATCTCGCCCGCGACGCCGGCCGCCCGGCCCGGAGCAACCCACGCCTCGACCGTGACGACGGCTGCCTTCGCTGCTCGATCGAAGTCGGACACGCTTGCGACTGGTTGCCTCTTTCGCGGTTCGGTGATCGCCCTTGCTTCTTCCTCGGCGAGAGTGAGCACGCGCTCGAGGTCCGAGGCGAGCGGGACGGGAACCGTGACCTCCGCCAGGTGCTCGGCGCCTGCGATCGTCGCGTTTCGGATCGTATCGGAGGCCAGCTTGGCGTTCGGGATGTAAAACCGGTCGCCGCTCGCTGTGCGGAGCGTCGTGTACATCAGCGCGATCTCCTCGACCGTTCCGCCGGCGTCGTCGACCTCGATCTCGTCGCCGAGGCGGAGCGGCTGCGTGAAGGCGATCAGCATCCCGGCCACGAAGTTCGCGAGCGTCGACTGGGCCGCGAGCCCGAGGATCACCCCGACGACGGCGGACGACGCGAGGATTCCGCCCGCGGCGGCGCGCACCTGCGGAACAACGAGAAGGGCGCTGAGGATGCCGACCGCGACGATCGCCGCCGTGATGCTTCGGCGGAGAACGCGGTAGCGAGTGAGCGCGTCCGGTGGGAGGTCGAGCTGCCGGGTCAGCGCGCGGTCGACGAGCCGCGCCGCGACGAGCGCAACGAGCACCATCGCGCCGGCGACCGCAAGGCGTTCCCAGGCCTCTGCATCCACGGCCGTCTTTTCTCCGGACGGGCGCGTTTGCCTGCGAGCCGGTCGTGCGCGGGGCCGACGCAAGCCGGCCGTACAGTGTCGGCCGTGCCCCGGATGAGCATGCTCGTCCTCGTGTCCCTGGCGCTCGCCGCCGCAGCGTGCGGGGAGCGGCCCGAGCCGCTCGAGGCCGAGCTCTCGGCGTACCCCGTGACCGTGCGCGGCGCGGCGGAGGACCCCGTCGTCGCGCAGGAGCCGCCGAGAAGGATCGTCGCGCTCACGCCCGCCGCCGCCGAGCTCGTCGGTGCGCTCGGGGCTGGGGAGCGCCTGGTCGGGATCCCGTCCGGCGTCGCGGTGCCCGGAGCGACCCGAGCGAGAACGGTCGTGCGGCCGAGCGGCCTCTTCGAGGCGAGCGAGGTGGCAGCGCTCGAGCCCGACGCGATCCTCGCCGCGCCGGAGAGCGACGAGGATCTCCTGGCTCGCCTCGCGCGGCGCACGGGCGCGCTCGTGTACCTGCACCCGAACACGTCGATCCGCGACGTGGTGCGAGCGACGCTGGACCTCGGCTTCGTGCTCGGCGAGCCCGTCGCCGCGCGCCGCCTCGCGGCCGCGATCCGCCGTGACGTCGCGCGGGTCGGCGCGGCCGTTGCCGGGCGGCCGCCCGTCCGTGTCTTCGTCGACCTCGGCTTCTTCGTGCCCGCCCCGCCGGACTCGCTCGTCGCGGACCTCGCCCGCCGCGCCGGCGGCGTGCTCGTGCCCGAAGGGAGGAACGAGCCGCGCGCGCTCACGCCCTGCCAGGTCGTGCGGCTCGGGCCCGACGTCGTCATCCTCGTCGTCGAGCCAGGCGACCCGCCGCGGCCACCCGCGACGGCGTTCGCCGCCTGCCCCGCGGACGTGCGGCAGGAGACCGTGTCCGCCGAGCGCGTCGCTCGGGCCGGACCGGCGATCGCGGGCGGGCTCGCCGACCTTGCGCGCGCGCTCCACGGCGAGGCCGTCTCGCTTCGCTGAGGACGCTCGCGGCCCGACCGAAATGCCGAAGGAAGCAGATGCCGAAGGAAGCAGAGGCCCACGCGCGAGCGCGCAAGGAGCGCCGGCGTATCGAGGCCGTCACGGTCGACGCCTTCGGGACGCTCGTCGAGCTGCGCGACCCCGTCGACCCTCTCCGAGAAGCCCTCGCCGCGCGCGGCGTCGAGCGGGACCAGGCCGCCGTCGCTCGTGCCTTCGCCGTCGAGGCCGCCTACTACGTGCGCCGCTCGCTCCACGGCCGCGACGACGAATCGCTCGCCGCCCTGCGCCGCGCGTGCGCAGGCGTCTTTCTGACCGAGCTCGGCGCCGCGCTCGACCCGGGCGAGTTCGCGCCCGCGTTCGTCGGGGCGCTCGAGTTCGTGCTCGCGGAGGGTGCGCGCGAGGCGCTCGACACCCTTCGCAGAGCGGGTCTCCGGCTCGCCTGCGTCGCAAACTGGGACTGCTCGCTCCCCGGCCACCTCGAGGGCCTCGGCGTCGCCGACCGCTTCGACGTCCTCGCCGTCTCGGCGCTCGTCGGCGCCGAGAAGCCCGATCCGGCGATCTTCGACTTCGCGCTCGCGCGCCTCGCTGTCCAGCCGGCTCAGGCGCTCCACATCGGCGACGGCGAAGCGGACCGCGCGGGCGCTGTCGCGGTCGGGCTCGCCTTCGAGCCCGCTCCCCTCGCTACGCTCCCCGCTCGGCTCGGGCTGGGAGATTGAGGTGACGGAGCGGAGACGAGGCCTCGGCACACGCTTCATCCACGCGGGCGGCCCTGCCGAGGGGCCGGGACAGCCCCTCGTCCCGCCGCTCGTCCTCTCGACGACGTTCGAGTTCGAGACCGCGGCGCAGTTCGGCCGCGTGATGAGCGAGGAGGAGTACGGGTTCCTCTACGCGTCGCTTCGCAACCCGACGCTCGAGGACGTCGCCGGCGCCTGCGCCGAGGTCGAAGGCGCCGAGGCGGCGCAGGTGTTCGCGTCGGGTATGGCCGGGATCGCGGCCGCGCTCCTCTCGAACCTCGAGGCCGGCGACACGCTGCTCGTCTCGAGCCAGCTCTACGGGAACACGTACGCGCTCGTCGAGCGGCACGTCCGGAGGATCGGGGTCGAGATCGTCTACCTCGACGTCACCGCTCCCGGTGCGTGGGAGCGGCCCGCCAAGGTGCGCTACGTCGAGACCCTCGCGAACCCGGGCTTCCCTCTCGCCGACCTGGCCGCGATCGCGGCGACGAAGGGCGACGGCATCCTCGTCGTCGACAATACATTCGCCTCGCCAGCACTCTGCCGCCCGCTCGAGCACGGCGCCGACCTCGTCTGCGAGTCGGCAACGAAGTTCCTGAACGGTCACCACGACGTCATGGCCGGGATCGTCGCCGGCTCGGCGGAGCGCGTCGAGGCGGCGCGACAGCACCGTTACGAGACGGGCGGCACGCTCGACCCGTTCGCCGGGTTCCTGCTCCGCCGCGGCCTGAAGACGCTCGCCCTCCGGATGGAACGCCACTCGGCGAACGCGCTCGCGCTCGCCCGCTTCCTGCGTGACCACCCCGCCGTCGAGGGCGTCCGCTACGTCGGCCTCGACAGCGACCCGCAGCACGAGCTCGCGATGCGCCAGCTCGACGACTCGGGCGGGATGCTCGCGTTCTCTGTGCGCGGGGGCCGCGCGGCCGCCGAGCGCGTCATGGACGGTCTCGAGCTCTGCGGACGCGCCACGAGCTTCGGCGGCCTCGAGACGGTCGTCTCGCATCCCGGCTCGACGAGCCACCGCCAGTTCACGCCCGACCAGCTTGCGGCGGCCGGCATCTCGGAGGCGACGCTCCGCGTCTCCGTAGGCTGTGAGGATGTCGCAGACATCGTCGCCGACTTCGAGCGAGCCCTCTCGCTGGTCTAGGTCGAACGGGGCCCTCGCCGCGTGGCTGACCATGGCGGTGCTCCTCATCGCGCTCGCGTTCTCGCCGCAGGCCGCCGGCGAGGACGGCGACGAGGCGGCGACCGACATCCTTTTCCGGTACGAGTTCGCCGTCGCGAGCGTCCTCGTTTACGCCGTGCTCGTCGGGCTGACGTGGCTCGTCGCCCGCAGCTTCGGAAACGCCCGCGAGGCGCTCGGGCTTCGGCGGTTCCCGCGTCGTTGGCTCTGGATCGCGCTCGGCGTCGCGCTCGCGTCGCTCGTGGTCTCGGCATCTCTCGAGCCCCTTTTGCCGGCGGGCGAGGAGCAGGGGCTTGCGCCGGACCGCTGGCGCGAGGACCGCGTGCTCGCGTTCGCGCTCAACGCGGTGGTCGTCGTCTTCGTCGTTCCCCTCGCGGAGGAGCTCTTCTTCCGCGGCCTCGGCGTGCGCGTCCTCGGCTTCCTTGGCGGCGCCGTTGCGATCGTCGGCACGGCGCTCGTCTTCGCGCTCTCACACGGGATCTTCGTCGGGATCCCGGCGCTCGGGTTCTTCGCGCTCGGGCTCGGCTGGGTTCGGTATCGCTCGGAGAGCGTCTGGCCGGGCTACGCCGCTCACGCCGGCTACAACGGCGTCGGGATCCTCGCCGCAGCGCTCTTCGCGCTGAACGCCGAGGAAGAGCCGGGCGCGCTGGCGCTCTTGTTCTGAGCCGGGACAACGCGCACAATGAATTCGTGCCGCGCCGCCTGCTCCTTTTGCCGCTCGCCGGGCTCGTCCTCGCCGGGCCGGCGCACGCGGCGACGCTGACGCTGCACGTCGAGCCCGCGGTCGCCCGCTACGGTGCGGCCGCGACGTTCACGGGCGCGCTCGTACCCGCGCAGGCGGGGGTGCCGGTGGGGCTCTACGTGCAACGCGGAAGCTCGGCGGAGCTCGTCGCGTCGACGGCGACAGCGCCCGACGGGAGCTTCCGTCTCGCCACCGCGGCGCGAGCGGCCGGCACGTTCGTCGCCGTCGCCCAGGTGGACCCGGCCACGCAGGCGGCCTCGGCGCCCGCCGCGCTTCGCATGCGCCCGTTGCTCTCTGCTCGCGTGCTGGGGCGACGCGTCGTAGGGCACGACCTGGCGCTCGCCGGCAGGCTCCTCCCGGCCGTCGCCGGTCGCCTCACGCTTCGCGTCGCCGGCGAGCGGAAGCCCGTGCGGGTGAACCGCGACGGCCGTTTCCGCGTGCTGCTTCCGAGCGTCCTTCCAGGGCGAGCAGGGTGGCGCCTCGCACTCGCCCCGGCGGCCGGCTACGAGGCGGTCCGGCGCTCGCGCGCGCTCGTCGTGCGAGCGCCGCGGCTCGGTCTTGGCTCGGCGGGCGGCGCCGTCCGCGCGCTCGAGGACCGACTCCGAGACCTTCACTACGTCCTGCGCGGGGTGGACGCGCACTACGGAAGCGATACGTACGAGGCCGTCATGGCCTTCCAGAAGGTTCACGGGCTCGCGCGGACGGGCCGCGTCGAGAGCTCGCTCTGGCGGCGCCTCGCCCACGCACGCACTCCCCGCGCGCACGTCCCGAGCGGCACGCACATCGAGATCTCCAAGACGAGGCAGGTCATGTTCGAGGTCGTGAACGGCCGAGTGGCGCGAGTCGTCCACGTCTCGACAGGCGCGACCGGGAACACGCCGGTCGGCCGCTGGCGCGTCTACCGGCTCGGCCCGGGCTACAACGCGCTCGGAATGTACTACTCGCTCTACTTCCTCCGCGGCTTCGCCATCCACGGCTACCGCTCCGTGCCGCCGTTCCCCGCCAGCCACGGCTGCATCCGCACCCCGATCTGGTTTGCGCCGGGGTTCTACCGGCGCTGGGGCCGGCTCGGTACGGCGGTCTACATCTTCCCGTAATCTCGCCGCATGGCCCGGGACGAGGCGAGCGCGGACCCGGTCGTCCGCCGGCTCCGCGAAGAGATCTCCGACAACGACCTCGCGATCATCGAGGGGATCAACCGGCGGCTTCAGCTCGTCGCCCGGCTGAAGGAGTACAAGGCCTCGCGGGGTTTCGCGTTCGTGGATCCCGAGCGCGAGGACTGGATGGTGCAGTACCTCGTGCGAGCAAACCGCGGCCCGCTCTCGTCCGACGCCCTGCGCGCGATCTTCGGCGCGATCCTCGAGCTCACGAAGGCCGAGGTGGAGCGCGCAGAGGCCAGCCGCAAGGTGTAGAGGCGGCCACGAACCGGGCCCGGGCGGGTCGTGACCCGTCCCTACGTCTCGGCCGAGAAGTCCTCCGGCTTCACCTCGTCGAGGAACTTCTTGAACTCCTCGACGACCTCGTCTTCGTTCACGTCCTCGTGCTCGAACTCGATCGCGCTCTCCTCGATGACGGAGTCGGCCGCGAAGATCGGCGCGTCCGCGCGCACGGCGAGCGCGATCGCGTCGGAGGGGCGCGAGTCGACCTCGATCTCCGACCCGTCGATCGAGATCGTGATCATCGCGTAAAACGTGTTGTCGCGAAGCTCGGTCACCGCGATCCGCACGACGCGCGCGTCGATCTGCCCGAGGAGATCGGTGAAGAGGTCGTGCGTCATCGGCCGCGGCGTCGAGGCGCCCTGCAGCTTCATGAGGATCGCGGCCGCCTCGGGATGGCCGATCCAGATGGGGAGGAACTTGTTCCCGTCGGTCGTTTTCAGGAGCACGATCGGCTGCTTGCCGACCATGTCGAAGCTGACGCCGTAGATGACCATCTCCTGCATGCCGCCCGCGACCTCGACCTGATTGTAGTGGCGCCCGCTCGCGATGCGGACGAGGGACGCAGCACCGGATGGGCGATCCTGGATTCGAACCAGGGACCTCCGCCTTATCAGAGCGGCGCTCTAACCGACTGAGCTAATCGCCCGGCGGGAACGATTGTAGCGACGCCCTAGCTTCGGCTCCGTCGACGCGAGGAAGGGCTCGTTGGCGAGCGCGAGGACGCATTCGCGCGTCGTTTCGTCGAGGCGGCGATCCGCCGCGACGAGCGTCGCGAACGCCTCCAGGCGGCCTCGCTGCGCGAGCCGCGCCATCCGAAGGACGACCTCGCGGAGATCCTCGTCGTCGTCGATCGTCTGCAGCGCGTCGGCGGGTTGCGGCAAGCCCCCCAACATGAAGAGGAAACGGTGGCGGGCCGGTTTCGGTTACGCGGCCCGCTCGAGCGCCTCGACGATCTCCGCGAGTTCCGTCTCGTCCGCGAAGGCGATCTCGATGCGTCGCGCGCCCACTCGCGCGGCTGCGCCCGTCAGGCGTTCGAGCGCCGCGCGGGCGCGCGCAGCCAGCTCGGGATCGACGGGGGACGCGCGGCGCGGCTTCGTGCGGGCGCCCGCCCAGCGCGCGGCGCGCTCGGCGGCGCGCACGGAAAGTCCCTGTTGCACGATCCGGCGCGCGAGGCGGCGGCGCGCCTCGTTGTCGGGAACGGCGAGCACGGCGCGCGCATGCCCCTCGGAGAGCGTCCCTCGCTCGAGGAGGGCGAGGATTTCGTCGGGAAGCTCGAGGAGGCGCGTCCGGTTCGAAACGGCGGGCTTGGAGCGACCGACGCGCTCCGCGACCTCCCCGAGCGACAGCTCGAACTCGTCCTGGAGAACGGCGTATGCGCGAGCCTCGTCGACCGGCGAGAGCTCTTCGCGGGCGACGTTCTCGACGAGCGCGAGGAGGATCGACTCGCGGTCGTCCGTCTCGCGAACGAGCGCCGGCACGGTCGCGAGTCCCGCCTTGCGGGCCGCGCGCCAGCGCCGCTCGCCCGCGATGAGCTCGTAGCGCCCGTCGCCGAGCGGGCGGGCGATGACGGGCTGGATGACGCCCTGGGCCCGGATCGAATCGGCGAGGCCGGCGAGCGCCTCACCGTCCGGCCGCCCGCGCGGCTGGCGGCGGTTCGGCTGCAACACCCCGACCGGAATCTGGACGAGCTCCGCTTCCGCGGGCGCCGTGCCGAGCAGGACCTCGAGGCCGCGGCCGAGCCCACGCCGCGCAGCCGGCTGACTCACGCGGCGACCGCCTCCCGCCGGCGCAGGCGCTCGACGAGCTCGCCCGCGACGCGGTAGTACGCATCAGCGCCCGGCGAGTTCGGGTCGTACGCGGTGATCGGGAGGCCGTGGCTCGGGGCCTCCGCGAGGCGGACGCTCCGCGGGACAACCGCTTCGAAGACGAGATCACCGAAGTGGCGGCGAAGCTCTGCCGTCACCTCTGCGGAGAGGCGCGTCCGCGTGTCCACCATCGTGAGCAGCAGCCCGGCGACGGCGAGCCGGGCGTTCAGCCGCGCCCGGATTCGCTCGATCGAGCCGAGGAGCTGCGCCAGACCCTCGAGGGCGTAGTACTCGGACTGAACCGGCACGAGCACGCGGTCGGCCGCGGCGAGGCCGTTCACGGTGAGCGGACCGAGGGAGGGCGGGCAGTCGACGAACGTGAACGCGTACGCCTCGCGGGCGGGCGCGAGCGCGGGAGGGAGAAACCGATCGCCGCCCTCCCGGCCCGGGAGCTCGACGGCGGCGCCTGCGAGCTCGGGCGTCGCCGGGACGAGGTCGAGGTTCGGAAACCGCGTCCGACGCGCGACGTCCGCGACGGGAGCACCGTCCAGGAGGTCGTACGAAGACGCCGCGTTCGCGCGCTCGCCGAGTCCCGACGTCGCGTTCGCCTGCGGGTCGAGGTCGACGACGAGCGTCCGCTCCCCGGCCTCGGCAAGGCACGCCGCGAGGTTAACGGCCGTCGTCGTCTTCCCGACGCCCCCCTTCTGGTTGGCGACCGCGAAGATTCGGCCCGGCACACGGCCAACTTACTCAGGCGAGTGGACGTTTCGCCGCTATCCCGGGCCGACGCGGGAACCCCGGCGGCGTCGGGCCGACCTTGTGGAAGACGAACAGCCCGTCTGCCACCTCGAGCTCGCCGTTCAGCCGCTCGCCGGCGCGCCGCGCCGCGTCGGCGTTCGCGCTCGGGCCGACGTAGACGATCGCTGCGCCCCCTTCGCAGACGAGCGGCAGGCACAGCTCGGCGGCGACGGGCGGCGGCGCAAGCGCCTTGGCGAGCGCTGTCCGGTAACCCTCGAGCGGCTGCTCCTCGGCCCGGCCGCGGACGACGGTGACATTCGGGAACTCGACGGCGACCCGGAGCAGGAACGCGTGCTTGCGCGCGCTCGCCTCGACGAGCGTCACCGGGAGGTCGGGGAGCGCGGCCGCGATCGGGAGGCCGGGCGCGCCCCCGCCCGAGCCGACGTCGACGACGGGGCCTCCGGTCGAAGAGACCCGTTCCACCGCGACAAGGCTCCCTTCCAGGTGGACGCGCCGGGCTTCGTCGAGATCGCGCACAGCTGTCAACCCGGGGGTGGAAACGAGCGCCTCGAGCCAGCGCTCGAGCCGCGAATCGTTTTTCACTGCGGCGGAACGACGACGACGCGGCGGTTCGGCTCCTCGCCCTCGCTTACGGTCGCGATCCCCGGCCGAGACTGGAGGTAGAGGTGGACGATCTTGCGCTCGCTCGCCGTCATCGGCTCGAGCGATACGGGCTTCCCCGTCTGTAGCGCCTCGCGGGCAGCATGCTCGGCCGTTCGCTGGAGCGCCGCCTCGCGGCGGCGCCGGTACCCGGCCGCGTCGACGACAACTTCGCGCCTCGGCTCGTCCTCGCGCCAGAGGACCGCGTTCACGAGGTGCTGGATCGCGTCGATCGTCTGGCCGCGCTTGCCGATCACGAGGCCGAGGTCGGGGCCCGTGAGGCGGGCGACGAGGCCCGTCTCGGCCTCGGCGATCGAGACGCTCGCCTGCACGCCGAGCGCTGAGCAGATCCGCTCGAGGAGCTCGCGGAGGCGGGCCGCGGGCGAGCCCGGCTCCTCCGGGGCTCCGGCGGGCGGCGGCGGAGCTGGGCCCGCAAGCGTCGCGACCACGCGCGCGGGCGCGTAGCCGACACCGAGTAGACCGCGCTCGCCTTCCGCGAGGACGTCGAAGTGCACGGCCGCCTTGTCGAGCCCCGGGAAGCGGCGCTCGAGCTCGCGCAGCGCCGCCCACTTCGCCTCTCCGACCGTCTCGCCGGTCCCTTCGGCGCGCTCGGCGTCCTCGGGTTCGGCCGGCGGATCGGTCATCGCCGCGCTTGCGGCCCTCGCTTCTTGCGCCTGCGCACGCGCCGCTGCCCGGACGCGGGCGCCTTTGCGGGCGCCTCGCGCGGCTCGGAGGCGGGCGCCGCCGCTCCGTCCGCCGCGCGCGCTTTCGACTCGGCTCTGGACGTCCGCTTCGGCGGCGGCTGCGGCTTCGGGATCAGCCTGCGCGTCACGAGCCCCTGGCCGATCGTCCACAGGTTCGTCGTCACCCAGTAGAGCATGAGCCCGGTCGGGAACGTGAGGATGAAGAAGATGAACACGAAGGGGAGCGCGATAAAGATGGCGCGCTGCGTCCGGTCCATCGTCGCCGCCATGAGCAGGGTCGAGAGGAGCTGGCTTCCGACGTAGAGGACGAGCAGGAGCCAGCCCGACCAGTGCGAGTTGACGGCGTCGGTGATGTTCGGGACGACGCCGAGGAAGCCGAGGTCGGAGTTCGAGTACTTCGGGAAGACCTCCTCCTCGAAGTCACGCAACACGAAGAAGAGCGCGATGAAGATCGGTATCTGCAGGATGATCGGGAGGCACGAGGCGGCCGGGTTGACCTTGTTCTCCCGGTAGAAGTTCATGATCTCCTGCTGCTGACGCTGCTTGTCGTGCTTGTACTTCTGCTGCAGCGCCTTCAGCTCCGGTGCGACCGCCTGCAGCTTCTGCATGGAGCGGATCTGCTTGATCGTGAGCGGCACGATCACGATCCGCACCATCAGCGTGAGCACGACGATCGCGATGCCCCAGTTGAGGCTCGCGGAGGTGTGCAGCCATTCGAGAACGGCGGTGAGCGCGTCCTCGATGGGGGTGAGGATCCCGGCGAGGATCACGCCGTCCTCCGGCGGAAGAGCCTTTGGTCGGCGGCGAAGTCGACGCCCCCGTGACTCCATGGATTGCAGCGAAGGAGCCGCCATCCGGCGAGGACGACCCCGCGGGCGAGCCCGAACTCGCGCAGCGCGTCGATCGCGTAGCGCGAGCAGCTCGGGTGGTACTTGCAGCGCGGCGCGAAGAGCGGGCTCACGTACGCGCGGTAGCCGCGCACGAGGAGACTCGCGAGCGCGGTCACGCGCGCGCTCCCTGGGCGACGCCCTCGGAGAGCGTCA
>DATAAZ010000007.1:0-48194 GCA_036259875.1 Gaiellaceae bacterium
GCGAACGATCTGCTCACGCTCGCCGGCGGCAACGCGCTATTGCTTCTCGCGATGACCGCCATCACGAGCCTCGTGCTTGGGCTCGGCTTGACCACCACCGCCTGTTACATTTTCCTCGCCATTCTCGTCGGGCCGGCGCTCGAAAAAGTCGGCTTGAACAAAATGGCGGTGCATATGTTCGTGTTCTATTGGGGCATGCTGTCGTCGATCACGCCGCCGGTTAGCAGCGGAACGCTCTCGTTGCGGTGCTCGGGCGATGGTCGGCGTCGCCCGCGAATCGCACGACCACCCGGCAGAGTCGGGCACGCGGCCGCCTGAACGAGGTCGCGTACCGGCTCGCCGCGTTGAGCGCGACGCCCTTCGCGGCGACGCGGACGAAGCGCGATCCGCGCCTTCGCTGGAGCGTGACGGACACCCGCCCTCGGTGCGCGGGCGAGACGGCTCCCCTGACGGTCACCGCACGGGCGGTCTTCCTCACCATCACCGTCACTCTGCTCGCGGCCTTCGTCGTGGGAGCCCCCACGGACGGCAGGGTGAACGTGCGCACCGCCGTGAAGTCGCCGGCGTTCACGACTTCGTCATCCGCCGCTGCGACGCGCCAGTAGAACGTTCCGCCCTGCGCGTACGCTCCCTCGGTCATGAGCGGTGCGAACGAGCTGTTCTCCGTCGTCGTCCGCTGTACGAAGGTCCCGAAGTCCTCACGCGTCGAGACCTGGACGCGGTAGTTCAACGCGCCGAGCTTGGGCTCCCAGCGCAGGAGCAGGCGGCCTCGAGCGGCGTCCTCGCTCGGGTTCGCGGGCTCCCTGATCGTGCGCGTGAAGCTCCGAAGCGGGCTCCAGGGGCCTCGGGTGAGCGTCGTGAACCGGACCTGCGGGAAGTTCGCGCGAACGCGCCATTTCCAGATTCCGGTCCCCTTGAGGATCACGGGCGTACCCGCATTCGAGGGGATGCCTTGGAACACGCGGCTCTGTCCGTCGGGGAAGACGAGTTCGAAGTCGTACGAGACGGCGCCCGGGACGGGTGCCCATTGCCAGGTCGGCACAGCGTCTCCGCTCGTCGGGTTGCCGGGGTCGGGGACGGGGGCGAGGAGCGTTTTCCGGAAGCCGCCCGTGCGTGACCACGTCAGGCCGACTCCCGCCGCCTGGTCGACGCTCTCCGCGTCGGCACGGACGCGCCAGTAGAGATTCGTATCGGCGGGGTACGTTTCGCTGCTCGTGTACGACGTCGAGTCGGTGAGGACTTCCTCGATCATCGCTTCGCTCGAGAAGGTCGGGTCGCTCGCCACCTGGAGGCGGTAACGGCGCGCGGCCACGGCAGGCGCCCAGTGAAACGTCGGCGCGCCGCTGAAGACCGTCCCGTCCGCCGGCTCGAGGAGAGCCGGTGGAACCGACTGCTTGTGGAAGCTCGACGGTGCGGCGAACCGCGGCGCCGTCGTGACACCCCCGCCGTTCCTGTCCGTGGCAGGGAGGACGACCCAGTAGTAGAGGGTCGTCTCGTCCGAGTACGTTCGCGGCGAGGTCCCCGTCCGGGGAGCGTAGGCGGGGATCTGCGTGAACGCGTAGTCGACGACGTTTGTGAACTCAGGATCCTTCGCGACGAGCACGAAGTAGCTCTCGTAGCCGGCGAGCGGCTTCCAGCGGAAGAGCGACATCGCCTGCGTCGTGTGGCCGGCGGTCGGAACCAGGTAGTCGCCGCTTCCGGGCGCGCCGGGGTTGCATGGCGCCGAGCAGGCGTCGCCCGCGGGGGGACCGAGCCAGGTGAACGCGGGATTCGCCTCGTTCGGCAGGTAGGTCTCGGCGCTCCGGACATAGCGACTGAGCGTGTCCGAGGGGCGGTCGAGCGCCGTCACGCGGACGCAGTACGAATGCCCGGCGACGAGCACCGGCACGTCGGTCGATACGGCGAGCGGGTTCTGGTACGGCTTGACGCGGTTCCAGCCTGCGCCGAGCGGCGTCCAGTAGGGCGTCGCCGTCGTCGACTTCCAGTGCTCGTGCTGGGACGTCCACTGGCAGCCGCCGGAATACGGGACGACCTCGACCTCGTAGGCCGAGGCGCCCGGGACGGGGTCCCACGCCACGATGGGCGTCGTGGTCTCGAAGTTCGCCTCGTCCGGGAACGGGTTGTCGAGCATGCGCAGGTTCTGGACGCTCGGCAGCACGTTGTCGAAGCTCTTCAGGAACTGAGGTCCCTGGTTCCAGACGCCGGCGTTCCCGCTCGCGTCGAGCGCCCGGACTCGCCAGTAGTAGGTGTTGTTGTTCGGGAGGACGAGCGTCGGCGAGTACGACGTCCCGATCGTCGTCCGGCCGGTGATCGGGTTGACCGGGCAGCACACCCGCGAGCCCGGCGCGAAGTCACTCGAGCTGTTGACCTCGAGCTCGTACCCGGCCGCCCCCGGAACCGGCGCCCAGGAGAACCGGTGGTCGTAGATCTCGACCGGGCTTGCGACGTCCGTGACCTGCAGAGTCGTCGCCGACGGCCACCGCCACGTGAACGACCACACATCCGACGGGCTTCCGGGGTTACCTGCGGCATCGAGCGGCGTGATCCCCCAGTAGTACGTCTGGTCGGGGGCGAGCGGCCCGGAGAGCGTGTAGCTCGTCGCCTGCGTCTCCCGGTCGCCGGCGACGACCGAGCCGAGGGTCGGGTCCGTGGCAATCTTGACGACGTAACGCGCGGCCCCCGGCACCGCCGACCACGAGAGACGGAAGGTCTCGGCGGGGAACGTGATCGTCGAGCCGTTCGCAGGCGACTGCAGGGAGGGCGCCCTGGCCCAGCTCTTCGTGAACGATCGCGTCGCCGACCACGGCGAGACGGATCCGTCCGAGGCGACGGCGCGCACGTGCCACCAGTACCGCCCGTTCGGGATCACCCTCTTCATCGTCGCGCGCGTGTTCTTCGTGAAGAAGTGGTCGTCGTTCGCCCCGAGCACGGGCGAGTTGAACCCGGCGTCGGCCGCGATCTCCCACTCGTACCGGTCGGCGCCCGCAACCGGGTCCCAGGCGAACACCGGGAGCGCATCGACGACGACGCCGTCGCTCGGGCCGGTGACGCTCGGCGCGGTGGGCGGAGCGCCCGTCGCCGACGAGGCGAGAACGGTGGCAAGCGCGGCGGCGCCGGCGAGCCAGGACAGTACGCGGAGCTTCTTCACGGGGACCCCTCCATCAGGTCGTGAGCTTTCGTGACAGTCGCGGTGGCTCGCGGCGCGTTCATGTCACCGTCCAGCTGTAGCTCGCCGGCGTCGCATCCGCGTTGCCGGCGCTGTCGGTCGCACGCACCTCGAACGTGTGCGTGCCGGTCGTCAGGTCGTTGTACGTCTGCGGAGACGAGCAGGACGAGAACGGAGCGCCGTCGAGTGAACACTCGAACGTCGAACCGGCTTCGCTCGACGCGAACTCGAACGTCGCCGCCGTCTCCACGGTCGGATCGGGCGGGCCGGATGCGATCGTCGTCTCGGGCGCGTCGACGTCGATCGTCCAGGTGTGCTCGGCAGGCGTTCCGTCGACGTTGCCCGCCGAATCGATCGCTCGCACGCGGAACGTATGGCTTCCGCTCGCGAGGCCGGAATAGCTCTGCGGGCTCGTGCAGGCGGCGAAGGCAGCGCCGTCGAGCGAGCACTCGAAGCTCGAGCCCGGCTCGTTCGCCTCGAACGTGAAGCTCGCGGCGGTCGAGCTGGTCGGGCTCCCGGGCGCCTCGAAGATCGTCGTCGTCGGCGGCACGGTGTCGACCACGATCGTCCGCGCGTTCGAGGCGGCCGACGTGTTGCTCGCCGCGTCGGTCGCCTTGGCCGTGTACGTGTGCGAGCCGTCGACGACGCCGGTCAGCGTCTTGCTCCAGGTCCCGCTTCCGGTCGCCGTCGTCCCGCCCTTGGACGCCGTGCCGTCGAAGACCTCGACGAAGCTTCCCGCCTCCGCCGTGCCGCTCAGCGTGATCGTCGCGGTCGCAAGAATGCTTCCGTCTGCCGGGCTCTCGATGACCGGCGGCGCCGGCGCCGTGAAGTCGACGGTCCACGTGCGGCTCGCGGGCGTCGTATCGGTATTGCCGGCCGCGTCGGTTGCCCGGACCTCGAAGGTGTGCGTCCCCTGGCTCAGGCCGGTGTAGCTCTTCGGCGACGTGCACGCGGTGAACGGAGCGCCGTCGAGGCGACACTCGAACGTCGCCGCGGGGTCGTCCGCCGTGAACGAGAGCGCGGCGCTCGTGAACTTCGTCGATCCGATCGGGCCCCCGGTGATCGTCGTATTCGGCGCCGACGTGTCGACGACGATCGTGCGGGGATTCGACGTGCCGGACGTGTTGCCGGCGGCGTCCCTCGCCGTCGCCGTGTAGACGTGCGATCCCTGTGGCACGCCGCTCAGGCCCTTCGCCCACGATCCGCCCGCGCTCGTTACTGCGACGCCCTTCGAGTCGGTTCCTTCGAAGATCTCGACCGTGCTGCCCGGTTCGGCTGCACCGGTGAGGGTGAAGGAGCCGGTGTTGCTCCTGGTTCCTTCCGGGGGGTTCTCGATCACGGGTGGTGCCGGCGCCGTAGCGTCGATCACCCACGTGTCGGATGCCGGGCTCGCGTCGGTGTTCCCGACCGGGTCGGTCGCGCGTACCTCGAAGCTGTGGCTCCCTTCCGCAAGCCCGGAGTACGACCGAGGGCTCTCGCAGGCCTCGAACGCCCCCCCGTCGAGCGAGCATTCGAAGCTCGAACCGGCCTCAGTCGCCGTGAACCCGAAGGCCGCGCTCGTCTCGTTCGTCTCGTTCGGCGGCCGGCTGGCGATCGCCGTGTCGGGCGCCGTGAGGTCGACGACCCACGTGTGCGCGGCCGGGCTCGGGTCCGTGTTGCCGGCCGGGTCGGTCGCGCGGACCTCGAACGTATGGCCGCCCTCGGCCAGGCCTGCGTAGGCCCGTGGGCTTTCGCATGCGGAGAAGCCGGCCCCGTCGAGCGAGCACTCGAACGTCGTACCCGGCTCGCTCGCGGCAAAGGAGAAGCTCGCCGACGTCGAGCCGGTCGGGGTCGGAGGCGCCTCCGTGATCGTCGTCTCGGGCGCCGAAAGGTCGACCGTCCACGAGTAAAGGGCGGGGCTCGCGTCCGTGTTGCCGGCCGGGTCGGTCGCCTGGACCTCGAATGTGTGCAGCCCGGGCGCGAGGCCCGCGTAGCTCTTCGGGCTCGCGCAGGCAGCGAAGGGCGCGCCGTCGAGCGAGCAGGCGAACATCGAGCCCGCCTCGCTCGCCGTGAAGGTAAAGCTCGCCGCCGCCGAGCTGCTCGGGTCGGCCGGGCCGGCCGTGATCGTCGTCTCCGGCGGGCTCAGGTCGACGACCCACGTGTACGCTGCCGGGCTCGCGTCCGTGTTGCCGGCCGCGTCGGTCGCGCGTACCTCGAAGCTGTGGCTACCCGCCGCGAGGCCCGAGTAGGTCTGGGAGCTCGTGCAGGCGGTGAAGGCGGCGCCGTCGAGCGCGCACTCGAAGGTCGAGCCCGGCTCGCTCGAGACGAACTCGAAGCTCGCGGCCGTCGAGCTCGTCGGGTTTGCTGGGCCCGCGACGACCGATGTCTGCGGCGCCGTCAGGTCGACGACCCACGTGTGCGCGGCCGGGCTCGCGTCCGTGTTGCCGGCCGGGTCGGTCGCGCGGACCTCGAAGGTGTGGCTCCCCGGCGCGAGGCCGGAATACGCCGTCGGACTCGTGCAGGCGGAGAAGGGCGCGTCGTCCAGGCGGCACTGGAAGGTCGAGCTCGCCTCGCTCGACGTGAAGCCGAAGCTCGCGCTCGTCTGGTTCGTCGGATTTACGGGAGCGCTCACGATGGTCGTCTGCGGGGCCGTCAAATCGACGACCCACGTGTGCGCGGCCGGGCTCGCGTCCGTGTTGCCGGCCGCGTCGGTCGCGCGTACCTCGAACGTGTGGGTCCCGGCGCCGAGCCCCGAGTACGTTCGCGGGCTCGTGCAAGCCGCGAAGGCGGCGCCGTCCAGGCGACACTGGAAGCTCGAACCCGCCTCGCTCGCCGTGAAGGTGAAGCTCGCGCTCGCCTGGTCGCTCGGGCTCGCCGGGGCGCTCGTAATCGTCGTGTCGGGCGGCGTCACGTCGACGACCCAGGAGTACGCGGCGGGCGACGCGTCCGTGTGGCCGACAGGATCCGTCGCGCGGACCTCGAACGTGTGGCTCCCGGGCGCGAGGCCGGAATACGCCGTCGGACTCGTGCAGGCGGAGAAGGGCGCGTCGTCCAGGCGGCACTGGAACGTCGAGCCCGCCTCGCTCGACGTGAAGCCGAAGCTCGCGCTCGCCTGGTTCGTCGGGTTCGCCGGCTGGGCCGTGATCGTCGTATGCGGCGGGGTGTTGTCGACCGTGACCGTCCGCTTGACGGAGTCGAGCGTGTTTCCGGCGACGTCGCGCACCCGCGCGACGAGCTGGTACGTGCCGTCCGGAGGCTGCACGCTCCACGTGATCGGGTAGCTCGACGCTGCGGAGCTCGACCCGATCACGGTCGTCGGCGTGCAGTTACCGCCCGCGCAGTAGAGGTACGAGATAGAGGCGACGCCCGAGAGCGCGTCGGCGCCCGAGCCTGTCAGCACCTGACCGTTCTTGATCACGCTCGGGAGCGGATCGAGGACCGCGGAGCTCGGCCTCGTCTTGTCGACCCGAACCTGCGTGCCCGCGCTCCGGACGTCCTCGGCGTTCCCGACGTTGTCGACGGAGAAGTACTTGACCGTGTAGACGCCGTCCGCGCTGAGAGTCACGGTCGTCCCGAGCGGCGACGCGGTCGTCGGCGTCGACCCGTCCGTCGTCGAGTACGTCGCGGCCGTCCCGGCGCCCGCGCCGTCCGAAGGCGAGAGGACGACCGTCTGCGTCGTGTTCTTCCAATCCGACCCGATCGACGCCGTGTTGTCGCCCGTGACAGGTGGGTTGGCGTCGCGAACGACGGCGAAGGAGCTCGACGCGGTATTGCCGACCTTGTCGTACGCCGTCACCGTGTTCGCCGGCGAGTCGAACGTCGCCCCCGGGGCCCAGCTGTATGCCTGGCTATACGGCGAGATGAGGTCGTCGGTCGCGCTCGTCGGGGTGAATCCGCCCGTGAGCCCGGGGAAGCGGACCTTCTGGATCCCGAAGCCGCCGTCTGCGGCCGTCGCCGAGACGGTGAAGCCGCCGCCGGCGCCGGACGGTCGGTAGAAGAAGGAAGTGCCGACCACGTGACTGTCCGCGGACGTCTCGGCGAGCGTGACGACCGGCGGGCTCGGCGCCGTGTTGTCGAGTACGAGACCGAGGTGGATGCTGCCCGTCGCGGCGCCCTGCGGGTCGACGACGATCGTGTAGCTGCCGGCGACCGGGAGCCGCATGAAGAGGTTTCCGCCGTCCGGGTTGAAGCCCGTCGGCGCCACGACCGTCCCGCCGCTCGGGTCGACGACCGAGATCCGGGTGCTGCAGCAGTTGAACGGCCCCACCGTCAGCCTCACGCCGTCCTCGGCGTTCGCGTCGAAGCTGACCTCGGCGTTCTGGCCCGGGACGCTCGTCGTCACCGTCACCGATGAGCCGATCGCCGTCGTTGCCGCCACATCGGGAGGGACGTCGTAGAGCGTCAGCGTGGCGCTGCCCGTGGCTGCGCCCGTCGGGTCGACGAAGATCGTGTACGTCCCGGTCGCGGGGAGCGTCAGCGTGTCGATGAAGCCTCCGCCCGCGCTGAAGCTCGACGGGCCGAAGATCGCCGCTCCATCGGCGCGCAGGATCGAAATCTGCGTGATGCAGCAAACGGGGCCGATTTTCACGCTCACTCGCTGGCCGGCGGTCCCATCGAAGACGAGTCGCATGTTCTGGCCCGGGGTGCCCGTCGCCAGGGAGACTGGGGCGCCGCCCGCGACGATCCCCGCGGTCGCGTCGGCGGGGACGGCGTGGAGTGTCAGCGTGATGTTCCCCGTCGCGGCGCCCTGCGGGTCGACGAGGATCGTGTGCGTCCCGCCGACCGCGAGCGCCTCGGCGTCGATGAACCCGCCGGTCGTCCCCACGTTGACCGGTGCGACGAGCGCGGTCCCGCCGGGCTCGAGGATCGAGACCTTCGTGCTACAGCACGCGGAGGTGCCGATCGTGACGCTCGACAGCTCGAGGCTGACGCGCTGTCCCGACGACCCGTCGAACGTGACACGGGCGTTCTGACCCGGCTCTGCGATCGTCACGGTGACGGGTGATCCGCCCGGGACGATCGCCGCTGCAACATCGGCGGGGAGGTCGTGGAGCGTGACCGTCATGCTCCCCGTGTTCGCGCCCTGCGGGTCGACCACGATCGCGTAGACACCGCTCACCGGGAGCGCCTGTGTCTCGATGAGGCCGCCGTCCGTGCCGACGTTCGTCGCTCCGACGAGCGCCGTGCCGTCCGGCTTCAGGATCGAGACCTTCGTGCCGCTCGTGCGCGAGGTTCCGATCGTGACGCTCGTGAGCTCGACGCTCATGCGCCGGCCCGCGGTTCCGTCGAATGTGAGCCGGGCGTTCTGGCCGGGGGTTCCAGCGGTGACCGTCACCGGGGCACCGTCGGGCACGATCGTCCCCGTCGCGTCCGGAGGCACGTCGTAGGCCGTCAGCGTCACGGTGCCGGTAGCGGAGCTCTGCAGATCGACGGACACGGTGTAGGTCCCGGTCACGGGGAGTACGCGCGTGTCGAGGAACCCGCTGCCCCCGAAGACGGTCGTCGACCCGAGCGACGTTCCGTCGGGCCTGAGGAGCGCGACGGTCGTCGTGCAGCACGCGTCGACGGCGATGCTCACGCGCTGCCCGGCCGCGCCGGCAAACGTCAGCTTCGCGTTCTGGCCCGGAACCGTGGTCGTCACGGTGACGGGTGGGCCGCCAAGGGAGATCGTGCCCGTGGCGTCCGGCGGCACGTCGAAGAGAGCGACGGTGACGCTCCCGGTCGACGCACCTTGCGGATCGACGAGGAGCGTGTACGTCCCGCTCACCGGGAGCGTCTGGACGTCCATGAAGCCGCCGCTCGATCCGAAGCTCGCGGACGCGACCGTCGCTCCCGTCGACCGCAGGAGGCTGACCTTTGTGCTGCAGCAAACGGGGCCGATCTTGACGCTCACCCGCTGGCCGGCGGTTCCCGTGAACGTCAGCCTCGCGTTCTGGCCGGGCGTCCCGGTCGTCACGGTGACGGATGCACCGCCGGGGACGATCGTGGCGGTCACGTCGGCCGGGACGTCGTGGAGGCGCACGGTCATGCTTCCCACCGCGGAGCCCTGAGGGTCGACGACGATCGTGTACGTCCCGCTCGTCGGCAGCGTCTGGACGTCGACGAAGCCGCCGCCAGAACCGATGTTCGTCGGGGCGAGGAGCGTGGAGCCGCCCGGCTTGAGGATGGAGACCTTCGTGCTGCAGCACACGGGCCCCAGCTGCAGGCTCACCCGCTGGCCGGCGGTGCCCGTGAAGGCGAGCTGTACGTTCTGGCCCGGAGTCCCCGTCGTGACGGTGACGGCCGGGCCGCCGGGAGCGATCGTGTCGGTCACGTCCGGGGGAACGTCGTAAACCGTCAGCGTCACGCTCCCGAACGCGGCTGCCTGAGGGTCGACGAGGATCGTGTACGTCCCCGTCGCCGGGAGCGCCTGCGTGTCGAGGAAGCCGCCGCTCTTCCCCACCGTGGCCGAGACGAGCACCTTCCCGTCCGGCTTCAGGATCGAGACCCTCGAGCTGCAGCAGACATCGGTGACCGCCACGCTGATTCGCTGGTTCAGTTGACCGGGGAACGTCACCCTGGCGTTCTGGCCCGGCGTCGACGTCGTCACGGTGACCGGAGCGCCGCCCGCGAACGCGCCCGCCGTCGCGTCGGCGGGAACGTCGTGGAGCGCGAGCGTGAGCGTTCCGACCGCCGCCTTCTGCGGATCGACGACGACCGCGTAGGCACCCGTCGAGGGAAGCGTCTGCGTGTCGATGAAGGCGCCGCTTCGGCCGACGGTCGTCGAGACGAGCGTCCTGCCGTCCGGCTTCACGATCGAGACCTTCGTCGAGGCGAGCGTGACGTCCGTCACCTCGATGCTGACCCGCTGCCCGAGCGCGCCGTCGAAGCCGAGGCGGCCGTTCTGCCCGGGAACGTCCAGCGAGACGTCGACGGGCGGCCCGCCGGGCGCGATCGCGCCGGCCACGTCCCGCGGGACGTCGTGGAGCGTGAGCGTGATCGACCCGGTGCTCGTGCTCTGCGGGTCGACGACGATCGAATACGTCCCGGTCTCCGGGAGCGACTGCGCGTCGATGAATCCGCCCGTCGTCCCGAGCGTGGCCGAGACGAGAGTACGGCCGTCCGGCGCGGCGATCGAGACCTTCGTGCTGCAGCACGTCGACGTCCCGATCGTGACGTCCGTCATCTCGAGGCTCACCCGCTGCCCGGCGACGGCATCGAACGTCACCGTCCCGACGTCGCCCGGCGCGAGCACGCTCACCGTGACTGGAGGGCCGCCCGGCGTGATCGTCGGCTCGGCCGGGAGCGCACCGCCGGCGAGCGCCGAGGCCGCGAGCGCCGCGAGTCCGGCGGCGAGCGCGCGGCGAACGAGGCGACGCCTTCTCGGTGTGGGCACGAGCGCCGCCACGTGTCTAGGCCTCGGCACCGCGGGCGCGGACAGACGCGAGTCGGGGAAGGAGCCGCGGAGTGCGGGCGGCGTAGGCCGTGTATTCGGGGAACTCGGCCGCGAGCGCGCGTTCCTCGAGTCGCATACGAATCGCCTGCGCGGCGGCGAACGCAGTAAGGACGATCGCGTTCCAGACCGTGGGCGCGGCGACGAAGAGGCCGGCCGCGGCGCCCAGCTCGCCGAGGTAGACGGGATGGCGGACGTAGCGGTAGGGGCCGCTCGTCACGAGCCCACGCGCTTCGGGTAGGACGCCGAAGCACCGCCCGAGGGCGAGGACCGCGGCAAGCAGCCAGACGCCGAAGGCGACCGTCACGAGGTCGCCCACGACGACCATCAGCGTGCTCGCGGACTCGGGCGGCTTGCGGAGGGAGACGACCGCGACGACGGCGACCGCGCAGGCGGCGAACGCGAGCGGGTCGCGCGAGGGGCGGCGCGACGGCTCGCGGACGAAGACGAAGAAGCTGAACGCGAGCACGACGCCGAGCTTGAGGGACGCGTAGCCCGCGACGGCCCACTCGCGGACGCCGGGGTCGCGGATCGCGTCCGCGCAGGCGGCGACCGCGCCGGCTCCCGCGAGCGCGGCGAGCGAGACGAAGATCGCTGTGACCGCGAACCTGCTCACTGGCCGCTCCCGAAGGCCTCGATGAACTGGAAGACGGCCGGCCCCAGCAGGATCACGAACATCGCCGGGAAGATCAGGAAGATAAGCGGGAAGAGGATCTTGATCGGAGCCTTCTGGGCCCGTTCCTCCGCGGCGGCGCGGCGGCGCTTGCGCATCTCGCTCGCGAGGTTGCGCATGATGTCGCCGATCGAGACGCCGAGCGATTCGCCCTGCACGATCGAGCGGACGAACGAGCGCATCGCCGGCGTGTCGGCGCGCGTCAGCATGTTCCGGAGCGCCTCGCTCATGGGAAGCCCGAGGCTCTGCTCCTGCAGGGTGAGACGAAGCTCGTCGCCGAGCGGTCCCTTGAGTCGCTCGGCCGCGACCTGGAGCGAGCTGTTGAACCCGAGCCCCGCCTCGACCGTGACGACGAGCACGTCGATGAGCTCGGGGAGCTCGTAGTCGATCTGCTCGACGCGCCTGCGCGCGCGCTTTCGGACGATCGTGACCGGCGCGGTCCAGCCGGCGAGAACGGAGAAGAGGACGCCGAAGACGAGGAGGAGCACCGGGACGCCGGCCGTCAACCCGACCCAGGTCCAGGCGGCCGGAACGGCGACGACGGAGAGCATGCGGTAGCCGAGGAAGCGTCCGGGCGGCATCGTGTAGATGCCCGCCGCCATGAGCAGGTTCCGGAGCTCGGCCTCGCGCAGGTTGCCCAAACGCCGTCCGAGGTTTTCGCCGAGCAGGCTTGCGATGTCGTCGAGCGCGCCGCGAAGACCCTGGCCGGGGCGTCGCTCTTCCGGCTGTCCCGCGTAGCCGTAGACTCCGATCGCTTCGACCGTCTCCGCCGCCCGGAGGCGCGGCATGATCGCCGCGCGAATGAGGAGCGCGACCGCGACGCCGGCGACGAAGAGCCCCATCAGAAAGAGAACCATCGGAGCCCCTTTCAGACCTTGATGTTGATGATCCGCTTGATGACCAACGACCCCGCGACCACCATCACGCCCGCGACGAAGAGGAGAATCCGGCCCGCGGGGTGGGAGAACAGGGGCGCCATGTAGGCCGGGTTGATGACCGTGATGAGAGCCAACATCCCGACCGGCAGGAACGAGACGACCCAGCGCGACATCCGGCCCTGCGTGGTCAAGGTCCGTACGAGCCGGCGGAGCTCGAAGCGGCCACGGACGGTTTCGGCGACGCGGTCGAGGACCTCCGCCGTATTGCCGCCCGTGTCGCGCTGCAGCGCGGCGACGAGCGCCACCTGCTCGAGATCGCGGCTCGTCATGCGGCGCGCCACGGCGCCGAGCGCGCGATCGAGCGAAACGCCCAGCTGCTCGTCCGCGAGCACTCGCCGGAACTCCCCGCGCGAGGGCTCGGGACAATCGTCGACGAGCACCGAGAGCGCGCCGACGAGGCTGTGCCCGGCCCGGAGCGCCGACGACAGGACCTGGAGGTTGTCGGGAAGCTGGTCGGCGAAGAGGTTGCGCTGACGATTGAGCCTCTTCTTCGCGAACGACCGGACGAGGTACGGGATCGCGAGCCCCGCGAATGCGAAGAGAAGCGAGCCCGTGACGACGTAGACGAGCCACGTGACGAGCACGGTCGCGACCACGGTCCAGAGGACGATCTGGACCGCCGGTGCCTTTATCCCCGCGATCTCGAGCTCTTCCTTGAACCGGCTCCACCAGCGCGTTCGTGCGAACGACTTCTCCGCGCGGGAGAGCACGACGTCGCTGTGCCCCGGGCCGTCCTTGCGCTCGGCGACGGTAAGCGCGACGAACTGCGCCATCCGCGCCCGTAGAGTCCGCTTTCGGGGACGAACGAGCGCCGCGACGGCGAGCGCGACGAGGAGGGCGAACGCCACGCTCGTCGCCACCATCCCCGCGGCGGAGCGGAGAAACCGCTCAGCGAACGAGCGGTGGAACGGCCCGCTCGCGCCGTCCGGCCCGGCGGGCGTCTCGTACTGGCGGACGGCGGCGCCGTCGATGCCTTCGACCGTCACCGTGACGTGGACCCGGGTCTCCGGCCGGGCGTTCGACCTGTACGTCAGGAAGTACTCGTTCGCGAGCTGCGCGCCGAGCTTGTCGAAGACCGGCTCGAGGTCCTCCGACGTGGTCGCCTCCGCGTAGCCGCCGCTCGTCGCGGCCGCGAGCTGCTCGAGCGGCTTCGATGTGAACGCACGGGAGCGGAGACCGACCGAGAACACGCGTACGCCGTTCCGCTCGGCTCGATCCACGACGGCGGACGCGCTCGTCGTACTGCCCGTGTCGGCGCCGTCCGAGAGGACGATGACGGAGCCTGCACTCGCTTTCGCCGCCTCGAGCAGCGTCAGCGCGGTGTTCACGCCGTCGTAGATCTTCGTACCGCCCGCGAGGCGCGGCGGAGACTCGAGCGCGCGGTCAATTGCCTCCTCGCTCGTCGTGAAGGGCAGGAGGACGCTCGTCTTGCCGTTGAAGCCGACGATCGCCATTGCCTGGTTGTCGTTCCGGCGCGCCGCGAAGGCGCGGACGGCGGCGACCGCGCCGTCGATCGGGCGTCCCCGCATGCTGAGGCTCGTGTCCATGACGAGGACGACGCTGAACTGGCCGTCGTCGGCAGCGCTCGCCGGTACGACGCCGACGCCCTCCACGAGCCCGCCGTTCTCGCGGACGGCGACCCGGCCTTCGTCGAGCGGCATTCGCGACGGCAGCGTGAGGATGAACGCGCGGTCGGGGAACCGCGCCCCGTTCACTTCCGTCAGCTCGAGCTGCGTCTGGGCGCCTGCGCACGGCGTGAGGACGCCGACCGTGAGCGCCGCAGTAGCCGCGAGCGCTGCTCGGAACCGTCTCATGCTCCTCGCACCCGTGAGAGGTCGGCGAGGTGCGCCCGCTTGTCGCCAAAGAGCCCGGCCGGTAGCGGGACGCCACGCTTCTCGAACTTGTGGAGGAACGACGGTCGCAGGCCGGTTGAACGAAGGCTCCCGACGACGACGCGATCGCTCGTTACCTGCTCGACCTTGAACTCGTAGACGTCCTGGAGCGTGATCACCTCCGACTCCATTCGGCCGACCTCCGTGATGGCCGTTACGCGCCGCGAGCCGTCCTCGAGCCGCTCCAGGTGGACGATCAGGTCGAGGGCGGAGGCGACCTGCTGGCGGATCGCGCGCACCGGCAGGTCGTAGCCCGCCATCAGGACCATCGTCTCGATCCGGGCGAGCGCGTCCCGAGGCGCGTTGGCGTGGACGGTGCAGAGCGAGCCGTCGTGGCCCGTGTTCATCGCCTGGAGCATGTCGAGGGCCTCTGCGCCGCGGACCTCGCCCACGATGATGCGGTCGGGCCGCATGCGGAGGGAGTTGCGGACGAGCTCGCGGATCGGGATCTCGCCCTCGCCCTCGATGTTCTTCGGTCTCGCCTCGAGGCGGAGCACGTGGCGCTGGTTCAGGCGAAGCTCCGCGGCGTCCTCGATCGTGACGATCCGGTCCGCGTCGGGGATCGCCGTCGAGAGGGCGTTCAGGAGTGTCGTCTTCCCGGAGCCCGTCCCGCCCGAGATGAGGACGTTGAGCTCCGCGAGGACGCACCGCTGGAGGAACTCGATCGTCTCCGTGCTGAGCGTCCCAAGGCGAACGAGGTCGGTGAGGTCGAGCCGCTTCTTCGAGAACTTGCGGATCGTGACGAGCGGCCCGCTGAGCGAAAGCGGCGGAATGACCGCGTTCACGCGGCTCCCGTCCGGGAGGCGCGCGTCGACCATCGGCGAGGACTCGTCGATCCGGCGCCCGACCTGGGCGACCATCTTGTTGATGATTCGCCGCAGGTGCGACTCATCCGTGAAGCGGACGGTCGTCTCGTACAGGCGGCCCTGGCGCTCGACCCAGACGTCGTACGGGCCGTTGACCATGACCTCCGTGACGCTCTCGTCGGCGAGGAGCCGCTCGAGCGGTCCGTGCCCCAGGATGTCGTCGGCGATCTCCGCCGCGATGCGATCCCGGTCTTCGCGGGAGACGCCCTGTTCGCGGCCGAGATGGTTTCGGATGTCCGAGTTGACGCGATCGCGGATCGCGTTCGGATCCATGTTGACGTTGAAGAGCTGGGGACCCAGCTCGCCGATGACGGCAAGGTGGATCTTGTTCTTGAGCTCGGCGAACGGATCCCGGCCCGTCGGCGCCGCGACGGGCCTTGCAGCCGAGAGGCGCTCGTGGAGTTCCATCATGCCTCCTTCCGCCGTCGCAGCAGCCGGAGTCCTCCGCCGCCACGGGCACCGTTCTCGTGCGTCTCGTACAGCGATGCGAGCGTGCGAAACGCCTTCGCCGCGTCCGAGCGGGCGTTCGCGAGCACGATCGGCGTGCCCTCGTTCACCGAGCGAGGGATCTCGCGGTCGCTCGGGACGGTGATGTCGGGCGCCCGTCCCACGATCGTTGCGACGTCGTCGCGGCTGATCCCCACGCGACTGTCCGCGCGATTGAGGACGAGGCGCGTCCGCTCGCGGTCGTACCCCATGAGCTCGAGCGTCTCGAGTCCCAGCTTCGTGTTCTTCAGCGACAGCGAGTCGAGCATCCCGACCATGCAGATGTGCGAGGAGCTGTCGATCGAGGCGATCACCTCCGGGGTGAACCCCGGCGGCGTGTCGACGATCACGTAGTCGTTCGTCGCGCGAAGCGCCGCGTAGACGTCGCGGAGGAATTCCGTCGTGACCGCGCCGGCGTGGTCCGGCCGCGTCGGCGCCATGAGCACCCGGACCCCCGACGGGTGATTGACGAGGTAGGCCTCGAGCTTCTCGGCGTCGAGCGATCCACCCGACTTCACGAGGTCGTAGATCGTGCGGTCGGGCGCGAGCCCGAGCGCGAGGGCGACGTCCCCGAACTGGAGGTCGAGATCGACGATTGCGACCTTCCGGCCGCCGGCCGCGAGGCTGACGGCGAGGTTGCACGCGGTAAGCGTCTTCCCCGTCCCGCCCTTCGGACCGAGCACGCAGACCATCGGAGCGAGCGCCACGCCTGTCGCGACGGCGGCCCCCTGCTTGCGAGCGACTGCCTTCTGGAAGGCGAACCCGAGCTGTTCGGGCTGCTCGGGCAGCGTGATGATGTCGTCGGCGCCGACCTCGAAGACGCGCCGGATGAAGCCGTTCGGCGATCCGTGCGCGAGCACGACGACCGGCCGCTCCGGCCGCTGCTTGACGGCCCCGTCGATCAGGTAGAGGGCACGATCCGAGTAGCCGCCGCAGGCAACAGCGAGCAGGTCGGTCGGAACCTCCTGGAGAGTCGTCCAGCTGTCCTCGAGACCCTCGACGACCCCCATGATCTGGACGTTCGGGTCGACGGGGAGTGCCGCCTGGACGTCGTCGGCGTCGACGCCCTCGTCGACCGCCACGAGGACCTTGATCGGCTGGCTCATCGCGCACCTCCGAACGACTGCATCGCGGTAATGGGCTTGACGCCGAAGAGAAGGGTCTCGAGCGTCACGACGTCCGGATAGGTCGGCGTCCCGCCGCCGCGCGGGCGAAGGACGAGCCAGACCTTTCCGTTGTCGGAAGCGAAGGCGATCCGGGCTGCGTCCTCGTGGTCGACCCGGACGGTGACGCTCGGCGTCTGGGTTCCGCCGCCGAACCCGGCCCTCGCCTCCGGCGCGGTCACGACGACGACGTCCTCGACGATGAGCTTCGCGAGCGGCCGCTCCTCGGCGTCGGGGTCTGGCGTGCCATCCGCGCGGAGCCGCTTGACGTTGAAGCCGGCGAAGACGTCGACATGGTCGCCCGCCTGGACGTTTCCGACCATGCCGTGCGCGGCGTCGACCGGAATCGAGATCGCCCGCTGCTCTTCGCTGAGCTTGTTCCCGAGAGCGTCGGCTCCGGCGGCGCTGAAGTCGCTGACCGTGAGCTGCTGGCCGGGGTAGATGTCGTCGACGGCGACCTTCCCGCGGAGGAGGTCGGGGTCGGTGATCGCCCCCTCCTCGACCTCGCTCCTCGGCGTCGACGTGACCTGGTAGAGGTCGCGGGACGCGACACTCGTGCCGGGCGTTCCCTTCTCGATGACGTCCTTGGCGACGAGGATCGTCATCGGTTGCGAGGACGCGCTGACGCTCTCACGGTACCGGTGCAGGTAGGCGAGCAGGATCACCGCGGCGAGCACTGCTGCAACCGCGCTGACGGCGATCGTTCCGCCCCGCGTAGTAAGTAGTTTTTGCGCAAATTGCACTGCTTTTCCTCCTCTATTCCGTCATGACAGCGACGCAGGAGCCGAACGCGTTGAAATCACAGAGCTCTCCGCTACCGCCCCCGTTATTGAGTGCGAAGATGTACTTGATGAAATGGCCGACGATGTATCCCTTGTCCGGGACCGGGTCGTCGTCATTACACGGGCTGCTGAACCATCCGGTGACGTAGAAGGTCGCAAAGTTGGTGACCGGAACGACCTCGTTCCCGCTCCCCGTGAATGTGCCGAACGGCGTGATGAAGACAGGAACGATTCGCGGATCACCGGGGGGAATGTTTGGGAAGCTGCTCCAGTTATTCGGGCTCGTGCAGGTCGATGCTCCGCCGAGAATTCGGTCGCGCATTCCGTGCTCGACCTGGCCCACTGCGCCACCCGTCTGGATTGCGACGCAGTTCCACGGCTGTGGCGTTCCCCAGAGCGCGGGTGCTGTCGGCGGACACGTTGCCCCGTTGTTCACCTCGTATTTCGGTTCGCACCCGTACCGGATCTCATCACGGAGGTTGGGGAGGTCGGGGTCGCAGTCGACCGACTGGTTCTGGCTTCCCGTCACGCGCAGGAGGACGACCGGGTCGCTCACGCTTTGCGCGACCTCGAGGTTTCCCTCGATCGCGACCCGCACGACGAGGTTGTGCGTCGTCCCGATCTCGAACGAGTTCGCGCCGGATGCGCCGCCCTCCGAAATCTCGACGATCTTGAGAGGGCCGCTGCGGTCGACGACCGCGCTGAACGTGCGCTGGACGATCCCGAACGTGCCCTTGCACTTGTTCCCGCTCGTCTTGCACGTCTCGAGGCGGCCGCCGACGTTGACCGAGCCCTTCGTCTCCTCCCATTGGAGTTCGACCGAGATCGGGCCGGCGTTCGGGTTGACGGTGAAGAGGTTGGCCGCATCGGAAAACCACCTTCCGGTTGCGGCGTCGTACGCAAGCGGCTTGGCCACGCCACCGACGACCGCCGTGACCGACGCGCCCACGAGGTTCACCGGGTCGGACGTGCCGAAATCGACGACGGCGCTCACGCCGATCGAGCACGGCGCGGCCTCCGACGTGAAGTACCCGTGGGCGCACGAGCCCGCCACGAGGCGCACGTCGCGCGCGATCGGCGGGTTCGTTTGCGCCCCGCTTCCGCCTCCCGGGAAGCCGCGGACGTAGACGATGCCGTTCGAAGAGGCGGCGTCGTAGCACTGGACGTACTGGCCGCCGCACGTCGTCGACGACCCACCCCCGAGTGCGATCCGGACGCCGATCTTCGACGCGTTGACCGGTACCGAGAGCGGCGCGGCGGCGTTGTCCCAGACCGCCAACCCGCCCGAGATTCCCGTCTTCGTAAGCGGCGTCGAGGCGATGACCGCGCCCGTCGACTCGTCGACGAAGTACGCGCGCGCGACCTTCGGGTCGATGTCGGGGACGGCGACCGGGAGCGCGCCGGCGAGCTTCGCGAGCGCCTGGATCTCGACCCGCGCGTGCGCGTTGATCGCGGGGACGTTCGCGAGCCGGAAGTACCACGGGAGGTTCGCTTCCGTGATCTTCACGTCGACCATGCGCGCCGAGCAAGGCGGCCCCCCGTCGCTGTAATCCGTCCCGCCCTCGTTCCAGTACGCGGTCGAGTTGATGAGGACGTGGACGTTCGACTGCTCGGTGGGCGCGACCTGGAGGTTGTACGGCGAGCCGCTCGTCGCGTCTCCGCTGTACTTCCGGGTGTTCGAGACGATCGGGTCGTCGGCACACGGGAACGTGAACGACCCGCCTCCCGCCAGGGCACCGGCGTCGGCCTGCATCTGGAGGTGCCGCTTGTGGACGAACCAGTTGCCGACGTCGACAACGAGAATGATGAAGAGCACGAGGACGGGGAGCCAGAGCGCGACCATGATCAGGACGCCCCCTTCTTCCTCGCGGATTCCGCGCCCAACGATGCGAAGCGGCGTCATGAGCACCCCGCCGAGTAGTTCGTCGGCTCGGCCTCGAGGCGCATCGTCGAGGACCCGGTCATCGTCGTCGACGCGATGCCGAGCCGGCTCCCGAGGAACGGAAGCCAGTTGTACGTCGTGCTTACCGCGACGTGAACCGGGTCGCCCACCTCGCTCGATCCGTCCGGAAAGCTGATGCAGACCTGGAGCGGGGTCGGCACCGAGGACGTTCCCCCGTTCCGGAGCTCAGGCGTGTTGGCCTGCTGCTGGATGTACTGCTGAAGCGTGCCCGAGCCAGGGTTCTTGTTGACGACCGCCCAGCGCGCACCCTCGTTCGCGAGGTGGGTCTCGTCGATCCAGTAGTTGAACGCCTTCCCGAAGTCGAGCATGCCGAACAGGAGGACGAGAAGGATCGGGAGAACAAGCGCGAACTCGACGAGCGCGACGCCTGACTCGTCGCGAGCGAGCGATCGGAGGGTGGGGGCGATGCGAACCATGGCGTCCCGCTAGAAGGCGCCCGCGATCCCGTTGAGGAGGTTGTTGACGCCGACGCCGAGTGACGTCAGACCGCCGATACAGACGAGCGTGACCAGGAAGAGGATGAGCGCGTATTCGACGAGCGACTGTCCGTCGTCGCGCTGCAATCGCTTCAAGTATGTGGTCGCAATTTCGAACAAAACTTCTCCTTTGGTCGAGGCCCCCGGCCTCCGTCCCAGGCGTGCCGATGAGACGAAGGCCGGGGCCCCTGCCGTCGGCTCGCGCGAGCGAGCTAGAGCGCGGCGACGATGTCCTGCAGGACGCCGTCGACGCCCGTGCCGAGCGCCGTGAGCGTGCCGATGCAGACGACCGCGATAAGGCTGAGGATGAGCGCGTACTCGACGAGCGCCTGGCCCTCCTCGCGGTTCCGCAGTGCGTGGAAGAAATGGAACATTCGTGATTCACCTCCTCCCGTTCCAATGCGCGAACACCAGCTCGCGCGCCGATAGGCGCGCCGCCGCTCCGTATCCGAAGGAAGGAATTTCGGCCGCATAATCGATTGGTGAGCCGCGTCTTCCCTTTTCGATCGGAGGCTGCGTTGCGCCCTCTCGCGAAACGACGGTAATTCGGCCGCGGCTGCGAGAAACGACCCGGAGGGTGGGTTCGTGCAGGACCTTCGGGTGGCGCGAAGGCCGTGGCGCCGAGGGATAGTCGGCCAAGGCCCCGCGTTCGAGCGGGAGCGTCGGGACGACACACGCCTGAGGACCCGGGAGGAGCCCACATGCCACCCCGAGCAGATCGGAGACGCGGACTCCGCACGACGCGGAACTCCGTCGTCGACAGCCTGAGAGCGGCGCTCGCCGTCGCGTTCGCCCTGAGGTTCGCGAGCTGGGCCGAGCAGCGCCGAGGTGGGGCGCGCCTGGACGTGGTCCCCGACGCGCGCACGCCGGCGGACGACGAGGGCGCGGCGCGCAGCGAGGGCGGAGACGCCCCCGCTGGGATCGAGGTCGAGACGAAGGACGAGACCGAGAACGCGCGCGCGGGCTCGCGCGGCCGCTTGCCGCTGCGGCGGCGCTTCGCAGCGAGCCTGGCGTTCGCGATCATCTTCTTCGCCGGCGCGGCGCTTGCGGCGCTCGGGGGTAACGCGGTCAGCTCGCTTACGGCCGGCGGCCAAGTTCCTCCGACGACATGCGTTGATGCAGCCGCCGCGCCTGGCGAAGAAGACATCCCGCCACCCGAGGGCTCCGAGGCGTGCTCGCCCACAACGACGGGCGACACGACGACCGAAGAGGGAACGACGGAGGAGGAGCCGCAAGCCGAGGCGCCGTCCGAACCAACCGAGCCCGGGTTGACCACTCCACCCGAGCCCGGGTTGACGAGTCCGCCCGAGCAACAGGCTCCGCCCGTGCCGCCGGCCGATGAGCCTGCCGATCTGGCTCCGGCCCCTCCGGGCGCCGCGCCGGAAGAGGCCCCATCCGAGAGCCAGAACGCCGGCGGCGGCCGAGGCGAGTCACACGAGCAATCGCCGTCGGCGCCGCCGCTCGTCGAACCGACCCGACCCGAGGGTGCGCCGACCAGGGTCGATCCGGAGGCTCGCGCGTTCGAGTCGGCGACGCTCTGGCTCCACCGCGCGTTCCCCGATCCGACGCCGCCCGCCAGGCGGCTCGCTCCGGGCTTCGCGCGCAAGCTAAAGGTGATTTCGAGACGCCACGGCGTGAGCTGGGCGCTCGTGCTCGGCGTCGTTCGCGCGGAGGGGAACAGCGGACGTGTTCCCGCAAGCACGGAAACCCTGAGGCGCGTCGCGTCGCGGCTCGCCGACCTCCGGCGCGGGCTTCGGACCCGCCGGCCTTGGCCCGTCGCGCTCGCATACTCGGGCCGGACGTCCTTCGCCGACCGCGCGGTCGCGCTCGCGCGGTACAACCGCGCCGTCGGCCTCACGGGCCTCGTGGTCGGCCTGGAGCGCGCGAAGCCCGCGCTCGTCGAGCGGGTCCTCGACGACGGGCGGATCGAGCTCTACGCGGGTGGCCGCTTCGACATCGAGGCGGGGCGGATCGACGTCCGCGTGCTCGTACTCCTCCGTTATCTCCGGTTGGCACACGGAGGCGTGACCGTGTCCAGCCTAGTTTCGGGCCACAGGGTCTTCGCACGGCCCGGCGTCGTCTCGGCGCACGTGTTCGGCCTCGCCGTCGACATCAGCGCGCTCGGCGGCGTATCGATCAGCGGGAACCAGGAGCCTCGTGGTCTCACCGAGCGAGCCGTCCGGAACATCCTGCTGCTGCCCGACGAGCTGGCCCCGCAGCAGGTCATCTCTCTCCTAGGGCTCGGAGGCCCCTCGTTCCCGCTCGCGGATCACGACGACCACATCCACGTGGGCTACTAGCCGTGGCTCGCGTGGCGATGGTCGTCGATCAGGACGGCCGCGTGGTCTGCGAGCGGTGCCTGATCGCGGACACGCCCGTTGCGCGCCTGAAGGGGCTTCTCGGCCGCAAGGAGCTGCCGGCCGACGAAGGAGTGCTGCTGCGCCCGACGTCCGCGGTCCACACGTCGTTCATGCGCTTCTCGATCGACGCCGTCTTCCTCGACGGCGAGCTAGGAGTCGTCGACGTCGTCGAGGGGCTGCGCCCCTGGCGCGCCGCCGTCCGCCGGCACGCCCGCTCCGTGCTCGAGTTGGCCGCGGGGGAGGGCACGCGGCGGGCGCTGGCGCCGGGGAAACGGCTGATCCTCGTGGACGAAGGTCGGCCTCCTCCACCGCGGGCGGCGTGACGGTGCAGGCGGCGGCGACAGCGCTGGTCCGGCCGCTTCGCGCGTATCGGGGCGACGCCGCTACCGGCGCGGCTGCCGGCAGCCTCGCCGCCCTCGCGTTCGGACACTTCGGCTTCGGAGCGCGGGGCGTCGTCGCCGGCTTCGTCGTCTCGGTGCTCACGATCCTGTCGCGGATCGACCTCGAGCGGCGCGTCCTCCCGAATCGGATCGTACTTCCTGCCGCGGGGGTCGTCCTCGCCGCACAGGTCGCCATGTTCCCCGACCGGGCGCTCGAGTGGGTGATCGCGCCGGTCGGTGCGTCTCTTCTCCTCCTCCTTCCGTTGCTCGTCTACCCGGGTGGAATGGGGATGGGCGACGTGAAGCTCGCGCTCCTCCTCGGCGCCGCGCTCGGCTACGCGGTCTTCACGGCGCTTCTGGTCGGGTTCGTTCTCGTCCTCCCGGCCGCGCTCTACCTCGTCGCGAGAAGCGGCCAGGCGGCGCGAGGAGCGGCGATCCCGTTCGGGCCCTTCCTCGCCGCAGGCGCGGTCGTCGCGCTCTTCGCCGCATAGGCGCTCGCCGCCAACCGGGTCACCCCGGCTCGTGGACAATTGGCGAAAGCCGTAGTAAGAGGAGAAGGTGGGGCTGCGGCAACCCCGTCCCTCCTTCCTTCGCGCGGCAGACCCGAGCGCGCTCGTGCTCGCTGCGGCGATCGCGTGCGTGGTCACGCTCCTCGGCGCCCCGACCGATCTCGACCTCGCGACGCGGCGACCCGCGCTTCACATCGTGCTCGAGACGGGCGCGGGGATCATTGCGCTCATTGCGGCGATCCTGGTCGTGGGCCGCTCGCGACACGGCGGACGCGCGGGCGACGTCGTGCTCGCCGCGGGACTCATGCTCTTCGCCGCCGCCAACGTCGCGTTCTCGGCCGTTCCGTCGGCGATCGCCTGGGGAGACCCGAGCCCATCGGCAATCTGGGCGGCGGTCGTAGCCCGCACTCTTGGTGCGCTTGCGCTCGCCGCGTCTCCGTTCGTGGAGAAGCTTCGCGGACGGGGGCGCCGTTCGCTGACGCATGCGCTCGTCGCCGTCGTCGCGCTCCTGGGCGCATTCGCCGCGGTCGGCTGGGGATTCGCGCCCGGGCTTCCCGCACCGATCGATACAGCGGTCTCGCCGAAGGCGTTCGACTGGCCGAGTGATGCGCATCTGCTTGCGCTCGTCGCGCACGTCGGCTCGACCGTCCTTTTCCTCGTTGCGGCGATCGGCTTCGCCCGGCGCGCCGTCAACGGCGGGCCGCTTCCGCGCTGGCTCGCCCCCGGCTGCATCCTCGCCGCTTTCGCGAACTTCAACTACTTCCTCTATCCATCGCTCTACACGGCCTGGGTCTCGACAGGAGACGTTCTCCGGGTCGCGTTCTACGTCTTCGTCTTCGCAGGCGCCGCACACGAGATCGCCTACTACCAGCGCGAGCGTCTGAACGCCGCCAAGCTGGACGAGCGGCGGCGGCTTTCGCGCGACTTCCACGACGGGTTGGCGCAAGAGCTCGCGTTCCTGACGACGGAAACCCGATTGCTCGCGAACGCTCGCTCCGATGTTGCAGGCCTCGAGAGGCTGAATGCGGCGGCGCAGCGCGCCCTCGACGAGTCTCGCCTCGCGATCGCGGCGCTCGCGAGGCCGGGGAGCGAGCCGTTCGAGGTCGCGCTCGCGGCCACGGCCGAGGACATCGCCTACCGCGCCGGTGCGAACATCAGCCTCGACCTCGCCTCGGGGGTGGAAGTCGCGCCCGAGAAGCGCGATCCGATTCTCCGGATCGTCCGTGAGGCGGTGACGAACGCGGTCCGCCATGGCCGCGCCGAGCATGTCGCCGTCAGGCTCGAGACGGCCGAAGGGATCAGGCTCTCGGTGGTCGACTCGGGCGTCGGGTTCGACCCCGCCGCCTCCGGCGTCGGCGAGCGCGGTTTCGGTCTGCGTAGCATGCGCGAGCGCGCCGAGGGCATCGGCGGCCGCCTGGCCGTCGTGTCGCGCCCGGGAGCGGGCACGTCCATCGAGGTGGAGGTTCCGTGAGCGCGGACGGTCAGCGGGGCGGAAACCGGCCCATCCGTGTCCTCGTCGCGGACGACCATCCGCCGACTCGCGCGGGTGTCCGCGCCGCGCTGGGGGACTCCGCGTTCGTCGTCGTCGCGGAGGCGAGCGACGCCGGTTCGGCCGTTGCGGCGGCGCATGCGGAGCGCCCGGACCTGTGCTTGCTCGACGTCCACATGCCCGGCAGCGGGATCTCGGCGGTGAGGCGGATCTCGCGCGAATGCCCCGAGACGGCGGTCGTCATGTTGACCGTCTCGCGCAGCGACGACGATCTCTTCGACGCCCTGCGCGCCGGTGCTTCCGGTTACCTGCTCAAGGACATCGACCCGGTCCGCCTGCCGCGCGCGCTCGAAGGCGTGCTCGCGGGCGAGGCCGCGCTCCCGCGCGCGCTCGTCGCGCGGCTGATCGACGAGTTTCGGGAGCGTGGGCGGTATCGACGCGTCCCGATCCTGCGGGAACGCGGGCCCGTTCTGACGAGCCGCGAGTGGGAGGTCCTCGAGCTTCTCCGCGAGGGGCTCACGACGAAACAGATCGCCGAGCGTCTCTTCGTCTCGCACGCGACCGTCCGCAGCCATATCGCGGCGATCCTGCGGAAGCTTCGCGTGCCGAACCGCGAAGCGGCCATTCGGCTCCTCGAGGAGCAGGCGACCTAGGCGAGCGCGAAACGCAGGCTCGCGCGTCGGCCGGTCCCATTCCTCGTCCTTGCCGCCGCGGACAGCCGATATAGAGTCGTCTTCAGAACGTGGACCCGGTCACCGATTTCTTCGTCCGTTGCACGGCTTTTCTGGTCGCGTTCGTGGGCGCGTTCGCGTTCCTTCCGCTCGTCGTCATCTTCCTCCACTGGTTCGTGACGACGAGCCGAGACCTGGTCGCGTACCTCGTGTGACGCGAACCCGACCGCGGCGCGCACGCGACCCGGTCCGTCTCGCCCGGAGATCCTTGAACGCTACGCCCGGGTCGCGGCGAGGTCCGGTGTCGCGCGCAGTTCGAGAGCGGACTCGGGGATTGGAGTTGCCGGGCGCCAGGGAGGGAACACGACCGAAATCGTCGTTGGCCCGTTCGTCCGGCTCTCGACCTCGAAGCGGCCGCCGAGGAGTCGGATGCGCTCGCCCATTCCGACGAGCCCGAGCCGGCCGTTTCGGGCGGCTTCGACGAGCGTCTGCTCGACGTCGAAGCCGCGCCCGTCGTCGGTGACCTCCGCGTGGAGATGCTCGCCGCGCATCTCGACCGACACCGACACCGAGCGCGCGCCGCTGTGCTGGCGAACGTTCGCGAGCGCCTCCTGGACGATGCGGACGAGCGCAATCCGCTGCGACAGCGTCACCGCCGCGAAGTCGCCGCTCACGGTCAGCGCCGTCTCGATGTCAGTCTCGCGAGCGAACGTCTCGACCTGCTCGGCGAGGGCATCGCGCAGGGGCTTGCGGGCGATCGTCGCCGGCTCGAGCGAGTTCGAGAGCTCGCGAAGCTCCTCCTGCAAGGCGGCAAGTCGCGCGCCCAGGTCGTGCATCCGGCCGACCGCGATCGTGCGGGCGTTCCCGGGCGGCAGTAGCTCCTCCAGCTGAGCACGCAGGAGGGCGACGTCCAAGCCGAGCGCGAGCGCGGTCTGGGTCGGGCCGTCGTGGATATCGAAAGCGAGCCGGGCGAGCCGTCGCTCGCTCGCCTCCACGAGAGCCCGCTCGCGGTCGATCCCGCGTACGAGCGCGTCCCGCTGCGCGAGAAGCGGCCCGACGGCGGTCGCCGCCTCCCGCGCGACGGCGAGGGCGACGTTTTTCTCCGCGCCCATGACCTCGACGATGAGGCGGGCGAGCCGTTCGATCAGCGCCGCAGCGGCGGGCGGCCCGGGGATCCACTCGCCGGAACCCGGATGGGTCTCACATCGCGCCGCCGTCGTCACGTTCCTCCTCTCCCGGATGGGCGCGTACGCCCGTTTGGGAGTGTCGGGCGTACTAAGGCGGCGCTCAATGGGCCACACGGCTCATTCACCGTTGAGGTCTCTCAACGCGCGAGGCCGGCCGCAGCGCGGGTCCGAGCGCACGCGTTGAGAACTTTCAACACCGGATGGTCCGGATGCCCCATGGATCTCGGGGCGGCAACGGTGCACGCTGCGTCCGCTCGCTGGTGGGCTCGAAAGCGATGCCGGGCATTCGGGACGGCCGCATACTGCGGTCGCGGCCTTCCCGTCGCCCGACAGGCCTATGCCCGATCGGCTGACCGGAAGAAATCGGTGGAGGTGCGGCCATGAAGATCCTCATTGCAGATGACCACCGGCTGGTCCTCGAGGGCGTCCGGCGAACGCTCGAAGCGTGCGACGACATCGAGGTGGTCGGCGAGGCGACGACGGGGAGCCAGGTGCTTCCGCTCGTCCGGCGCACCGACCCGGATCTCGTGCTGCTCGACATGCGGATGCCCGAGTACGACGGCCTTCGCTGCATCGATCTCATCCGCAAGCACGCACCGAACGTGAAGGTCGTTGTTCTCTCGGCCCACCGCGACGCCGAGCGCATCCAAGCCGCGTTGCGGCGAGGCGCTGTCGGCTACATCGTCAAGACGGTCAACCCGGCCGACCTTCCGTCGGCGATCCGACAGTCGGTCGAGGGAACCGTGTTTCACCCGGTCGGGATGCCCGACGCCCCGGAGAGCGAGGCGGTCGCGGCGGCTGGGCTCACAGAACGCGAGACCGAGATCTTGAAGGCGCTCGCGCGCGGTCTTTCGAACGAGGCGATCGGCAAGGAATTCTGGCTCAGCAAGCAGACCGTCAAGTTCCATCTGTCGAACATCTACCGAAAGCTCGACGTCGGGAACCGAACCGAGGCGGTCCGCTTCGCGTTCGAGCATGGCCTCGCCGAGGCCCCGGCACACGAGCACGCCTGACGCGGCGGCGGGCGGGGCGGGTCCCTAGCGGGGAGCGCTCCTTGGCTGGGGCGCGGGCTTGCTTGCGCTCAGCGCAGAACGCCCCCCGCTCACCCGCCTCCTCCGGTGACGGCCGTCGCCTCGAGCTCCACGAGGAGGGACGGAAGCGCGAGGCGGGAGACCTCGAGAAGCGTTGAGGCGGGACGGCAACCCGCCTCCGTCAGTCGGGAGACCACGACATCTATCGCAGCGAAGAAGCCGTCGATGTCCGTGGTGTAGTAGTTGAGCCGCACAACGTCGGCTAGCCCGCATCCGCTTTCACGGAGGACCGCCTCCAGGTTGTCCAGCGCCTGGGTGAGCTGCGCGCCCATGTCGCCCTCGTGGATCGGATTCCCTTCGGCGTCGACCGACGTCTGGCCGGAACAGAGGATCGTGCGCTCCGCGGCGGTCACGGCATTGGCCTGAACAAAGGCGAACTGGTCCTGCCACGTCCACGGACTGATGATCTGACGCTCCACGTGCTCGCTCCCAGACAAGCTGTCTGGTCAGACAGCCGAAGGATCATCCACCCAATCGATCGATGCAAGCGTGAGAGGCAGCTCGACGGCTACCGCGCCGACCGCATCGTCGACGGCTACGGCGCCGAGAAGTACGCCCGGCTCGCCGCGCTGAAGGAGAAGTACGACCCGAAGAACATGTTCCGCTTCAACCACAACATTCGGCCGGCCAGGGCGGGCACGGCCGACTTGTGGTCAGCTGAGAGCAGCGAAAGAATCGGAAGCGCGCGGCCGTGCGGTGGCCGGCGTGAGCGAAATGGCAGGCGGCCGCAGCGCGGCCTTGCGTGCCGGGCCGTTCTCGCGTTGAGCGGCCGCCGATCCGCGCGCCGATAACCCGCGGTGGGCTTCACCTCACGAGGCGCAGCGGCTCGGGACATCGTCGAAACGTCACGGCGTTTGCAAACCCGACGGCGGGGAGACCGACGTGCTTGATGGACGTTCGCGGCGAGGGTTCCGACCGCGCGACGGGCAGGCCGGAGACGAGCCGCGCGCCGCTTGCGGAGCAACCGCTGAAGCTCGGGCGCGGGTCGTGGTGGGCAGCGCTCAAGCGGACAGTCACAGAGTTTCGCCGCGACAACCTCACCGACTGGGCGGCCGCGCTGACCTACTACGGCGTCCTCTCGGTTTTCCCCGCGTTGCTCGTGATCGTGTCGATCGTCGGCCTGATCGGCTCGTCCGCGACACAGCCGCTTCTCGACAATCTGGGCGCGTTCGCACCCGGGCCCGCCCGGGACATCGTCGAGAACGCGATCCGGGGACTCGAGGAGAGCAGGAGCGCAGCCGGAATTCTCTTCGTCGTCGGGCTAGCGGGCGCGCTCTGGTCGGCTTCCGGGTACATCGCCGCCTTCATGCGCGCGAGCAACTCGATCTGGGACGTGGAAGAGGCACGTCCCATCTGGTGGACGTTGCCGCTCCGGATCGCGATCACGCTCGTCGTCGTCGTCCTCCTCGCCGTCAGCGCGGTCATCGTCGTCCTCACGGGCTCGCTCGCCGATCGAGCCGGCGAGCTGCTCGGCCTCGGTGGCGCCGTCGTTACCGCCTGGGATATCGCCAAATGGCCCGTCTTGCTTCTCATCGTCAGCGTCGTCTTCGCTCTGCTCTACTACGCCGCTCCGAACGTCCGCCAGCCGGGCTTTCGCTGGGTGACACCCGGCGGGATCCTCGCGGTCATCGTCTGGGTTCTCGCTTCGGCGGCGTTCGCGTTCTACGTCGCGAACTTCGGGTCGTACAACAAGACGTACGGAACGCTGGGCGCGGTGATCATCTTCCTCGTGTGGCTTTGGATCTCGAACTGCGCGCTACTCCTCGGCGCCGAGATGAACGCCGAGCTCGCGCGAAGCAGGGCAATCGAGGCCGGCCACCCCGAGGAGGAAGAGCCGTTTCTCGAGCCGCGGCGCAAGCCGTAACGGCAATCGCGACTGCGCACGAGACGCTGACGTTCGCGACGACGGGCTTCGCGGTCAGCGGAACCGATAACGCGAACAGCGACGCGAAGGCAAGGATGCACTTCAAGGGGCCGCACGCGAAGAAGGAAGGCGCGCCGTAGAACAGGTAGGAGAGGGGGCGGCGAACACCGTCCCTCTCCGCATGTCGAGTGCGTGAAGGGCGGCTCGTCGTGGCGCGTAGCCGCGCGACCCGGCGCGTATCGTGGCGCCGGTATGGTCGTCGGGCGGTGCGTGCTCGGCCGTACCCTGGCCTTCGGGCGTCGTCGGGCCGCGGCCGGGCAGGCAACCGGCCCCAGCCGCGTTGAAACAAGGAGACAATCGGCGCGACCCGTCGAGTCGCCACAAGCGAAGGAGCCCGATGCGAAGAGACGCTGACATCGCCCCTCAGAGCAGCCACTTCCCGGCCGACCCGGAGGGCCTCATCGAGGCCGCTCGGTCGGAGGTCGTCGATCTCGCCGACGGGGAGGTGCTCGAGCTCCGGATCGCCCCGGTCGCCAAGCGACTCGGGGAAGTGACCGTGCGCATGCTCGCCTACAACGGCTCGATCCCCGGCCCAGCGCTGCGTGTTCGCCAGGGTTCCGAGGTCGTGATCGACGTCGTCAACGACGGCGACCTCGCGGCGACCGTGCATTGGCATGGGCTTCGGCTCGACAACCGCTACGACGGGACGCACGAGACGCAGGAGCTGATCCCGGTCGGCGGCAGCTTCTCGTACCGCATCAGGTTCCCCGATCCCGGCGTCTACTGGTACCACCCGCACGTCCGCGAGGACTACGGCCAGGAGATGGGGCTCTACGGCAACATCGTCGTCGTCCCGGCCGATGCGGACTACTGGCCGCCGGCGCACCGCGAGCTCCTTCTCACGCTCGACGACGTACTGGTCGAGGACGGAAGAATCGCGCCGTTCGACCGCGCCGAGACGACGTACGCGGCGATGGGCCGGTACGGCAACGTGTTCCTCGTCGGAGGCGAGACGGACGTCGCCCTCGACGCCCGGTGTGGGGAAGTCGTCCGGTTCTACCTGACGAACACCGCGAACACGCGCGTCTTCAACGTCGCCGTTCCCGGCGCGCGGATGAAGCTGGTCGGTGGCGACAGCGGCCGCTACGAGCGAGAGGAGCTCGTCGACTCGCTGGTCATCGGGCCGTCAGAGCGGGCCGTCGTCGACGTTCTGTTCGACGAGCCCGGCGAGCTGACGCTCGAGCATCGAACTCCCGAGCGGACGTACGCGCTCACGACGATCGACGTAAGCGCGGAGGCAGCCTTGCCTCGGCTGGCGGAAAGCTTCAACGTCCTTCGCCGCAATCCGGAGTGGGGCGTGGAGCGCGAGCGCCTCGGCCCGTACGTCGAGGCGCCGCCCGACAAGACGCTCGCGCTCGTCGCGGAGATGGACGTAGCCGTCCCCGAGGGACCGGTCGTCTACGCCTGCCCGATGCACCCGGACGTGACGAGCGCCAAGCCAGATCGCTGTCCGAAGTGCGGGATGAAGCTCGTGCCTGCTCAGCTCGCCACGCAAGCGTCACCACACGCCGGGCACGCGCACGACCACGCCGCGCACGGGCCCGCCGACGAGAGCGGTGGCCACGGCCACCGACACGGATATCCCGCGGGCGAAGACACGGCGGCCGGGGGGCACTCGCATCACGCGGAGCCCGGCAAGGCGAACGCGCTCGGCCACGAGCACGGCTCCCGCGACGTGCACGGGAATGCGCGCGGCTTGGGACACGGGGAGCACGCGGACAGGCACCAGGACTCGCACCCCGGCCACGAGCAGCACGAGGCAAGCGGCGGGATCGAGTGGGAAGACCACATGGTCGACGTCAACCGGATGACGACGCCGGCGAACATGCGCTGGAACCTCGTCGACCGCGAGACGGGCGCGGTCAACGACGCGATCGACTGGCATTTCCGCGTCGGCGACAAGGTGAAGGTCCGCCTGGTCAACGAGATGGATTCGGACCACCCGATGCAGCATCCGCTTCACATCCACGGCGCGGGTCGCTTCGTCGTGCTCGCGCGCGACGGCGCTCCCGAGGAGAATCTGGTCTGGAAGGACACGGTGCTCGTCCGAACCGGCGAGACCGTGGACATCCTCCTCGACGTCACGAATCCCGGCCGCTGGATGGCGCATTGCCACATCGCGGAGCACCACGAGAGCGGGATGATGTTCAGCTTCGACGTCACACCGTAGACGGCGACCGCGACCTCGTGGATGGCCGCTAGAGGAACGCGGAGGCGGCTTTCCACGAACTTTCCGCACCCTTGGGCCAACCATCGCCCAGCGCGCGGCGCAGCCCGTGTAGCCGACGGCACCGGGACGCTCCGCGGAGCAGGCCGGCGCCCGCAACTGAAGCGACCACCAGCGGCCGGCCCGTCGCCGCCTCGCAAGGCATCGACGTCGGCCTCCGAGCGGGCGAGCGCTTGGCAGGCCGAGCGAGAAGGTAAGAACATTGCCTGCAAAGGCACGACGGGCATCGCCCTGCGGCAGATCGGAATTGATCGCGTTGCCAACGTCCACCCTAGCTCCGCGCACCGAACGCGCGCGCGTCCTCCGATCGCCGCGCCGCACATCGAGACGGCGAGGCCAGAGAGGAGGAAGAGGTGCGAAGAGCCACAGCTGTGACGCTCGGACTCATGGCGCTCCTGGCGACGCTATGGGCGTTCGCGAGTCCCGCAGCCGCCGCGGGCCGACAGGTCTTCCGGCTCACGCTCACCGGAGCGGATCCGGACGGCAGCGGGACGGCGCTCGTCAAGGTGAAGTCGCAAAAAGGCGAAGTCTGCTACAGGATTCGCGTGCAACGGATCGGTGAGCCGCACGAGCCGGCACCGGGCCTCGGGTCGGCGCACATCCACTTGCTCTCGACCGGTGGCATCGCGGTCGACCTGAAGGCGCAGTTCTCGGAGGTCGATGACGACGTCTTCGTGGCCGCGGGGTGCGTGGACGCCGATCAGAGCTTGCTCCGGGAGATCCGTCGGAACCCGGATGCCTACTACCTCAACATCCACACGATGGAGTTCCCCGGCGGCGCGCTGCAAGCGCCGCTGGCATCGTAGAGCTCTTTCGGCGCCCAGACGGAGGGGCGGCGGTGCTCGCCGCCCCTCCGTTCGCCGTTCGACCCACCCGGGTTGCGCGCTCGCACCGTCTGCCGGTCGTCACGGAATCCTGAGCCGTGGCCCGGTGCGCGCGACTACGGCTCGATACGCGTCAACGCCGGGGCGTCCTGATCGACGACCCACGCGGCGCCCGCTCCGAAGGCGAGCCCCTGAAGCCTTCCACGCACGGGAATGGGCTCGCCGATCAGCTCGCCCGACTCCGGGTCGAGGCGCGTGACGCCGCCCGTTCCGCTCGCGACCCAGACCGCCCCACCGCCGATCGCGATCCCGGCCGGCCGCCCGCCGACCCGTATTGGCTCGCCGATCACCTGATTCGTGCGGATGTCGACGCGGGCGACCGTGCCGTCATCCAGGTTCGCCACCCAGATCGTGTCGTCGGCGACCGCGAGCGCGGCCGGGCCCGCGCCGACGCGGATCCGCGCGACCGGCCGCTCCAAGCGCGGGTCGAACCGCACGACGGTTCCCTCGCCCGGGCTGACGACCCATACCGAACCCGCGGCGACCGCGACACCCGCGTAGTCGGCCGTCGCCTTCGCCCTGTACACGATCTTGCGCGACGTCGAGACGAGCGTGTTCGTCCTCGGGTCGATCCGCGCGAGCTTGCCCGCGCGCGCCTCGAACGCCCACACGGAGCCCTCGCCGACCGCGACCGCCATCAGGCGGCCGCCGACCAGAATCGGCCTCGCTGCGCGCCGGTTGGCGCGAGGGTCGATCCGGGTCGCCGTGCCGTGCCGGCTCACGACCCAAACGCCGTTCTCGTCGACGGCGACCGCGAACGGCTGGCGGGCGACCGGGACTTCGGCGACGACCCTCATCGACTCGGGGTCGATCCGAAGCACCGTGTCGTCGTCGAAGTTCGTCACCCATACCGCGCCGTCGCCGAAGGCGACGGAGAGCGATGCGCCCGGGAGCTCGACCGCGCGGAGGGTCGGTGCGCCGCCATCGCCGCCGCAGCCGCCGGCAGCACCGGCGAGGATGAGCGCGGCGCTCGCACCCAGGAGACGTCTCCTCACCGCATCCTCCGCTCCGGCGCGAGCTTAGCGGTGCGAGCCCCCGGCGAGCCCGGCCGTCGCCGTGGCCGGGTCGCCGTTCTGGATGGGTTACCCGGTCGGCGTCGGGGCGGAGGGGTCGGTCTGCCAGAGCCCGAACTCGTTCCCGACGTTGTCGCTGCAGACCGCGAACCAGCCCATGCTGGGGACGGGCATCGGGTCTCCCGCCTCGCCCCCGAGCTTGCGCACCTGCGCGACGCCGGCGTTGACGTCGTCGACGTCGAAGTAAACCCGCGCCCCGCGCTTGCCGGGTTCCATGTTCGTGATCGCCGCACCGCTGTCGTCGGTAATGCGGGTCGTGTGGTACTCGCTCGGGCCGGGGAACGACTCGAACTCCCACCCGAAGAGCGAGCCCCAGAACTCGCGCGCCTTCGCCGTGTCGTCGGCTGGAATTTCGATGTGCACCATCTTTCCGGGCATGGGGTTTCCTCCGTTCGTCGTTTCTCGCGAAGCCTGCTCGGCCGTCGATTACTTCGACTCGCCTGCCGGGCGAAATTCACCGGCCTCGTCGAACGGCGCCGCGGCCGTGAGCGACGAGAAGTCGCCCGTGTCGCGGATCGACTCGGCCGCGGCCACCATCGCGCGCACCGCGACCCACGTGAGGCTGCCGCCGACGCTGATCCTCCGCGCGCCCGCAGCCACGATGTCGGTGAACGAGAGACCGGGGACGGCGAGGACGTTGACGGGCAGCGAGACTGCCTCGCACACCGCGCGGACGTCGGAGGCTGTTCGGAGGCCGGGCGCGTAGAGGACGTCGGCGCCCGCCTCCTCGAACGCCTCGAGGCGAGCGATCGTGTCAGCGAGGTCGGGGTTTCCGCGGATGTGGTTCTCAGCCCGTGCCGTGAGCATGAACGGAAAGCCGCGCGCGTGCGCTGCGTCAGCCGCGGCGGTGACGCGCTCGACGGCGTGCTGGAGCTCGTACAGGTGGCCGCTCGGGTCGTAGTCCTCGATCGACGCTCCGACGGCGCCCGCCTCGGCGGCGCGGCGAACCGCGAGCGCGGCCGCGTCCGGATCCGCGCCGTAGCCGTTTTCGAGGTCGGCGGAGACGGGGAGCGACGTGGCCCGGTCGATCCCCTCGATGTGCGCGACGGCCTCGTCGAGCGAGACGTTGCCGTCGGGGCGCCCGAGCGTGAACGCGAAGCCCGAGCTCGTCGTCGCGAGCGCCTGGAACCCGAGCGCAGCGAGCACGCGGGCCGACCCGGCGTCCCAGGGATTCGGCATGACGAACGGCCGGCCCGCATGGAGCGCCGCGAACGCCTCCCCCTTCTGTCCTTGAGCTCGCACCGAGGGAGCATTACGTGCATCTGTGCGAACATACGTTCGTGTCGGACGGGGCGTCGATCCTGCACGCCGACCTCGACGCCTTCTACGCGTCCGTCGAGCAGCGGGACGATCCGCGCCTTCGTGGTCGGCCCGTCGTCGTGGGCGGGGGCGTCGTGCTGGCCGCGAGCTACGAGGCGAAGGCGTACGGCGTCCGCACGGCGATGAGCGAGGGGCGCGCCCGTCGTCTCTGTCCCGACGCCGTCGTCGTTGCACCGCGCATGTCGGCGTACGCGGACGCAAGCAAGGCGGTGTACCGGATCTTCGAGGAGACGGCGCCCCGCGTCGAAGGGCTGTCGATCGACGAGGCGTTCCTCGACGTCCGCGGGGTCCGACGACTCGCCGGGACGCCGGCCGAAGTCGCCCTCCGCCTGCGGCAAGAGGTCCGCGAGCGGGTCGGCCTGCCGATCACGGTCGGCGTCGCACGGACGAAGTTCCTCGCGAAGGTCGCGAGCGGGGTCGCGAAGCCGGACGGACTCCTCGTCGTGCCACCCGATCGCGAGCTTGCGTTCCTCCACCCGCTCCCGGTCGAGCGGCTCTGGGGCGTCGGGCCGGTGACGGCGGCGAAGCTCCACGCCCGTGCGATCACGACCGTCGGGCAGGTGGCGGGCCTCGCGGAGCCCGTTCTCGTCTCGATGCTCGGGCGAGCGTCGGGCCGGCATCTCTACGCGCTTGCGCACAACCGCGACGCGCGGCCGGTTCAACCGGGTCGGCGACGACACTCGATCGGGTCGCAGTGTGCGCTCGGCCGGCTACGGAAGCCGCCGGATGCGGCCGACGTCGCCCTTATCGCCTTAGTCGATCGCGTCGCGCGGCGGATGCGCGCCGCCGGCCGGGTCGGCCGCACCGTCGTGCTCCGGCTCCGCTTCGACGACTTTTCGCGGGCGACTCGCTCGTACACGCTCTGCCGCGCGACCGCGGAGACGGACGTGATCCTCGGAACTGCGCGGGATCTCCTCACCGCGGCGATGCCGACGATCGAGCGGCAAGGGATCACGCTGGTCGGCATCGCGGTCGCCAACCTCGAGGACGACCGGTTCGCCCAGCTCACGCTGCCACTCGATCGCAGAAGCGCGCTCGATGCGGCGCTCGACGAGATCCGCGAACGGTTCGGGGGGAATGCAATCACCCGAGCCGTCCTCCTCGGGCGCGAGCTGCGCCCGGCCGCGCCGCTTCTCCCCGACTAGCGTTACGGTGGTCAGCCCGCAGCGCGAACCCGACGCGAGGAGGTGAAGATGGCGGTTAGGCCGATCCCCGAGGGCTACCGCAGTGTGACGCCGTACCTGATCGTGGAGGGCGCGGCGGAGCTCATCGACTTCATGCGGGAGGCGTTCGCCGCCGAGCAGCGGTTCCGGATGGACGCGCCCGGCGGCTCCGTCGCGCACGCGGAGGTCACGATCGGCGACTCGGTGGTGATGGTCGCGGACGCGACCGGCGAGTGGCCCGCAAGCCGCAGCACGCTCCACCTGTACGTGGAGGATTGCGACACGGTATACCGGCGCGCCGTCGACGCCGGCGCGACGGCCGTTCGGGAGCCGAGGGACGAGTTCTACGGCGATCGCTCCGGGTGCGCCCGTGATCCGGCCGGAAACGCGTGGTGGATCGTCACGCACGTGGAGGATGTCCCCGAGGACGAGCTCGCCCGCCGCGCCGAGGCGTGGGCCGCGCAGCAGCCCGCTTAGCAGCAGTCGGGGAAGGAGCTTCCGCGACCCGTCGAGGCGTTGACTCGGCGACAGGCGGGAAATAGCCTCGCCCGGATCACACGGGGAAGAAAGGAGGGTCTGATGCGGAAGCTCTTCCCCCTTGCTGCGGCCCTCGTTGCGGCCGTCCTCATCCAGGCGTCGCCGGCGTTCGGCCACCCGCCCGTCGAGTGTACGGGCGAGATGACCGGCACGATCGAGGCCGACCTAGTCGTGCCGAGCGGTGCCACGTGTGTACTGACCGACGCGCACGTGACAGGCGACGTCGTCGTGGAGTCGTCGGCGCGCCTCGACGCGCTCAACACACGCATCGAAGGCGACATCGATTGCTCGGGAGGCCCGTCCGCCGAGGAGAGGTGGTGCGATCTCCTCCCGGGCACGGTCGTGGAGGGCCGAGGAATCGCCCGAGCGGGCGGCGAGCTCCACCTCCACGGCGGGCAGATTCTGGGCAACGTGAGAGCGGAGCCCGACTCCGTGTTCCTGTCGAGCCCGGTCGAGAATCTCTTCCCGGAAGCGAGCGGATTCGTCGGTGGCAACGTGCGCTGCGACCGCTGCATCTTCGTCGATCTCGTTCGGACGACCGTCGAAGGCAACGTCCGCATCAGGGGCGAGGCTGACGGCAGCTTCATCGCCGAGGGGAGCGAGATCTTCGGAAGTCTCGAGATCGCGCGGAGCGCAGCGGGAAGCTTCTCGTTTTCCGTCGTCGGTACGACGATCCACGGGAACTTCCGGTTCGAGCGAAACACGGGTCCAACGGAGATCCGCGACAACGTCATCGACGGAAACCTCCTGATCATCCGGAACGACGTCGCGGGAGCGTTCTGCCCGCCGGACGCACCCGCCGAGGAGTGCCCGATCTTCGAGAACGGCCACGTCACCGGAAATCAGGTCGGCGGGAGCCTGCGGCTCATCGCGAACGAGGGCCCGCTCGAGCTCCGCGACAACCGGATCGAGGGCGACCTTCGCTGCGCGAGGAACGATCCGCCCCCAGCCGGCGGCGGGAACGTCGCCAGCCGAAAGACCGGCCAGTGCAGCGCGCTCTAGCTCGTTAACGCCAAAGAGGAGAAGGAGGCCCGCCACCCGGCGGGCCTCCTTCTCATCGCTTCAGCGGACGCGCAGCGCTGCGTCCGCCACGCGTCCGCCGAGCGCAGAAACGGCGGCCGCGAGAAGGTCCATCGCGGTCTCGAGCTGCGCGTCCGAGAGGTACGGCGCCGGCCCGAGCCGCAGGTAGCGGCCGCGGGTGTCGACGAGGACGCCGTCGGCGGCCAGCCGCCGCGCGAGCGCGTCCGCGTGCGGCGACTCGAGCGGGAGGAAGCCGCCGAACGCCTCGAGGGGCGCGGAGCGGTCGCGCGTGAGGAAGTCCGCCGGCGCGTCGAGCTCGTCCACGCGCCGTGCGAGGAGAGCGGTCTGGTGCAGGTAGACGGTTCGCAGGAGCTCGGGCGTGAGGCCGCGCTCCTCGAAGAACGCGAAGACGCGCGCCGCCCGGTAGTGACTCGTCGGGTCGTACGTCGAGCCCGCGAAGCGCGCGCTTCCGCTCGAGTACTGGACCGCTTGGTCATCCCTCGCCGCCGCGAGCGCCTCGAACTCCGCGAACCACCCGGTCAGAACGGGTCGAAGCGTGGACGCGTGCGGCGGGAGGCGCAGGAAGCAGTTGCCCTCGCCGAGCTGCAAGTACTTGTAGCCGCCGCCCACGATCCAGGCCGCCTCGAGCCCGAGCTCCCGGACGCGGTACGGCAAGACGCCGAGCGCGTGGTAGGCGTCGACCAGGAGCTCGACGCCTGCGGCGGCGCAGGCGCGGCTCAGCTCGTGGAGCCGCGGGACGATCCGGCTCGTCTCGAAGAGCACGGCGGAGACGAGCGCGGCGCTCGTTTGCCTGTCCAGCGCCGCGGCCATCCGCTCGGCGAGCGTCTCCGCAGGGTGCGCGGAGAGGCGAACGACGTCGATCCCTTCCTCGCCGAGCCGCGCGAGCTGGCGGCGAAGCGTGTGGAACTCCCCGTCGGACGTCACGAGCCGGGGCCGGCGGCGCAGGTCGAGCGCCGAGAGGAAGCGCGTCACGAGCTCGTGCGTGTTCGGTGCGAGCGCGATCTCGGCACCCGGTTCGCCGAGGAGGCGCCGAAATCCATCCCGAACGGCGTCCGCCTTCGCGAACGCCCGCTCCCACTTCTCGTCGACGTGCCGGGCCGCGTCCTCGAACGCCTCGAGCTGCCCGTCACGGGCGACGTCGGGCCAGGCCTGATGCGAGTGGCCCGTGAGGAGGAGCCGATCGGCAACCCGGAAGGCCGAGTAGTCAGGGGCGAGCGCGTTCGGCGTGCGGCGCAGGTCGTCGAGCTGGATCACAGCTCGCTACGGACCGCCCAGAGGTCGGGGAAGTTCGGCTGCGAGAGCGTCGAGCGGAGGTAGCGCGCGCCCGGCGAGCCGCCCGTCCCCATCTTGTCCCCGATCGTCCGCTCGACCATCTTCACGTGCCGGTAGCGCCACTCCTGGAACCCCTCGTCCAGGTCGACCATCCGCTCACACAGCTGAGCCGCCTCGCCGTCGTCACGATAAGCGGCGAGGACGGCGCGCCGGACGCCTTCCGACTCCTCCACAGGGGCGGTGACGTCGCGCTCGAGGCGCTCGCGCGGGACGTCGTAGCCGGCGACCGAGAGGTAGCGAACGAACGCGTCGTAAAGCGAGGGCCGCTGCAGCGCCGCCTCGATTCGCCGCGCCGACTCGCTCCCAGGCGGGTAGTGGCGCAGGACGCGCGGCTCGCGCCGGCCGAACACGGCCTCGAGCTCGCGGAACTGCGCCGACTGAAAGCCGCTCGCCGACTCAAGCCGGTCGCGGAACGTGAGGAACTGCGTCGGCGTCAGCGTCTCCATCACGTCGATCTGCTGCACGACGAGCTTCAGGATCGTGAGAACGCGCTTGAGGGTCGAGAGCGCGTGCGGGACGTCGCCCTCCTCGAGCCGGCGCTGCAGGAACGCGAGCTCGTGCAGGAGCTCCTTGAACCAGAGCTCGTAGACCTGGTGGACGGTGATGAAGAGGAGCTCGTCGTGCTCGTCGGAGCGGGGGCGCTGCGCCGCGAGCAGCTCGTCGAGCGCGAGGTACGACTCGTACGTGAGCGCCTGCGAGTGCTCGGTCGCTCGCTCGTTCTCGGTCTCCGTCTCGGTCTCAGGCCGCATGGGTCTCCTCGAAGAGATGGCGGGCGATTATCTCGCGTTGTACCTCGGATGCGCCTTCGTAGATTCGGGGCGCCCGAACGTCTCGGTAGAGATGCTCGAGGAGGTGCCCCCGCTCGAGCCCGCGGGCGCCGTGCACCTGGATCGCGGCGTCGACCGCCTCCTGGGCGGTCTCGGTCGCGAAGAGCTTCGCCATCGCGGCGGCGGCGGCAACCGGGCGGACGCCCGCGTCGTAGTCCGCCGCGGCGCGGTGAACGAGAAGCCGGGCGGCCTGGACGCGGGTCGCGACGTCCGCCAACCGATGGGCGAGCGCCTGAAACTGGGCGAGCGGCCGGCCGAACGCGTGCCGGCGCGAGGCGTGCGCGACGGCGGCGTCGAGGGCAGCCTGGGCCATCCCCACCGCGAACGCGCCGACGCTCGGACGGAAGAGATCGAGTGTCGCCATCGCAACGCGGAACCCGCCGTCCACGTCTCCGAGGACGTGGTCGGCGTCCACACGGGCGCCGTCGAAGACGAGCCGGCCGATCGGATGCGGCGCGACGAGCGCGAGCGGCTCGCCGGAGAGCCCCGGCGTCTCGCGAGGAACCCCGAACGCGGTCACCCCGCGCGCGCCCGCGTTCGGCGTCGTGCGGGCGAAGACGGTGTACACGTCGGCGTCGGGGGCGTTCGAGATCCACGTCTTCGTGCCGGTGAGCCGAAAGCCGTCGCCGTCGCGCTCGGCGCGTAGGGCGAGCGACGCGGCATCCGAGCCCGCCTCGGGCTCGCTAAGCGCGAACGCGGCGACCGCTTCGCCCGCTGCGAGCGGCGGCACCCATCGCTCGACCAGCGCGGCGGATCCGAAGCGGAGGATCGGGTAGCCGCCGAGGCCCTGGAGCGCGAGCGCCGTCTCGGCCTCCGTGCAGCCGTGCGCGAGCCCTTCCCGGAGCAGGCAGAGCTCGACGGCGGATCCCTCGCGCTTGGCGGGCAGCACGCGTTCGAGGAGTCCGTGTTCGGCGAGCGAGCGAACGAGCGAGCGGTTGATCCGGCCAGGCTCTCCGTCCGCCGCAAGCGGCGCGAACACCTCGTGGCCGAGCGCGCGGGTGCGCTCGAGGAGGGCGCGCTCGCGCCCGGAGAGATGCGTATCACCCATCGCGGAGGACGGCGACGCCGACGAGCTCGACGCGCGCGTCGGGCTCGACGAGGTCGCTCACGGCGACGAGCGCCATCGCGGGGTAGCGCGAGCCGAAATGGCGCCGCCAGACGACGCCGAGCTCGCCGAGCGACGCGCGGTACTCGCGCATGTCGGTGACGAAGACGAGGAGCGAGACGAGCTCGTCCGGTCGCCCGCCCGCGGCTGCGAGCGCGGCGACGACGTTCGCCGCCGCGAGGTCGAACTGCTCGGCGATCGTCTCGCCCCGCACGTTCCCGCCCGCGTCGAGCGCGACCTGGCCACCGAGGTAGACCGTTCGCCCGGGCGCCGCGACGACCGCGTGCGCGTACCCGACGGGCTCGGCGAGCCCGGGCGCGGTCACGATCCGGTGCCCGTCGCTCACTTCCCGGTCCATGCGGGTTGGCGTCCTTCCGACCAGGCGGCGTAGAACTCACGGTGGTCCTCGCTCTGCATGAGAAGCGCCTGTCCCAACGCCTCGAGTTCGACTGCACCGGCAAGGTCGAGGTCGAGCTCGCGCGTCAAGAGCACCTTCGTCGTCGAGTACGCGAGCGCGGGACCGTCCGCGAGCCGTCGCGCGAGCGCCTCGGCCGCGGCCGGGAGCTCGTCGTCGTCGACGACCCGGGAGGCGAGACCGATCTCGAGCGCGCGCTCCGCCGAGACGTCGTCGCCGAGCACGAGGAGCTCGGTCGCGCGGCCGAGACCGATGAGGCGGGGGAGGAGGTAGGCGGCGCCCATGTCCGCTCCGGCGAGTCCGACGCGCGTGAAGAGGAAGGCGAACCGCGCCGACCGGGCGAGGAGGCGGAAGTCGCCCGCGAGCGCGAGGACGGAGCCCGCGCCCGCGGCGACGCCGTTCACGGCCGCGACGATCGGGAGGGGGCAGTCGCGCATCGCCTTCACGACGGCGCCGCTCATTCGCGTGAAGGCGAGAAGGTCGGCGGCGGGCATCCGCTGCAGGTCGCCGATGATCACCTCGACGTCGCCGCCGGAGCAGAAGCCGCGGCCCTCTCCGGTGAGGACGAGCACGCGCGCGTCGCCGCGGTGAGGGAGCTCGCCGACGAGGTCGCGCAGGTCGGCGTAGACGTCGAACGTGAGCGCGTTCAGCCGCTCCGGCCGGGAGAACGTGACCGTGGCGACGCCGTCGGACAGCGCGAACTCGAAGTTCTGCCAGCGCTCCGTGAAGCCGGCCGAGGCGCGGAAGGGGCTCACGCTTGGATCCCGCCGCCGTCGAGCACGAGCGTTTGCCCGTTGATCGCGTCGGCCTCCGGAGCCGCGAGGAACGCGACCGCGAAGGCGACCTCGTCGGGCTCCAGGAGGCGGCCGAGCGGCGACTGCGCGGCGAGCTCGGCTTCGGCCTCCTCCTCGCCTCGCGCGGTCGCCGCGACGATCCGCGCGACCGAGCGCCGCGTCATCTCGGTGCGGACGAACGTGGGGCAGACGGCGTTCGCGGTCACGTGCGTCCCCGCCACCTCCGTCGCGATCGCCCGCATGAGGCCGACCGCTGCGTGCTTCGACGCGACGTACGCGGACGAGTAGCGGAAGCCGATGCGGCCGGCGGTCGAGGCGACGACGACGATGCGGCCCCGGTCGCGCTCGCGCATCCCGGGCAGCGCAGCGCGAGCGGAGAGGAAGACGCCGGTCGCGTTCACGTCCAGGTGCGCGCGCCAGTCGGAGAGCGTCGTGCGCTCGAACGGCGCACTCGCGGCCGTCCCCGCGTTCGCGACGAGCACGTCGACCGGACCGACGCGTTCGAAGAGGGCCGTGACCTGGCGCTCGTCCGTCACGTCGCAGACCTCGACGGACGCGGCGTCCGTCCTCGCGAGCGCGGCCGGGTCGCGCCCGATCGCGATCACCCGGTCGCCAGCCGCGGCGAAGCGCGCGACGACGGCCCGACCGATTCCCTTGCCGCCGCCCGTGACGAGAACGACCCGCGGCCCGGCGCTCACGCGACGGCCTCGAGCTCGGACCTGAGCGCCCGGCGGTCGATCTTCCCGGAGGGCGTCTTCGGGAGCTCGGCCACGAAGCGGACGTCGTGCGGGCGTTTGTGCGGCGAGAGGTGCGCGCGGACATGCTCCCGCAGCGCGACGGCAAGCTCGTCCGAGCCCTCGACGCCGGCGCGGAGTACGACGTGCGCCCGCGCCTGCGTCAGCCCGTCCTCCTCGTAGCCCACGACGGCACACTCGACGACGTCCGGATGCCCGACCAGGCAGTGCTCGATCTCGGCCGGCGCGACGAAGATTCCGCCTACCTTCAGGAGCTCGTCGGCGCGGCCTCGGTACCAGAAGAAGCCGTCCGGGTCACGGACGAAGAGGTCGCCCGTCCGAACCAGATCGCCGCTGAAGGTCCGCTTCGTCTTCTCGTGCTCGCCCCAGTAGAGGAGCGCGGACGTATCGCCCTCGATCCAGAGCGTGCCGACCTCGCCCTGCGGAAGGTCGCGGCCCTCCTCGTCGACGATCCGGGCCCGGTAGCCGGGCACGAGCTCGCCGACGCTCCCGGGCCGAACGCGGCCCGGTCGGCTCGAGATGTAGATGTGGTACGCCTCCGAGGAGCCGATGCCGTCGAGGACCTCGACGCCGAACGTCTCGAGCCAACGCTCGTAGAGCTCTCCCGGGAGCGCCTCGCCGGCGGACGTGCAGAAGCGCAGGCAGGAAAGATCGTGCTGCTCGGCGTCCGGGTGCGCGACCATCGCGGCCATCATCGTGGGGACCTGGACGAGGATGGTCGGCCGGTGCTGCTCGACGAGCTCGAAGATCCGCTCCGGGGTCGTGCGCTCCGGGAAGACGATCCCCGCGCCGCCAACACCGAACGGGTAGAGCGCCGTCAGGTCGCGCGCGTAGCCGAAGAAGAGCTTCGGGACAGGCAGAACGACGTCGTCCTCGCGGATGCCGAGCACCCCGCGCGCGTACCAGTCGAAGCTGAGCACGGGGCTGTGTTGCGGGTGCACGGCCGCCTTCGGGAGGCCGGTGCTGCCCGTCGTGAACTTCCAGATGGCGACGTCGTCGCGCGTCGTCGGCGCCGGTTCCAGCTCGCCCGGCGCCGCCGCGGCGCGCGCCTCGAACGAGACCTCGCCCGCGCCGAGCTTCGCGTCCGGAACGCCGACGACGAGCACGTAGCGGAGCCAGCGGCTGTCGCGCGCCGCTTCGCGAATCGGCTCGACCGTCGTCGCGTCGGCGACGACGACGCCCGCCCGCGTGTAGTCGAGGTAGTACGCGTAGTCCTTCGGCTGCAGGAAGGTGTACGCCTCGGCGGTAACGGCGCCGATCTTCTGGGCCCCGTACCAAAGGGCGACGAGCTCCACGCTGTCCCCCAGGACGAGAAGGACGCGTTCCTCCGCCCGGACGGCGAGCTCGCGCAGCACGTGGCCGCTTCGGTTCACGAGCGCGGCCAGCTCCGCGTACGTCGTCCGACCGCCCGGACCGATCAACGCCGTCTTCTCGCCGCGCCCTTCCGCGACGTTTCGGTCGACAAACTCGGTCGCGAGGTTGAGCTCGCGCGGCACGTCGTCGTAGGTCAGCACGTCGCCACCTCGCACGCGAGCTCGACCACGAGCCCGGCGAGCGTCTCGAACGTCGCCTCGCCCGTTTCGGCGCTCGCGTCGCGCGGCGAGCCGCAGTAGGCCTGGTCCATCTCCATCGCCACGAAGTCGGTGCGCCCGGCGGCGATCGCCGCGAGCGTGTCGATCATCCTCGATTCGAGGGCGTCCATGCGGTCGCGACGGACGAGCCCGGGGACGTCGGCGAGAACGCGCCGAGCGGGAGGAGGACGATCGTCCGCTCGCCCTCGTGAAGCGACGCGACGTCCGCGTAGGCGAACCCGGCAAAGAGCGTCTCGCTCACCCGCCGCTCTCCACAAGTAACAGACCGTCGCTTCCTTCACGCGGCGCGCCGAGCTCGCGCTCGAGGGGCGAGGGCGGCAGGTCGAGGATGCAGAGGTCGGCGCGGCCCGAGGCGACGATCGTGTTGACCTCGTCGGGCGTCGTCAGGTAGCCACCCACGAGCGTCGGGACGCGGGCCTCGGCCCGCACGCGGTCGCTCAGCCCTGTCAGGAACCCGCGCCGGTACTCGGGCCGGTCGCCCGCGACCGTCTGGCCCGCGACCGTGTGGACGAGGTCGCAACCGTGCTCGCGCATCGCCTGGGCGACGGCGATCCCGTCGTCGACGTCGAGGCCGCCCCGCGCCCAATCGGTGACTGAGAGGCGAACCGCGAGCACCGCGTCTTCGGGCCACACGTCGCGCACCGCGTCGAGCACCGAGAGCGGGAAGCGCAGGCGGCGCGCGAGCGTTCCGCCGTATGCGTCGTCGCGGCGGTTCGAGAGCGGCGAGAGGAAGCTCGCGAGGAGGTACCCGTGCGCGAAGTCGAGCTCGAGCACGTCGACCCCCATCGCGGCCGCGCGCCCGCTCGCGGCGGCGAAATCGGCCCGGACGGCGACCATGCCGTCCTCGTCGAGCTCGGCCGGGACGGCGCTGAACGGGCCGTACGGGACGGGCGACGCCGAAACGAGCGGCCATCCGTCGAAGAGAGGAACGTCGACGCCGCGCGAGCGCGGCTGCGTCGCTCCGCGCCTGCCGGCGTGCCCGAGCTGGAGGCCGAAGAGCGCGCCCGCCTCATGGGCCGCCGCGACCTCTTCCGCCAACGAGTCGTCCTCGAGGACTCGGCACTCGGGGGTCGTTCGACCCTCGGCGCTTACGGCGACGACCTCGCTTAGCACGAGGCCCGCGCCGCCGCCCGCACCCTCGTCGGCCACGACGACGCGGTTGGGGAACGTCCGGCCGGCGAGCCGAAGCGGCGCGAACATCGGGGGCGGGGCGACGCGCGGCCGCTGCTCCTCCGCGAACCACGCATCGAGGACGCGCGTGAATCCCGGATCGCGCACCGTGAGGCTCGCGTGCGTGATCCGGCCGCTGCGGGTCAGGAGATTGAAGGCGAACTGGATCGGCTCGAGGTGGCGGTAGCTCGCGACGCGCCCGAAGTAGGCGGCGCTCTCGCTGGCCGCCTGCTGGAAGCGCTCCACGACCGGCTGGCGCTCGAGCTCGTAGTCGACGAGCGCCGCGTCGAGGTTGCCGCGCCGTCGCAAGAGCGCGTTCGCGAGCGCGATCGAGTCTTCCATCGCGAGCTTCGTGCCCGAGCCGATCGAGAAGTGCGCCGTGTGCGCCGCGTCGCCCACGAGGACGAGCCGCCCGTCGTGCCAGACGCGGTTCTGCACCTTCGGAAAGTCGAGCCAGAGCGAGCGGTTCGAGAGCAGCCGGTGCCCGTCGAGCTCCGCCGCGAAGAGCGTCTCGCAGAACGCGAGGCTCTCTTCCTCGCCTAGCCGGTCGAGGCCGGCGCGCCGCCATACCGGCTCCGGGCACTCGACGATGAACGTGCTCGCGTGCTCGTCGAAGGGGTACGCGTGCACCTGGAAGAAGCCGTGCTCCGTCTCGCGGAAGATGAACGTGAACGCGTCGAAGACGAGGTCGGTGCCGAACCAGACGTACTTGCATCCCTCGGGCTCGACCGACGTCCCGAACGCCTGCTCCCGCGAGTGCCGTGAGGCGCTGTTCGCCCCGTCCGCCGCGACGACGAGATCTGCCTCCTCCGCCAGCAGGGCGGGGTCGGCGAGCTCACGGCCGAACTCGAGGCGGACGCCGAGCGAGCGGCAGCGCTCCTGGAGGATCGCGAGGAGCCGCGTGCGCGCGATCGCCGAGAAGGAGTGACCGCGCGAGCTGAGGAGCCTCCCGCGGTAGTGGATGTCGAGGCGGTCCCAGCGGGCGAACGTGTCCGTGATCGCGAGGTGCGTCTCGGGGTCCGCGTCGCGAAGCGCGCCGAGGGTCTCCTCGCTGAAGACGACGCCCCAGCCGAAGGTGGCGTCGGGCGCGTTGCGCTCGACCACGCGGACGTCGTCGGCGAGGCCGGCGTTCTTCAGGAGCAGGGCGAGGTAGAGGCCGGCCGGACCGCCGCCCAGGATGGCGACGTTCACGCGACCACCTCGGCGAGGCGGTCGACCTCGTCGATGTCCGCGACGGTCGGAAAGAGGACGAGCTCGTCGCACCCCTCTTGTTCGTAGCCACGGACGAAGTCCTTGATCGCGCGCGGGCTCGTGAGGTTCGCGGCGACGACGCGTTCCGCGAACGGGCCCGTGAACGCGTAGTAGTCGCGCAGGTACGCGTTCCCGCGCTCAACGTCGCCGAGCGCGAAGTACCCCTGCCCCCACAGGCTCGGTCGCCCAGGCCGGCCGAGGTCGCGCCAGGCGGCGTTCGCGCGCGCAGCCGCGCCCGCGAAGGCGCGCGGCGGCCCGCCGCCGTGCGCGTACCCGTCCGCGTAGCGCGCCATGCGCGCGTACGCCTGGCCGCTTCCACCGCCGACGAGAAGCTCGATCCCGTCGCGCGCCGGGCCGACCCGGTCCGCATCCACGTCGCCGCGCAGGTAGGCGAGCTGCTCGTCGAGCCGTCGGCCGCGCGTTCGGTACTCGACGCCGGTGGCTTCGAAGTCTTCCGCGCGGGCGCCGACGGCGAGGCCGAGCGTCAGGCGGCCTTGCGACAGCGCGTGCACGGAGGCGGCCTGCTTTGCGAGGAGGGCGGTCGGGCGAAGTGGCCCGGCCGCGACCATCGTCGCGAGCCGGGCCCGCTCGGTCGTCCCGGCCGCGGCGGCGAGCGCGACGAACGGCTCGACGCCGCCGTACGCGATCCGGTCGAGGACGGCGAGGCTCGAGAACGGCCCCGCGTCCGCCCGGCGCGCCCACTCGACGAGCAGCGGCCCATCGCCGCCGGGCGTCGTGTTCGGGAGGCCGACACCGATGTTCACCGATTCGAAGGTTTACACTTCACCGAGGTCATGTGTCAACAGAATGAGCTTCTCGGCGCGTCGCCCTTCGACCGACACTACGGGCTCGAGATCCTCGAGGCGGGCGACGAGCTCGTGCGCGGACGCGTTCCCGTGCGCGAGCACGTCACGCAGCCGATGGGGATCGTCCACGGCGGCGTCTACGCCTCGATCGCGGAGGGCCTCGCCTCGGTCGGGACGAACCACGGCGTCGGGGCCGACGGGATGGTCGCGCTCGGGATGTCGAACCACTCGACGTTCCTCCGCCCGGTCGCGAGGGGAGGGGTGATTGAGGCCGTCGCGCGGCGCCGCCACCGCGGCCGCACGACCTGGGTCTGGGACGTGGACATCACCGACTCCGAGGGCAGGCTGTGCTGCGCCTCGCGGGTCACGATCGCGGTGCGGCCGATGCCGGAGGAGCTGAAGGCGCGGTTTGGGTTGGTCTAGCGCGGTTGGGCTGGCGCCCGGTGCGCTCGCTGGGCTCGGTGCGTAAACGGTG
>DATAAZ010000008.1:0-56320 GCA_036259875.1 Gaiellaceae bacterium
GCGCTCGGCGAGGGCTGGCGCGACGGGCGGGACAAGGTCCTCATCAACCCGGACGCCAACGGCTTCGGCCTCTGGGCGGAGCAGCTCCTCGCCGAGTCGACGGGGAAGGACGGCAAGGGGCTCGTTCCTGTTCCCGGCGAGACGGACGAGGGGCCGGACCGGCAGAGCGCTGAGGTCCGGGTGACCGATCCGTACGAGCTTGGGCAGGAGTTCTACCGGTGGGAATTTGCGACCGCGGTCGCGGGTGCGCTCATGGACGTCAACCCGTTCGACCAGCCGAACGTCCAGGAGGCGAAGGACCGGACGAGCGCGATCCTCGCGTCGGGCGAGGAGCCGCGCCTCCAGCCGGTCGGCTCGCTCGAAGAGCTCGTCGGCCGGGCGGAGCCGGGCGACTACCTGTGCATCCAGGCGTTCGTCGAGCCGACCGAGGAGGCCGGGCGAGTGATCGCGCGCGTCCGCGAGCGCGTCCGCCGGGAGGCCGGCGTCGTCACGACCGCCGGCTTCGGGCCTCGCTACCTCCACTCGACCGGGCAGCTCCACAAAGGCGGGCCCGGAAGCGGGCTCTTCCTGCAAGTCCTCGACGACCCCGAGGAGCTCGCGATCCCGGAGAAGCCGTTCGGGTTCCGTCGGCTGATCAGGGCGCAGGCGGCGGGCGACTTCGACGCGCTCCGCGAGCGGGGCCGGCGCGTGGCGCGCATCCGATGGGAGGAGATCGCATGAAGCTCGGAATGATCGGCCTCGGCCGCATGGGCGGCAACATGGCGGAGCGCCTTCAGCGCGACGGGCACGAGGTGGCGGGGTACGCACGAGGGGGCAGCGGCACCGCGTCGTCGCTCGAGGAGCTCGTGCGCCAGCTCGACCCGCCCCCGCGCGTCGCGTGGCTCATGGTCCCTGCCGGGGACGCGACGGAGGAGAACTTCCGCGAGCTGCTCGGCCTCCTGGAGCCCGGCGACGTGATCGTCGACGGCGGTAACTCGAACTTCCGCGACTCGCAGCGGCGCCACGCCCTCGCGGCCGAGCGCGAGATCCGCTTCCTGGACGCCGGCGTGTCGGGCGGGATCTGGGGGCTCGAGGTCGGCTACTGCATCATGGTCGGCGGCGACGCGGACGCCGTCGAGCTCGTCGCCCCCGCCTTCGAGACGCTCGCGCCACCCGACGGCTGGGCGCACGTCGGCGCCTCGGGCGCCGGCCACTTCGTGAAGATGGTCCACAACGGGATCGAGTACGGCCTCATGCAGGCGTATGCGGAGGGCTTCGAGCTCATGTACCACTCGGAGTTCGACCTCGACCTCGCGGAGGTCTCGGGGATCTGGCGCTACGGCTCGGTGGTCCGCTCCTGGCTCCTCGACCTCCTGCACGAGTCGTTCAACCAGCAGGGCAACGCGCTCGAGGACATCGCCGGGTACGTCGAGGACTCCGGCGAGGGGCGCTGGACGATCAACGAGGCGATCAACGCGGCCGTCCCGACGCCGGTGATCGCCGCCTCGCTCTTCGCGCGCTTCGCGTCGCGCCGGGAGATCAACTTCGCCGCCAAGGTGGCCGCGGCGCTTCGAAACCAGTTCGGCGGCCACGCGGTCCGCGCGGTCGAGGAGGCCAAGGCGAGCCCGGATCCTCGTGGCTGAGGCGACCGAGGTCCGCGACGAACGCGATGCGGCGCCGGCCGAGGAGGTCGGCGAGAACCCGCTCCTGGAGGGCCTGCGCCGCCGCCGGACGCCCGAGCCGTGCGTCCTCACGATCTTCGGCGCATCCGGCGACCTGACGCAGCGCAAGCTCTTCCCGGCGCTCTACGCGCTCGCGTTTCGCGATCTGCTTCCGAAGCGCTTCGCGGTCGTCGGCGCCGCCCGCACCGACGTCTCGACGGACGAGTTCGTCGAGCGGATGCGCGAGGCGGTCGAGCAGCACTGCCGCGACGAGTTTCGGCGCGACGTCTGGGACGAGCTGGCGGCCGGCGTCCGCTACGTGCCGCTCGACTTTCGCGACGAGGCGCGCTGGAGCGCGCTCGCGGAGACGTTGTCGGAGCTCGACAGCGAGCGCGGCACCGACGGGAACCGCGTCTACTACCTCGCCGTGCCGCCGAGCGCCTTCGAGACGATCGTGACCCACATCGGCGAGCGGCGAGACGCGGCCGGCTGGACGCGGGTGATCGCCGAGAAGCCGTTCGGCCGCGACCTCGCGAGCGCGCGCTCGCTCAACGAGACGATCAGCCGCTACTTCACCGAGGACGAGGTCTTCCGGATCGACCACTACCTCGGCAAGGAGACGGTCCAGAACATGCTCGTCCTCCGGTTCGCAAACGGGATCTTCGAGCCCGTCTGGAACCGGCAGTTCATCGACCACGTGCAGATCACGGTGGCGGAGTCGGTCGGCGTCGAGGGGCGCGGCACCTTCTACGAGGAGGCGGGCGCCGTCCGCGACATCGTCCAGAACCACCTGCTGCAGCTTCTCGCCCTGACCGCGATGGAGCCGCCGATCGAGTTCGACGCCGAGTCCGTGCGGACGGAGAAGGTCAAGGTGCTCCGCTCGCTCCACACGCCGGGGCCGAAGCACATCGTCCGGGGCCAGTACGGGCCGGGGACGATCGAGGGGAAGGCGGTTCCGGGCTACCGCGAGGAGGAGGGCGTCGCGCCCGACTCGACGACGGAGACGTACGTGGCCGGGAAGCTCTACGTCGACAACTGGCGCTGGGCGGACACGCCCTTCTACTTCCGAACCGGGAAGCGCTTACCGAAGCGCGAGACGACGATCGCGATCCAGTTCAAGCGGGCGCCGAAGCCGCCCTTCGAAGGAGGCTCCGAGGACGGCTTGCGTCCGAACGTCCTCCTCCTGCACATCCAGCCGGACGAGGGCGTCTCGCTCGCAATCGGGGCGAAAGTCCCCGGCCAGGGCATGGGGATCCGAACGGTGCACATGGACTTCCTCTACGGGGGCGCCTTCCGGACGGGGCTCCCGGAGGCGTACGAGCGGCTCATCCTCGACTGCATGCTGGGCGACACGACGCTCTTCATGCGCGCGGACGAGGTCGAGGAGCAGTGGGCGCTGATCGACGCGATCGTCGCGCCATGGCGGCGCGACCGGCCGAACTTCCCGAACTACGCGGCGGGAAGCTGGGGCCCGGCCGCGGCCGACGAGCTGCTCCAGCGCGACGGGCGTTCGTGGAGGCGCCATTGATCCACGACGCGCGGATTCGCGACGTCGAGCGTGAGCTCGCGCGGCTGCGGACGGCGATCGGGGACGACACGCGCTCGCCCGGCCTGCGGACGAGCGTCATGACGCACGTCGCGTGGGTTCCCGAGCGCTGGGTCGACGCGGCGACCCGGACGCTCGGTGGCCTCGAGGAGCGCCACCCGTCCCGGACGATCCTCCTCTTCCCGCGGCCGGAGTCCTCGCGCGACGCGATCGACGCCGACGTCGACCTCCGCTGCTTCGCGGCTGGCGGCGCCCAGGTGTGCTTCGAGGTGATCGAGCTGGAGCTCTGCGGCCCGCGCGCCTCCGCGCCCGGGACCGTGGTCGCGCCGCTTCTGGTCGCCGACCTCCCCGCCTTCCTGCGCTGGCGCGGCGACCTTCCGTTCGGCGAGCCGCAGCTCGAGCAGCTGACGGGCCTCGCCGACCGTCTGATCGTAGACTCGCGGGAGTGGGACGATCCCGACCGGGATCTCGCGCGCCTTCCCGAGCTCTTCGACCGCATCGCCGTATCAGACATCGCGTGGGCACGCCTCGAGCCGTGGCGCGCGGCGATCGCGCGCCTGTGGCCCGGGATCGCCGACGTCGAGACCGTGCGGGTAAACGCGCCGCGCGCCGAGGCGCTCCTCCTCGCGGGCTGGCTCGGCGGCCGTCTCGGTAGGGACGTCGAGCTCGAGCACGGACCGGCGAACGAGCTCGAGGCGGTCGAGGTCGACGGCCAGGACGTCGACCCCGGCGCGCAGCCCGAGAAGTCGCCGAGCGATCTCCTCTCCGACCAGCTCGACGTCTTCGGGCGCGACCGGATCTACGAGGAGGCGGCACGGAGCTTCTCGCGGGTCGCGACCTAGCCGAGCTCGGGGCCGCATGGATCGCGGCCCGATCTCGGCTAAGCGATCCGTTCCGGATCGCCTTGGCAGGCGGCTCGACGCCGAAGGCCGTGTACGAGGCCCTTAGCGATTCCGATCTCGATTGGAATCGCTGGCACGTCTGGTGGAGCGACGAGCGCGTCGTGCCGCCCGACCACCCCGACTCGAACGAGCGGATGGCCCGAGAGGCGCTCCTCGACCGCGTCTCCGTCCCGGCGGAGCAGGTGCACCCGCTGCGCTCCACCGACGTCGCGTTGCCTGACCGCTTCGACCTCATCCTCCTGGGAATCGGGCCGGACGGCCACTGTGCCTCGCTCTTCCCCGGGGACCCGGCGCTCGACGCGACCGGGCCCATCGCCTTCGTCGAGCGGCCGGGCCTACCGCCCTACCATCCGCGGCTCACGTTCACGTATCCCGTTCTGAACGGGGCGCGAACGACGGCGTTGCTCGTCGGCGGTGCCGAGAAGCGAGAGGTCGTCGCACGGGTGCTCGCCGGCGACCAGGCCCTCCCGGCCGGTCGCGTCCGCGCATCCGAGACCGTGCTGCTCGCCGACGACGAAGCGGCGGCTAGCCGCCCCGCACGACGCTGAACGTGCGCGGCGAGATCCTCACGTACTGCGGGTCGCTCCACGTCATGCCCTGGCGGAGGCTCGGAATCGACTCGTCGATCCCGCGGACGCGGTAGTACCAGACGCCCGGGTCGAGCCCGAGGAGGTACGCCGTGTTCGGCGTCTTCACGCTTCCCGCAGGCCGGAAGGGGCTGAGCTTCTTGCTCCACTGAAGCTCGTACTGCGTCGCGCCCGGGGCGGGCTTCCACGCGGCGAGGACACGCCCGAAGAAGCGCGGCTGGTTCGTCGTCGCGGCGCGGATCTGACCCGTCGTCACCATCCCGGAGAGGAACGGAACGCCGTTCTCGCGCTCGATCGCGGGTGCGCTCGTCTTCCCGAAGGTAAGCAGGCGGCCGGCGCGGCACATCTCCTCGCCGAACTCGATGTCGTGGTACTCGACGGTGAGGTCGGGCTCGATCGTCGGGACGGCGGGGACGACCGTCCAGTAGTAGCGGCCGTCGGGCCAGTCGTTGTCCCAGATGCCCGACCGGCGGTCGGGCTCCTCACGCGGGTTTCGCTCGCCGGGGATCGGCGGCAGGTCGGGGTCGGTTCCGGCCGCGTAGAGGCGCTGGGCGCCCGCGTCGAAGTTCTCGCCCTCGGCGCCGTCGCCGAGCATGAGCACGCTCGTTCCGGTTACGACCTTGGCGAGGGCGCTGGTGTCGCCGGGGTACTCGAGCGGCGGCGTGAGGCGCGGGACGTAGGCGGGGCTACCGACGAGGTCCGAGACGTGGACGCGATTCACGCAGTCCTCGTCCGTGTAGACGTAGACGTGGAAGAGCGGGCAGGTCACGTTGAACGACTCCACGTCCGGCGGGCAGACCGCCCCTTGCCCGCCGAGGTTCTGGACGCCGGTCCAGTGGAAGCCGGGGACGAGCTCGTGCGGCTCTGGGACTCCCGAGCTGGCCGAGTTCTCGATGTCGTTCGCCCGGCTGCGCGAGATCGCCGCCGTCGGCGTGATCGGGGCGTTCACGAGCGGCGGCTCGATCGTCGTGTAGGGCACGCTCCAGGCGCCGTACGAGACCGACGGGAGGTTGTTGAGCGCGCGGCCTTCCACCTCGCGGACGGCGCGGACGCGCCAGGAGATCGGCGCTGTCCCCGGCCACCAGTTGTGGAGCGTGTAGTGCTCGCGTAGGTCGGCGGCCGTCGTCGCCGTCTTCGCCCGCTTGCTGACCCCCATTCCCTGGCTGAAGGAGAACGTGACCTCGTACGCCGTCGCGCCGTCGACGGGCGTCCATCGAACCATCCCGGGCCGCGGATTGACGCCGCCGTTCGGCGTCAACGTCGCGGGCGGAGCCGGCGCCCGCATCCGGAAGCCGTACCGCTCGCTCCACGGCCCGGCGTCGTCCTTCACGTTCGTGCGCACGCGCGCGTAGAACGAGAAAGGGGCACCGGTCATCCAGGGGAGCGTGAGAGGGACGTTCGTGAGCGGGGCCGCGATGTCCGCCTTTTCCCAGACGATCGCGTTCTCCGAGAAGGTCCGGCTCGTCGAAAGCTGGAACTCGTAGCTCGTCGCACCGTTCACCGGGTTCCAGGCGAAGGCGGGGGTACGGGAAAACGTCCGCGTCGGGTCCTCGGGCTCGTTGGCGCGGAGGACGAACGCGCGGAGGTTCTGAGGCGCAGGCTGCGCCGCCGCGGCGGGCGCGAGAACGAGGAACGCGAGCAGGGCGACGAAGGCGCGCAGGACCATGGCTCTTGCGTCTTGTCGGCAGGGCGGGGACGGCCGCTTTCCCCTAGACGGGGGAAAGGGCGCGCTCGAGCGCGAGCCCGGCAGCGAGCACGAGCGCGTCGGAGCCCGGACGACCGACGAGCGAGACGGAGGCGGGAAGCCCATCCTCGGCCGGCCCGCACGGGAGCGCGAGGGCCGGCCACCCGAGCGTGCTGAACGGGTACGTGAGGCGGATCATCGCCTCGCGGAGCTCGAGCTCGGGCGTCCCGGCACGCGGCGCGACGAACGCAAGCGTCGGGACGACGAGTAGCTCCACCGCGCCGAGTGCCGCGAGCGCGCGCTCGCGGTAGCCCTCCCGGGCGCGGAGCCCCGCGTCGTACTCCTCGTTCGTCACCCTGAGGCAGCGCTCGACCTTCGTGCGGACGTTGTCGCCGTAGAGATCGCGATGCTCGGCGAAGAGCTCGCGGTGGACGTCGGCCGCCTCGTGCATGAACACGGCGTACGTCTCCTTGGGCAGCAGCTCGAGCTCCACGCCGGTCGCGCGTCGGAACGCGGCCGCGGCGTTCGCGACCCGGACGCGCACGGGCGGGTCGGCGAGGTCGAGCCACGCAACGCCGGCGCGAATGCCGTCGAGCTCGACGGGGTCGACGGGGCCGAAGCCGGGCACGAGCGCCTCCATCGCGCGGGCGCACTCGGCGACCGTCCGCGCCATCGGGCCCGCGCAGTCGTAGCTCGGCGCGAGCGGAAAGGCGCCGTCCGTCCCGACGAGCCCGTACGTCGGCTTGAACCCGACGACGCCGCAGCAGGCGGCCGGGATGCGGATCGATCCCGCGCTGTCCGTGCCGAGCGCAAGGTCGCAGAGCCCAGCCGCGAGCGCCGCCGCCGAGCCGCCGCTCGAGCCGCCGGGCGTCCGCGTTTCGTCGAGCGGGTTCACGACGTGGCCGTAGTGGGGGTTCTCGGACGTGATCCCGTACGCGAACTCGTGCAGGTTCGTCTTCCCGACGACCGCGTAGCCGGCGCGCTCGAGGCGGACGACGGCCTCGGCGCTTCGACCGGGGACGTGGTGGCGGAAGATCGCCGAGCCGTAGGTCGTCCGCAGCCCGGCCGTGTCGAAAAGGTCCTTGACGGCGAGCGGAATCGCGTCGTCATTTCCCGCGTCCTCCGGCACCGCGATGAACGCGCTGAGACGGTCGTTTGTCGCGCGAATCCGGGCGACCGCCTCCGAGACACGGCCCGCCGGGCCACGACGTGGGGACTGTCCCTGGGACAGTCCCCCCGGCACGGCTCGCGTGGACGGGTCGCCCCGCCGCGTCGGACTAATCCAGCGCGTTGTAGATCTCCGCCACGACGATCGAGCCAGCGAAGAGGACGAGAACGATCGCGAGGAGCGCGAGGCCGAGTCGGAGGTTCTTGCGGGCGAGCTCGGGCTCCACGGCTATGCGGCGAGGAGCGGGTCGACGGCGAGCGCGACGAAGAGCAGCGCCAGGTAGGCGAGCGAGAACGAGAAGACGCGGCGGGCGCGCCGCGGCGTCGTCCGACGTTGCAGCGCGACGGCGAGCGCGAGGAACGCCGCCCCGAGGACAAGCGCGGCCGCCAGGTACGCGAGGCCGACCGTGCGCGCCGCGACCGGAAGGAGCGAGATCGCGACCAGGAGGACGGTGTAGCGGACGATCGCGCGCGCGGTCTCCGGTTCGCCCCGGACGACGGGGAGCATCGGGATCCCGGCAGCCGCGTAGTCGCGCCGGATGAGAAGCGCGAGCGCCCAGAAGTGCGGCGGCGTCCAGAAGAAGACGATCAGGAAGAGGAGGAGCGCGGGAAGCGCGAGATCGCCGGTCGCCGCTGCCCACCCGACGACCGGTGGGACGGCCCCGGCGGCGCCGCCGATCACGATGTTCTGTGCGGTCGCGCGCTTCAGCCAGCGCGTGTAGACGAGGACGTAGAAGAGGTTCCCGAAGACGGCAAGCGCCGCCGCGAGGACGTTGACGAAGCTCGCGAGGACGGCGAACGAGAGGGCCGAGAGCGCGACGCCGAACTCCAGCGCGCGCGCCGGCGCGACGCGCCCCGCGGCGACCGGTCGTCGCTCCGTCCGCTTCCCCATCAGGCGGTCGATGTCGCGGTCGAGCACGTGGTTCACGGCTGACGCACCGCCGCACGCGAGCGCGAGGCCGCCGAGCGCCGCCGCCGCGAGCGCCGCCGACGGGAGGCCGCGGGCGCCGAGCACCAGCCCGCCCGCGCCCGTCAGGAGGAGGAGCGACATGATCCGCGGCTTCGTGAGCGTCAGGTAGTCGCGCCAGGCAAGCCGCGCGCGGGGCCGACCGCGCCCTGGTAGCGGTCTGCTACTTGCACGAAACGTGACGGCTGCCGCGACGCCGGCGGCTGCGAGCGCGAGCGCCCCCAAAGCCAGGTGGAGGCCGCCCGGCACGCCGGCGAGCGCGCTGAGCCCCGCGGCGCCGAATGCGGCGAGGGCGCCGACCGCGGCCCCGACCAGCAGCCGATCCTCGCGGTGCGCCGCGCCGGCGGCGATCGCAACCGCAGCGAGGAGCGACAAGGTCACGTGCGAGGTGACGTCGTGCGGAAGCGCCCACTCCCCGGTCGCGACGACGACGGCGACCCCTGCGACGGAGCCGACGGCGACGAGGCGAAGCCAGGGCCCAGGCGGGCTCATCGCCGCTCCCGGACGCGCAGCCGCAGGTCGCGGAGCGGCCGCGCGCTCGTCACGTAGGGCACCCGGTCGAAGTTGTGCGGCGGCGGCGGCGAGGTCGCATACCACTCGAGCGTGTCGGCCCGCCACGGGTCGGGGCCGACCCGGGGCCCGGCGCGCCAGCTCTTCGCCATGTTGAACACGAAGATGAGGAGCGCGATCGTCATGACCCAAGTCCCGATCGTCGAGATCAAGTTGTACGTCTCGAACATCCCTTCGCGCTCGTAGGTATAGACGCGTCGCGGCATCCCCATGAGACCCACGAGGTGCTGTACGAAGAACGTCATGTTGAAGCCGATGAAGATGAGCCAGAAGTGCGCCTGCGCGAGCCGCTCGTCGTACATCCGGCCGGTGATCTTCGGGAACCAGTAGTAGCAACCCGCGAAGAGCCCGAACGCCGTTCCCCCGAAAAGGACGTAGTGCATGTGCGCGACCACGTAGTACGAGTCGTGCGCCTGGTAGTCGACCGGGAACGCGGCGAGGAAGATCCCGGAGAGCCCGCCGATCGTGAAGAGACCGAGGAGCCCGAGGCAGAAAAGGAGCGGGGCGCGGAAGTCGAGGTGCCCCCGCCAGAGCGTCGCCAGCCAGTTGAAGATCTTGACCCCGGTCGGCACGGCGACGGCGAACGACGAGGCCGCGAACGCCGCGTTGAGCCAGACGGGGAGCCCCACCGTGAACATGTGGTGCGCCCACACGAGCATCGAGACGAACGCGATCCCGATCGTCGCGAACGCGACCGCCTTGTAGCCGAAGATCGGCTTGCGCGAGAAGACCGGGATGACCTCCGAGATCATCCCGAAGGCGGGCAGGATCATGATGTAGACCTCTGGGTGGCCGAAGAACCAGAACATGTGCTGGTAGAGCACGGCGCTGCCGCCTTCGTCGGGAAGGAAGAACGACGTGCCGGCCTGGCGATCGAGGAGAAGGAGCGTCGCGGCCGCCGTGAGAGTCGGCAGCGCGAGCAGCAGCATCACGGCGTAGGCCTCGATCGTCCACACGAAGAGCGGGATCCGCATCCACGTCATCCCGGGCGCCCGCATGTTGTGGATCGTCACGATGAAGTTGATCGCACCCGCGACCGACGAGATCGTCGTCAGGTGAATGCCGAGGATCCAGAGGTCCTGGCCGATGTCCGGATAGCCGCTGTTCCCCGGGGGACCCGGCCCGGAGAGCGGCGGGTAGCCGTACCAGCCCGCCTTCGCCGGCCCGCCCTCGACGAAGAAGCTCCCCATCAGGACCAGGCCACCGGCGAGGAAGAACCAGTACGACATCGCGTTCAGGCGCGGGAACGCCATGTCGCGTGCCCCGAGCATGAGCGGAACGAGGTAGTTCCCGAAGCCGGCGAGCACCGGGACGACGAAGAGGAAGATCATCGTCGTCCCGTGGAGCGTGAAGAGGGCGTTGTAGCCGTCGCGGGTGATGAAGTCGGCGTCTGCCTGCGCGAGCTGGAGCCGCATCAGCACCGCCATGACGCCGCCCGCGAGGAAAAAAAGGAAGGCTGTGACGATGTAGAGGACGCCGATCCGCTTGTGGTCGACCGTCGTCAGCCAGCTGAGGATCGGTCCCTGCTTCCAGGTCGGCGCGACCGGCTCGGCTCTAACGGCCACCGCCGCCTCCGCCCGAGAGGGTGTCGTTCACGCCGACGTAGTCGACGAGCGCCTCGATCTGCGCGTCCGTCCAGCGCTTGCCCGTCGGGGGCATGAAGCCCTCGTTCGTGTCGAGGTTCTGCCCCTCGTAGAGGAGCGTCCGCAGGCTGTCGACGTTCGTGAGGGCCGGGTTGCCGGCGATCGGCGGCCCGATCCCGCCCTCGCCCTCGAGCCCGTGGCACTTCGCGCACGAGGCGCGCCACTCAGCCTCGCCGAGCGCCGTCGGGTCGACCGTGTCCGGCGCGTTGCGCGCGAGCCACGCTTCGAAGCCGCTCGCCGCGAGCACCTGGACCGTGGTCGTCATGCGCGCGTGCTGGATCCCGCAGAACTCGCCGCACACGCCGTTTTCGAACGTCCCCGTCTCCCGCGGCGTGAAATGGAGCTCGTTCGTCTGCCCGGGAATCGCGTCGCGCTTCCCGGTCAGCTCGGGCACCCACCAGCTGTGCGGGACGTCGGCGGACCGGAGGCGGAGCGTCACCTTGCGATCGACCGGTAGGTAGAGCGCGTCGAAGGAGAGCGCGCCGTTCGGGTACTCGTACTGCCAGTAGAACTGGTGCGCGGTGACGTCGACGACGAGCGGCTCTTCGCCTGCGCCCGGCTTTGCCTCGACATCGGGGATGCGGGCGAAGGTGTACGACGCGAGCGCGACGAGGAGGACGGCCGGGACGACGGTCCACACGATCTCCACCCGCGTGTTGCCGTGGATCTGCGGCCCCTCGACGTCGTGGCCGGTCCCGGGCCCGCGGCGCCTGTAGCGCACGATGAAGACGATCAACGCCGTCTCGACCAGGAAGAAGACGCCGGCGGCCAGCCCGAGGACGACCCAGTAGACCTGGTTGATCGCGTCGCCGCTCTCGGTCACGCTGCCCGGCGGGAAGGCGCCGGGTGCGAGGAGAAAGGCGAGGACGATGCCGACGACGAGGGCCGAGAAGAGCGCGAGTAGGGCGAGGACGACGCGGCTCCCGGGCATCAGCGCGCGATTGTACGACCCGCCTTCTGGGCGCAGCCACAAAGAGGCAAGTGCCGCTTCCGGGGGAGCGTTCGACGTGCGAGCGAGGGGCGTAAGCGGTCTACGCTTCGGTCTCCGGTGCCCGAAGCCTGGACCGTTCCGCTTCCGCGTGGCGTCCGCGAGCCGTTCGAGGTTTACGTGAACGGCGTGCCCCAGGAGCGCGGCGTCGACTACGAGCTCGACGGCCGGGCGCTCCGCTTCCGAAAGCCGCTGGCGAAGGAAGGGCGGCTCGGGATCTTGCGCTGGACGAGCATGTTCCTCGGCGTCGCCGGGACGTACCGGAAGAACGACTCGGTCGACGTCGTGTACGAAGTCGCCGGAACGCGGAGGGTCGCGAGCAACCTCCCGATCGTCCCGCCGCGACCGACCGACGAGTGAAGCCGCGCGTCTACGTCTCGCGCCGCGTCCCGGGGCGGGTTCGCGGCGAGCTCGAGCGCGCGTTCGACGCCGCGATCCGCGACAGCGAGGCTCCGCCGTCCCGCGAGGAACTCCTCGCGGGCGTCTCCGGCGCCAAGGGGCTCATGGCGATGCTCACCGACGCCGTCGACCGCGAGCTCCTCGACGCAGCCGGGCCGGATCTCCGCGTCGTCGCCAACTACGCGGTCGGCTACGACAACGTCGACGTCGGCGAGGCGACGCGACGCGGCGTCGTCGTCGCGAACACCCCGGACGTGCTCACGGAGGCAACTGCGGAGCACGCGCTCGCGCTCGCGCTGACACTGCTTCGCCGGGTCGCGGAGGGGGAGCGGTTGCTCCGGCGGGGCGAGCCGTGGACGTGGGCACCGACGTTCATGGTCGGCCACGGCCTGCGCGGCCGGATGCTCGGAGTCGTCGGCTTCGGCCGAATCGGCCGCGACGTCGCGCGGCTCGGGCGCCTGCACGGGATGTCCGTCGCGTACACGAACCGAAGCGGGCGGGTCGAGACCGATCTCGGCGAATGGCTGCCGCTCAATCACCTCCTCACCGTCGCCGACGTCGTCAGCCTCCACGCCCCGCTGACCGACGAGACGTACCACCTGATCGGCCGTGACGAGCTGCGGACGATGCGCGACGAAGCGGTCCTCGTGAACACGGCGCGTGGCCCGCTCGTCGACGAGGCGGCGCTCGCGCGGGCGCTGCGGGCGGGCGAGATCGCCGGGGCGGCGCTCGACGTCTACGAGCGCGAGCCCGCCGTCGAGCCGGCTCTCCTCGCGCTCGAGAACGTCGTCCTCACTCCGCATCTCGGGAGCGCGACCCGGGAAGCGCGCGAGGCGATGGGGATGCTCTGCGTGGAGGCCCTTCGCGGGGTGCTCATCGAGGGCCGCTGCCCGCGAAACGCCGTCAATCCGGACGCATGGACTCGGGCATAACGGGTATGCACGTCACCGGTTGTAGCGTCGAGCGACGGAGGTGAGCGATGGCGACCACCGCTGAGCCGGCGCCGGGCGGCGCGTACCAGATCGGTACGGGGCGGCCACCGCTTCGGGTCGACGATCTGCCCGAGCCCGAGCAGGTGTTCGGGGCGCGGCGAATCGGCTTGAAGGAGGCGGTCACGCTCGTCATCGGCCCGAGCCTGATCGCGCTCGGCCTCTCGATCGGAAGCGGCGAGTGGCTGCTCGGCCCCCTCCAGATCGGGACGAGGGGCTGGGTCGGCATCGGCTTCTTCATCCTCCTCTCGATCCTCCTGCAGGCGTTCTACAACATGGAGATCGGCCGTTACGTGATGGCGACGGGCGAGGTTCCCTCGCTCGGGTTCTCGCGCGTCCTGCCGTTCTACCTCGGCACGCTCCTCGCCGTCGTCCTCTTCTACATCGCGTTCATCACGGGCGGATGGGCGTCCGGTGCAGGCGAGGGCCTGCTCACGGTCATCAAGGGCGAGATCCCGACCGAAGACGAGCGAGAGTGGGAGGCGCGCTGGCTCGCCGTCGGCCTGATGGCAGCCGTCTTCGTGATCACGCTCCTCGCGCGCAAGATCTCGCGGACGCTCGAGCTCGTGAACTGGGTCCTCGTTCTCGCCGTCCTGATCTCGTTGCTCGTCATCACGCTCGTCGTCGCGTCCGCGAGCAGCTGGCTCGACGGACTCGAGGGCCTCGTCCGTCCGGCGCTGCCGCCCGAGGGGACGACGGCGCGCGACATCGGGGGCGTCGTCGGCTTCGCCGCGATGGCATCGGGGCTCAACTACGTCTTCATGAACTACTACCGAGACAAGGGCTACGGGATGGGGAGCAAATCCGGCTACATCCCCGGCCTCCTGGCGGGCGCCGACGTTCCGCCGGTCGCGCCGGTCGGCACCACGTTCCGCGAGACGCCCGAGAACGCGGCGCTCTGGCGGCAGTGGTGGGGCTACCTCAAGGCGGAGATGTGGCTCGTCTTCGTCCCGGGGGCGATCCTCGGGATGCTCCTGCCCGGTGTGCTCGTGAGCCATCTCGCGAACGAGACAGGCACGCCGCCGGCCACGGAGACGATGCCGACGTACGTCGCCGAGCAACTGCGCGAGACCGGGCAGGGCGACTTCTTCTTCTACTGGGCGCTCGTGGTCGGCTTCCTCGTTCTTTTCACGACGCAGATCGTCGTCTTCGAGATGCTCGTGAGGAACTTCGTCGACGCCGTGTACGGCTCGAGCGCGTCGTTCAGGCGGCTCGTCCACGGCGACGCGCGGCGCTTCTACTACCCGTTCATGGTCCTGCTCGCGGTCGCGATCTCGCTGATCATCTTCACCGAGGCGGCGGTCGGGCTCGTCAACTGGGCGGCGAACATGTCGAACCTCGCCGCGCTCGTCATGCCGCTGCTGCTCATGTTCCTGATCAGTAGGCTCCCGCGCCCCGCGCGGGCGAGCTGGTGGTCGTACGTCCTCCTGATCGCCGTCTCCGTCTACTTCGGGTACTTCTTCCTCAACTTCATCGTCGGTGAATTCAGCGGCGGCGACACGGATCTTTCGTTCTGGTAATCCACACGAGAAGGGGGCCGTCGTGCTACACCCCCTGACGGGAGCCGAAATGGATGCCCGCGGGCTGGTCGCCGATTTCGAGCGGATCTGCGGTGAGGCGCACGTCCTCACCGACCGCGACCAGCTCCGGACGTACGAGTCGGACGCGCTCGCGCACTACGCGGTCCTTCCGCCCGTCGTCGTCCTGCCGGGGACGGCCGACGAGGTTCGCGAGGTCGTCCGCGCGTGCCACGAGGCGGGTGTCCCGTGGGTCGCGCGCGGCGCGGGAACCGGGCTCTCGGGTGGCGCGCTCCCGGCCGAGGACGGCGTCCTGATCGCGCTCTCGCGCCTGCGGCGGATCCTCGAGGTGGATCTCGAGAACCAGCGCGTCGTCGTCGAGCCCGGCGTCACGAACCTCGAGGTCTCGAAGGCGGTCTCACCGACGCACTTCTTCCCGCCCGACCCCTCGAGCCAGATCGTCTGCACGATCGGCGGGAACGTGGCCGAGAACTCGGGCGGCGCGCACTGCTTCAAGTACGGCTTCACGACGAACTACGTGACAGGCCTGGAGCTCGTCCTTCCGGACGGCGACGTCGTGCGGACGGGCGGGAAGGAGCTCGACCGGCCCGGCTACGACCTCGTCGGCGCGTTCGTCGGATCCGAGGGGACGCTGGGGATCGCGACGGAGATCGTGCTGCGCGTCGTCCCCGTCCCCGAGGACGTGCGGACGCTCGTCGCCTACTTCGAGACCATGGAGCAGGCGGGACAGACGGTCTCCGACGTCGTCGCGGCCGGCGTCGTCCCGGGCGCGATCGAGATCATGGACCGCCTTTCGATCAAGGCCACCGAGGAGGCGACGGGCGCCGGCTACCCGCTCGACGTCGGCGCGGCACTCATCGTGGAGCTCGACGGGCCCGAGGCGGAGTGTGACAGGCGCTTCGACGAGGTCGCCCGCCTGTGCGAGCGGCGCGGCACGCGCGGCGTCCGGATCGCGCGCGACGAGGCGGAGCGGCAGCTCATCTGGAAGGCGCGCAAGGCGGCGTTCGCCGCGATGGGGCGGCTCGCCCCGTCGTACTACGTCCAGGACAGCGTCATCCCGCGGACGCGCCTCGCCGAGGTGCTGGGCCGGATCGACGAGCTCGCGGACGAGTACGGCTGCCCGGTGGCGAACGTCTTCCACGCCGGCGACGGGAATCTCCATCCGCTCGTCGGCTACGACGCGCGGAACCCGGGCGAGGCGGCGCGGGCCGAGGAGCTCGCGGGCCGGATCGTGCTCGCTTGCCTCGACGCGGGCGGCTCGATCACGGGTGAACACGGGGTCGGCGTCGACAAGAAGCACTACATGCCGCGCATGTTCTCGGACGAGGACCTTGCAGCGTTCCAGCGGCTCCGCTGCGCCTTCGACCCGGAGCAGCGCGCGAACCCCGGGAAGGTGATGCCGACGCCGCGCCTCTGCGGCGAGGTGCCGGGGCCGTACCGTCAGCACCCGCTCGAGGCGGCAGGGGTCGCGGAGCGGTTCTAGCCGTGGCGCAACTCCTCCGAACCGAGGCGCCCGCCTCCCCGGAGGCCGTGGCTGCCCTGCTTCGCGAGGCGAAGGGCGACGGCCTGCGCGTCCGCGTGCGCGGCGGCGGGACGAAGCTCGGCTGGGGCGCCGTTGTCCCAGAGCCCGACCTAGAGCTCTCGACCTCGCGCCTCGATCGGATCGTGGAGCACAACGCAGGTGACCTCACGGCCGTCCTCGAGGCGGGCGTGCGCCTCGCCGAGGCCCAGGCCGCTTTCGCGGAGGCGGGCCAGATGCTCGCGCTCGACCCGCCGCTCGCTACCGGCAGTGAGGCGTCAAGCAGAGACGGGGGACTCGCTCCAACCTGTCCCCCGGGGTTCGCAGGCGCGACGATTGGCGGAATCGTCGCCACGGCCGACGCGGGGCCGCTCCGGCACCGTTACGGAGCCGTTCGCGACCTCTTGCTCGGGATCACGGTCGCGCTCTCGGACGGGACCGTCGCAACCGCCGGCGGCAAGGTGATCAAGAACGTGGCCGGCTACGACCTGGCGAAGCTCTTCGCTGGGTCGTTCGGCACGCTCGGCGTCATCCTCCGCGTCGTCGTCCGGCTGCATCCGCGTCCTCGCACGAGCGCGACGCTCGCCGGCGAGACGGACGACCCGGGCGCGCTCGCGCGCGCGGCGTCGCACCTCGCGCGTGCTCCGCTCGAGCTCGAAGCCCTCGACGTGCGGTGGGCGGCCGGTTCGGGGACGCTGCTCGCGCGGTTCGGCGGCGTCTCGGCCGAGACGCAGGCGCGCCGACGCGTGGGCGCGCTCGCCGAGGAGGGGCTCGCCGCGTCGGTCGAGACCGAAGACGAGACGGTGTGGGAGACGCAGCGCGCGGCGCAGCGCTCCACGGACGGCGTCGTCGTACGCGTCTCGGCGCTCCCTACCGAGCTCGAGCGAGTCGTGTGGACGGCGGACCGCCTCGGCGCCTCCCTCGTCGGGCGTGCCGCGGCGGGGGTCTCGTGGCTCACGCTCGCGGACGCCGAACCGGTCGACGAACTGCGCGCCGTGCTCGCCCCCTTCCCGTGCGTCGTCCTCGACGCTCCGGTCGAGGTCCGCGACCGCATCGACCCGTGGGGCGCCGTCGACGAGGCCGAGCTCCGCCTGATGCGCCGTGTCAAGGAGCGATTCGACCCCGCGCACATTCTCAACCCCGGCGTCTTCGTCGGCGGGATCTAGCCATGACCGAGACTGCCTTCGACGCGCACCGCCCGCCGAGTCTCGACCTGATCGGCGCGTGCGTCCACTGCGGCTTCTGCCTGCCGACGTGCCCGACGTATCTCCTCTGGGGCGAAGAGATGGACTCGCCGCGCGGGCGGATCGTGCTCATGAAGGCGGGTCTCGAGCCCGGCAGCGAGCTCTCGCCCGCGATGGCGACCCACTTCGACCGCTGCCTCGGCTGCATGGCCTGCGTGACGGCCTGCCCTTCCGGCGTCCAGTACGACCGGCTCATCGAGGCGACCCGCCCGCAGGTGGAACGAAATTACGAGCGGTCGACACGCGAGCGGCTTTTCCGCCGCTTCCTCTTCGCGACGTTCACGCACCCCGGCCGCCTCCGCGCGCTCACCCCTGTGCTCGCCGTCGGCCGCGCGATCGGCGCCCGGCGGCTCGGGCGCCGGCTCCCCGACTCCTCGCAGCTCGGGGCGCTCATGCGCCTGACTCCGGGAGCGGGCACCTGGCGGCGGCTCCCCGAGCTGATGCCCGCGCACGGCGAGCGGCGCGGACGCGTCGGCCTCCTCCAGGGCTGCGTCCAGCGCGTCCTCTTCCACCACGTGAACGTGGCGACGGCGGAGCTGCTCGCGGCCGAGGGCTACGAGGTCTTCGCGCCGCGCCGTCCCCGCTGCTGTGGCGCGCTCATGTTCCACTCGGGGTACGAGCGCGGTGCGCTCGAGCTCGCGCGCGAGCTCGTCGTCGCGTTCGAGGACTGCGAGACCGTCGTCGTCAACGCGGCGGGTTGTGGCTCGTCGATGCGCGACTACGCGGGCGTCCTCACGGACGATCCCGAATGGGCGGAGCGTGCCGCGCGCTTCTCGGCCAAGGTGCGCGACGTCACGGAGCTCCTCGCCGAGGGGGAACCGCGGGCGCTCCGACGGCCGGTGCCGCTCCGCGTCGCCTACCACGACGCGTGCCACCTCGCGCATGCGCAGCGCGTCCGCGTGCAGCCGCGCGAGCTGCTGCGCGCGATCCCCGAGCTCGAGGTCGTGGAGCCCGACGAGCAGGAGATCTGCTGCGGCTCGGCGGGTGTCTACAACCTACTCCAGCCGGCGCCGGCGGCCGAGCTCGGGAGGCGGAAGGCGCGGAACCTCGTCGCGACGGGCGCGGAGGCGATCGCGGCCGGGAACCCGGGGTGCACGTTGCAGATCGGGACGTATCTGGAAGAGGATGGACGGCGGCTCCCCGTCTACCACCCGGTGGAGCTCCTGCGGATGTCGATCGACGGAGGGACGCGATGAAGACGGCGCTCGAGGGCATCGAGGTGCGTGGGCCGGTCGAGGGCCGGGCCGAGGAGATCTTGACGCCGGACGCGCTTGAGTTCGTCGCCGCGCTTCAGCGGGAGTTCGGCTCGACGCGCGCCGACCTCCTCGCACGCCGCGCCGAACGGCAGGCGGAGCTCGAGGCGGGCGGTACGCTCGACTTCCTGCCGGGGACGAGCGCGGTGCGAGAGGGCGCCTGGCACGTCGCGCCGGTCCCGGACGACCTTCAGGACCGCCGAGTCGAGATCACGGGTCCCACCGACCGCAAGATGGTGATCAACGCGCTGAACTCGGGTGCGCGCGGCTTCATGGCGGACTTCGAGGACGCGAACTCGCCGACGTGGCAGAACATGGTCGCCGGTCAGGCGAATCTGGGCGACGCGATCGAGGGGACGATCGAGTTCACCGACCCGAGAACCGGCAAGGAGTACCGCCTGGACGAGCAGACGGCGACACTCCTCGTCCGGCCCCGCGGCTGGCACCTCCCCGAGCGGCACCTCGTTGTCGACGGCGAGCCGGTTGCCGGGGCGCTCTTCGACTTCGGCCTCTTCTTCTTCCACAACGCGCGCCGGCTCGTCGAGCGCGGGAGCGGGCCGTACTTCTACCTGCCGAAGCTCCAGAGCCACCTCGAGGCGCGCCTCTGGAACGCTGTCTTCGAGCACGCGCAGGACGCGCTCGGGATTTCGCGCGGGACGATCAAGGCGACCGTCCTCATCGAGACGATCTGGGCGGCGTTCGAGATGGACGAGATCCTCTACGAGCTTCGCGACCACTCGGCCGGCCTGAACGCGGGCCGCTGGGACTACATGTTCAGCGTCATCAAGACGTTCCGGAACCGGCGCGAGTTCGTCCTCCCCGACCGGAACTCGGTCACGATGACGGTCCCCTTCATGCGGGCGTACGCCGAGCTCCTCGTAAAGACGTGCCATCGCCGCGGAGCGCACGCGATGGGCGGGATGGCGGCGTTCGTCCCGAGCCGCAAGGATGAAGAGGCGAACGAGCGCGCGCGGGCGAAGATCTCCGAGGACAAGCGGCGCGAGGCGACGGACGGCTTCGACGGGACGTGGGTCGCTCATCCGGACTCCGTGCCGACGGCGACGGGCGAGTTCGACGCGGTGCTCGGCAGGCGGCCGAACCAGGTGGAGCGGCAGCGAGACGACGTGTCCGTCTCCGCGGCGCAGCTCCTCGACGTTGCGGCAACGCCGGGTGCCGTGACCGAGGAGGGGCTCCGGAACGACGTGAACGTCGGGATCCAGTACATCTCCTCGTGGCTTCGCGGCAACGGCGCGGCCGGGATCTACGGCCTGATGGAGGACGCCGCGACCGCCGAGATCGCGCGCTCCCAGGTGTGGCAGTGGGTCCGCCACGGCGTCGAGCTCTCGGAGGGCCGGCCCGTCACCGCGGACCTCGTCCGCTGGGCTGCGGACGAAGAGCTGGAGCGCATCCGCCGCGAGGTCGGAGACGACGAGTGGTACTTCTCACAGGGCCGCCCCGACGAGTCGCGGGGCCTCTTCGAGCAGGTCGCACTCGCCGCCGACTTCGCCGAGTTCCTGACGCTCCCCGCGTACGAGAAGCTCCTCGAGCTGCACGGCTAGTCGCGGCCGCGACCCCGTGCCCAGCCGCCAGAGCCCTCGGCGCGAGGCGCTCGGTACCCCGCCTGGGGACTGTCCCTGGGACAGTCCCCAGGCCATGTCCCTGCAGGGCGGTGAGGGTTGCATCGAGCCCGCTTCGGGAGCGGAGTGGGGGCATGCCGTGCTGCGGTCGGGGACAGTCCCTGGGACAGTCCCCGGGTCATGGCCATACCGGTCGCGACGCTCGGCGCTTACGAGAAGCTCTCGAGCTGCACGGCTCGCGCCGCCCCCCGTCAGCCCGCGCCCTCGTCGTCCGCCGGCTCGGGCGTGATCGGCTGGTCGTGAACCGAGGTCTGCGGCTCGTCCGGCTCCGCCGGTTCGGGCTCGGCAGGCGGCGCGGAATCGCGCTCGGCCGAGGGCTCGCGCTCGCTCACGGAGGGCCGGTTCCCGCTTCCGAAGCGGCGAAAACCGGGCGCGCTATTCTCACAAGAGGGTGGATCCCGCGAAGCTCGAAGATCTCAACCTGGGCTACGTCCAGGAGCTCTTCGTCGACTATCTGAACTCGCCCGAGTCGGTCGATCCGGCCTGGCGCACGCTCTTCGAGTCGGCCCCCCCCGAGCTCGTCCAGCAGCTTCCGCTCGTCGAGCGGCTCCTCGAGCGCTACCCGGGCTCGATCGGTGGGAACGGCGCCGCCGTCGCCGTCGCGCCGCGCGCGCCCGAGGAGCGTCCGCGCGACGAGCCCACCGCCGACGAGACGCTGCTCGGCGGGGTCGCAGCCGCCATGGCGCTCGTCAAGGCGCATCGAATGCACGGCCACCTGGCGGCGCGGCTCGACCCGCTCGGCAGCGACCCGCCCGGGGATCCCGCGCTCGAGCCGGAGCGCCTCGTGCCCAAGCTGACACCGGAGCTCCAACGGCGCATTCCGGCCCGGCTCCTTCGCCTCTACTGCCCCGGCGAGACGCTCGCCGACGTGCTGCCGAACCTGCGAGCGACGTACTGCGGGACGATGGCGTACGAGATCGAGCACATCGCCGACCACGAGCAGCGCGTGTGGCTGCGGCGCGCGATCGAGTCCGGTGATTACCGGCGGCCTCTCTCGGCCGACGAGCAGCGCGCGCTCCTCGCACGGCTTTCGGACGTCGAGGGGTTCGAGCGCTACCTCCGCCGGGCGTTCCTCGGCCAGAAGCAGTTCTCGATCGAGGGACTCGACGCGATCGTCCCCATGCTCGACGAGGCGATCGAGCTCGCCGCCGCGGGCGGTGCCAAGGACATCGTCATGGGGATGGCCCACCGCGGGCGCCTCAACGTGATCGCGCACACGATCGGCCGGCCGTACGACGTGATCTTGCGGGAGTTCGAGGGCGAGCGGCTGATCGAGGCCGTGACGCACGACCCCGAAGGCGGGACCGGCGACGTGAAGTACCACTACGGCTCCGAGGGCGTACGGAAGACGGCAGCCGCCGACGTCCACGTTCGGCTCGTTTCGAACCCGAGCCACCTAGAGGCGGTCGATCCGGTCGTCGAGGGGACGACCCGGGCGATCCAGACCGATCACGAGAGCGCCGAGGCGCGCCACGACCCGAAGGCCGCGCTGGCCGTCCTCATCCACGGCGACGCCGCCTTCCCCGGCCAGGGGATCGTGGCCGAGACGCTGAACCTCCAAGCCCTCGACGGCTACGCGACGGGCGGGACGCTTCACATCATCGCGAACAACCAGATCGGCTTTACGACCGACCCGGGAGAGGGACGGTCGACCCGCTACTCGAGCGACATCGCGAAGGGCTACGACACGCCGATCGTTCACGTGAACGCAGACGACGTGGAGGGCGCGATCGCAGCCATCCGGCTCGCGATGGCCTACCGCGCGCGCTTCTCGCAGGACGTCGTCGTCGACCTCGTCGGCTACCGCCGGTTCGGCCACAACGAGGGCGACGAGCCCGCGTACACGCAGCCGCTCATGTACGAGCAGATCCAGAATCATCCGACCGCCCGCGAGCAGTACGCGGCCGTGCTCGCCGAGCGAGGCGTCGTGCCCCGCGAGGAAGCCGACGCGCTCGCCGAGCGCGTCCAGCAGCTCATGCGAGAGACGCACGAGGGGTTGAAGGCGTCGCTTACGGCGGCGGGCGCAGCGCCCCGCGAGGAACGGAAGGTCGGACGCGTCGGGACCGCGGAGCCCGAGACCGCGGTGCCCGCCGAGCGGCTCGAGGCGCTGAACCGCCGGCTTCTCGCCGTCCCGGATGGGTTCACCGTCCATCCGAAGCTCCTGAGGCAGCTCGAACGGCGCCTCGAGACGTTCGGCCCCGAGGGCGGGATCGACTGGGCGCAGGCCGAAGCGCTCGCGCTCGGGTCGCTCGTCACGGAAGCCGTGCCCGTCCGGTTGACGGGCCAGGACACGGAGCGCGGCACCTTCGCGCATCGCCACCTCGTCCTCCACGACGCGAAGACGGGCGCGAAGTGGGCACCGATCCAGCACCTTCCCGACGCTCGTGCGCCGATCGAGATCTACAACTCGCCGCTCTCCGAGGCCGGCTGCCTCGGGTTCGAGTACGGCTACGCCTCCGCCTCTCCCCGCGCGCTCGTCCTCTGGGAGGCGCAATTCGGGGACTTCGTGAACGGCGCGCAGGTGATCGTCGACCAGTTCATCGTCTCGAGCCTCTCGAAGTGGGGCCAGACGTCGCGGCTGACGTTGCTTCTCCCCCACGGCTACGAGGGCAACGGGCCGGAGCACTCGAGCGCCCGTGTCGAGCGCTTCATGCAGATGGCCGCTCAGGAGAACATCCGGATCGTCAACTGCACGACCGCGGCGCAGTATTTCCACCTCCTCCGCAGGCAGGCGCTCCACGGGAGGCCGCGCCCGCTCGTCGTCCTCACGCCGAAGAGCCTGCTCCGCCTCAAGCAGGCGACGTCGAGCCTCGAGCACCTGACGGACAGCTACTTCCGCCCGATCATCGACGACCTGACGCTCACGCCCGAAGAGCGCCGGCGCACCGAGCGCCTGATCCTCTGCTCGGGGAAGGTCTTCTACGACATCGTCGGGCACGAGGCGCGCGGGGATCGCGAGAACGTCGCGGTCGCTCGCCTCGAGCAGCTCTACCCGTTCCCGGTCGCCGCATACGACGAGCTTCTCTCCCGCTACCCGAACCTCTCCGAGGTCGTCTGGACCCAGGAGGAGCCACAGAACATGGGCGCGTGGCGCGCGATCCGCCACCGCTTGGAAGAGGGGCTTCCGGCCGAGGTCGAGCTCCGCTACTGCGGTCGGCCCTGGCGCGCGAGCCCGAGCGAGGGGTACCCCACCGCTCACCTCGTGGAGCAGGACCGGATCGTCAGTGAGGCGCTGACCGCGTAGGAGCGGCGCCTCGCGCGGGTCAGTAGGCCCACGGCGGCCGGTCGGGCGCGTCCTCGGCCTCGACGGCGACGCGCTGCCGGAGCTCTTCCTCGCTCCGTTCGTGCTCGGGATGTGCTTCGGCGACGTGCGCGCGAAGCTCACGGAGAAGGGCCGTGTCGTCGTCGGCGACGACGAGCTCGTGGCACCAGCAGCGGACGGCGCGCACCCTAGGCGCCGCTTGCGGCGCCGACATCCAGGACGCGCGGGCTCTCCCCGCGTGTCCATCTCAAACGACCGGTCGATCCAGTAGGCATCGCACAAGCCCCCTACGAGGGTGCCTCGACCCGCTCGCGTTCGAACTCGTCCCTGCGGCTTTCGAGCTCGGCCGCCGCGGCCGTGAACGCGGGCGTCCGCCCCGCCGCCGCTTGCTTCCAGGCGAGGGCGCGCTCGCCGAGCTCGTCTTCGCCGAGCGGCCCCTCGGCGGTCACGACCCGATCGCCCTCGAGCTCGACGAGGAAGGCGTCGCGCCGCTCCCGGTGACGCCAGATCTCCCGCGCGCGGCTCGTCGACATGCGCAGGAGTATGTCCGAGGCGCGCGGCGGGTACGCAACCCAGTGCGTGAACCTCGTCGATTTCCTGTCGACACCCGCGCGCCAGCACGCGACGCTCGACGAGACCGGACATCGCCCGTGGCCGCTACCCGGCGGCTCGTGGCTGATGGCGCAGACGTGGGACGATCTCCTCTTCGCTCACTGGGCCGTCCCGGCCGCGGCGGTGCGGGAGCACGTTCCGCCCGAGCTTCCGGTCGACACGTTCGACGGCGCCGCCTGGGTGGGTGTGACGCCGTTCCGGCTGACGGGCCTCCGGCTTCGCGCCGTCCCGCCTGCCCCGTTCCTCTCGACGTTCCTCGAGCTGAACACGCGGACGTACGTGACGCTCGGCGGAAAGCCGGGGATCTGGTTCTTCAGCCTCGATGCGGCGAGCCGCCTCGCCGTCGCCGCCGCGCGGCGTGCCTACCGGCTGCCGTACTTCCACGCCCGCATGTCGGCGGAGCCGGACGACGAGGGGCTCTGCTATGCGAGCGAGCGGGTGAGCGCGGGCGAACGGCCCGCCGAGTTCGCCGCTCGCTACGCGGCCACCGGCGAGGTCTCCCGGGCGGCGCCCGGCTCGCTCGAGCATTTCCTCACGGAGCGGTACTGCCTCTACGCGGTCGAGGGCGGCCGCGTCTTCCGAGCGGAGATCCACCACCGGCCGTGGCCGCTCCAGTCGGCGGTGGCCGAGCTGGAGCGAAATACGATGCCACCGCCCGGCATCCCGATCGAAGGCGAGCCGCTCTTCCACTACGCCGGGCGGCAGGACGTCGTCATCTGGCCGCTCACCCGCCTCGAGGACGAAGGACGCACGGCGTGAGGCGACCGGAGCGGTCGAGGCGGGCGAGCCGCCGCCTCGCGGAAGCCGATCGGTAGGCCGTGCCCGCTCGGACGCGGCTTCGCGACGGCCTCGCGGCGGGCGCGATCGCCGCGGTCGTCAGCGGTATCCCGTCGACCGCACACGCGCTTGCGACCGGGCGCGACCCGCTCGAGGCGACCGTCGCGGCCGGCTCGCTCGTGCTCCCGCGGGAGACACGGCGCACCCGGCTCGTCCTCGCGGCGGCACCGGTTCACCTCGTAATTTCGCTCGGCTGGGGCGTCGTCCTCGCGCGCCTGCTTCCAACCGGGGCGGCCGTCCGCACGGGTGCGGGAGCCGGTCTCGCGATCGCGGCCGTCGACCTCGGCCTCCTCGGTCGACGGTTCCGGCGAATTCGGGCGCTGCCGGTCGCGCCGCAGCTCGCCGATCACGTCGCCTACGGGATCACGGTTGCGGCCGTGCTTCGTCGGCGACGCTGAGAACGGCGGACCCGCGCAGGCGGCCGCTTCGGAGCCGCTCGAGCGCCTCGTTCGCGTCCTCGAGGGGGAAGACCTCGATCTCGGTGCGTACGGGTACCCGGGGCGCGAGCGCGAGGAACTCGTCGCCGTCCGCTCGCGTCAGGTTCGCCACGGACCCGAGCCACCGTTCGCGCCACAGGAGCTCGTACGGGAAGGACGGGATGTCGCTCATGTGGATGCCGGCGGAAACGACGACGCCGCCGGGCGCGAGCGCGCCGAGCGCGACGGGGACGAGCGTGCCGACGGGCGCGAAGACGATCGCGGCGTCGAGCGCCTCCGGCGGCTTCGACGTGGAGTCCCCTGCCCACTCGGCGCCAAGCTCGCGTGCGAACGCCTGGCCGTCCTCGTCGCCCGGGCGCGTGAATGCGAAGACGCGGCGGCCCTGGTGGCGCGCGACCTGGGCAATGATGTGCGCCGAGGCGCCGAACCCGTAAAGACCGAGCCGCTCCGCGTCGCCGGCGAGTCGGAGCGCGCGGTAGCCGATCAGCCCTGCGCAGAGGAGCGGCGCCGCCTCGCGGTCGGCGTAGCCGGCCGGCAGGGGGAAGCAGAAGCGCTCGTCCGCGACGGCGAGTTCCGCGTAGCCGCCGTCGACGTCGTAGCCGGTGAAGCGGGCTCGCTCGCAGAGGTTCTCGCGCCCCGAGCGGCAGTAGCGGCACGCGCCGTCCGTCCAGGCGAGCCAGGGCACGCCGATCCGCTCGCCTTCGCGGAAGCGCTCGGCGCCCGGACCGCGCGCGGCGACCGCCCCGACGATCTGGTGGCCGAGAACGAGCGGGAGCTTCGGCCGGCCGAGGTCGCCATCGACGATATGGAGGTCGGTGCGGCAAACGGCGCACGCGCGGACGGCGACGACGACCTCGCCGGGGCCCGGCTCGGGCGGCGGGACGTCCCGCGCGGCGAGCGGCCGCCTCGCTGCGTCGAGCACCATCGCGCGCACGCGCCGACCTTAGGCGGAATCGCCGCGGCGCCACGTGAATGCCGTCTCGGCGACGCGAGGCCGGCCCCGGATGACGCGCCGCCACGCGGCGGCGGCGCGCCAGAGCGCCGGATCCTCGGCGCGCAGATCGAGCGTCGCGGGGTCGCGCGGGGCCTCGAAGACGAAGACCGCTTCGCTCGCGGTCAGGTAGACCTCGTGGCGGTCGAAGCGCGTCTCCTCGAGGGCGAACGGCGGTCCTTCCTCGAGGAGGCGACGCGCCTCGTCGCGAACACCTTCCCGCAGCGGCACGACGATGACGAGCCGGCTCACGGCGTCATCGTGCCGCACCGCCGCCGGCCGTGCATCCGAGGCCGGCCGCCGCGATATCGTGCCCCGGTGGCTCGGACGCGGAGGACCCAGCGAGGGCGCCGGCGGCGGCTGACGTACGTCGCCGCGGAGGCGGCGCTCGTCCTCCTCGCGGTCGCGCTCGCGTTCGGCGCAGGGACGATCGGGTTCGTCGTCGGGCGCGAGTCGGCCGAGGACGACCCCCCTCGTGCGGAAGCGACGGAGGGTGAGGCGACCGAGACCGGCGCGACCGAGGCGCAGCCGACCACGGGCGCGGAGACGACCGGCGAGACCGCGACCGAGACGGGCGGGCAGACGGAGACGACCGAGACCGGAACGGGCGGCGGCGATGGCGCGGCGGACGGCGAGCGCGTCTTCGCGTCGGCGGGATGCGCAAGCTGCCACACGCTCTCGGCCGCGGGCGCGACCGGGACGGTCGGCCCGAACCTCGACGAGACGCAGCTGAGCGAGGAAGAGATCGCCCAGGTCGTCACGAACGGACGCGACGGGATGCCGTCGTTCGCGGGGCAGCTCAGCGAAGACGAGATCCGAGCCGTCGCCGCGTTCGTCGCGGGCGGCTGATCCGAGGCGGGCGGTGCCCCGGAGCTCCTCCAGCCGCTCGCCCGCACGTACCTCGGCCGAACGTGAAGTCTCCGCCCATGGACGATCCCCCGCTCGGAACGCCCGAGCGCCTCGGCGGCGTCGGCCCGTGGGCCGGGCGGCCGTAGTAGCAGCCTGTTCGTAGCCTCAACGCGCGCGCGCCGCCGGCGCGGCGGGACGCGCGCGGCGCTCGCGCGGACCGCCTTCGACCTCGAGATGCGGCAGCCAATCGAGCCAGCGCGGCAGGTACCAGTTGTGCTCCCCGAGCAGCGTCATCAGCGCCGGGACGAGGACGGACCGGACGAGCGTCGCGTCGATCAGGAGGGCGATCGCGACGCCGAACCCCATCTGCTGGAACATGACGAGGTCGCCGGCGGCGAACCCGATGAATACCGCGATGATGATGAGCGCCGCGCCCGTGATGATTCGCGCTGTCGAGCCGATCCCGAAGGTGACCGCGCCGGCCGTGTCGCCGGTCGCCGAGTAGCGCTCGCGGATCCGGCTGAGCAAGAAGACCTGGTAATCCATCGAGAGGCCGAACAGCACGGCGAAGAGGAACGGCGGTACCCACGCCTCGATCGTGTCGACCTGCTGAAACCCGAGCAGGTCGGCGCCGACGCCGTACTGGAAGACCGCGACGACGAGCCCGTAGGCCGCGCCGACCGAAAGCAGGTTGACGAGGATCGCGGTCGCAGCCACGACGATCGAGCGGAACGCGACCGTTAGCAGGATGAGGCTGAGGCCGAGCACGAAAGCGATCACGATCGGGAGCCAGAAGCGCATGACGTCGAAGTAGTCGATGTTCTCGGCCGTCGCGCCGGCCACGAGCGCCCTCGCATCGGTGCCTGCGAAGGCGGCCGGGATGTGCTCTGAGCGAAGCCGCTCGACCGCGTCGATCGCCTCCTCGGAAAGAGCGTCGGCCGCGACGGGCACGGTGATGAGCGTCGCCTCGCCGTCCGCGCTCGGCTGCGTCGTGGGTGGACCGAACGTCTCGTCCGCTTCCAGGCGCGACTGGAGGCTCGCGATCGCGCGCCCGACCTCGGGCGAGTCGGTGCCGCCGAGGACGACGACCTCGGCGGGGTCGGCACCCGCGGCCGGGAACTCCCTCTCGAGCGCGAGGAACCCCTGCTTCGAGACGAGCGAGTCCGGGAGGGTCGCGATCCCTTGCCCGCCGATCTGCAGCCCGAGGATCGGCGCGGCCGCCGCGAGGAGGAGCGCAGCCGCGAGCGCGAAGCTGACGAGCGGCCGGCGCACGACCCGCCGGACGATGGCACCCCAGAAGCGGCTCTCGCCCGCGGCCTGCGCGGCGACGGAGCGGCCGAAGAAGGGGACGCGGAGGCGGTTGACGCGGTCGCCGAGCAAGCTCAGGACGGCCGGGAGCACGGTCAGCGCCGCGACGACGGACGTGACCCCGACGAGGATCGCGCCCACGGCGAGGCTCCGCATGATCGTGCTCTGGACGAGCAGCAGCCCGATCATCGCGAGCACGAACGCCGTTCCGCTGAAGAGGACCGCCCGGCTCGCGGTCGCGCCCGCCGTCGCGATCGCGTCGAGCTTCGCGCTCCCCGCCGCGCGTTCCTCGCGGAAGCGCGAGACGACGAAGAGGGCGTAGTCGATCCCGAGCGCGAGGCCCATCCCGGTCAGCATGTTGACGACGAAGATCGAGAGCTCGAACCCCTGCGCGACGAGCGCCGTCAACCCGAGCGCGACGACGATCGAGACGACCGCGAGCACGAGCGGGAGTGCCGCCGCGACGAGCGCGCCGAACACGATCACGAGGACGACGAGCGCGGCGGGAAGGCCGACGCGCAGCTCGCCCTCCTGGAGATCGCGTTCCGAGACCTCGTTGAAGTCGTGGTCGGTCGTAAAGTTGCCGGTCATCGCGACCTGGAAGCCGTCTCTGCCGTCCTCCTCCTCGACCACCTCGACCACGCGCGTGACGTTCTCGTCTTCCGGCGCCCTGAGTCTGATCGGGATCAAGACGGCGCTGCGGTCCGGGGAGACGAGATCCGGGTTCTCGTCGGGGCTTTGGAACTCGGCAATCACACCCGTCCGCTCGCCCGCGTCGCGGAGCTCGTCGAGGCGCTCCTGGAACGCCTGGTCGTCGACCTCGTGCTCGTTCGAGCTCACGACGATGAGCTCCGTCGTGAACTGGTCGACCGGGAAGTGGTCCGCGATCGCGTCCTCCGCCCGGAGCGACTCGGGGTTGTTCGTGACCTCCCCTTCCGTCGTCAGGTTGTCACCGAGGAACATGGCGACAGCGAGGAAGGCGAGCACGATTGCAAGGAGCCAGGCGCCGATCGTCCGCCACGGATGGAGCGCGCTCGCTCGCGCCAGTCTCTCGGTCATCTCCGCTGCAACGCGGCTAGGGGTCGAGTATTCCGCATAACCTCGCGGCGTGCGGGACGCGCTCGCCGTCGTCGACGTCATCAACCTCTTCGACCACGAGGACGGCGAGACGCTGCTCGCGTCGTTCCGGCACCGGCTCGCCGCGTTCGAGCGCGCGCTCGCGGCCGCACGCTCGGCGGGGACGCCGGTGATCTACGTGAACGACAGCCAGGGGCGGTGGGATTCCGACGCGCCGGGGCTCGTCCGGGCCGCCCTCGCGGGTCGCGGCCGGGACGTCGTCGGCGCGCTGGCACCGCGGCCGGGCGAGCGGTTCGTCCTGAAGCCGCGCTACTCGATCTTCGACCATACTCCGCTCGTCATCCTCCTCCGGGAGCTCGAGATCGAACGGCTCCTGCTCGCCGGCGGCGCGACGGAGATGTGCATCGTCCAGTCGGCGATCGACGCGCGCGAGCTCGGGTTCAAGGTGACGATCCTCGCCGACGCCTGCGCGGCCGTCGACGAGGAGATGGAGCGAGTCTCGCTCGAGTACGCGGAGCGCGTCGTCGGAGCCCGCGTCGAGCGCGTCACGGACGTGCGGCTCGCGGAGGCGTAGACTCGCCGCGCCGTGTTCGCCCGCATAACGACGTTCGAGGGGCCGGCCGAACGAATCGAGGAGGGCCTGGAGATCTTCCGGGCGAACGTGCTTCCTTGGCTCAAGGACGCGACGGGCTTCCGCGGCTTCACGCTGCTCATCGACCGTCCGAACGAGAAGGCCCTCACGATCACGTTCTGGACGAGTCGCGAGAGCGCCGAAGACGCGACGGGGGCGGGTGGGAGCGCGATACGCGAGGAGGTGGCCGCGGCCGTCGGAACGACGATGGGGCGAACGGAGATCTACGAGCTCGCGGCGGTCGAGTCACTCGAGCTCGAGGCGCGCTGAGCGGGCCCGCGGCTCGCGTTTCGGACGCACATAACGGCGGCGCGGAGCGGGTTCGCATAAAAGTTGAATTTCAATCCGGACCAACCTAACGTTGGGCGCTCGACCCCGATGGGCGCTGCCAGACGTCGAGATGCAAGGAGGACGAGCGTGACGAGGCTCGAGCAAGGATCGAACGAGAAAAAGACACGGCTCAGGATTGTCACCGTCCTCTTCGCGCTTCTCCTCGCGCTCGCAACGGTCGCGGGCTGCGGAGGCGACGACGACGGCGGCGGCGGCGGAGGCGGAGGCAACGGCGAGGCCGAAGGCGGAGGCGGCGGCGAAGGCAGCATCTGGGTGTTGCTCCCGGACAGCGCCAGCTCGCCCCGCTGGGAGTCGGACGACCGCCGGTTCTTCGAGCGGGCGTTCTCCGAGGCCGGCGTCGACTTCAACATCGTGAACGCTGAAAACGACCCGGCTCAGCAGCAGTCGCAGGCCGAGCAGGCGATCGCCGACGGGGCGAGCGTCATCCTGCTCGTGAGCATTGACACCGGCTCGGGCGCCACGATCATCGACATGGCGAAGGACGCCGACGTTCAGGTCGTCGAGTACGACCGCTTCAACACCGGCGGCTCCGGCGGAGCGGCGTACGTAAGCTTCGACAACGTCCGGGTCGGCGCCACGATGGCCGAGATCCTCGAGCCCGAGATCGACGCGCTGGACGTCGACAAGCCGAGGGTCGTGATGCTAAACGGCGGCGAAGAGGACAACAACTCGTTCCTCTTCCGCCAGGGCTACGCCGAGACGGTCGAGGAGCGGGTGGACGCGGGCGACTGGGAGCTGGTCGCCGACCAGCATGTCCCCGGCTGGGACAACCAGCAGGCGCAGACGATCATGGAGCAGATCCTCACCGACGCGAACAACAACGTCGACGCCGTCTTTGCGGCGAACGACGGCCTCGCGAACTCGGCGATCAACGCGCTCGAGGCGGCCGGGATCGAGCGGGCGCCCGTGAGCGGGCAGGACGCGACCGTCGCGGGCATCCAGAACATCCTCCTCGGCAAGCAGACGATGACCGTCTACAAGCCGATCGAAGCCGAGGCGGCGGTCGCGGCCGCAGTCGCACTCGCGCTTCGAAACGGCGAAGACATCACGAACGTGGAAGCGGACGCCGAGTTCGAGTTGATCGGCATCAAGGCGGAGGACGGGCAGCCGACCGAGGAGCCCGAAGGTGAGGGCGTCGTGCCGTACTTCGCGCTCACTCCGATCGGAGTCACGGCTGACAACCTCGAAGACACCGTGATCGCGGACGGATTCCGGACGGCCGAGGAGGTCTGCAGGGGCGAGGTCGCCCAGACCGATTTCTGCAGGGGGCAAAGCTAACGACGTAGGCGGCCGGAAGGGGTACCCGGGACGGCCCTTTCCGCCGCCAGAGAGCGGGAGGCGCACAATGGCCGATACGCCGCTTCTCGAGTGCAGGAACGTCTCGAAGGCGTTCGGGGCGGTCCAGGCGCTCTACCGCGTCGACTTCGAGGTTCGCGCCGGCGAGGTGATGGCGCTCGTCGGAGACAACGGGGCCGGGAAGTCGACGCTGATCAAGGGGATCGCGGGGATCTACCCCTTCGACGAAGGCGACGTGCTCGTCGAGGGCCGCACAGTCCACATCCACGGCCCCCGGGACGCGGCCAGGCTCGGCATCGAGGTCGTGTACCAAGATCTCGCGCTCGCCGACAACCTCGATGTCGTCGCGAACATGTTCCTCGGCCGGGAGCGGACGCGGACCGGCGTCGTGCTCGACGAGTCGAGCATGGAGCGCTCCTCCCGGGAGACGCTCGACAGCCTCTCCGTGACGACGCTCCAGTCCGTCCGCCAGGCGGTCGCCGGCCTCTCGGGGGGGCAGCGTCAGTCCGTGGCGGTCGCGAAGGCGGTCATGTGGAACTCGCGCACTGTGATTCTTGACGAGCCGACCGCCGCGCTCGGCGTCGCGCAGACGCGCCAGGTGCTGAACCTCGTCCGCCGCCTCGCCGAGCGCGATCTCGGCGTGGTGATCGTGACGCACAACCTGCACGACGTCTTCGAGGTCGCCGACCGGATCACCGTCCTCCGGCTCGGTCAGCGGGTGGCGCTGTTCGAGAAGGGTCAAACGACCCAGCAGGAAGTCGTGCAGGCGATCACGGCGGGCACGCTCGACAACGTGCCGGGGATGCAAGCCCGGGCGGAGGTCGGCGCATGACCGAGCAGCGGGTCGAGCCCGCGGTCGTCGACGACCCAACGGCTTCCGGGATCGCGGAGCACGTGCCCGCCGGGGCGGCCGTCGACGAGGTCGGCGAGTCGCGGAGGCTCTCCGGCTACGTGCGCCTGTGGTGGCAGGCCGTCCGCTCGGGCGAGCTCGGAACGCTGCCGATCCTCGTGGGTCTCGCGATCATCCTCGTGACGTTCGCGCTCCTCGAGGACAACTTCTTCACGGAGCGCAACTTCACGAACCTGATCCTCCAGATGGCGGCGGTCGCGACGATCGCGATCGGCGTCGTCTTCGTCCTCTTGATCGGGGAGATCGACCTCTCGGTCGCGTTCGTCAGCGCGGTCGGTGCCGTCGTCATGACGCTGCTCCTCCGCCCCGGCGAGCCGGGGTGGCCGTGGTGGCTCGCGATCGGCGTCGCGCTCCTCTGCACGACGGCGATCGGCTTCATCCAGGCGCTCGTGATCACCAAGGCGGGCGTTCCGTCGTTCGTCGTGACGCTCGCGGGCTTCCTGATCTGGTCGGGCGTCGTCCTCATCTTGACGACCCAGTACTCGACGGCCGGAACGATCCGGATCCAGAACGACGTCGTGATCGGGATCGCGAACGACTTCCTGAGCCAGCTCTGGGGCTGGATCCTCGGGATCGTGGTCGTCGCGGCCTACGCGGCCGTCCAGCTTCGGGCGGCACTGACGCGCCGCGCGCGCCGGCTCGCCTCGAAGCCGCTCGCGCTGATCGCGCTCCAGACGGCGGGCCTCGCGGCCGTCACGTTTGCCGCGATCTGGTACCTGAACGAGGACCGCGGCGTCCCGAAGGTCGCGCTGATCCTCGGCATCCTCCTCGCCTTCTGGTCGTTCGTCGCGTCGCGCACGCGCTTCGGCCGCCACGTCTACGCGGTCGGCGGAAGCGCGGAAGCCGCCCGCCGCGCGGGCATCGACGTCGACCGCGTTCGCATCGCCGTGTTCATGATCAGCGGCTTCATGGCCGGCGTCGGCGGGATCATGCTCGCCTCGCGGCTTCGCTCGGTGGCGACGAACACGGGCGGTGGGAACCTGCTCCTCCTCGTGATCGCGGCGGCGGTCATCGGAGGGACGAGCCTCTTCGGCGGCACCGGTCGCGTGATTGCGGCGCTGCTCGGAGCGCTCGTCATCGCGTCGATCCAGAACGGCATGGATCTCATGGGCCTCGCCTCGGGGACGAAGTTCGTGATCACCGGCCTCGTCCTGCTCGGCGCAGTCCTCATCGACGCCTTTGCGAAGCGACGGCGCGCCGCCCGCGGAGGGGTCTGAGAGAGGAGGTCGCACGCCCGGTCGTGCGGGTGCGCCCGAGCGTCCTCGCGGCCGCGGCCACGGCCCTCTGCCTGGTCGTGGCCGGGTGCGCCTCGGGGCCGCCCGGCGAGCCGGCCGTCGACCGCGGCCCGCGCGCGCCGCACGGGTTCGAACTCGCCAACGTCGCGGGCGAGGTCGGCCTGAAGCTCCGGCACGGGGTCTTCCGCTGGGACGAGTCCGCGGATCCGCCCGCGATGATCGGCGGAGGCCTCTGCTGGCTCGACTACGACGACGACGGGTGGCTCGACCTCTTCGTCGTGAACGGCTACGCGCAGAGCGAGCGCGACGAGTGGCTCGCTGAAGGAGGCCTGCCGACAACCCGCCTCTTCCGGAACGTGGAGGGGCGCTTCACGGACGTGACGGGCGAGAGCAGCGCCGGGCTCGCCCTTCGCGGACAGGGATGCGTCGCGGCCGACCTCGACCGCGACGGCGCCACCGATCTCTACGTCACCGCCGCGGACCGGAACGCGCTCCTCTGGAACGACGGCGAAGGCGGGTTCCGCGAGGGAGCCGAGGCGGCGGGGGTGGGCGTGTTCGGCTGGCACACCGGGGCGGCCGCCGGCGACCTGGACGGCAACGGCTGGGTGGACCTCGTCGTCGCCGGCTACGTCGACCAGGCGAACCCGATCCCGGAAGCAACGCTCGGCTTTCCGAACACGTACCAGGGCAGGCGCGACCTCCTCTTCCTGAACCAGGGGCCGAGCGACGACGGGCGGGTGCGGTTTCGCGAAGTCGGCGCCGCCGCGGGGCTCGAGGTCGCGGGCTTCGCGTACGGGCTCGGCGTCGTCGTCAGCGACCTCGAGCGGGACGGCGATCTCGACGTCTACGTCGCGAACGACACCAACCCGAACCGCCTGTACGAGAACGTTCCCTGGCCGGGCGGAGCCGACGCCGACCCCGAGCGCCTCGGTTTTCGCTTCGAGGAGCGGGCAGCGGCGGCAGGCGCCGCCGATCCCGGCAGCGGGATGGGGATCGCCGGCGGCGACTACGACGGGGACGGCCGTTCTGACCTGTTTATCTCGAACTCCCGCGGGCAGGTTCACGCGGTTTACCGGAGCAACCGTCCCGACGAGAACGACCCGTCGTACGCGGATGTCCGCGCAAATCTCGGCGTCGATCTCGGCCGCTCGACGGGATGGGGCGTATCGTGGGCCGACCTCGATCTCGACGCCGACCTGGATCTCGTCCTCGTGAACGGCGACGTCCCCGTCACCGACCTCACGGCCGACGCCGAGCCCGCGCAGGCATACCGGAACCTGGAGGCCGAAGGGCAACGCGGGCGGTTCGAGGACGTCGGCGAACGGGTCGGGCTCGGCGCGGTGGGGCGGCTCGTCGCGCGCGGGAGCGCGGCTGCCGACTACGACAACGACGGTGACGTCGACGTGGCCGTCCTCTCCGTGGGCGGGCCGCTCGTACTGCTCGAGAACACCGGTGCCGCGGGCGACTGGCTCGAGGTCGCGCTCGAGGGCTCGCCGCCCGGCGCCGAGGCGACCGTGACGCTCGCCGACGGCCGCAGACTGAGACGCGAGCTGCAGGCGGGAAGCAGCTACCTCTCGTCGGAGGACCCGCGCCTCCACTTCGGGCTCGGGGACGACGCGCGTATACGCGAGCTCGTCGTGCGCTGGCCGGGTGGAGAGAAGACGCGGCTCACCAACGTCGAGGCGAACCAGCTCGTCGGGGTGGAGGCGCCGTGATCAGGGCGACCGCGATCGCCGTCGCGGCCGCTGCGCTCGCGGGCTGCTCGGGGGGCTCCGGCGGCGACGGATACCTCCGCGCGAACTGCGCTCCGCGTGACCTGAAGGGGCAATCGGTCGCGCGCGTCTGGAACGAAGCCATCCTCGCCGCGATCCGGCGGGACACGCCGGCGCCAACCGTCCACGCGAGGAACCTGTTCCACACGTCCGCCGCGATGTGGGATGCGTGGGCCGCGTACGACCCGGAGGCAGACGGCTACTTCGTCGACGAGCACGCCGAGGCGGCCGACGTGGCCGCCGCGCGGAGGACCGCGATCAGCTACGCCGCGTACCGAGTGCTCCTCCACCGCTACTCGTTCGCGGCCGGGCTCGAGGCGACGTTCGGCGAGCTGACGCGGACGATGGAGTCGCTCTGCTACCGGATCGACTACACGGGGACGGAAGGCGAGTCGCCGGCGGCGCTCGGGAACCGGATTGCCGCGGCCGTGATCGCACGCGGACGCGAGGACGGAGCGAACGAGCCGTTTCGGTACGCCGACCCCGCGTACAAGCCCGTCAATCCGCCGCTCGTCGTCACGGAACCGGGGACGGAGATCCGCGACCCGAGCAGCTGGCAACCGCTCGCGCTCGAGCAGCAGATCGCGCAGAACGGCATACCGGTGCCGGGCAAGGTGCAGACGTTCGTCGGGCCGCACTGGGGCCGCGTCGCCGCGTTCGCGCTCCCCGAGTCCCCGGAGGGGCTCCCGATCGACCCCGGCCCGCCGCCCCGCCTCTACGACTCCGCGAGCGAGGTCGAGTTCAAGCGTACGGCGCTCGAGGTCCTCCGGTACAGCAGCCGGCTCGACCCGGAGGACGGCGTCGAGATCGACATCTCGCCGGCCGCGCTGGGCGCGAACACGCTCGGCGCGAACGACGGGACGGGGCACGATGTCAACCCCGCGACCGGACGCGCGTACGAGCCGAACGTCGTCCGGCGAGGCGACTTCGCGCGCGTCCTTGCCGAGTACTGGGCGGACGGCCCCCGTTCCGAGACGCCGCCGGGCCACTGGAACGCGATCGCGAACGAGGTCTCGGACAGCTTCGGTGACGACCTCGCGATCGGTGGGACAGGACCGACGCTCGATCGCCTTGAATGGGACGTGAAGCTCTACTTCGCACTGAACGGCGCGCTGCACGACGCGGCCGTCGCGGCGTGGGGCGTGAAGGCGCGCTACGACTCGGCGCGCCCGATCTCGATGATCCGCTACATGGGCGGCCAAGGCCAGTCGAGCGAGCCGCGCTTGCCGTCGTACGATCCCGACGGGCTTCCGCTCGAACGCGGGCTCGTCGAGGTGATCACGCGCGCGTCGAGCGCACCGGGCAGCCGGCACGAAGCGCTCGCCGACCACGTCGGCGAGATCGCCGTCCGGGCCTGGGCGGGATTTCCCGAGGACGCGGCCGCGCAGCGAAGCGGCGTCCGCTGGATCCGCGCCGTCGAGTGGGTGCCGTACCAGCTGCCGACGTTCATAACGCCCGCGTTCGCGGGCTACGTGTCGGGCCACAGCACGTTCAGCCGGGCCGCGGCGGAGGTAATGACGGCGTTTACCGGAAGCTCCTACTTCCCGGGCGGGCTCTACGAGCATCCAGCCCCGGCGGGCTCGCTGAAGATCGAGCAGGGGCCGAGCGAGGATCTCACGCTGCAATGGGCGACGTACTTCGACGCGGCCGACGCCGCCGGCGTCTCGCGCCTCTACATGGGGATCCACGTCTCGCCCGACGACTTCGGCGGCCGCGTCGTCGGGGCGCGGTGCGGGAAGGACGCCTGGACGCTCGCGCAGCGGTATTTCGAGGGCTAGTGCCCGGCCAGGCAATCCATGCCGGTCTCTCGGCCGCGATCACGCGGCGCGAGAGCCCACCCTCGTTGCAAAAGCGCAACGCCCGAGCTGCGGAGGGGTGCGGAGGCCGGTTCGGTGCCCACGGACGAGAGCCTCGGCCGCATGACCTCAGAGGAGACGCGGCATGAGGCTCGAGCAAGCCCTCGCGATGGTGAACGCCGTCGTCGCGAGTGCGCCGGCGCCGGTGTCGGTCTACGTCGCCGACGCGCACGGAGAGCTCGTCGCAGCGGCGACGATGGACGGCGCGGCGCCCGACACGCGCTTGAACGCCCAGCGCAAGGCCTACACCGCCGCGAGGAGCAACGCGCGCTCGACGGGCGAGCTGGCCGCGAAGGTGGTCGGCGATCCGGCCGAGCTCGCGAGCTTCGACCCCTTCTTCACGTTCTTCAGGGGCGGCGTGGCCGCGTTCGAGCACGGTCGCCGCGTGGGCGCGGTCGGGGTTAGCGGCCTCCCGGGTGACGAGGACGAGCGGCTGGCCCGCGACGCGCTCGCCGAGGCCGGCCTGGGAACGGAATGACGCCACGACGACCCCTGGAGGAGCCATGACATCGCTCGAGGGCAAAGTTGCACTCGTGACGGGCGCCAGCCGCGGAATCGGCGCGGCCGTCGCGCGCGCTCTCCACGAGCGAGGCGCCCGTCTCGGGCTCGCCTCGCGAAGCGGAGACGACCTCAACCTCGCGGAGGCCGTGGCACGTCCGTGCGACGTTCGGCGGCCGAAGGACCTGGAGCGGCTCGCGGCCGACGTTGCCGAGCGGTTCGGACGGATCGACATCCTCGTCGCCAACGCCGGCGTCGGCGCCTACGGCCCGTTCCTCGAGCTCCCGCCGGAGCAACTCGAGGAGATGATCGACGTCAACGTGAAGGGCACCGTGTACGCCGTGCGCGCGACGCTCCCGTACCTGCTGCGAAGCGAAGAAGCGGACATCGTGACGCTTGCATCCGAGGCCGGCCGGCGCGGGCTCCCGCTCGAGGCGGTCTACTGCGCGTCGAAGTTCGCGCAGGTCGGCTTTACGCGCGCGCTCGACCACGAGCTGCGCGAGCAGGGAGTGCGCTGCTCGAACGTCTGCCCCGGCGGCGTCGCGACGGACTTCGCGATAGGCCGGGGCCGGACGCGCGACATGCCCGAGCTCGCCGGGATGATGACGGCCGAGGACGTTGCTGAGGTGGTTATCTTCGTTCTCACCCGCCCGCGTAATCACCGGATCCTCGAGACCGCACTCCGGCCCGTGACGGAGCCGTCGTGGGGATGAGCGCGACGGTCGAGGTAGGCGCGGCCCGGCCGAGTCAACGTCCGCCGACCGGAAGGACGAGCTCGAAGCGGGCGCCGTTCGGCTTCGCGTCCTCGTAGAGGAGCTCCCCCCCGTGCGCGTGTGCGTACGAGCGCGCGATCGCGAGCCCCAGACCGCTCCCCGGTGTCCCGGCCGACCCCGACCCGCGCGCGAACTGCTCGAAGAGACGGCTCCGGAACTCGCGCGAGACGCCCGCGCCTCGGTCCTCGACGACGACGCGAGCGTGCGTCGCGCTGCCAAAGGCCCGGACGGTGACGGGCGGCGCGCCGTGTCGCAGCGCGTTCGTGAGCAGGTTGGCGACGATCCGGTCGAACGCGACCGGGTCGGCCTCGATTTCCAGCTCCGGTGCCGTCTCGACCGTGATCGGCGTATCGAGAGCGAGGCCCGACACGATCGAATCCAGCCGTGCGGCGACGCGGATCGGCTCGCGCTTGATTTCGACCGCGTGCGCGTCGAGCCGAGAGACGTCGAGCAGCTGGTCGACGAGTTCGGCGAGGCGCTCCGCCTGATCGACGAGCATGCGGCGAAGCTGCGTCTGCTGCTCCTCAGTAAGCCGTTCGCCGAGGTGCTCGAGCGTCTTGGCCGCCCCGAAGACCGCGGCGGCGGGTGTCCGCAGCTCGTGCGCCGCGACGGTCACGAACCGGTGCCGCAGCTCGTCGAGTCGCAAGAGCTCGTCGTGGAGCAGCGCCTTGTCGATCGCCATGGCCGCCCGGTCGGCGGCGAGCTCCAGGAGTTCCGCATCGTCCGACTGGAAGGTGCGATGGCGAAGCGTGCCGACGTGGATGACGCCCAGCACGCGTCCGCGCGCGAGGAGCGGCACCCCGAGCAGCGACTTGATCCCCTTCTCGCGGAGGATCGGGTTGAGCACGTCCGCGTGATCGACGTCCGCGATCGCGAGCGGTCGCCGCTCGGCGGCGATCCGGCCGGCAAAGCCGCGGCCGACGGGGATGCGCGTGCCGCGCTCGACTGCCTCCTCGATCCCCTTCGCAGCCCGGGCGACCAGCTCGTCCGTTCGCTCGTCGAGCAGCAGGACCGCGCACGTGTCCGTCCCGAGGATCTCGCGGACCCTCTCGAGGAGCTCGTCGAAGAGGTCCTGCAGGGATAGGTGAGCGAGCGCGGCGTCGGCGACGCGCTGCAGCTTGAGCAGCCGGTCGAGCGACCGCTGCTCGGCCGTGGCTCCGTTCTTCGGCATGCGTTTCGCTCGTGTTATCGGCCCGATCTTCGAAATCAATACACCGGCTCCCTGGGCGGTGCGTGGCAAGCGTATGCCGTCCCGACGCGGCTGTCCGCGCTTTCCGAGGCCGCCTCTGCCGGACTCGGCTTCTCCGGCCGCGGGTCCACGGTCGTCGGCCCCGCAGGCGGCGACGGTCGCGACCGCAAGCGCGAGCGCTAGGGCGCACGGTGCATGCGGTTGCGCGGGTCGGGCGCGAGGCGACCGCCGACCGTACTGCCGTCCGGTTTCAGACCTCCTCGTCGATGAACAACCCAACCACCTGCTCGCGCGTCAGCTCGCCGTGCTCGGCGACGAGGAAGTCGGCGGCCTCGCGTCGAGCGTGCCGTGCGCCGGGGCCCTACCATTTCGGCGATGGTCTCTGAGGCTCCGCTCGAGGAGACGGAGCACGGGCTCGTCCCGAAGGGTGACGGCTGGTTCATTGCGAGCGCGCGCCGAGCGTGCTGGTACGAGCGTGAGGGGCGGGGCTTTCGCTGCGTCTTCGAGGGCGAACCTGGCTTCGCCCAGCTGGGCATCAGCCTCTACGTGCTTCGGCCCGGCGAGCCGATCGGGATGTACCACTGGGAGGCTGACCAGGAGGACTTTCTGCTCCTCCAGGGCGAGGCACTGCTGATCGTCGAGGGCGCGGAACGGCCGCTGAAACGATGGGATTTCGTGCACTGCCCGGCCGGGACGGAGCACATCATCGTCGGAGCGGGCGAGAGCGCATGCGTCATCCTCGCGGTCGGCGGCCGCGCCCGCTCGACGGGCGCCGACTGGGGCGGATATACGGTGAACGAGGCGGCGGTTCGGCATGGTGCCGGCGTCGAGCGCGAAACGACTGACGCAGCGGAGGCGTATGCGCGCTTCCCGTCGCCACATCCGACCCGCTATCGCGACGGTCTGCTGCCGGACTAGACGTCCGAGCGGCCGATCGTGTCGATCGGGATTCCGCGGCTCGGGTGCGTATCCACCGGGCGCTGGCGCTCGAGCCAGACAGCGACTTCCGTCGCGTTCGCGGCCGGCTCGGCGATCGGGTGAAAGATCTGAACGATCCGCTCTTTCTCGACGACGAACGTCGCGCGCTCGTAGAAGGTGCGCCCGCCGGCTTCGAATGTCGGCAATCCCATGAGGGCGGCAAGCCGCAGCTCGGGATCCGAAACGAGCGGGTAGGGGAGCGCGACGCGGCTGGCGAAGGCACGCTGCTCATCGACGGACTGGACGCTCAGGCCGACAACCGTCGCGCCGAGAGCGGTGATGCGAGCATGTTCGTCACGAAACCCGCACGACTGCGCCGTGCAACCGCGCGCGCCGGGGATCAGATCCCAGCCGGGAGCTGGCGCATCAGGCAGACCCGTGGCGTGCGGATAGACGAAGAGGACGAGGCGGCCGCCGCCGAGCTCGCCGAGCTGTACCGGCCCCGCGGTGGACTCGAGCGTCACGGCTGGCAACGGGCGGCCGAGCAACCGGTCGAGGCGACGACCGCCGTCACCTGACGCAGTCTCGCCGGTCTCTTTTTTCCTATTCATACGAGGCACCTCCCTGGACTATGCCCGGGAGCCATGGCCGGTGCACGGGGCGCTGCGCACACGTAGAGCGCGAGTGCCCCCGGCCGGAATCGAACCAGCGCGCGCGGTTTAGGAAACCCCAGTGCAAGCGCGGTATTAGCAGGCGAAAAGCCGCACGAGCGCCCAGTGCGTGCCACACGATGCGCCAGAGATCGCGAAGCGCGTCGGTTTCTGTTCAGAACTGTGACTGCGTGCGCCTGCGGCGGTCTCGAGAATTGCCAGGGTCGTCAGGCCCCTCGAGGGTTCGAATCCCTCCCCTCCGCCTCGCACAGAAACGCTTGTTGAAGCGGTTTCTGGCTGCGTAGACGGACGCGGATGCGCCGGGGCGGCGGCGGGACGTCGCCCCGGTTGGGCGCCGACGAGAAGAGAAGGAGCGAGGCCGCCCGCACCCTAGACGGGAGCGCGGGCGGCCTCTCGCATCGCCTAGGCAGCGGCGCGCCCGGTCAGGCGAACGCCGGCGGGCTTGGCCTGGACGACCGCGCGCAGGACGCGCTTGCTCGACGTGCAGCCCGACATCATGACCTGAGCGCGCACGGTTGCGCGAAGCCTCCCCGCTCGGCGTGCGGTCACGCCCGTGACCCGGGCCGTGCCGCTCATGTTCGTCCGCACGGTGACGGCGATACCCGGCCCGCGGAGGATGACCGGGTGCCGCGCAACCGGCTCACCTTCGACCGCACCCCGCTCCCTGACCTGAACCGTCACGGTCGTCCGCTGCTTCGCGCGCATTCGCGCGGGCGACGTGAGGAGGCGGATCTGGCAGCGCACGGGCTCGCGCGTGGTGGCGTAGATGTCCGACGAGCCCTCCGGCCCCGGAGCCCGGCCGAAGAGGAGCGTCCGCGCGTCCCAGGAGAAGGACGGTCTCGTCTCGGCGGCATTCGTGTTGACGTTCGAGCCGAGCCTCACGGGAGTCGACCAGGCCTCGCCGACGCTCGCGCGCGTCGATGCCCAGATGTCCGGGCCCCCGGGCGCGCCCGCTCGGTCGGAGCTGAAGACGATCTCGAGCCCGTCGCGGCGGATGTTCGGCTGGATGTCGCTCGCGGCGGAGTTCAGCTCGGTGACGGGCGTCGCCGGCCCGAAGCCGCCCGCTCCCAGCCGGCTGACGTAGATGTCGCCGGGGACGGGCGTCGCGCCGGGTGGAACCGGGACGTGCCGCGAGAAGTAGAGCTCGGTCTTGCCGCGAGCCTCGAGGAGCGACGGGCCCTGCTCGTCGAGGCTGCCGTTCGGTCCCAGCGGGTCGCAGGCGAGGTGCTCGGGCGCTCTCCAGCCGCCCGCGCCGTCGGTTTCCGCGAAGTAGATGTCAGCCAAGCCGCAGCTCTCGCTCGTCGCCCTTCGGGAGACGAAGTAGAGCCCGCCGCGAACCGGCGTCGGGCAGAAGTCGGCCGAGGCCGAGTTGATCGGGGGCGGCAGGTTGACCGGAGCCCCGAAGGGTGCGCCCTCGCTCGCCCTGCGCGCGACCCAGATGTCCAGCCCGCCCCGCCCGCCGGGGCGATCCGAGGCCATGTACAGGCTGAGGCCGTCGGGCGACAGGATCGGGCAGCCGTCGAGGGACGGCGTATTGACGTCGGCATGGTTCCCGTTGATCTCGTCCACCTTCTGCGCTGTGGCCCACTCAAAGTAGTGGGGACGCGCGGACGAATCCGGGGCCGTGCTCAAGGCGACGGCCGCGGCGATGAGAGCCGGTAGCGCGACCGCCATGGTTGTAAGCATGCTTTTCCTCATGACATCTCCTTTCGCTCGTTGCGTCGCCGAGCGTGAAGGGCCGCGGTTGCGGCTCGGTTGCAGATCGGTCAAAGGTGGTTGCAACCCAGCGAACGCCCGAGCGGCTCGGCTGCCTGCGGAGGGTGGGCGCGATCTGCTGAGCGGTCGTCACGCCGAGCGCACACGCGCTGACGATGAGCAGGATGCCCAAGAGCACGGGGGCCGGACGCGGCGTTGTCGCCGAGGGTGCGGTAGGAGCGCGCGCGGCAGGCCGATTCGGACTCTTCCGCTACCGAGGAACTCAACGCGTTCGCGGACGTCACTCGGGTCGCGTCCGCCGACGAAGAGGCGGACCTCGCCTGCTTGTGCAGGTGAAAGGACAGCAAGCGAACCCGCGAACATCGGCCGCGATGCCGGCGGCATTCGTGGTACGCGTTGATCGACGCAAGGGCCGGCGACGCGATGTGAAGCTCATGCGTCCCCTCCCCTGAGGCGGCTCGCTGCGCGCACGAGCGAACCCGCGGCGAGCTGCATTCGTCTAGGCCGATTCCCGTGATTGAAGGCAAAACCAGCGGAACCTACAGGCGCAGCACTTCAATCTTCGACAGGAAGCCAAGGTAAATACCAGTTACGTTGAATTGGAAAGGCAATGTCTGGCCTTGGGTCAACTGTTGTTGTGCACTCGCAATCGTTGGAGTGTTGCTCTGACTGTGGGCAGTCGTGACGCCAAACGGTCCGTTTAGGCGCAGAGTTATGTCCCAGCCATAGAAGTGGACTGCGAGCAGATACGTCTTCTTCGCAGGCGCCTTGAAGCTGCCGTAGACGACGCTGCCCGTCCACACGCCAGGCGAACTGACGACGATTGGATCGAGGTAGACTAAACCGGACGAGCAATCCCAGCGGGCCGGCTTGTAAACGTCTATAAAGCCGTTTCGGCCGAACGGCTTCCGTGCGGAGAGCGACATAACCGAAACCGGGGCCGGGGCAGCAGCTGCGAGAGCCGGCTCGAGCTTCGCCAATTGCGCCTTCGTCAGTGGCTTGACGTCCAGTGCCTTGCTTTCCCTTAGCGAACTCAGCTCCTTAACGCTCGGCGGGGCGAGCCAACGAGGCTTCGGCGGTTGGTCCAGTGCCGACTTCGTCGCCATCATCGTCCTCCTTCAGCCGGGGTAGTGAGGTGGGCCATCATCCGAGCTGGGATACGAGAAGTAAAGGGCGCGATATACCGCCGAGTGCCAAGTTTGGACACCTAGAGAAAACGCGCATGTCGCAGCCGTCGCAGGTCCCGGAACAAGGGCCGGGAGTCCCGATCGCCCGGGAGGTCTGTCCCGGCTAGGTCGTGGCGGCGGCGCCGAGCTCGCGTCCGTCCGCCGTCTCGCGCAGGAAGGTGAGGACGGCGTTGACGCGGCGGTCGACGCTCGGCTCGGGCGCGAGGCGAAGCTTTCCGAAGATCGCACTCACGTGCTTCTCGACCGCCGACTCCGAGAGGTGGAGCGCCTTTCCGATTCCCCTGTTGGTCTGGCCCTGCGCGATGAGCCGGAGGACGTCGAGCTCGCGCGGGGTGAGCTCGGCGACCGGCGACGTCTCGGCGCGCATGCCCTGCGAAGAGCGCCTTCGCGAAGATCGTCGGGTTCGACGTGACGCCGACGACGTCGTCCTCCCGGATCATCCGATCTGAAGCTCGCCGGCGCGGACGCCGACGCGGCGACTCCGGCCTGCACGCACACCTCGAGGGTTGTCCCGCCTGCCGGGAGGGCCACGAGAGCCTGGGCGCGCTCGTCAGCGGCGAGCAAGCGCTCTAGACACCGGTAAGTCCAGCCCGCGCCTCGACACCAAGGAGGTGTGGGCGAAGTGAGCTTCAAGGGCGTCGGGCTGCTGACGGCGCCGGGACGCGTAATGACGCCGCGCGCGGCGAGCGAGCAGGTCGCCACGGCGGCGCTCACCCGGCTCCAGAGTCGCCCGGCGCGGGTCGCCGACGTCGGAACCGGCGCGGGGGCGCTCGCAATCGCGATCGCGGTGGCCGCGCCGCGAGTCGACGTCTGGGCGACTGACAGCAGCCGCAGCGCGGTCGCGCTTGCGTGCGCGAACGTCCACCGCCACGGCCTCGAGGACCGCATCCACGTCTGCCACGGCGACCTGCTCGCGCCCGTGCCGGGGGCGATCGACCTGATCGTCGCCAACCTTCCCTATCTGCCTCGTCGCACTCGGCGTCGCTATCCCGACCTTCGCGCCGAGCCCGACGAGGCAGTATTCGCAACCGGGGACGGTCTCGACCTCTACCGGCGCCTGCTCTGCTCGGCCGAAGAGCGGCTTACCAGCTCCGGCGCGGTGATCCTCCAACTGCACCGCCGCGTTGTTCTTGCCGAGCGGGTCCAGCTGGCGCAGGTGCGAGAAACGCTCTCCGAGCTCGTCCCGGAAGGTTTACGGAGGGCCGTGGAGCCACCGGTGCCTTGCGACGAGGTCGCATCGCTTCGCAGAGCTGCGTAGCAATAGCCGAATGCGGCCGGCTGGATGGCGGCCTCGGGCGATCTCGGGTCTGCGCCCCATTTCCGGTCGAGCCTGGCCGGCGAAGCTGATCCCAACAGTCGGAGGGAAGGAGAGTGAGATGGCGGGCGTCGTTTGTGCCGTCGACGAGGCGGGAGGACGCCCGCAGCTCCGCGGCCTTACGCCGCCTGACACGGCCGCGCTCGTGTGCGACGCCGCCGAGGCGGCATTGACCGCCGTGGTCGGCCGCTCAAGCGAGTACCGCGGCCAGAGCCGCTTTGTCACCTGGGCGGCCAAGTTCGCGATTCACGAGACCGCACTCGCCTGCCAGCTCGCGAACGATGGAGTAAGGACCGCCGACCACGTCGCCACTAACGAACTATGGACCGCCCGCGAAGTGAACGAACGACCCGAAGGGTGGGGATGATCGCGTGAAGATCGAAGCCCTCGACCACGTCGCTCTCTGGACGCACGACCGCGACACGCTGGCCCAGTTTGTCTGCGAGCACTTGGGGATGCATGAGATCGAGCGCACCGACGCGTTCACGCTTGTGGGCGCCGACGCGCGTCGCGGGAAGCTGACGCTCTTCGTGGCGGAGGGCGAGCGGCGGCCGGGGCTGCTTCGCCGGATCGCGTTTGCCGTCCCGGATCTTGCACGAGCGCTGGCTCGGCTTCCGCGGGGGCAAGCCGTCGAACGCGTCGGTTCCCGAGAGGCTCACTTCCGCGGCCCCGGGGGTCTCGGGCTCGGCCTGGTTGAGCGAGCGGAGGTCGGCGAGTACGACATCGATCACGTCGCATTCGCGGTGTCGGACGCGGCGGCGGCCAGGACCGAGCTGCTGGGATTCGGGTTCGAGCTCAACGGCGCTCGCCTCGCCGCAGGCGCCGCCTTCGTCGACCTCCTCGAAGGACGGGTCGAAGAGACCGAGCCGCTGTTCAATCACCTGGGGCTCCGCGTCCGGTCGGCGGAGGAGCACATCGCCGAGGCCAGGAACCGCGGACTCGAGATCGCCGACGTCGTCGACGCGCCGAACACCTATGCGTTGTTCGTCTACGGCCCCGAGCGGATCAAGCTCGAGTACGTGGAGCACAAGGCGAGCTTCGCCCTGACGTAGATGGAAGCCTGGGACGCCTGGCCCTTCGCGCGCCTCTACATGCTGCTCGTCGCGCTCGCCTTCGTCGTGATCGGGGTGCAGGTGCTGCTCTTCCACTGGCGGGCGGGCTTTCGCCGCCGGACGATGTACGGCCCCGTCCTGCTCGCGCCGGTGATCGTCGTGGCGGGCGTCGTCGGCGCGCTCCAGCGGGACGGCCCGCTGGGCTGGATCGTGCTCTCAGTCTTCGCGCTCGGGATATTCGACGGACTCGTCGGCATCGTCGAGCACCTGCGCGGGATCGCGCGGCGGATCGGCGGGTTCTCGCTCAGGAACCTGATGAGCGGCCCGCCGCCGCTCCTGCCGGTCGCGTTCACGGCGCTCGCGCTGACGGGCGTGCTCGCGCTGGTCTGGGAAGCGCTGTGAAGCGGCTCGGGGAGCTCGGGTCGAAGGAATGGGCCGTGATCGAAGAGCGGCGGCGCTCCGGTTACCGGCGCGAGACGCTCGAGCGCTTCGGCGCGCTCGAGGCGGAGCTGTGCGCCGTGATCGCGCGACTGCTGCCCGGCGTTCCCCGATCGATCGATCTCGCCGCGTTCGTCGACGCGCACGCGGACGACCCGATCGGCCGCGGCGACCGCTCGCCGGGTCTCCCAGCGATCCCGGAGCTGTTCCGCTCGGGTCTGCAAGCCCTCGCCGATCGCGGCTTCGCCCGCATGCCGGCCGACGAGCAGGATCGCCTGATCGGTCGGATGCGGCGTGGCGAGGCCGAGGAGGAGCTCGGTCTCGAGGCCAAGGAGTTCGTCGACCGCCTCCTCGCCAAGGCACTCGCGGGCTACCTCGCCCATCCGGACACCTGGGAGCGGATCGGCTTCAACGGCCCTTCGTATCCCGGCGGCTATGCCTGGATCACTCCGACCGCGGTCGCCAGGCGCCACGAGGGGTTCCCGGGAGCGTCGTGGCTATGAGCGCACCGCCGCTTCGAGTCGAGGAGCTGAAGCGGCTCATGCGCCGCCACGAAGGGCGCGTCGACGCCTGCATCGTCGGGTCGGGCGCAGCCGGAGCGGTGCTGGCCAAGGAGCTCGCCGAGGGCGGGCTGAGCGTGGTCGTGCTCGAGGCAGGCGACTGGATCGATTCGCGCGAGGACATGGTGAACGATGAGCTCACGATGCTGGGACGGCTGGACTGGGACGACGACCGCCTGAGCGACGGCGCCGATCCCCTGAAGCTCGGCCGCGTGAACACGGGGCGGGCCGTCGGCGGCACGACGGTTCACTTCACCGCCATGTCGCTGCGGCTCGACGCGAGCGACTTCCGGGCACAGTCGGCGGACGGCGTCGGCGTCGATTGGCCGCTGGCGTACGAAGAGCTCGCGCCCTACTACAGCGAAGTCGAGCGGGCGCTACCGGTCTCCGGCCCCCGCCGCTCGAAGTGGGTCTCCGGCGCGCCGTATCCACACGGTGCGCTGCCATGGTCGGCCAAGGACTACGTGCTCGCCGCGGGGATGGACAAGCTCGGTCTGCACGTCGAGATGACTCCGCACGCGATTGCGACCGGCCCCGTCGACGGCCGCAGTGCCTGCATGTACTACGGCTTCTGCATGGACGGGTGCAAGAGCGACGCCAAGGGCGGGATGAACGTCACCTATATCCCCAAGGCCGTCGCCGCTGGGGCGGAGATCCGGGCCCGCTCGTTCGCGACGCGAATCGAGAGCGAGAGCGGCCGGGCTGTGGGCGTCACCTATCTCGCCGACGGCGAGGAGCGGTTCCAGCCGGCCGAGCGCGTCTTCGTCTGCTGCTACGCGATCGAGACGCCGCGGCTCTTGCTCAATTCGGGCAACCTGGCCAACTCGTGCGATCAAGTCGGACGAAACCTGATGGTCCACAGCGGCCCGATCGCGTACGGCCGCTTCAACCGGCCGCTCGACAGCTTCGTGACGCCGCCCGTGGGCGTCTTCACGCGCGACCCCTACGCGTCCGACCCGGCACGCGGCTTCGCCCGCGGGTTCCTCCTGAACACGTACTGCCAGTTCCCGATCAACTTCGCCCAGAGCCTTGTCGACAGCAACCCCGACCTTTGGGGGCAGGAGCTGATGGACGTTCTCGACGAGTACGCGCACTGGGGGCTCGTCGCGAGCCTCGGCGAGGTGCTGCCTAACTCGGAGAACCGGGTCACGCTCGCGGACGAGCTCGACGGAAACGGCGTCCCGATCGCGCACGTCACCTTCTCGTACGGCGAGAACGACAAGGCGCTGATCGAGGCCGAGCGCGCGCTCGCCGTTCGCACGCTCGAGGCGGCGGGGGCGACCGAGATCCTGACCAACGACGGCAACCACCACCTGCTCGGAACGGCGCGGATGGGCGACGACCCGGCCGCGTCGGTTGTCGGCCCCGACTGCCGAAGCCACGACGTTCCCAACCTCTGGATTTGCGACGGCTCCGTCTGGCCGACGGCCGGCGCCGTCAACCCGAGTCTCACGATCGAGGCGCTGGCGCTGCGGACGGCGCGGCTTGTCCTCGACGCGGAAGGGAGAGGCGATGGCCGAATCGGTCGCTGACTTCATCGTCCGACGCCTACGAGAGTGGGGTGTCCGGCGCATCTACGGCTACCCCGGCGACGGCATCAACGGATCATGGGCGCGCTTCAGCGCGCCAGCGACGAGCCGCGGTTCATCCAGGTCCGCCACGAGGAGATGGCGGCGATGGATGGCCTCGGGCCACGCCAAGTTCACGGGCGAGGTCGGCGTCTGCCTCGCCACCTCGGGTCGGGGTGCGATCCATCTCCTGAACGGCCTCAACCGCTTGTTAGGCGGTTTCTGGCTCCCTGCGTGAGCGTCGTGCGGAGTCCGTGGCGCGTCAGATGAAACAACACGACTTGACGCTCCATTACTGGTTGGCAACAAGTGCGGCGGTCACGTTGACCACCGCGAGATTGACTGCGCGGTAGCCGCCCGGGGACGAATTGGGACCGGCGGGCACGCAGCAGTCGTCGGAGGAGCGTCACCAATCCGCGGGCTCGCCCGGCGCCGACCTCGAATGCGATGCTTCTCATCGCGATCGGGCAGCAGGCGCGGCCGCTCGCCCGAGCGCGCCATCCGAGCGGGCGCGCCGGAGCACGAGCTTGGCGAGTTCGAGCACGGGCACGATCGTGAAGGCGAGAGCGGCGACGAGCAGCCACGCCTCGAGCGGCAGCGGACGGGTACCGAACGCGTCCTGCAGGAAGGGGACGTTGATCACGAGCGCGACGAGCGCAAGCTCCCAGAGGACCGCCACATTGAGCCATCTGTTCGCGAACGGGCGGTCGAGGACGGAATTGCGATCGGAACGGAAGCTGTAGGCCTTGAAGAACTCGATCAGCACCAGAGTGGCGAAGGTCAGCGTCATCGCCTCGGCGAGCGGCCTCCCGCTGGCGAGCGCCCAGGTGAACAGGCTCAGCGTGGTCAGTGCCGACCAGGCTCCGCCCACGGCGATCAGTGTCACGACCGGCCTCGTGAAGATCCCTTCGCTTCGACTGCGCGGGGGGCGGCGCATCAGATCCCGTTCGGCCGGGTCGACGGAAAGCGCGAGCGCCGGGAGGCCGTCGGTGGCGAGGTTGATGTAGAGGATCTGAACCGCGCTCAGCGGGAGAGGCTTGCCCAGCACCGATGCGCCGATGAGCAGGCCGATCTCGCCGAGGTTCGCGGCGAGCAGGTACATCAGGTACTTCTTGATGTTGGCGAAGACGCCGCGCCCCTCTTCCACGGCGGCGACGATGGAGGCGAAGTTGTCGTCGGTGAGGGTCATCGCCGCCGCCTCCTTGGCGACGTCCGTGCCCGTGATGCCCATCGCGACGCCGATGTCAGCCTTCTTGAGCGCTGGCGCATCGTTGACGCCGTCGCCGGTCATCGCGACGGCGTGCGCCTCGTGCTGCAGCGCCGTGACGACGCGCAGCTTGTGGAGAGGCGAGACGCGCGAGTAGACCTGGATTCTCTCGACCTCGCGCTCGAGCTCCGCGTCGTCCATGGCGTCGAGCTCGGCACCCGTGACGGCGCGGCCGTCCGTAAGGATGCCGAGTTCGCGCGCGATCGCCGTGGCTGTCAGCGGATGGTCGCCCGTGATCATCACTGGCGTCACCCCGGCGCTCCTGCACGTCTCGACCGCGCGCTTCGCCTCCGGGCGCGGCGGGTCGATCATCCCGATCAGCGCGAGGAACGTCAGCTCGCGCTCCGCCGTGGTGCGCGTCGCGGGCGCTCGCCGGGCGACGGCGAGGACGCGGAGCGCCTCGCCTGCGAACGTCTGCGCCGTCTCGAGGAGAGCATCGCGGGCGTCGGCGTGGAGCTCCGCGTCGCCCGAGGCCGTGAGCTGCCGCGTGCAGGCAGCGAGGATCACTTCGGGCGCACCCTTCGCATACGCGACCACTCCGTCAGACGTCTCGTGCAGCGTCGTCATTCGCTTGCTCTCGGACGTGAACGGGATCTCGTCGACGCGCGGGAAGCGAGCGCGCAGCTCGTCGTGGTCGAGGCCCGCCTTCACCGCCGCCACGAGCAGCGCGCCCTCGGTTGGGTCACCGCGAACCTGCCATTCCCGGTCCGTCTCACCCGGCAGCAGCTGCGCGTCGGAGGCCAGGACAGCCGCCTGCAGCGCCTCGCGCAAGGGCTCACGAGGAGGGTCGACGGGCGAGCCGTCACGCGAGAACTCGCCCTCCGGCTCGTAACCGGCGCCCGAGACCTCCAGCAGCTCGCCTGCGACAAGGACCTTGCGCACGGTCATCTCGTCCCTCGTCAGCGTGCCGGTCTTGTCGGTGCAGATGACGGAGACGCCGCCGAGCGTCTCGATCGCGGGCAGGCGCCGGACGAGCGCGTTCCGCTTGGCCATCCGCTGCGCCGCCAGCGTCAGCGAGATCGTGATAACGGCCGGTAGCGCCTCAGGGACGACCGCGACCGCCAGCGCCGTCCCGAACAGGAGCATGTCGAGTAGCGGCTGGCCACGGACAAGCCCGAGCGTCATTACGAGTAGCACGACGACGATCGCCGCCCGCGCCAGCAGCATCGCCACGCGATCGAGGCTGACCTGTAGCGGCGTCTTCGCCCGCTCGATCGATTCGAGCATCCGCGCGATGCCGCCGAACTCCGTCTGGGAGCCCGTCGCGACGACGACGGCGGAGCCGCGCCCATAGGCGATCGCGGTTCCGGAGTACACCATGTTCGTGCGATCGCCGACGGCGAGGTCGTCGCCGTCGAGTGGGGTCGTCTGCTTGTCCACGGGCACGGACTCGCCGGTCAGCGCCGACTCCTCGACCCGCAGGTTCACCGCGTCCACCAGTCGCCCGTCGGCCGCGACCTTGTCGCCCGCGCGCAGATGCAGCACGTCGCCTGGAACGAGCTCGCGCGCCGGGACGTCGACGTCCGCCCCGTCGCGGCGCAAGGTCGCCGTCGGCGCGGCCATCCGGCGCAGCGCTTCGATCGCGCGCTCCGCGCGGTACTCCTGCGCGAACCCGAGCAGCGCGGCCAGCAGCACGATCGCGCCGATCACGATCGCCTCCGTCGCGTGCCCGAGCACGATGGAGAGGCCGACGGCGGCGAGCAGGATCAGGATGAGAACGTTCTTGAACTGCTCGAGGAAGAGCTTCCAGGGTGCTACCGCGCGCGCTCGCTCGAGCTCGTTCGGCCCGTACTCCGCCAGCCGCCGCCTCGCCTCCGCCTCGCTGAGGCCCGACTCGAGCCGGGTCTCGAGGACGGCCGCGACCTCCTCGACCGCGAGGCTGTGCCAGGAGTCGCCGCCGGCTCCGCGCTCAGGGAGCGCGCGCGCTCGTGCTGTGGCCCGGGCCGTGGCCGCCCTAGCCATCGCCTGTCGCGCCCGACTCGCTACGGCTGTCTTCGCGGCCTGCCTCGCGCTCGAGCACGAGCACCGAACAGCGGGCGGCGTAGACGACCCGCTCGGCCAGCCCGCCTCCCCAGCGGCGGCCGCGCCCGCGCGACCGGCCCACCACGATCAAGCTCCGCGACGTCGAGGCGCTTACGACCGCATCGAGAGGTGAGCCCGGATAGAGCAGCGCGTCGTCGCGCTCCGCACGGAGCACGGTGACGTCGAGGTCCGCTCCCAGGGCGACAACGGGCACCACCTCGCAGCCGAGCCGGACGGCGAGCGAGCGCGCCACTCTCTCGGCCGCCCGCGCCTCTGGAGACCCGTCCACGCCCACGAGCACCCGGTCCGGGTGCGCCGGCCCCCAGCCCGGGCGAGCGATCAGCACCGAGCACCGCGCGTCGTGGAGCGCCTCCACGTCGTGACCGCCGAACGTCACTGCTCCCAGGCGCCGGTGGGGGCGGACGCCGACCGCGATCAGCGTCGCGCCCCGGCTCGCGCACTCGGAGCAGAGCAGGCGGACGAGGCTTCCCGACGCGAGGACGGCATCGTCGGCATCGAGGAGCTGTTGGGCGCGCTCGAGCTCGGTCGAGGTCTCGGCTAGAAGGTGGTCCTCGGCCGTGGGCGCCAACATCCCCGCGTGCGACGCGAGATGCCGTTCGACCGCCGCAAGCAAGATGAGCTGCCCGCCCGGCGCGCGCAGCACCCCGGCCTGAGCGGCGGCGACGAGGCTTTCGTCCGTCGAGTCGATCCCGACGAGGACCCGATGGAATACGGCCTCGTCCGATGCCGCCGAGCCCTCGCCGACCGAAGTGATGCGTGACTGCATGAGACACCTCCGAAGGAGTCAGCGCGATGTCCTTCGTAGGTCTCTCCCGCCCGTCTCTGGGCCGCTCCGCCGGGCCAGCGGGCCGAGTAGTGACGACGGCGCGCGGGGGGATACTCCCCTACGTAGAAGGCAGGATAGCCGCTTGCGTGGGCCGCGACCCCGCTCCGCCCGATGAGAGCCGCCTTCGTCGGCGAAGAGGTCGCTCAGCTGCGGGTGACGGACGGACGCGGACATCAAGCCGCCTCGTGACCCTGAGAGGGATGCTTATTCGGCCCCGTGATTCGAACCGTCGCACCCGTGGCAAATCGTTCGGCACTGACGAATTTCCGGCGTCTCACGAAGGCGGCCACGGAGCCGCCCTCGCCGTCATCGAGGAGGTTCCCTTTCCATTCGGTACCCCATCCCCCGAACGCTCGCGATCCGATCGTTCCCGAGCTTCCGACGGAGATACCCCACGTACACGTCCACGACGTTCGAGCCCGGGTCGAAGTCGTACCCCCAGACGTGGCTCAAGAGCTGCTCGCGGCTCAGGACCTGGCCGGGGTGGCGGAAGAAGACCTCCGCGAGCGCGAACTCCCGCGCGCTGAGGTCGACCATGCGGCCCTCGACCGTCGCCTGCCTCGTCCGAAGATCGAGGGAAAGGTCGCCGACGCGCAGCACGGTCTGCTCGGCCGCCCGGTCGCCCCGCAGCCGCACGCGCACCCGTGCGAGGAGCTCCTCGAACCGGAACGGCTTCGTGATGTAGTCGTCCGCCCCGCCCTCGAGGCCCGCGACCGTGTCGCGCACGCTGTCCCGCGCCGTCAGGATCACCACGGGAAGCGTCTGGCCGGCCTCCCTGAGATGCCGCAGCACCTCGAACCCGTCTAGGCCCGGCAGGCCGACGTCGAGGATCAGGAGGTCAAAGCGGCCCGTGCGCGCGAGCGCGTAGGCCGTCTCCCCGTCCGCCGCGATCTCGGTCGCGAAGCCGTTCGCTCGCAGGCCCTTCTCGACGAACGACGCGATCCGCGCCTCGTCCTCGGCGATCAGGATCCGGCTCACGTCCTCTCCTCTCCTTGCTCTTGCGGTTGGTCGACGGGCACGACGAGGGTGAACGTCGCGCCCGCGCCCGGGCGGCTGTCCACCTCGATCCGGCCGTGGTGGGCCTCGGCGATCGCCTTCACGATCGCGAGGCCGAGCCCCGCGCCCTCCGAGCGACGCTCGTCGCGGCCGCGCCGGAAACGCTCGAAGATGCGCGGTTGTTCGCGGAGCGGGATCCCGGGGCCGCGGTCGCGCACCCAGATCCGCGCCTCGCCGTTGACGACCTCCGAGCCGAGCTCGATCCGCTCGCCGTCGTCGGTGACGCCCGCCGCGTTCTCGGCGAGCTGGACGACCGCCTGCGTGACGCGCTGGCGGTCCGCGACGACGACGCCGCGCCCCCGCCGCTCGACCGTCCAGTCGCGCGGCGCGAGGGCGCTCACCTTCGCGTGGAGCTCGTCCGTCATGGCGCCGATCTCGACGGTCTCGAGGTCGAGGAAGTCGGGCTGCTCGTGCTTGGCGAGGAGCAGGAGGTCGTCGACGATCCGCCGCATCCGATCGAGCTCGTCGAGCACCAGGCCCACGGTCTGTCGGCGCTCCTCCGGGTCGTCGCCGAGGAGCTCGAGGTGGCCGCGCGCGATCGTCAGCGGCGTCCGGAGCTCGTGGCCGGCGTCGTCGACGAAGCGCCGCTGCGCCTCGAACGCGCGCTCGAGGCGGTCGAGCATCTCGTTGAACGTGGCGGCGAGCTGCCCGACCTCGTCGTCGGTCTCGACCGGGATTCGCCGGCCGAAGTCCGTCTCGGAGATCGCTCGCGCCGTGCGCGTGAGCGACGCGACGGGCTCGACGACCCTGCGCGCGAGCCGCCACGCGAGGAGCGACCCGACAAGGAGGATCGCGAGCCCGACCGCGCCTGCGGCGCGGATCGCCGTCTCGATCTCTGCCTTCTCGCGGTCACGGAAGATCGCGGCGACGAACACGCCCCGCGTCTCGCCCTCGCGCTGGAGCGGCACAGCGAGGTACTCGATCCGTCCGGCCGGCGTCTGGACGCGGCCGCGCTCGGTCTCAACGATCCGGCCCCAGCGCGCGACGAGCTCGGGGTCGCGATCGAGTCGGTACGGGAGGACGGCGCGGCTTCGGAGGTACGGACGGGCGTCGATGAACGTGATGAGCGCTTCGTTTCGCGACGGCACGTTTCGTTGGAGAAAGACCTCGAAGATCCGCTCGACGTCGGAGCCGAACCGCCGGCCCGTCGCCGGGTCGACGCCGCGCGCGAGCCGCCGCAGCTCAGCCGCCTCCTGCACGAGCGCCGCGTCGATCTGGCGGTCGAGGCGGAGGAGCAGGACCTCGCGCGTCACGAAGACGGACGCGGCGATCGCGAGGACGAGGAACCCGACGAACGCCGCGAGGATCCGCGTGCGAAGGCTCGAGGGCAGCAGCCGGAAGCGGTTCCGAACGCCCACGTCAGTCGTCTCCGCCACCGTCGTCGCCGTCCCCGCCATCGTCGCCGCCGCCGTCGTCCCCGCCATCGTCGCCGCCTCCGCCCACCGGCGCGGGCGCGGCCGGCGTCGGCACCGCACCGCCTTCGGTCGGGGCGCCCGCGGACGGCGGCGAGCGCGGGGGTGCCGCCGGACGCGAGGCGGCGGGCGGC
>DATAAZ010000009.1:0-21471 GCA_036259875.1 Gaiellaceae bacterium
ATGATCGCCGGCGGCCCGAGGAGTGCGCGCGCGATCGCAACGCGCTGGCGCTCGCCGCCCGAGAGCTTCGCCGGTGTGTGCCCAAGCCTGTGCCCGAGACCAACCCGCTCGAGCGCCTCGCGGGCGAGCTCGCGCCGCGCCCCTGGTGGCGTGCCGGTGTAGACCAAGCCGGTGGCCACGTTCTCGAGCGCAGTCATCCCGTCGAGGAGGAAGAACCGCTGGAAGACGAAGCCGATCCGCGTGGCGCGCAGCCCCGCGAGCTCACCGTCCGTGAGCGCCGCGACGTCGTGCCCGTCGACGCGGACGGTCCCCGAGGTCGGGCGCTCGAGCGTGCCCATGATGTGGAGGAGCGTCGATTTGCCGGACCCCGACGGGCCGACGACGGCGGCCAGCTCCCCGCTTCGCACCGCGAGCGTGACGCCGCGCAGCGCCTCGACGGGTCCCCGGTACGTCTTCATGACGTCGCGGAGCTCGAGCACGACCGCGCCTGCGGCGAGCTCCAAGCGAGTCGCGACCACGGACGGCGGCACGATCGACCGGGTGCTCATCCGCGCGGGAGGTCGCGGCGCGGCCGTTTCCGAAACGCTCGCTCGACCACTTCGGCGAGCATTCCGACCCGGACGGCGTTCCCGCCGCTCCCGAAGGCCAGCGATCGCTTCATTCCGGAATCACCACCTTCGTTCCCGCACGGATCCCCTCGCCGGTGATCTCAACGAGCCCGTCTGCGAAGAGGCCGGGTCGGACCCGCACGAGCCTCGTATTGTCGCCGTCCGCAACCTCGACCGCGTAGCCGCCACCCGCGAGCGCGAGCAAGGCTGTCACGGGGACGGTGAGGACGTTCCTCCTCGTTTCGCGCGCGATTGCAACGTCGACGGGAGCCTGATCGAGGTTTCCGGTCGCCCGCGCGTTGGGCACGGTGATCGTGACCTCGATGGTGGGCGTTCCGCCCTCGCCATTCGTTTCGGCGACCTTGCCGACATCGGCGATCCGCCCTCTGACGGCCCGGCCGTTCGGCATCTCGATCCGGACTGACTGGCCCTGCCGGACAAGCGTCTGGCGGCGGGCGTCGAGATCGACGGTCACGATGCGTCGCGTCGCAGACGTATCCATGACGGTCGCGCCGGTGCCTATCTGCGACCCCAGCGCGGTCTTTAGTTCGCCGATCCGCCGCGGGCCGGGAAGGAAGACGGCCTCGTCCGGCTCGACCGTCCCGTCTTCGGTCACGCCCAAGTCGTCCTGCCACCGCCCGACGGCCGCCTCCGTCGCCCAATCGAACTCACGGTCGATCTCGATATCGCCGTCGGGGTCGTAGCCGAGCGTGACGAGGTTCTTCTCGAGCTGGCGGACGTCCTCACCTTCCACCCCCTCCGCGAGCGTCCGCCACAGGGGGTGGGAGCCGTAGAGAAGGACGACCGGCATCCCGTTCACGCGGTAGAGAACACCGCCTCGTCCGACGACGTCACCCTCCCTCGGGAGATTCGTGATCGTGCCCGCGAGCGCGCTCGCGAGCGGGCGCAAGTCGGCGAAACCGAGCGACCCCTCGAACGTGTCACGCGCGACCAGGTTCCGCCTCGTCACGGTGGCGGTGGCCGTCCGCGACGCGGCACGGGAGGTCGCATCGTCGTCCGAGGCGGACGCGAAGGCGGCCCACGCCGCGACAGCCACCAGCGCGAGCGCGGCGGCGACGGCAGCAGGCCTCGCGGCCCGGTGGGCGAGCGAGCGCACGCCGCGCCGCTCGCCCGTCCGCTCCTCGCCTGCCTCACCGTCGCCCACCGGCGCTGCGAGCGTGCTCGTGTCGTCGCGCTCGCCCATCGTCACTCGCTGAAGTCGGGCGGGTTCCGCTCGGGGCTGTACTCCCGGCACGCTTGCTCCGCCTCGCGATACTTGGGATCGCTCGGATCGAAACCTTCGGCGCCGAACTCGAAAACGAATCCGCCGCCTTCTCCGTCGAACTTCGGATCGGGCATGTCGATGCCTTGCTCGCGCATGCACTTCGCGAAGGCGAGCATCTGCTCTTGCATGTTCTTCCGATCCTCTTCGCTCAGCTCCGGCGGCGGCCCCATCTCCGCGAGGTACTTCTCACACGCCTCGGACGCTTCCCGGAACTTGGCCGACTGGGGATCGAGACCCTGCTCGGGCTCGATTCGAAACAGGCCGTTCTCGTCCGGATCCGGGTGATCGATCCCGTGTTCGCGCATGCACTGTGCGAACTTGAGCGCGCCCTCGCGCCGGTCCTCGGCGTCGTCGGACGCTTGCGATCCCTCGCGGCCTTCCGAGGAGGAATCGCCGAGCGAGGCGACCTCGTTGCCCGCGCCTCCCTCGCCCCCGCCGCCACACGCCGAGAGGGCGAGGGTGAGGGCGAGCGCGGCGAGCACGACGCCCGCTACGCTCGCCCACCCTCTCAAGCTCATATGACCTCCTTCCCTCGGATTGCCCATGGCAAGGAGGAGATCAGGGGCCGGTGAGAGGGGCCTGAACGCGAGCTAAGAGCTCGCTAAGAGCTCACGACTGGTAGCGCGAGTCGGAGCCGAGCACTGCCTCCGTCCGCGCGCTCGGCACGCACGGAGCCGCCATGCAAATCGGCGACCTGCCGGACGATCGCGAGCCGGATCCGGGCAGGCCGCGCGTCCCCAGTGAGCGGTAGAAACGGTCGAAGACGTGCGGGAGGTCGGCCTCGGCGATCCCGGGCGCCCGGTCGCAAACCGAGGGCACCGGCAGCCACGGGGTAGTCACCCTGACCGCCGATACGAGGGCGGCGCCGCCGCGCTGACCGCGTCGCCGCCCGCCCGCTCGAGTGCATGACGGTTACGCCGACGTCCACGACATCTTCGGCGTCGAGCATCGGATCCTTGTCGAAAACGAGACGACCGGCGGCGTTGCCACGATGGTCGAGGCGACCCTTCCGGCCGGCACCGGATCGCCGCTTCACCCCGACGAGCGGGAGTCGCTCCGCTGGTACGGGAATTGAAGGGGCAATCGATTTTGAGACGGAAGGCGAGCGACGCACCATCGAGGCCGGCGACGTAATCTTCATGAAGCGGAACTCGCCTCACCGCTTCGCGAACACGGGCGACCGTCCCGCCCGAGCGCTCATGGTCGCGGTGCCTGGTGGGATCGAAGGTTTCTTCCGCGAGGCGGCTTCGGCCCTACGGGCCGCACCTCCGCTTCCATCGCCGGAGGCGCTGGGACGATTTACGGAGGTCGCGCAGCGCTACGGCATCGAAATCTCCGAAGCGTCGGCTCCTGCGAAGAGCCACCAAGCGACGTAAGGCCGGCCCACCGTGGATGGAGACGCTCGTACCGGCCGAGCGATGCAACCTCCTCGCGGCGAAGCGCGGCGTCGTCTGGACGGACTGCCGCATGCTGGAGCCGCGTGCGCGCGAGATCGCCGACCGCATTTCTGCCGAAGCGCCGAACGAAACCGATTGAGCTACGGAGCGCGCTGGCCCCAGCACTGCACGAGCGTGAACGTGGTACCCCAGCGGCCTGGCTCCTCGAGCTCGGCTTCGCCTTTCTTTCGAAGCTCCTTTAGCTCGTCGACCGTCACGATCGACAGGAGTCGCTGCTCCAAGGCTGTGGCGAACTGGAGCGGCAACGGCAGGTAGGGATGTCCCGGAGGAAGCGCCAAGACCTCGGCCCTGACGTTCCCTTCGATACCGAAGCCACGGACCAGGTCAAGCAGCTTGCGACCGGCCTGCATGTCCCCGCCGGACCGCACGAACGACTGCCCGATGAGGTCGATCAGCGTCTCGAGCGCACGCGCAGGAGGATTGAAATGCCACGAGCTCACGTCCCACTCCTCCAGTACCACCGTGCCGCCCGGCCGGAGGAGTCGGACGTGGTTGGAGACCTGGTCTGGCCCACGACCCAGCGGTGCGATCTGGAACCGAGCGTGGACGAGGTCGAACGACGACGCCTCAAGCTTGCTGGCGAAGAGGTCGTCCTTCGTGAGCACAACATTGCGGAGGCCTTCCGCGTCCACGAACTGTCCGGCGGCGGCGAGCATCGCGTCGTCGATATCGGTCCCCACCACCTCGCCGTCGGGCCCGACCCACTCGCTGAGCAATCGGAGCCACCCGATCGCACCGCACCCGACGTCGAGGACCCGCGCGCCGTGACCTTCGCCGATCTCGTCGAGAAGCCGGCGCCCGCTCGGTTCCCACACCCGCGACTGGAGTTGCAGCCGCTCCAGCTCGGAGGGCTGATCCGCCAGCAGGTACGCCTGAGAAGGCATCTGCACGCTCCCCTTAGGAAACGGCTCGAAGGACGGCACCGAGGTTAACTCATCGCCGCTCACCGAACTCGCGCGTGGCTCGCCGCGCACTCGACGACGCCGATCTGCGGAGCGGTTATCGACCGCGAATGGACGTCGATCAACCATGCGGACGCGTACGTCGACTACCTGTTCCCAACGGGCATGAAAGATTGACGCGAGACGCCGGCAACCGCGGCGTCGTGGTTCGCCGTGGCATCGCCCGGCGAGCGGGCCGAGTTCACCACCGTCACGCTGCGGGAGATGCTGGTCGCGACCGCGCGTTCGCCGGCGCCCGAACGCGGAAAGCGGCCTGCGACGAGCGCCGTAGGCCGCCGACAAACTCCGCGCGATTGGGCAGCACTAACGTCGTCCCCGCGACCGCCAAATCACGGTCTCTCGTTGTCGCACATCCCTGCCTCCGAGTCAGCGGGATGCCGATTCGCGCAAACGCCTGCGGGTTGCTACCCGGTGTCTCCGACTGCGGTCCGTACAGCCTCGGCCATGAGACGCGCCGAGGCCGCGTCGCTCAGGCCCTCTCTCGTGAGCCGTCGCCAGGTCCAGAAATCGAGTGCGAGCGCGACGACGGCGTGCACCTCGCGCCGCGGCCTTCCGCCCTCGACGAACCCGGCGGCGAGAGCCTGCGCGAGCTCGGCTGCCCTGGCGTCGGTCGTGCGAGCCATCAGCGAATCGAGCGCCGGGACGCTTGCGCGGTCGCGCCGGATGTTCGCCGACATGCGTTCGGTGCGCCGGTACCAGCGGTAGAGCCGGCGGAGCATGGCCTCCAGCCGCTCGCCGGCGTCGGCGATCGCGAGAGCCGCCGTCGGATCGGGGGGCGGGTTCTCAGCAAGGAAGTGGCGTTGGCAAGCGGCGAAGAGCTCATACTCGTCCGGGAAGTTCTTGTAGACGGTCAGCCGCTGCACGCCGGCACGGCGCGCGATCTCCGCGACAGTCGTCCGGGCGGGGCCGACCTCCTCGTGCAGTTCGGCAGTCGCGGCCGCAATGCGCCGACGCGTCTCCCGTTGGCGTTCGGCCCGGGCTCGTAACTCGTACTTCCGCTTTTGAATTGACACCTCGTTCGTCGAATATTAGCCTCCCCCTCGCTTTCGATAAACATCGTGTTCACCGAGGAGGAGTTCCGGATGCCGACGGTTACACAGCACACGCTGCGAACAGAGGAAACGGAGCGCGCTGACTTCCCGCGGCTGGGAAACCGTTACGTCCTCCGCGCCGAGAGGTCCGACGGGCGCTTCGCGCTCGTCGAACAGACGATCCCGCCGCGCGCACTCGCCGCACCGATCCACACGCACCAGCGCGAGGACGAGTATTCGTTCGTTCTCGCAGGCCGTCTTGGGGCACAAATCGGGGACGAGGTGGTCGAGGCCGGGCCGGGGGACCTGATACTGAAGCCGCGCGGAATCCCGCACGCCTACTGGAACCCGGGCGACGAGGAGACACGTCTGCTCGAGATCATCTCGCCCGGTGGCTTCGAGCAGTACTTCGCCGACCTCGCGCCCGAGCTCGGACGCCCGGGTGAGCCCGACGTCGATGCGCTTGCTGAGATCCGGGCGCGCTACGGGCTGACGATGGAGATGGCGAGCCGTCGGCGGCTCCTCGAGGAGCACAGACTCGAGGCGTAGACGCCGTGGCAGGCGTCGTCGGGCATGGCCTCGAGCAAGGGCGCGTAATCCGAGCCGGCGCGAATCCGCGCCCACGCCGCGTGCTCGCTCCGATCGCGCGCCTCGCTTGCTTTGCGGATCTCGACGACCAGGTCGAGGCATGCCGGCGTGCGTTCGCGAGCGAGACCCGGCGGACCGTCGTGCGCGGGCGTCACCTCGAGAGCGAGAGCCAGGGCAAAAGCGTCACCAGCTGGACTCATCCGAAACCGCCGTGTTGGACCTTTGCGCAATGCCAGGTCTTCGGCACGATCGAGGCGTGCAACCGCTCGTGCGGAGTGCCGGAGGCAGCACGCTGCGCGTCGTCCGTCGCGAAAGGCGAGCATGGCACGACGAAGCCGCGCCATACTCATGTCCAGAAAACGGGAGGCTGGATGAGCCAACGTTCCACCAAAGACGCGGCCTCGCCGGCCGCGACGCCTGACGACTTCGACTTTCTCTTCGGGAGCTGGCGCATCCATAATCGCCGGCTCGACGATCCCCTCGGTGAGTCGGAGTCCTGGTCCGAGTTCGAGGCGAGCTCGGAGGCTTACCCGATCCTCCGGAGGCTCGGCAACGTGCAGACGTACGACGCGCCGGAGTTCCCCGGCCGCCCCGGCTTCCAGGGATACGCGCTCCGCCTGCTCGACTCCGAGACCGGGCTGTGGCGTATCTGGTGGGCGTCGACCGCCGGGCATGGCCGGCTCGACTCACCGGTCATGGGGCGCTTTCGTGACGGCGTCGGGCAGTTCGATGGCAAGGACGTCGTCGACGGCCGCGAGGTGCACGTCCGCTTCCTCTGGACGGACATCACTGACACGTCCGCGCACTGGGAGCAGTCGTTCTCGTTCGACGGCGGCGAGACCTTCATGCTGAACTGGATCATGCACCACGAGCGCGTGACCAATCGCGCCTGATCGAGAACGACGTAGCGGCGAACCTCCGTCGAACTGCGAGGCGTGCAGCGGCGGGCGCATCGCTACGACGCCCCGGACGGGATTAGCGCGAACGCCTCTTCGAGGCTCGTCGAGCGGTCAGAGAGAATCGCCCGCTCGCGCGCGAGCCGGCGCCCGCGAACGAGCTCCCTCAGCGCGTCCTCGACGTCCTCCTCCTGTCCGGCGGCAATCGCCGCAACGAGGCGCCAATCCTCGTCGAGGTAGAAGCCGACCAGGTCGCGCTCGTGAAGCGAACCGCGCATGACGACGTCGCCGCCGGCGGTGGAGTCGCCGAAGAGCTTGATCGTGACGCCGAAAACCTCCGTGAAGAAGCTCGACAGCGTCTCGTAGCCGCCCTCGGCCCCCGCGAGGATCTTGCCGAGCTCGCTCCCCTGGTAGTTCGCGTTCGACCAGTGCTCGATCCGGCGATGCCGGCCGTAAAGAGGGTCGTAGAAGCGAGCCGCATCGCCGACCGCGTAGACGCCCGGGACGCTCTCGAAGCGCTCGTCGACGACGATGCCGTCGTCGAGGGGAAGACCGCTGTCGGCGAGGAAGTGGGTAGAGGGCACGACGCCGACTCCGACCACGGCGAGGTCAGCCTCGAGGATCTTCCCGCTCTCCGTCTCGACCGCCGCGAGCGTCGAGTCCCCCCGAAAGCCGGCGACGGCATCCTCGAGATAGAGCTCGACCCCCCGCTCGCCGTAGAGCTCGGCGAGCTCGCGGGACAGCTCCGCGGCGCGGAACTGATCGTAGAGGCCCTGCCCCAGGTGGACGAGCGAGACGTCGAGTCCGAGCTGCCGCAGCGAGGCTCCCACTTCCATGCCGATGAACCCCGCGCCGACGACGACGGCTCGCTTGGCCGTACGCGCCGCGTCGCGGATGGCGGTCGCGTCGGCCAGGCTGCGTAGGGCGAAGACTCCGTCGAGGGTCCCGCCCGAAACGGGCAGCCTCCGGGGGGTAGCGCCGGGCGCGAGCACCAGTTCGCCGAAGCCGTAACGATGGCCGTCCTCGTCTTCCACCTCTCGCTCGTCGAGCGCGACTCGGCGAATAGGCGTCCTGAGAAAAACGGCCACGCCGTGGTCGTCGTAGAACGTCTCGGTTTCGACGAGCGTCTGCTCGGGCTCGACCTCGCCCTTGAGGTAGCGCTTCGAGAGGGGCGGCCGGTGGTAGGGCAGCGACTCGTCGCTCGAGAAGAGCGCGAGGCGTCCCCGACCGCCCGCCTCGCGATAGGTCTTGATCGCGCGCGCGGACGCCAGCCCGCCGCCGACGATGACAACGTCAAAGTGCATTCGGGACCTCCCTGACGGCTCGCCCGAGGGCCGGGCAAAGCCCAGCTGCGCGGCATCGACCCGGGTCGTTGCCCGCTCGCTCGAACCGAGCGTTGTCCATACACGCTTGGTGTCGAACGCCGTTGCCGTCTTACGGCGTCTTGCCGACCCGCCGTTTCACCTGCGCGGCAGGCCGCTTCCCGAGCGGGCAGTAAGAACCGCAGCTCCCCGGTCACGTACGAGCCGCACACGACGACCGGAAGGAGTTATGAGATGACGAAGACACGAGCCTGGCGGCCGGTCCCGCTCGGCCTCACCGCGGCGGTCGCGCTCGTCGCCGCCCTGGTTGCGATCGCGTTCTCCGGCGGCTCCCCCGCCGAGGCGCACAGTACGGCGGCCCACGGAGCGAAGGCGACCGCCGCGAAGGGGAAGATCACGAAGAAGGAGCTCGCGCTTCGAAACGAGATGCGCCGGCTCTGGGAGGACCACGTCACGTGGACTCGCCTCGCGATCATCAGCCTGACGACGGAGTCACCCGACACGGACGCGACGGTCGCCCGGCTGCTCGCGAACCAGACGGACATCGGCAACGCGATCAAGCCCTTCTACGGCACCGCCGCCGGCAACGCGCTGACCGAGCTCCTCCGCGGACACATCCTGATCGCGGCCGATCTCGTCCTCGCCGCCAAGGCGGGCGACCAGGCGACGCTCGCGGACGCGCAGGCGCGCTGGGAGGCGAACGCGCGAGACATCGCCAGGTTCCTGAACAGCGCAAATCCGAGACACTGGAAGGTCGACGCGCTCGAGTCGATGCTCGGCGAGCACCTCCGCCTCACCACCGAGGAAGCCGTCGCCCGCCTGCAGGGCGACTGGGGCGCGGACGTCGCCGCGTACGACCGCATTCACCATCACGCACTGCAGATGGCGGACACGCTCTCGCAGGGGATCGTCAAGCAGTTCCCGCGCCGCTTTCGCTAACACGCACAACCGTCGACGAGCCGTCCCGGAGCGCGAGACCGCTCCGGGATGCTCGCCCGGTAAGAACCTCCTCGCTCCCGACACAAACGAAGCGTGCGGACCGACCTGACACTGGAACGCGAGGCGAACGAGGTCGTGGCGTGGCGCTGCGACCAGCTCGCCGCCTCGGGTTTTCCGCGGCCGCTTGCTGCGAGCGTGGCCGGTGACTCGCGCTACGACCTGCACGCGCTGATCGAGCTCGTCGAGCGAGGCTGTCCACCCCACCTTGCTGTGCGGATCCTCACCCCGCTCGGGGAGAGAGGCGCCGCATGAACGCCGCTACGCTGCGTGTCGAGCCGATGGAGTCGACGACTCACGCGAGCGCGAAAACGGGAACCGCCTCGCCTTCGCTCCTCGACGAAGAGTCGCGCCAGTGGCTGCGCTCCCTGCGCGCCGACGGCGCGACGAGAGACGACGCGGTTGCACGCTTGCACGCGCTGCTCCTTCGCGCCGCACGCTTCGAGGTCGCCCGTCGGCGGCCGACACTGCCGGACCTGCGCGGTAACGACGTCGAGGACATCGCGCAAATGGCGGCCGACGACGCGCTGGTAAGCGTGCTGGCGCGGCTCGACGACTTCCGCGGGGCGAGCCGGTTCACCACCTGGGTCTACAAGTTCGCCCTGCTCGAGGCGGCGGTCAAGCTGCGCAAGCGCGCCTGGCAGGGGCGCGAGGTCCCGCTCGAGCCCGAGACGTGGAGCCTCTTCTCGAACGCGGGACTCGAGCCCGACGAACAGATGGAGCAGAGCGAGCTCTTGACGACCCTGCAGCAGGCGATCGCCGAGGTGCTGACGCCGCACCAGCGCCGCGTCCTCGTCGCGCTCGCCCTGAACGGCGTGCCGATCGACGTCCTCGCGGAACGGCTGAACACGAGCCGCGGCGCCCTCTACAAGACGTTGCACGACGGGCGGCGCAAGCTGCGCAGGCACCTCGAGGAGCGCGGCCTTGCGCTCGGGACGTGGCTGGAGGAGGAGAAATGATGGAGCGACCCGAACTCAGGCAGGCGCTCGGCCGGCTCCTCGGGCCGGCCGAGCCGGAGGTCGGCTGCGAGGTCTGCTTCGACGAGCTCGACCGGTACGTCGAGCTGGAGCTCGCCGGCGCGGACGCCGACGCGGCGATTCCCGGCCTGCGCGCGCACCTCGACGGTTGTCCGGCGTGCCGCGAGGAACACGAGAGCCTGCGCGCGCTCGTGAGCGGCGAGCAAGCGCTCTAGACGCGAAAGTCCTGCCCGCACATCGATACCAACGAGGTATGGGTGACGTGCGCTTCACGGACCTTCGGCTTTGACGGCGCCGGGGCGCGTGATGACGCCGCGCGCGGCGAGCGAGCAGGTCGTCGTGGCGGCGCTTGCCGGCTCCGCGGCGACCCGGCGCGCGTCCTGGACGCCCGGGGCGAGCCCGGGGTGAGCGTCGTGCTCGAGGCCGGCGAGTAGGACTACGGCGAGGTCGAGGCAAACACGTGCTGCCAGTTTTCGGTCAGCTTCGCCCAAGCGCGGCCGGGGAAGGACCTGATGGACGTGCTCGATGAGTGCGACGGCACGCACCACATTTCGGCACGTCGCGCACCGGCACCGGCCCGGCGACCTCGGTGGTCGCACCCGACTGCCGCGCGCACGACGTGGCCAACCTCTGGGTCCGCGACGGGTCGGTCTGGTCGACGGCCCGGTGCCGTCAAGCCCAGTCTGACCATCGAGACGCTCGTTCTCCGCAAAGCGAGGCTCGCGCTCGAGCATCCAGCGTGAACGCTGCGGCTCGCGAAAGGAGGATGGAATGAACGTCGGCGACTTCCTCGTTGGGCGCCTCTCCGAGTGGGGCGTGAAGCGGATTTACGGCTACCCGGGTGACGGAATCAACGGGATCATCGGCGCGCTCGACCGGGCGAGCGACCGGATTGACTTCGTTCAGGTCCGGCACGAGGAAATGGCGGCCTTGATGGCCTGCGGCCATGCGAAGTTCACCGGTGAGGTCGGCGTCTGTCTTGCGACCTCGGGGCCCGGTGCGATCCACCTCCTGAACGGGCTCTACGACGCCAAGCTCGACCACCAGCCGGTGGTTGCGATCGTTGGGCAGCAGGCACGCGCGGCACTCGGAGGCCACTACCAGCAGGAGGTCGACCTGCTGACGCTCTTCAAGGACGTCGCGCACGAGTACGTTCACATGGTCAGCGACCCGGAACAGGTGCGGCACCTCGTCGACCGGGCACTCCGAATCGCGCAGGCCGAGCGGACCGTCACCTGCGTGATCGTCCCCAACGACGTCCAGACGATGGACGCCGTCGAGCAGCCCGAGCACGCTCACGGGACGATCCACTCCGGCATCGGCTACGCGCGCGCCCGCGTCATCCCACCCGAGGACGAGATCCACCGGGCGGCTGAGATCCTGAACGCGGGCGAGCGGGTCGCGATGCTGGTCGGGCAGGGCGCGCTCGACGCGACGGACGAGGTGATCCAGGCAGCCGAGCTGCTCGGCGCGGGCGTCGCGAAGGCCCTGCTCGGCAAGGCCGCCGTCCCCGACGACCTCCCGTTCGTCACCGGCGCGATCGGCCTGCTCGGGACGAAACCGAGCTACGACCTGATGATGGGCTGCGACACGCTCCTCGTGGTCGGCTCGAGCTTCCCCTACTCGGAGTTCCTGCCCGAAGAGGGCAAGGCGCGCGGTGTCCAGATTGACATCGACGGGCGCATGATCGGTATCCGCTACCCGATGGAGGTCCATCTCGTCGGCGACAGCGCCGAGACGCTGCGGGCGCTCGTCCCGCGGCTCGATCGAAAGTCGGACCGCTCGTGGCGCGAGGAGATCGAGGAGAACGTCGCCGAGTGGTGGGACGTCGTGGAGGAGCGGGCGATGATCGAGGCGGACCCGATCAACCCGCAGCGCCTCTTCCGGGAGCTCTCGCGACGGCTGCCGGAGGATTGCATCCTCACCTCCGACTCGGGCTCGGCGGCGAACTGGTTCGCGCGCGATCTGAAGCTCCGGCGCGGGATGATGGCTTCGCTCTCCGGCACGCTGGCGACGATGGGCTGCGGCGTGCCCTACGCGATCGCCGCCAAGTTCGCTCATCCCGACCGGGTCGTGATCGCCCTCGTCGGCGACGGCGCCATGCAGATGAACGGCATCAACGAGCTGATCACGATCGCCAAGTACTGGCAGCGCTGGAGCGACCCGCGCCTCGTTGTGCTCGTCCTCAACAACCGCGACCTCAACCAGGTGACCTGGGAGCAGCGCGCGCTCGAAGGGGATCCGAAGTTCGAGGCCTCGCAGGAGATTCCCGACTTCCCGTACGCGCGCTACGCCGAGCTGGTGGGACTGAAGGGGGTTCGGGTGGAGTCGCCGGACGAGGTCGCCGACGCCTGGGACAAGGCGCTCGCCGCCGACCGGCCGGCCGTGCTCGAGGCGGTCACCGATCCGGAGGTTCCGCCGCTCCCGCCCCACATCACGTTCGAGCAGGCGAGGCACTTCGTGCTTGCGGTCGCGCGCGGCGATACCGGCCGCCGCGCCTTCGTCGAGCAGTCGCTCAAGGCGAAGCTGAAGGACTTCCTTCCGGACCGGAGCTGACCCATGGCACCCGCGCTGCGGGGTCGAGAACCCGATCGAGCGTCTGGACGTCGCCGCCTACAAGGTCACGACCGACCGAACGCAGTCCGACGGCACGCTCGAGCGGGACTTCACCGAGCGGGATTCGCCTTGATTCGCCTTGACGGCGGAACCGACGACGGTTTTCCGTCGGCACTGCCCTGGATGAGCGCCGACCGATGAGCCTTCGCCGTCCATCGCGTCTGTATCGGTAAAAACGCGACGAAGGAGCGCCCATGCAGGCCCGCGTACTGCTCGACGGCCTAGCGATGCCCGAGTCGCCTCGGTGGCACGACGGCCGTCTCTGGTTCTCGAACTGGGGAACGAGGCAGATCGTCGCCGTCGATCTCGACGGCAACAGCAACGTGGTTGGAGAAGGCCCCGACGGACTTGGTTGGGCGACGAACTGGCTCCCGGACGGGCGGATGCTCATGACGGGCCCGGACCTGATCCGGGTCGAGCCCGACGGGTCGCGCGTCCGGCACGCCGATCTCAGCCACATCTCACCGCTCGCGTGGAGCGAGATCACCGTAGACGGGCGCGGCAACGTCTACGTCAACACGATCAACTTCGACTTCGCCGAGTTCGACGAGGTGCTCACCAGCGGCAAAGCACCTGGCAAGATCGCGCTCGTGACGCCGGACGGCGAGGCCCGCGAGGTGGCGAACGAGCTCGCCTTCCCGAACGGCATGGTCATCACGCCGGACAACAAGACGCTCGTCGTCGCCGAGTCCTTCGCCGCACGCCTCACCGCCTTCGACATTGCGGACGACGGCAACTTGTCGAACCGTCGTATCTGGGCCAACGGGGTCGGCCCCGACGGTATTTGCCTCGACGCGGACCGCTGCATCTGGGCCTCGAGCGCGAACATGGCGAACGACTGCGCCCGCATCCGCGAGGGCGGTGAAGTGCTCGAGCGGATCGATCTCGGCCGCCCGTGCTTCGCGACCATGCTCGGCGGTCCCGACCGTCGGACGCTGTTCATGCTTACCGCGGACTGGCGCGGCACCGAGGGAGTCGAGAACGTCATCGAGGCCAGAACGGGACAGATCCTCGTCCTCGACGCGCCCGCGCCCGGCGTCGGCTGGCCGTAAGCGGCGGCACGCCGACTATTCGTCTCGCGGCCGTAACGCGACGACTCGAGGACTGTCGTGTGTTCCACGCCGGATCCTCGAGAGTTGTCGAAATCACGAACTTCGGCATCGAATTGAGCTCGCTTACGAAGCGCTGGTGCCGGCCGCGAGCAGACCGTCCATCTGGCCGACCGACTGCTGCAGGCCCTCGAGTGCGCCCATCTCGATCAGCTTGTCCATCGCCTCGCGGGACTCGTAGGTCGACCGGATCTCCATCCGCGTTCCGTCATCACGTTCGCGGAGCTGCACTTCGACGTTGATCACAGGCATGTCCTCGTTGGGCGTTCCGTCGTCGTTCGCGAAGCCGTCGGTGAATTGCAGCGACGTCGGCGGATCGACGGATGTGACGCGCCACCAGCCGCGCGGCTGATCGCCCTCCGGGCCGGTCATGAAGTAGGTGACCTCGCCGCCTGGGGACAGGTCGTGCTTCTCGAAGGTCGCGGGGTAGGTCGGCGGACCCCACCAGCGCTCCAACTTGCGCGGATCGGCCCATAGCTGCCAGACCTCGTCAATCGGAGCGTCGAAGTCGGCCACCAGGGTAGTCGTCAGGTTGTCGTAGTCCTTGTCGACGCTCGTCACGCTCATTCTGTGGTGTCCTCCTCTGAGTTCGTCGTTCGCGGTCTCGGCCGCCGCGTAAGCAGGTCCGACATCCGCTCGGCGCGGGCGCGCCACGTCAGTTCGAGCTCGTCGAGAACCTGTCGCACCCGGTCCACAGCGGTGAGGTCGGTACGTACGAGCTGTTCTCGCCCGCGCCGCTCCTTCGTGACCAGGCCCGCCCGTTCCAACACCGCGACGTGCTTCTGCACCGCCGCGAAGCTCATCGGGTACGCGTCAGCCAGACGCGACACCGACGGGTCTTCCCCGGCGCAGCGGCGAAGGATGTCCCGGCGGGTGGCGTCCGAGAGCGCGTGGAACAGGTCGTCCACCCCCTCGTCCGTGAGCTCGTCTACAACCATTCGGTTGTACGTTAGAGCAAGCCGCCGCCCCGCGCAATTGATGTGCCGCGGAGCATCCACGAACCGAGAACGGCGGGACAGCACCGGCGCTCGCGACGCTAAGAAGCTACGGAAGCTGGTTTGCGCACACCGCTCGAGCACGTGACGCGCTCGGCGGGTTGAATTCCGCGTCAGACGATCTCCGCGGCAAGCGGGTCCAGGTCATCGACGAAGATCGTGACGAGCGCCCCGCCGGGCGCATGCGGTCCTCGTCGACGCGGCGCGGTCGTCGCGGACACGGATGCCGGCGAATAGGTCGACCCGCTTGCTCCTGCCCTTCAGCGAGCTGCCCAGCCCGTGCGCTTTTGCTACGGACGTATGCTCAAGCGCTTCGCTGACGTCCCCGACGGCGCCTAGGCGCGAGCTCGCGTTCGACGTCGTCCACCCACGCGAGATGAGCTTCGAGGAGCCGCCGCGCGAGGCGGAGGTTGAGGAGCAGGTACTTCCGCCGGTGCGGCAACGTCTCCGCCACCTTCTCCGACTCGTCGAGGCGCGCGGAGAGGTCGGCGATCTCGCCGCGGAGGGCCGTGATACTGTCGCGCACCGGTTCCTCGCCGACGAGATCGGCGGCGAGCACTCGCGTGATCCCCTGGTGATCCATGCGGGGGAACGGCGTCGGCTTCGGGACCCACTCGCGCAGCTCGGCTAGGCCCTTCTCGGTCAGCGTGTAGTGCGTGCGCTCGCGGGTCTTCCCCGGCTCCTTCCGCGCGGCCAGATACCCGAGACGCTCGAGCCGCTTTGGCTCGGCGTAATACTGGCTCGGCGCGTCGTAGGCGTAGATGCGACCGCGGTGCGCCATCCGAACGAGGTCGTGCGCGCCCGCGCCGCCCCGTCCGACGAGAGCGAGAAGCCGGTATGAGAATGCGGAAAGCCTCGGTGTTGACACCGCTCTGGGCGACGCAATAACCTCCGATTCAGAGTCTAACAGGTGATCCAGATGAGGCGCATGGCAGTGCAGATGACGGCGCTCGACGGAGACATCATCAAGATCGAGGCGGCGGCCCTCGATGAATTCTCGGCGACGCTCGAGGGGCAGGTGCTTCAGCGCGGCGATCCCGGCTTCGCCGAGCCGATCCGGATCTGGAACGGCATGGTCTCGAGGACGCCTGCCTTCGTCGTTCAGCCCGCCTCCGTCAATGACGTGCGCGAGTCGATCCGGTTCGCCCGCACGAACGGGATCCTCCTCTCGATCAAGGGCGGCGGTCATAACATCGCCGGCACGGCGCTCGCCGACGGTGGCCTCACGCTCGACATGTCGCAGATGAGAGGCGTCGACGTCGATGCGGAGCGGCGGTTGGCGCGGGTCGGGCCGGGGTGCCTTCTACGCGACGTCGATCGGGCAACCCAGAACCACGGGCTGGCGACGGTCCTCGGCATGGTCTCGGAGACCGGCGTTGCCGGGTTGACGCTGGGCGGAGGCTTCGGCTACCTGACGCGCCGCTTCGGCTGGACGGTGGACAACCTCGACGAGGTCGAAATCGTGACGGCCGACGGCGAGGTTCGGCGGGCCGCCCGAGACGAGCACGAAGACCTGTTCTGGGCGCTTCGTGGCGGCGGAGGCAATTTCGGTGTGGCGACCCGCTTCGTCTTTCGCCTACACGAGGTCGGACCCGAGATCACCGGTGGGCTCGTCGCCTGGGACGGCGACGACGCAGGCGAAGTCCTTCGGCTCTACCAGGAGGTCGCGGAGACAGCTCCGCGCGATCTGACCCTCGCGATCATGGTGCGACTGGCACCGGCGGCCCCGTTCGTGCCCGAGCGCTGGCACGGGAAACCGATCGTCGTCGTGATCGCCTGCCATACGGGCGACCCGTCTCGCGCCGCTCGCGACGTCGCACGGCTTCGGACATTCGGGCGACCGATCGTCGACCTGATCGCGCAGAAGCCGTACGTGGAGCAGCAGTCGATGTTCGATGGGTCGCAGCCCGGGGGCATGCACCAGGAGTGGAGGGCCGAGTTCCTGTCTCGCCTCTCCGCGGAGGTGCTCGAGACCTTTCGGCAGCAGGGCGCCGGAATGCGGTCGCCCATGTCCCAGCTCATGATCTTTCAACTCGGCGGCGCTCTCGCCGACCGTGACGCCACGGCTACCTCGTTCGGGAACCGCGACGCCGACGCCTTCTTCGCCTCCGCCGGCTGCTGGCCGCCCGCCGCGCCGGAGCACGAGAACGACCACGCGTGGGCGCGGAGCGCGTGGGAGGCGATCCGTCCGTATTCGACCGGCGGCAACTACGTCAACGCCCAGGCCGCGGACGACGACGACGCGCGGCTGCGGGCGGCCTACCGAGAGAGCTTCGAGCGGTTGGCGGCGCTGAAGGCGGTCTACGACCCGGACAACCTGTTCCGCGTCAACCGGAACATCCCGCCCGCTCCGTAGCGTCCCGAATCGGGACGTCCGCCGGTGTATCGGCGCCGGGTGCGGCACCGTCGACGCGAACGATTCGCAGCCCCGCTTGCGCGAGGTACCGCGGCAGGTTGCGCACGGTGTTTCGGTCGTACTCTCGCTGCTTCTCGGGCATCTGCTCCCAGGGGATCAGCCAGGGCGTCCGCTTGCGCCGAAGGTCCTTCGGCCCCGGTGCATACGTCCACCCGTCGAGCAGCCGTTCCGCCATCCACCGGTCGTGCTCCAGGCGCGCGAGGTACTCAACTTCGCGGGCGCTGAGCGCGGGCGTCTGGCCGCTCCAGTCGTCGAGCGGGGCGAGCGCGCAGCCGATGGCTTGGAGCTTCGCGGGGACGTGGTCGGCCTGTCGCCGATTCGACTCGCGCAGGCTTTCGGGCAGCTGCTGCCAGTCGACCATGGACGGGTTCGTAGCCGGCGTCTGACCCTCGGCGGCCTGCTTGCGGCAGTACTCCTCGTGCATCGCGCGCGCGATGATTTCGTTTCGCGTCCGCCCGGCGAGCAGCTCGGCGGTGCATGTGCGCTCGAGCAGGCTGAACGTCTCGAGCGCGCCGTACGCGCGTACGAGCTCCGGCAACCCGCCTGCGCGGGCGACTCGCACGACGAGCGCGACCTCGCGGCGGCGGAGCCGCTGCCCGACGGAGAGCGCGGCTGCGAGCGCCCGCCCCTCGTCCTCGAGGCAGACGTAGACGGTGGCCGCGTCCCCAAAAAACGGCGCTCGCACGAATCCGGGCGACGCGACCTCGATCGCGTGGGGGACGAGCTCGCAGAGGCGATCGAGGGGCGGATAGCGAAGCGAGAGCAGCTCCGCCGCGGTTTCTGCGTCTCGATCGACGAGCGTGATCCGCGGCCGGCGCGTCGCATCCGAGTTGGCGGTCAGCCAATCGCGTGCGGCGCCGACGACGAGTGCCCTCGCGAGCTCGTCGCTGCCGACGACGACCAGATGATCGTTACCGTCGGCGAAGGGCGGATGCTCGCTTAGCCACGCCTGCGCGCCACGCTCGAACACGTTGAAGAACTCGAGCCGGAACCGCTCACCGTTGCCGCCCGTTACGCCACTAGCAGCCAACAGGTCGCACAGATCCACGTCGACGACGTGGACGAGCGCCGTGACCACCGCGTATCCCCGGCGCTGCGCGGCGAGATCGCGCGTCTGAGCCGCGACGCGGGCGTTTGTCGCATCGTCCCCGGCCACGGCAACGACGTACCGAGCCCGCTCGGCGCCTACGCGCCGCAGCACCGACTCCTCACGCGCGTCGCCCACCACGACGACGATTCCGCGCGCACGGGCTGCGGCGACCTGCGAGGAGCTCGGATCCCGCTCGACCGCCAGCACGCGCTCGCCTTGCTCACGGAACGACTCCGCGATCAGCCGCCCCTTCTCGCCGAGCCCGCAAACGACGACGTGGCCGCGCCAGAACCTTGCCCTTAGTGCCTGCAACTCGTCCCTGAACACCGCCGCGAGCGCCTGCAACGCCGCGGAGAGCGCAACCGCCGGCGCCAGAAACCGTGCGACGTTGAGCTCCCACGGCACCGGCGGCCTCACGTCGCCCGACTCGAGCGGGAACAGCCGCAGCGCGAGATACAGAAGGTCCGCGAACGAGCGATCCTGGCCCGACGTGTCGCCGTGCCGGCGGAACCCGACGATCCCGAGCGCGAGCGCAACGAGAAACAGCAGCGCAAGGACGTACCAGTGGTAGTCGGCCCATAGCGACCGCGGGTTCGTCCGCACGGGGCGCCCCAGCCACTTCTGGCGGCCACCGAATTCCCGCCACGGTGAAGTCACGACGTAGCGATCTCCGTAAGCTCCGATTCGGAGCTTATATCCCGAATTCAAGCGCGTCAACGAAGCGGCCCGCGTTGACATAGCTCCGATCCGGAGTTATAAGGTCTGATTCGGATTTTTCTCGATGACTCATAACCGCGTGATCGCGACGCCGGACCAGCGCCTGCGCGTGTTCGTCAGCTCGACGCTGGAGGAGCTTGCGGACGAGCGCGCCGCAGCGCGGGACGCGATCGAGAGCCTCCGGCTGACGCCGGTCATGTTCGAACTCGGCGCGCGGACACACCCTCCGCGTGAGCTTTACGCGGCCTACCTCGAACAGAGCGACGTCTTCGTCGGCATCTATGGCGAGCAGTACGGCTGGGTCGCGCCCGGTGCCGGCGTGTCCGGCCTAGAGGACGAGTACCGACTTGCCGCCGAGAAGCCGCGGCTGCTCTACGTCAAGCGGCCGGCACCCGGCCGCGACGCGCGCCTTGCCGCGCTCGTCCAGGGGATCGAAGCTGAAGGTGCCGTCTCGTACAGGGCTTTCAGAGAGCCGAACGAGCTTCGACGCCTGCTTGCGGACGATCTCGCGCTTCTGCTCAGCGAGCGCTTTCAGGGCGATCCGCACCATCGCACTGGACCGGCGTTCGGGCACAACCTTCCTGCGCCGCTGACCTCTCTGGTCGGCCGGGACCGCGAACTCGCGGCGATCGGCGAGATCCTGGGCGAGAGCCGCCTCGTGACGCTGACGGGTCCAGGAGGCGTCGGCAAGACGCGCGTGGCCGTCGAGGTCGCACGCGATCAGCTCGCGCGCCGCGCCCACGGTGCGTGGCTCGTCGATCTCGCTCCACGGCCGCAGACGCCGGATGTCGCCGGTGAGACCGCGCGCGTGCTCGACGTGCAGGCGCGCGCGGACGCGACTCCAACCGAGGCGCTGCGCCGCTACCTCGTGAACCGCGACTTGCTGCTCGTTCTCGACAACTGTGAACAGGTGATCGATCCGTCCGCGGACCTCGCCGCGACATTGCTGACGTCCTGCCCGGACGTCCGGATCCTCACGACGAGTCGCGAACCGCTCGGGCTGGCCGGCGAGACCGTCTGGAGACTCGACCCGCTCGCGCCGGAGGAGGCGTCTCGGCTGTTCGTTGCTCGCGCGCGCCAGCGCCTGCCTAGCTTCGAACCGGACGGCGACGCACAGGCGACGATCGACGAGCTCTGCGCACGGCTCGATCGCCTGCCGCTTGCGATCGAGCTCGCCGCAGCCCGCGTCGGCGCGATGTCGCCGGCGGAGATCCTCTCGGACCTCGCCGCGCGCCTCGGCGAGCTCGCCGGAGGTAGCCGGCTCGCTCCGGCCCACCACCGCAGCGTTCGCGCCACGGTCGAGTGGAGCTACGAGCTACTGGATCCGGTCGAGCGGGACGCGTTTCGCGCCCTCGCCGTTTTCGTCGGCGGCTTCGACGCCGCGGCGGCCCGCTCGGTCGTCCCGCAGCCTTCGTTCGATCTGCTCGGACGCCTGGTGGACAAGTCGCTGGTAGCCGTGGTCGAGAGTACGGGCGGGCGAACGAGGTACCGGCTGCTCGAGACCGTCCGGGAGTACGCGCACGAGCTGCTAGTCGACGGCGGCGAGCTGGAGGGCGCGCGCGAGCGGCACCTGCGCCACTTCTCGGCGCTCGCCGAGAGCTCAGACGCGGGCTGGCCCTCCGCGCGTGCGCACGCCGTCGGCCGGCTTGCGGCTGATTACGACAACGTTCGCGCCGCCTTGGACTTCGCCGCGGCGTCCGACGCGTGCGGCGCGCGGCCGCTGCTTGCCAAGACCAAGGATCTCTTCCTCATGCTGGGCGCGACGGACGGGCGGCGCCTCGCGGAGCTGCTCCTCGAACGATGTCCGGCGCGTGACCGGGATCGGGCAGAGCTGCAGCTCATGGCCGGCGCGCTCGCGTTTGTCGTGGCGGATGCGGAGGGAGCGAGAACTGCGCTCGCCGAGGCGCAGGCCCTGAGCGGGGAGCTCGGCGAGCGGGGGCTGGAAGGGTGGGCTCACTGGTTCCTCGGGCTGACGGAGACGCTGGACGGCGCGATCGAACCGGCTCGCAAGCACCTGGAGACGACTCGCACCCTCCACGAGGAGGCCGGCGTCGCGAGCGGGTGGAGACGCGCGACGGCCGTACTCGGGCTCACGTTCCTGCTGGGAAGCGATCCCGACCGGGCGCGCGAGCTCGTCGAGCAGGCGCTGGCCGCAAACGTGGCGGAGGAGGACGAGTGGGGGCAGGGGCAGTGCAGCGTCTACCTCGGGCTCATCGCCGAGTCGACCGCGGCCGACCGCGACGTCGTCACGTCGCATTACCGCCGCGCCGTCGAGTTCCTGCGGCTCTATCGGGGAGGGCCGCTGCTGCCCGTCGCCTTGATCGGCCAGGCGGGCCTGCTCGTCGACGACGACCCCGAGCGGGCGCTTCGCGTCGTCGCCGCCGCGTACGCTCTCAACGAGCGAAC
>DATAAZ010000010.1:0-13350 GCA_036259875.1 Gaiellaceae bacterium
CTCCGAGGCGACCTTCCGCGCCGTGCACAAGGACGCGAAGATCGCGGTCGGCCAGTCGAACCACACGATGTTCCTGCGCCCGGTGGTCGCCGGCCACGTGACGGCCGAGGCGCGCGTGCGCCACCGCGGCCGCACGACCTGGGTCTGGGACGTCGACCTGACGGACGCCGACGGCCGCCTCTGCGCGGTCGGCCGCGTGACGGTCGCGGTTCGCCCAGCGCGCCGTGATTGACGCGCTCGTCGAGCGGCGGCCGCAGAGCCTCGTCGTCACGCTGCTCGGCGCGTACGTCTACCCGGACGATCGGCCCGTTTGGTCGGGCGGCCTCGTGCGGCTGCTCGGCGAGCTCGGCTTCTCGGCGGGGGCGGCCCGCGTTGCGCTCGCGCGGCTGACCCGCCGCGAGCTTCTCGAGCGGACACGGGACGGCCGGCTGGTCTACTACCGGATGACGCCCAGGACAGCAGCGCTCCTCCACGAGGGTGAGCGGCGGATCTTCGCGCTCGGGCGCGCGATCCGCGCTCCCGCCGTCTGGACGCTCGTCTGGCACGCGATCCCGGACGAGCACCGGGTGCAGCGCGCCCGCCTCTCCCGGCGCCTTCGCTTCCTCGGCTTCGGCTCGCCGCAGGACGGCCTGTGGCTGGCCCCGCACGACCGTCGGCGCGAGGTGGGGAATCTGCTCGACGAGCTCGGCGTCACGTCCCACGCCACCGTCCTCGTCGCGCGGCCGGCCGGCTCGGCAGCGGTGGAGCCGCTCGTCGCGCGCGCCTGGGACGCGGCTGGCCTCGCGGCGCGCTACCGCGCGTTCGTCGAGGCGTTCGCGCGCTACGAGGACGACGGCCTCGCCGACCGGGAGGCGTTCCTCGTCCGGACGCGGCTCGCGCACGCGTTCCGCCAGTTTCCCTCGCTCGATCCCGAGCTTCCGGACGAGGTAGCGCCCACGAACGGGCATCGCGAACGCGCCGTCGCAATCTTCCACGCGCTCTACGGGTCACTCGCGCCGCCGGCGCAACGGCACTTCGACGCGGCTACTGGCTCGCCTGCGCCCCGTCCGACCCGAGCGTCCGCGCCGCCGCCTCGCTCGAGCTGATCACGGGGACGACTTCGAACGCCACCAGGTCGCTCCACCGACGCGTCCACTCCTCGAGCAGCCTCGGGTCGTCGGTCTCCATGAGCTGGAAACACCGCTCGAGGCGCTCGTCCGTCCAGCTGTCGACGTAGCGCAGGCCGCGCGGGAGCATCCGGCCGCTCGCCGCCGCCCGCTCGTAGACGGGCCGCGCCCCGCGGACGAACCTCTCGATGACCATGTACCGCACGGCGATCGCCGAGCCGTCGCCGGGCGGCCCCTTCGGGCGCCTACGCGCTGACGCCGGCGGGCTTCGGAAGCGACTCGATCGCCCTCAGCGCCCGCTCGATCTCGTCGTCGGCGAGCTCGAGGTCCTCGAGCTCTCCCGCGAGGTGCGCGTCGTACGCGCCGAGGTCGAAGTGGCCGTGGCCCGAGAGGTTGAAGAGGATCGTGCGCTCCTCACCCGCGTCGTCGGCCTGGGCCGCCGCGCGCAAGACGCCGTGGACGGCATGCGCAGCCTCGGGTGCCGGGATGATCCCTTCGCTTCGCGCGAACTCGACGCCGGACGCGAAGACCTCGCGCTGCGTGTAGGCCTCGGCGCGGATCAGCCCGTCAAGGACGAGCTGCGAGATGAGCGGGGCTACGCCGTGGTAGCGAAGGCCGCCCGCGTGGATGGGCGCGGGGACGAAGTCGTGGCCGAGCGTATGCATGGGGACGAGCGGCGTCAGCTCGCCCGTGTCGCCGAAGTCGTACGCGAAGGGGCCGCGCGTGAGCGTGGGGCAGGCGGCCGGCTCGCAGGCGAGCACGTCGATCTCGCGCCCCGCGATCTTCTCGCGCAGGAAGGGGAACGCGAGCCCGGCGAAGTTCGAGCCGCCACCGACGCAGCCGACCACGAGGTCCGGGAAGGCGCCCGCCTGCTCCATCTGCGCGAGGGCCTCCTGTCCGATGACCGTCTGGTGCATGAGGACGTGGTTCAGGACGCTGCCGAGCGAGTACGCCGTGTCGGCGCGGCCGGCCGCGTCCTCGACCGCCTCGGAGATCGCGATTCCGAGGCTGCCCGGCGAGTCCGGGTTCTCCTCGCGGACGGCTCGCCCCGCCTGCGTGTCCTCCGAGGGGCTCGGGACGACGGTGGCGCCCCACGTCTCCATCATCGAGCGCCGGTACGGCTTCTGCTCATAGGAGACCTTGACCATGTAGACCTTGCACTCGAGTCCGAAGAGCTGCGTCGCGAGCGCGAGCGCGCTGCCCCATTGGCCGGCGCCGGTCTCGGTCGTGAGCCGGCGTCGCCCCTCCACCTTCGAGTAGTAGGCCTGGGCGACCGCGGTGTTCGGCTTGTGACTTCCGGCGGGGCTGACCCCCTCGTACTTGTAAAAGATCCGCGACTTCGTCCCGAGCGCCCGCTCGAGCCGGTGCGCCCGGTAGAGCGGCGTGGGGCGCCACAGGCGAAGGACGTCGCGCACGGCCTCGGGGACGGGGATCTCCGCGTCCTGCGAGACCTCCTGGAGGATGAGGTCCATCGGGAACAGCGGAGCGAGGTCATCCGGGCCGACGGGCTGGCCGGTGCCGGGATGCAGCACCGGCTGAGCCGGCGTCGGCATGTCGGCCTGGATGTTGTACCAGCGGTCGGGGATTGCAGATTCGGGCAGGAGGAGCTTCGTCTCGGTCATGAGCGGAGGATAATCCGTGCGAATGGCAGGCGAGGTCTATCCGTTCTTGACGTACCGTGACGCCCGCGCCGCGATCGAGTGGCTCGAGAAGGCGTTCGGCTTCGGGCGCCATCTCGTCGTCGACGGGCCGGACGGCAGCGTCGTTCACGCCGAGCTCACGAACGGCGAGGGAATGGTGATGCTCGCGTCCGAGCGGGAGGACGGCGGCCGCTTCGGCCACCACGCCGGGCAGGGCTGGCTGTACGTCGTCGTGGCCGACGCGGACGCGCATCACGAGCGCGCGAGGAGGGCGGGGGCCGAGATCGTGATGGAGCCGACCGACCAGGTTTACGGCTCCCGCGACTACAGCGCCCGTGACCCGGAGGGGAACCTCTGGAGCTTCGGTACGTACCGCCCCGAGGCACCCTGAGCACTCGCGCCGGCCTTCCGATCGTCGAGGCGCGTGATCGCGACATCTGGCGAACGTGGCTCGAGAAGCACCACGCGACCGCGCCCGGCGCCTGGCTCGTCAACTACCGGAAGGCGACGGGCGAGACGGCGGTCTCCTACGAGGAGGCCGTCGAAGAGGCGCTGGCCTTCGGCTGGATCGACTCGAAGGCGAACCCGCTCGACGAGGAGCGGTATCTCCAGATGTTCACGCCGCGGCGCCCCGGCAGCCCGTGGTCGCGGTCGAACAAGGAACGCGTCGCGAGGCTGGAGCGCGACGGCCGCATGACCCCGGCCGGCCGCGCTCTCGTCGAGGCGGCGAAGCGCGACGGCTCGTGGACGAAGCTCGACGCGGTCGAGAACCTCGAAATCCCGCCTGATCTCGCCGAGGCGCTCGCCTCGATCCCCGAGGCCGAGACGCACTTTGCCGCGTTCAGCGCGTCCTCGCGCCGTCACATCCTCGCGTGGATCGCTGGCGCGAAGCGACCCGAGACGCGCGCGAGACGAATCGCCGAGACCGCGCGGCTCGCCGCGCAGAACGTGAAGGCGAACATGTAGGACGCTCAGGCGTGGAACGCGGCGAGCCGCTCCGCCTCCTCGTCGAGCGCGCGCCGCGTCGCCCGGGTGAGCCGTCTGAACGGCTCCACTCGAATTCGTCCCTTGTCGTACCGCCAGGTTCCCGCGACCGCGCCGTCGACGAGGAACGTGTTGACGGACTGCGGCGTCCGCACGTTGAAGACGCGCGGACGGTGCTCCTCCGGCAGGATCCCCGTCCTCCGCGCGTGCGCGAGGAGCGTCGAGTCCCACACGGGCAGGAAGCGCGGCGGGGCGGGCGTGTCCGGATGGGGAAGGGGCGCGCGCGCCAGATCGGCGAGCGCTTTGCCGGTCTCCGAGCGGAAGCGGCGGAGACGGAGACGCTCGAGCGCCGGGGCGATCCGCTTCGGCCGAAGACCGGCCCAGTCGGCGATCTCCGCCGGCGCCGCCGGGCCGAAGCCCTCGAGGTAACGCCGCACGAGGTGCTCGATGCTCTCGTCGGGCGTCAGCTGCGGGGGACCGAGCCACTCCTCCGCCGCCGCGTAGAGGTCGGCCCGGCGGCGTTCCCACGTGCCCGACGGCGGCACGCGCACGAGATCGAGCCAGAGTCCGACGGCGTTGACGCGCTCCTTCCCGACGATCTCCTCGAGCTCCGCCCGCGCAACCGGGCCCTGTACGAGCCGAGAGCGCAGGCGCGCGGCGGCCGCGGCGAGCTCACCCGCGCTCGGCCGCTTCCGCCCGCCCCGGAGCCAGAGCTCGCGCCGCGCCTCGCGGATCGCGACCGCGAACGGCCAGTAGTCGCCCGCGGCGACGAGGTGGATCGTCACCCGCATGAGCGTTCCCTGGACGACCGCCCGCCGCTCGAGCGCGCGCGTCAGGTCGTCCCGCTCGAACCCTTCGACGCGAGACCAGAGACCGACGTACATCGAGGGGGCGTACTGCGCCTGGATCCCGCCCGTCCGCTCGAGCGCGCGCGGAACCGGGATCCGTGCCCGCTCGAGCAGGAGCTGGCGGCGAGGAGCGCGCGGTTCAGCTCGCGCTGAGTGAGAACCCGTTCGCCGCCGGCCACGGCGCGCGAATCTACCGGCCGCGAGGCGCGAGTATCAGTCTGTGACTAGCGCCTCGCGGCGGGGAGCTAACCGACCGAGAGCCGGAAGCCGAGCCGCCCGCTCCGGCGGAGGAACCGCTGCCAGACCCTGACGTCGTCGACGTCGTTCGGAAGCCCGATCCGCTGAAAGACCTTGGCGAGCGCGCCGGCGGTCTTCTCGCCGAAGTCCCCGTCCACCGCGAGCCTCGGCGACGCGCCCCAGATGTCGTTCAGAACGGCTTGGGTGAGCGACACCGTGGAGTGCTGGCGGTTGAACGCGACTCCGACCGCGTGGTCCTGGTGGAAGTGATCCGCGTGGTCGGCGTCGTGCTTGCCATGGAGCACGAAGCACGCATTGCTCCGGAGGAGCGCGCCGAGCGCCCAGTAGCGCTGCCGGGTCGCGAGCGACGACGAGGCGTGGTCGCGCTGGATCGGGGCGATCTCGACGTTGTCGAACACGACTCGATCCCAGTCGCACGCGAGGCCGCGCCCGTGCATGCCCGGCTTGTCGACGAACATCCCGGCCGAGACGATCCGTCCGAGCTCGCCGAACCCCGCCGGCGCCCGCTCTCGAATCTGCTTGACGGTTCGGCGCAGGATCGGAACGAATCCCGGCGCGACCGGAAACCGGCGCGGGCCCGGGTTGGCCGTCCGCTCGTAGAAAAGAGGAACGCCGAGGATCTCTCGCACCTCCGAAAACGGGGCTTTCATGCCCTCGGGCGGCGCCAGGAGCGCTTCGTCGGGCACGTCGAGGCCGCGCCGCGCGTCCGGATCGGCCTCCTCTTCCGAGATCCCGGCCGGCTCGTCTCCCGGCGGCTCGTCGACCCGCGGCTCGTCCTCTGCGCGGTCGGCCTCCTCCTCGGCGGCGAGCACCTCGTCGAGGACGTCGTCGTGGTTCACGGCCTCACGAGTGCGCCGCAGCGCCGACGAGCCCGAGGAGCACGAACGCGATCCCCCGACCCAGGACGATCCCGAGCGCGACCATTCGCCGCGCGACTCTACTTCGTGTGCCAACTTGTGGCAAGAGCAGGCATTCCGTCGCGTTGACGCCTGTCTCCGCGGGCAGTACGCTCGTCGTTCCGACCTGTCGGAGGAGGTGCCGATCTGGCACGCGGTCTTTCGATCCACATCGGTCTGAACACCGTCGACCCCGACCACTACGGGGGCTGGAGCGGGACGCTCAGGGCGTGTGAGTTCGACGCGAAGGACATGGCTTCGATCGCCGATCAGAACGGCTTCGAGACCCGCACGCTCCTGACGAGGCAGGGGACCGCGTCGGCCGTGAGGGACGCGATCGGACGGGCCGCCGACGAGCTCGGGGAGGGCGACATCCTCTTCCTCACGTACTCGGGGCACGGAGGCCAGGTGCCCGACCGAAACGGCGCCGACGAGCCCGACAGGCAGGACGAGACGTGGGTCCTCTTCGACCGCCAGCTCGTTGACGACGAGCTCTTCGCGCTCTGGGCCCGCTTCCAGAAGGGCGTGCGGATCTTCGTGCTCTCCGACAGCTGCCACTCGGGCTCGGTGACGCGCGACCTCTTCGACGCGGTGACGCCCGGGGTCGTCGAAAAGGGGATGGTCGACGACGACGAGCCGCGCACGAAGGACATGCCGCGCGAGGTGCAGGACGAGACGTACGCGAGGAACAGCGAGCTCTACGACTCGATTCAGCGCCACCACGAGGCGGGGGACACGGTCGATGTGGGGGCGAGCGTGCTCCTCATCTCGGGGTGCCAGGACAACCAGCTCTCATTCGACGGAACCAGGAACGGCCTCTTCACGCAGACGCTCCTGCGCGTCTGGAACGACGGTCGGTTCCGGGGCGGTCATCGCGCGCTCTGGAAGGCGATCCAGGCCCAGATGCCGCCCACCCAGAGCCCGAACCTCTTCGTTGTGGGACACCAGAACCGCACGTTCGTCCGCCAGCGGCCGCTCACGATCTAGTGCCGAGAAAGGCGATGCGCGACGTGGTCGTCGTGCTTCCCGGGATCACGGGGAGCGTCCTCCAGAGGGACGGCAAGGACGTCTGGAACGTCTCCGGCGGCGCCGTCCTCGGCGCGCTGCTCAGTCTCGGGCGGAACATCAGGGAGCTCGCCCTCGACGACGATCCGGCGGAGGTCGACGACCTCGGCGACGGCGTCACCGCACCGAGCGTCATCCGCGACATCCACCTCATCCCGGGGCTGTGGAAGATCGACGGCTACACGAAGTGCGTCGAGCACGTTCTCGACACGTTCGACGTGGAGCGCGGCCGCAACTTCTTCGAGTTTCCGTACGACTGGCGCCGCGACAACCGCGCCGCGGCGCGGAAGCTCGCGCGGGAGAGCGAGCGGTGGCTCGGCGAGTGGCGCGAGCGCTCTGGCGCGGAGGACGCCAAGCTCATCCTGATCGGGCACTCGATGGGAGGCCTCGTCTCGCGTTACTTCCTCGAGTGCCTGGACGGCTGGCGGACGACGCGCGTGCTCCTGACGTTCGGGACGCCGTACCGCGGGTCGATGAACGCGGTCACGACGCTCGCGCACGGGATGCGGAAGAAGATCGGGCCCGTCGGGCTCGACCTCTCGGCCCTCGCCAGGTCCTTCACGTCGATCTACCAGCTTCTGCCCACGTACCCGTGCGTCGCGGCCGGTGAGGGCGACCTCGTTCGCGTAGCCGACGTGGCGATCCCGAACGTCGACCGTGCCAAGGCGCAGGCGGCGTTCGAGTTCCACGAGGAGATTCGGCTCGCGATCGAAGACCACGAGCGTGACGAGGAATACCGCGAGGGCCGCTACGACATCCGGCCGGTGATCGGGATCCTGCAGCCGACCTCCCAGTCGATCCGCCTTGCGAACGGGAAGGTGGCGCTCCTCCGCTCACACCGCGGCAAGGACGACGGCGGCGACGGAACGGTCCCGCGCGTGTCCGCGACTCCGCGCGACGTGGAGAGGGAGGCGAACGCGATGTTCGCGACCGAGCGGCACGCCTCGCTTCAGAACGACGAGCCGGTGCTCCACCAAGTGACCGGCGTCCTGAGCGGACTCGAGATCGACTGGGACGCCTTCCGTGCCGCCGTGCCGGCCGTCGGCATCTCGCTCGACGTGGAGGACCTCTATGCGCCCGGCGAGCCCGTGCGTGTACGCGCGCGGCCGGAGGAGCAGCCGTCCGACCTCCTGAACGTCCGCGCCGAGAACGTGGAGACGGGCGAGAAGACGGTCGGGCAGACGATGCGGCTCGCCGACGACGGCTGGTACGAGGCCGAGCTCGGCCCGTTCCCGGAGGGCGCCTACCGGGTGACGGTATTCGGTGCGGGGGCGATCGAGCCCGTGACCGACGTGTTGGTCGTCCTCGCCGACGACGAGGCGTGACCGTGGCGAACTGGGCGCTCGTCATCGGGATCGACCGGTACTGGACGGAACGTGCGTGCTTGCAGGGCGCCGTCCGTGACGCGCTCTGGATGCGGGAATGGCTCCTCGACCCGGCGGGCGGCAACGTGCCCGAGACGAACCTGACGCTCGTTCTCGCGCCGCGCGAGGGCGGCGCCGCGCCACCCGACGGCGTCGCGGCTGCGCCCGCGACGTACACAGGGATCACGACCGCGATCCACCAGCTGATCCAGCGAAGCGGCGGCTCCGGCGACCGCCTGTTCTTCTACTACGCCGGCCACGGCCTGACGGCGCGAATCGACCAGAGCGACGAGAACGCGATCGTCGCGACCGACTTCACGAACATCGTCACGACGAACTCGATGTCGCTTCGCTCGCTCTGGGAGTACTTCGAGACGTTCCAGTTCGCCGACCAGTTCTTCTTCGTCGACGCGTGCCGGAACATCCCCTGGGAGGGCGAGTTCCGCGTCGGCCAGTGGCCGCTGCCGCGCGACCGCGACCCCGGGCTTCCGCCCGTGCAGCAGTTCATCCTGTACGCGACGTCGCCCGGCCTGAAGGCACACGAGATCCGGGAGGCCGGGAACGAGCGCGGCGCGTTCACCGACGGGCTCGTCGACGGCCTCGCCGGCAAGGGCAAGGCGAAGGCCTGGTCGATGCGCGCCCAGGCATACGAAGTGCGCTGGGACCGCCTCGTCCGCTACGTGAAGGAGCGGCTCGAGGACGAGAAGCGCGCGGTCGGCGACCCGCTCGCGCAGAACGTCTTCCAGATTCCGCAGGAGACGCCGAAGCGCGGCGCCGCCGGCCGCGATCCCGACCCCGTGCTCGTCCAGTTCCCGGCAGGGGCGTTCGGCGAGGAGCAGCTCGACGTCGTCCTCGAGCCCGAAGACGTGGTGAAGGTCGCGAAGGTGGTGGTCTCGAACGAGGTCGGCAGGCCGGTTGCCGAGCGCGACCAGATTCCCGGCCTCCCGGTCGAGTTCCGGCTGACGCCGCAGACGTATCTGATCCGAGGCATCGCGCCGGAGTACGACGAGGCGTACTACGACGAGCCGCTCGAGCTCTACGCGCACTGCAAGGTCCCGCTCGACTTCCGGCCTGCGTCCGCCCGCGATGCGGTGGCGGAGCGCGCGCTAGAGAAGGCGGCCGCGCCCGGCGAGGCGCACGACGAGACGGTGGGCGACGGCTCCCCGAACGGGCGCGCGCTTGCGGCGCCGCCCGGGCCCGCCACGCCGCGCATCGCGGAGACGGGCGACCTGGTCGTCGAGGCGAGTGACCCGCTCGCGCCGATCGAGGTCACCGACGTCGCAGGCCGCGTGCTCGAGGTGGCGACCGGGACGGCCGAGCTCACCGGGATCCCGGCAGGCGTCTATCGCGCGCGACTGCGAACGCCTGAGAACGAGGTCGTCGAGGACGTCGTCGAGCTCCTGCCGGGCGAACGGAGGTCGGTTCGCCTGGAAGCCCCCGAGCCGCCGAGCGACGCGTTGAAGCAGGTCGTCGAGACGGTCGGTGGACGCTTGAACGCCGACGGCACCGCCTCGGTGCAGGGCGACGGCCGCGACCTCGCGAACGTCGCCGCGCCGAGCCTCTCGACCGTCTTGAGCGTCGCGGGCGCGGCGGCTCTTCGGGCCGACGAGGCGATGCGCCGCGTCGGTTTCGGATCGGCGACGGATCCCGCGCAGGCCTACTTCGACTGCGGGCTGTACCTGCTGGTGGGCCTCGCCTCGAGCGACCTGCGCCGCGCGCGTGAGTACCTCGAGGTGCTGGGTCTCCGCCTGTGGCCGTTCGGCGAGCCCGCCCCGCAGGCTTGGGACCACCCGGTTGTCGTCGACCAGCTCGACAACGCGGCCGAGCTCGCGAAGGCGACGAACGCCGGACCCCACTGGCTCTCGCTCGAGCCGTACGGCGCGAAGCCGCTCGTCCTCGCGCTGACGATGCTCGCCGGGCGCCTCACGATGCTCGCCGCCGAGCTCGGCGACCACCAGCCGCGCTTCTTCCAGTACCTCCCCGCTACGGGCGACGGCTCGTCCGATCCGGCGCACGTGCGCCGCCTCGAGCTCCTCGAGCGATTGCTGCGCGGAGGCCAGCTGCACACCGGCCTCGAGGTGGCGCGCAGCGTGCTCGCGCAGCGCGGCGCCGACCCGCTCGCCGCCGCGCTCGCCGGCTACGTCTTCCTGCGGGCAGGATGCATCAGCGAGATCGGAAGCGAGATCGAGGAGCTGGTCGGCGGCTTCGACGCCCTCGCCGACGGGCACGTGCTCATGGGCGAGCACGAGGCCGCAGCCGGGCGGCACGACGCTGCCCGCGAGGCATTCGCTCGTGCGGTCGCGCTCGGCGTCCCGATGTTCGCCGAGGGCCTGGCGCGCGTCCTTGACGGCATCCGCGCCTACGAGCTCGACCACGAGAACGTGCGGCTCGTCGAGCACGTGTTCGCTCGTCACCTGAAGGGCTCGATCTGGTCGGCCTGGACGCCGGACGACTTCCGTCCCGGCGAGCTCCTGATTCCGTAGCGGCGGCTACGACGCGGAGGGCGTCGTCGCCGCCTGTGAGCGGTTCAGCCCCTGCGCGTACGGCTCGAGGCCCTCGATCGCCCGCGCGATCGCCCAGTCATGGTTCCAGCGGAAGAGAGGGCGGAGGATGGGGGTCAGGTAGCGGATGAACGGTCGATCCGCGTTCACCCGCCCGATCTCGGGCGGCCCGTCGGCTTCGACGGCGAGGTAGACGGGGCGTCACCACGCTGGGTAGGTGCGGGCGTCGGCCAGCGCGTCGAAGACCTCCTCGACGGGCGCGCGGACGCCCCACTCGTCGATGAAGACGTACTCGCGGGCCACGGGGCTCCTTTCGCCGACGCGCGATTATCGCGCTTTGCGCCGCGTCGCCCAGAGGCCTGCGTGCCGGTGGGGACGAAGCTCGGGCACCTCGTCGAACGGCAGCTCCGCGACTCGGAAGGACAGCGGGTGCGCGAGGAGTCGCGCGAACGGGGTCTCGTGCAGGAAAAGACCACCGGGACGCAGCACGCGCGCGATTTCCGCGAGCGCGCGTTCCGGCTCTGCCACGCGGTAGCACGTCCCGAAGTCGACCACGAGGTCGAACGACCGCAGCGAGAAAGGAAGCGCCCGGAGATCCCCCTCGAGCACGGCAACCGAACATCGCTCGGCCGCAGCTCGTTCGCGCGCGGCCGCGACCCGGTTCGCGTCGACGTCGACGGCGATCATCGTCGACGGCTCGCATGCCTCGACGAGCGGCCCGAACGCCGTCCCGTCGCCGCAGCCGACGTGGAGAACCGATCCCCCGGTAGGGAGGCGAAGAAGGCGGGCGAGCGCCGGGATCTCGAGTCGGGCGTGCAGCCGGTCTCGGTAGTCCTCGAGCCCGAGGGCGCGAGGAGCGTCGGCGGCGACCCCATATCGCACGGATGCTATATAGCAACATTGATATAGAAGGTCAAGAACGGCGGGTCGTGGGTAGAGGCATGGACATGAGCCAGGGCGAGCTCTTCGGCACGGCGGAGTCGCTCGTCCCCGAGACGCGGAGCCTCGAGGAGATCCGCGCTGCGGCCGCGGGATGTAAAGCGTGCGAGCTCTGGAAGCTCGGCACGCAGACAGTGTTCGGCGAGGGCGTGGCCGGTGCGACGGCCATGTTCGTCGGCGAACAGCCGGGGAACGACGAGGACATGGCCGGGCGGCCGTTCGTCGGCCCCGCCGGGCGGCTGTTCGACGAGGCGCTCGCGGAAGCGGGGATCGACCGCGCGCAGACGTACGTCACGAACGCGGTGAAGCACTTCAAGTGGGAGCCGCGCGGGAAGCGGCGGATTCACCAGAAGCCGAACGCGGCGGAGATGGCCGCGTGCCGACCGTGGCTCGAGGCCGAGATCTCGCTCGTGAAGCCGAAGGTGATCGTTGCCCTGGGCGCGACCGCGGCGCAGACGCTCCTCGGGCGCGGCTTCCGCGTGACGAAGCAGCGCGGCGTCCCGGTCGAGTCGCCGCTCGCGCCGTACGTCCTCGCGACCGTTCACCCGTCGTCCGTTCTCCGGGCACCCGACGAGGAGGCGCGACGCGAGGCGATGCGCGATTTCGTCGCCGATCTGCGCGAGGTCGCGAAGCTGATCGACGCGCCCGTCGCCGCGTAGACCGCGGCCGGGCCGGCCGCGTTACGGCCCGCCGGCGACCGCGTCCGGGATCAACGCGACGACGACGAAGAGCGTGACGGCGAGGACGAGCGCCGCGGCCGCCGCGTACCGCACGGCCGCCGAATCGCGGTCGGGCTTCACGCGAAGGACGACGAAGACGTCGTCGGCGACGTCTCCGTCGCCCTCGGCAGCGAGGCGGTCGCCGGTGCTTGAGCCGGGCGGGATCCGCACCACGAGCTTCCGGACGCGGCGCCTCGTGCCCGTGCCGCTGCACTGCACGCACCCGGCGGCGACGATCCGGCCGTCGCCCGCGCACAACGGGCAGCGCTCGACTTGGAGGACGCGCGCCGACCCCGCGTCGAGCGAACGGCGCACGCTTCCCTCGCCGCCGCACGCCGCGCACTTCACGACCTCGGCGCCGCGTCGCGCGCCGCTGCCGCCGCACGCGGGGCACGGGCCGACGGACGCGACGTCAACCCGTCGACGCCTCCCGCGCGCCGCCTCGACGGCCTCGACCTCGACCTCGATCTCGGCGATCCCGAAGGGCTTCCGCCGGTCTTCGTGCGCCTCGCCGCCTCGCGGCCGGTCCTCGAAGCCGCCGTTCCCGGGACCGAGATACCCGATGCGGTCGTAGAGCAGACGAGCCGTCGGACGCGAGAGCACGGCGTAAGCGCGCGAGACCTCGGCGAAGCGGGCCGCTGCGTCGGCGTCCGTCGAGACGTCCGGGTGGAGCTCGCGCGCCCGCGCCCGGAACGCACGCCTGATCGCAACGGCGTCTGCCTCGGGCTCGACGCCGAGCACGTCGTAAAGGTGGCGTTGCCGCTCCGCCATATTCCGTTCGCGGCGGAAATGCCGCCGCTCCTCGTCGAACGCTAGCAGCCGGTCCAGACTTGTCACGTGCCGGCGCGATGATTAGGGTGCCGGTCAGGCGGGAATGACATATTCGGCGATGATGCGGCACGTCGCCCCCCTTGCGTGCGTTGCGCTCCTCGGTTTCGGGGGCGGGGTGGCGCATGCCCAGGTGCCGACCCTTCCGGTGCCTCTTCCGCCGCCTCCGCCTCTCCCGATCCCACTTCCGCCACCTCCACTT
>DATAAZ010000011.1:0-4639 GCA_036259875.1 Gaiellaceae bacterium
CCGTCCACTCCCCTGCCTCGAGCTTCCGCTGGAGCAGCGTCTGCCCGGCCGTCGCGAGCGCCGTGCCGAGCTCCGCCACCTCGCGCTCGATCGCGACCAGCGGCACCCGCGGCTCGCGGGCGGCCTCGACCGCCGCCCGGATGGCCGTGATCTGCGCCGGGGTCGTGCCGCAGCAGCCGCCGATCAGGCGGGCGCCGAGGTTCCGCGCCTGTGCCGCGAACTCGGCGAAGTAGTCGGGCGTCGCGTTCGGGTAGATGAGGCGCCCGCCCGAGCGGCTCGGGAGGCCGACGTTCGGCTGCGCCGTGAGCGCGATCCCGTCCGACCCGTTCGCCATCTCGCTGAGCGCGGCCAGCGCGGCCTGCGGGCCGAGCCCGCAGTTCGCGCCGATCGCCGCGACACCCGCCGAGCGAAGCCGCTCGACCGCCTCGCGCGCCGGGACGCCGGCGAGGGTCTCCCCGTCCTCGTCGAAGGTGAGCTGCGCGACGACCGGCAGCGACGAGACCTCGCGCACCGCAGCAACGGCAGCCTCGAGCTCGTCCAGGTCGAAGAAGGTCTCGACCATGAAGAGGTCGACGCCCCGTCCTTCGAGGAGGCGCGCCTGCTCGAGGAAGGCCTCGTACGCGTCGTCGCCCCCGTGTGCGCCCTCGAGCTCGCCGAGCGGGCCGATCGATCCGGCGATGAAGACCTGCTCGCCCGAAATCTCGCGGGCCTCCCGCGCGAGCTTCACCCCGCGCTCGACGATCTCCTCGAGGCGGTCATCGAGGAGAAGTGCCGAGAGCTTGCGGCGGTTCGCACCGAACGTGTTCGTCTCGATCAGCTCCGCCCCCGCGCGAATGAACGCCGCGTGGACGCCGATCACCGCCTCGGGCGCCTTGACGTTCGCCTCCTCCGGCGCGCGGAGACGGGGAACGCGCGCAGAGAGGAGCGCACCCGTGCCGCCGTCCGCGACGACGACCGGGCCCGCGGCGAGGCGGTCCGAGAAACGGTTCACAAGGCCAGTCTAGGTCGGCGCCGGAGCGACCCGGCGCGCCCCGGTGTCTACGAAAGGGGCCGCTCGCCGCCGTCGGGCGCGCGGTCAGCGTCGACTCGCAACTCCTCGCCCTGACCCGGCGATTCCGCCGAAGCGGGTCTGAGGGCTTGAGCCAGGTCGGTTTCGCGGGCGGCACGGGGGCTCTCCCGCTCCTCGGCTTCGGCCGACAGGCGCCTCGGCGTCGAAACAGCATCGCCGAGCTGCGCGATCAGGTCGCGAAGCTCGTCGATCGCCGACTGGAATCGCTGTTCGAGGGCCTTCGTCTCGTTGCGCAGCTCCTCGAGGCGGCGATTCCCTTCCTGGGCGACCCGCTGCGCCGCGGCGTGCGCCGTCTCCCGAATCTTGTCCGCGTCGCCTCGCGCCCCGGTGACGACGCGCTCGACCTCGCCGTCGGCCGCACGCCGACGCTCGCCGGCGTAGCGCTCGGCCTCGCGTTCTGCCTCGCGCCGCGTCGTCTCGGCCGCCCGCTCGGCGTCTGCGCGGATTAGCCTCGCGGCTTCCTCGGCCGCGTTCAGGATCGCCGAGACGCGGTCGCCGACGTCGGCGTAGTCCCGAACGGACGGCGCGGGCGCGGACGAGGCGGAGCTGTCGGGTCGCTCGTCGATCGCGAAGATCCCCCTGGCGGCCGGGCGAAGTTAGACGATCGCAGGAAGCGGTGCAACAGGTTACGTCGCCGCGACCTGGAGCGGCACACGGCGGGCCCGCACGCGAAGGTCGCCGGTCCTAGATTCGTCGCGTACGCGGCCGCAGCGATCACGGCGGCGGCGACGAGACAGCTGCGACGCATCGCCAACCGTCTGCGGGTACGCGTGGAGCCCGTGCTTGTTTCCGACCGAGTGGCCTCTGCCCGCCTCAATGGCCGTTGACAAGCCCCGTCGGCGCGGTGACAACGGGAAATCGCTAACACGGGGGATAGAGAAGCCCCTCGCCGACGTGGGAAGCTCTCGTCTAGCTCGGACGACCCCTTAACGGGAGAAAGGGGAGCGGATGGGCTCTTACGTCGCGACCGGATGGTCGTGGTTCGTAGGCGCGGGCGGCTGTGCGGCGGTCGCCCGCGCCGTCTTTTCGGTCGACGCGCCCGTCGACTGGCCGGTCGAAGGGTCTCACGTCGCGGGAGAAGCCGTGAGCGGTCTCTCCCCTGCTCGGGTTGTGGGCATCGCAACACGCCTTTCGCCGCTTCGGCGAGAAGCTGGTATCGATCCTGCACGAGCTCGACGTCGCGGGCGCCCGAACCCACGCGTTCGTCCCAGCGTTACCTCGCCTGTCGAGGCTGCGGGACGGTACGTACGCGCCGCCCTTTGCCGCGTTGGTCCTCGACGTGAGCCTGTCATACGCGTGCGAGCGCGCGGCTGGTTCGGTCCCTACCGATTCGAGCGCGGCGAACCGTGCTGGCACGCGAGGACCGCGCCTGAGACAATGCCGCCCGGGGTCTCCTACGTAGAGCATCGATCAGCGGCAGAGGGGGGCACGATGACTGTCATCCTGATCAACCCGTTTGAAGTCCCCGAGGGAACCGGGGACGACGATTTCCTTCGCGGCTGGCAACGGGCAGCCGACTACATGCGCGAGCAGCCCGGCTTCGTCAGCACGCGTCTTCACCGAGCGCTTGCACCAAACGCGCGCTTCCGTTTCATCAACGTTGCTGAGTGGGCCTCGCCGCAGGACTTCGAGGCCGCGGTGAGCAGTGAGCAGTTTCGCGAGATAGCGATGGGCGGTCCTCCCGGGTCCCCGGCCCTGTACGAGGTCGTACGTTCGACCTAGCGGCGCGGGCGCACGATCGAGATGAACGAGGTCTGGGCGGCTCTCATGCTGGTCGCGGGGGGCTTGTTTGCGGGAGGGGCCGCGACGTTTGCATGGTCGCGCGTGCCGATCTGGCGTCGAATGGCTCTGCCACAGTTCGTGGGCGACTTCGAGCAGACGATCCGCTGGACGGACAAGGTTCAGCCCGCTCTCCTCGTCGTCGCCGCCGCATCGACCATGGCGTTCGCGATCACCGCCGAAGGGAGCGCTCGCATCTTCGCCGCGGTCGGCGCTGCCGGCTTCCTCCTTGTTCTCGTCGCGTCCCTCGCGATCCTCGTCCCCCTTCAGCGTCGGATCATCGCGACGTCGGTGGACGAGACCGAGAGCATCGAGGCGATGCGAACGCGGTGGTTCGGTGGCAATCTGGGCCGGTCGATCCTCTCCGTCGCCTCCTTCACACTCACGGTGATCGCGACCGTCGTCTGAGCCGCCGACGTAAGCGGTCCTCGTTCGGACCCCCCTGCTCGGGGTCCACGGCGCTCGCCTCGACCGCGTACCAGTCCGCGAGACGCGTTACGCGACGGAGACGGCCGGCGTCACCGCCGAGGAGCTTGCGCCGTGCTCGCGCCTCGCGGCGCCAGGCGGCCGAGAGCACCGTTCCCAGCCCGTTCCCCGGCAGCGCTCGTGTACGGGCGCGAGCTCGAGCGCGTTTGCGACGTTCGTATCCGCTCGAGTAAGGGCCCCGACGTACGCAAGAGCCGGCTGTTTCCGACTGGCTTGCCGGTCGCTGGCCGAGGCAGCATGCTTCCCCGAGGAGGCGATCACGCACCATCACGCACGAACGACCTGGGCGATCGTTGGGGGCGTCGTCGCATTGCTCGTCCTCGCGGGCGTGGATGCGCTTCGCTCCTCGCTTGGCGATCCGTCTGCGCCAGGGGCGGCGGCCCCGGCGACCGGAGAAGGCGAAACTGAGAGGCGAGCGAGGAGATCGCCCACTAGGGCGAGGGTCGCTCGCGTTCTGCCTCCCTGCGCGCCGAAGCGAATCGCAGTCTCATTGGCAGCCCGCGGGCAACGCGCTGTCATCGGCGTGCGTTCCCTAGCGGGCAGCCGCTGTCGGCTTCCGGGCCTGCGGCCCGCTCTCACGATCAGAGATCGAGGGGGAGACACGATCTTCCGGGTCGGGTCTCCGTCGCGGTTGTTGTTGGGCGCGGTCGTACCCGGCTCTCCACAGCTCTTCGGCTTCGAGATCCCGACGAACGTGCCCCGCTGCGGCCAGGGAGGCCCGTTCGTCGTGTTCGCAACCGTTGGCCTCGAATCCGCCTCTCAGGAGCTCCGGGGCAGCCAGATCGGCTGCCCGTCAGCACGTGAACCGCTGACGAAACCCCGAGTATCTCGCCCAGGCTGACGCGCTCTCCGCGGCGGCGGCAGCGGTCGGAATGATCCTCTTGTGGTCATCGGCGCCGCGATCGTTTACGCCTCGTACACGGCTCAATTGCGCCGTCAGCGTTATCCAGAGATTCCGTCGGTCACGGCTCTTCAAACATCACCACGAGGACCAATACCGAGCTGCGGAAGCGGGTGGCTTTCCACGGCCGGCGAAATCCGTCCCGCGCCGATTCCCGCGCGCCGGCAGACCTCGCCCACCGCCTCCTCCGACGCCGCCTCGAAAACGTGGAAGCAGGTTTCGTCGTCGGGGAGGAACGTCGTGCGGACGTAACGGATAGGCGCACCTTCCCCCGAAAGTTGCTCGGCGGCCGCGCGCGCTCGCCGACCCGCGGCGCGCGCCTCGTTCGCGCGCACCTTCGGCGCGTACGTCTCGACGAGGTAGCTTGGCACCATCCAGCCTTCAAAGACTGCGGACGGGGGGCC
>DATAAZ010000012.1:0-146809 GCA_036259875.1 Gaiellaceae bacterium
GCTCCGGGCGGACGGCTACACCGCCTGCGAGATCGACTTCGAGGGCGGCTTCTGGATGAAGGACGAGTGGCGCTTCGCCGAGCGGCTCGGGCAGCTCGCCGCCGGCGCGGGGATCGCGCTCTCGGTGCACGCGCCGATCGCAGCCTTCCCCGGACACCTCGCCGGCGACGAGGGGAAGCGCAGGCGGGCCTTCGGCATGCTCGACCACACGGCCGGCGTCGCCGTCGCGTGCGGCGCGGAGCTCGTGGTCGTCCATCCCGGATATCTCCTCGGGCGCACGCGACCGCGACGCCGGCTGTGTGGTCGAGCATTCCGAACGCGCGCTTTCGCTTCTGCTCGTCCCCGGCGAGATGCCCGAGGACCGCCGCGATCGGCGAGTGGACCGAGAGTGCGATTCCGGCCTCGCGGGCGAGCTCGCCGAACCGCTTCGCCCACGCCCATTCGTCCTTCATCCAGAACCCGCCCTCGAAGTCCACCTCGCACGCCGTGTAGCCGTGCTCGACCAAGTGGGCGACCGCCTCGTCGGGGCTCTCGCGGCTGGGGAGATACGCGGGGCCGAACCGGATCTCGCCCACACGCGCAGCCTAGTCTCGCCGGGCCACGTCAGGGGGACTGTCCCAGGGACTGTCCCCCTGACGCGTCGCGCGCGGCCGTGTCCTGCGGACGAAACGCCCAGTCTTCCGCAACTTGATGCGCGCCCCACCGTCCCCGCCGGCCACGCTCTGGGGACTGTCCCAGGGACAGTCCCCAGGCGCAGTCCCCACGCGCGAGATCGTTCCGCGCCGTTGCGGCGACTGCGGCGGACGCGCGCGGACGTGCGGCGCGTCCCTCGCGGTGGGGCGTGTCGCGAACCCGATACCGAGGCGGCGTGCTCGATGCCGTCCGACGGCCTCCCTACTTTTCGCCGTGCATGGGCAAGCGGCCGACACGGATCGAGCTTCTCGAGCTGGACATCGACGTCCGGCTCGCCGACCTCTGGGGTGAGGCGTGCGAGGTCGGCGAATGGAACCTCGAGGTCGTCGCCGCGTTCATGCGCGCCGCGTACGGGAAGGGCTACTGCGACGCCCTTACCGAAGACGATCCCGGCGCCCTCTGCCGCGACCACGGGTACAAGATCCCGCTCAAGCGGCCGACGCCGCTTGCCGACTAGCGGCGTCCGGGGTCCGAGCCGGGGATAGACTCGAGGCCGTGGACCGGCGGCGCAACCCGGCGCGCCTCGTCGTCGCGCTCTCGATCGCGGCGGTGCTTGCCGTGTTCCTCGTCTACACGAGCTTCGCGGGCGGGTCGACACCGCTCGTCCAGCCGAGCGAGCTCGCCGAGCACGACGGCACCGTCCAGCTCGGCGGCGTCGTCGTCGGCAAGCCGAGCGGCGACGCGCGCGGCGACGGACTTCGCTTCATGCTCCGGGACGTGAAGGGGTCGGACACGGTCAACGTCGTCTACACGGGCTCGGTACCCGACCTCTTCCGCACGGGGCGCGAGGTGATGCTCGAGGGCGAGGCGCGCGGAGAGACGTTCGTCGCCGAGCGCGACTCGCTCAAGACGAAGTGCCCCTCGAAGTACGCGCCGGACGAGCAGGCGAGCTAGGGCAGTAGCCGTGGAGCTCCTCGGCCGGGCCGCGCTCATCGTCGCCCTGGGCCTCGTCGTCTACGCGGCCCTCGCCGGCGGGTACGCCGCCTATCGCGGCCGCAGGCGGCTTCTCGAGTCGGCCCGAAATGCGCTCGCCGGCGCGCTCGGCGCGGTCCTCGTCGCCTCCGTCGTCCTCGCCGCTGCGCTCGCGGCGAAGGACTTCACGTTCACGTACGTCGCCGATCACACGAGCGAGGAGCTTCCGCTCCACTACACACTCGCCGCCTTCTGGAGCGGCCAGGAAGGGTCCCTTCTGCTCTGGCTACTCGTCCTGCTCGCGATGAGCACCGCCGCCGTGACGCTCAATCGCCGCCTCACGCGCGACGCCCTCCCGTGGACGGTCCCGATCCTCGCCGGGGTCGCCTCGTTCTTCGCGGTCCTGCTCGTGTTTGTCGCGAGCCCGTTCACGACGCAGGCGCGCCCCCTCGACGGGCTCGGGCTCAACCCGAGCCTCCAGAACCCCTACATGCTTGCCCACCCGCCGCTCCTCTACCTCGGCTACGTCGGCCTCACGGTCCCCTTCGCGTTCGCGATGGCCGCGCTCGCGTCGCGGCGGACTGACGAGCGCTGGATCGTCGCGACGCGCCGCTGGACGCTCGCCGCGTGGACGTTCCTCGGGGTCGCGATCCTGCTCGGCGCGAAGTGGGCGTACGAGGAAGTGGGGTGGGGGGGCTGGTACGCGTGGGACCCCGTCGAGAACGCGGCGCTCATGCCGTGGCTCGTCGCGACGGCGTTCCTTCACTCCGTGATCGTGCAAGAGAAGAAAGACATGCTCCGCGTATGGAACGCCGTGCTCGTCGCGCTCGCGTTCGGCCTGTCGCTGTTCGGCACCTTCTTGACGCGGAGCGGGATCCTGAGCTCGATCCACTCGTTCACACAGTCCTCGATCGGCCCCTGGTTCCTCGGCTTCATCGCCGTTGTCGCGGCCGCCTCGACCGCGCTCATCCTCGCCCGGCTTTCGCTGCTTCGCTCGCGGACGCGGCTCGAGTCTCTCGTCTCGCGCGAGGCGGCGTTCCTCTACAACAACCTCTTCCTCGTCGCGTTCGCGCTAACCGTGCTGTGGGGCGTGCTCTACCCGATCCTGTCCGAGGCCGTCCGTGGCGTCGCCGTGACGGTGGGAGCGCCGTACTACGACTTTTTCGCCGTCGTGTTCGGGCTTCCGATCGTGCTCCTCATGGGAATTGGCCCGCTCGTCGCCTGGCGGCGCGCGTCCCTGCGGGCGCTCGGCGCCTCGGTCGCGTGGCCGGCGGCGGCGGCGCTCGCCGCCGGCGCGGCGCTTCTCGGGTTGGGGGCGGGGTCGAGCCCCGTCGGGCTCGTCGGCTATACGTTTGGTGCCTTCGTCCTCGCCGCGATCGCCCTCGAGTTCCTCCGCGGGACGCGGGCTCGCAAGGCGACCGGGTCGACGACGTGGCTCGGCGCGTTCACGAGCCTCGTCGGCCGGAATCGGCGCCGTTACGGCGGCTACGTCGTCCACGCGGCGATCGTGCTCCTCCTCGTCGGGGCGGCCGGGATCGGGGGGTTCTCCTCGAGCCGCGAGGCGCGCGTGGAGCCGGGCGAGTCGGTCAGCCTCGCCGGCTACACGCTCACGCACCTCGGCACGGTCGAGCGGCGCGGCCCGAACGCGCGCGAGATCCGCGCCCGTCTCGCCGTCGAGCGCGACGGTGAGCGGCTCGGCGTACTCGAGCCGGGCAAGAACGACTACTTCGCCGAGGAGCAGGTCTCGAACGAGGTCGCGATCCGTTCCGACCCGCTCCGCGGCGAGGATCTGTTCGTGATCGCGGACCAGTTCCGCGGCGGCGCAGTCTTCCTCGAGGTGATCGTGAACCCGCTCGTGAATCTGATCTGGTTCGCCGGCGCCGTCTTCCTTCTCGGCTCGGTGGTCGCGATGTGGCCAGACCCGCGCGAGCAGCGCCGGCTCGCCCGCCGCTTCGCCGAGGGGGACGCCGCGCTCGCGCGCGCGTGAGCGAGGCGCTTGCGCTCGCGCTCGGCGCGGCGCTTGCGGTCGCGTCCGTCCTCCTCGTGGCGCGGCCGTTTCTGCGCAGAGACGAGCGTGACGCCGACGCCCTCTCTGACGCGAGCGGCGCCGACGCGCGGCGAATCCGCCTCGAGGAGGAGCGCGACCGCGCGCTGGCCGCGCTCAAGGAGCTCGAGTTCGACCACCGGACGGGGAAAATTTCGGACGTCGACTACCGCGAACTCGTTGGGCGACTGCGGCGGGAGGCGGCCGATGCGATCGGGGCGCTCGAGGGGCCCGGGGGGCCGCGCGCGGGACTCGGGACGCCGGATTCGCGCGATTAGCGGCGTTTTCGCGTTGCCGACGCGCCCGATTTGATGTAGAAACCCGCAGTTCGATAGGAACCGCCGCGCGGGCGGCCCGAGGGTCGTCCGCCGACTCCACGAAACTCGTACCGTGGCTGCCCCCCGTCGCATCGCGTTCGCGTTCCTCGCAGTCGTCGTCGGAGCGCTCGCGATCGCCTCAGGCGCGCTCGCCCAAAGCTCGCTCTCGACGCGCCGCGACCTCATCGGCAGCCGAATCGAGGCGCTTCGCGAGCAGATCAACGCCGCGCGAAGCGAGGAAGGCGTCCTCTCCGAGCAGATCGAGGCCGCGAGCGCAGACATCGATGCTCTCGAGGGCGACATCGGCAGCCTCACCGAGCGGGTCGAGGCGCTCGAGGCCGAGCTCGCGCGCTACCGCGCACGCCTCGCGGCGCTCGAGGCCCTCTACCGCGAGCAGACGCGTCACCTGAACCGGCTCCGGCGCGACCACGCCACCGCCGAGCGCCGGCTCGAGGAGCGGCTCGTCGAGCTCTACCAGGCGGGCGAGGCCGACACGCTCGAGATCCTCCTCCGGGTCGAGAGCCTCGACGAACTGATCGAGCAGCTCGACTTTGTCACGGAGATCGGGCAGCAGGACCAGCGGATAGCGACGACGCTGGAGCGGCTGAAGGGCGAGATGCGGAGGGCCCGTCGGCGGACGGGCCGCATCCGGGCCGAGGTCGCGGAGGCGACCGCGATCGTCGCCGACCGAACCGACCAGGCCCGCGCCGCGCGAGCGGAGCTGATCGCGCGCCAGGAGGCGCTCGCCGCGGCGCGCGCCGAGCGACAGGAACTCCTAACGGGCGTCCGCGACGATCGGGAGGAGGCGGAGGAGGACCTCGCCGCGCTCGAAGCGGCGAGCGCCCAGCTCGCCGCGCAGATCCAGGCCGCCGCCAGCACGGCGCCGTTGTCCGGCGGCGGGTCGGGCGGCGGCGGGGACACCACGCCGTCCTCGACCGGTCTCATCTGGCCCGTTTCGGGCGTCGTTACGAGCGGCTACGGGACGCGCTGGGGACGCCTCCACGCAGGGGTGGACATCGCGGCGCCGAGCGGGACGACCGTTCGGGCGGCGGCGTCGGGCAGCGTCATCTACGCGGGCGGGATGGGGGGCTACGGGAACATCGTCGTCATCGACCACGGCGGTGGGTTGGCGACCGCATACGCGCACCTCTCCGCGATTTGGGTCGGCGGCGGCTCCGTATCGCAAGGGCAGGGGATCGGCGCCGTCGGCTGTACGGGCTCGTGCACGGGGCCGCACCTCCACTTCGAGGTGCGAATCAACGGGAACCCCGTGGACCCGCTCGGGTATCTGTAGGCGCGGCACGCGCGTTGTCCCGCGCGTCGGCCGCGCGCGGGTTGCGCGGCCCCGGCGGTCGGGGCGGTCGAGCGGCGTCCTCCTCGTCTTCTGCCTCGGCGTCCGTCTCGGGCTCGGCGTCGGCGTCCTCGGCGTCCGTCTCGTCCTCGCCGTCGGCGTGGTCCGGGCCGGGGCCTTGTGAATCCTCGTTCTTTTCCGGGTCCTTCGGCTTCGGGTCGCGGTCCTCCGTGACCTCGCCCGTCTCCGTCGGCTCCTCCTCCTCAGTCGTCGTTCCGGCTTCCGCGGGCGCTCCGGCGTCCTGATCGGGCGGCGAGACCCCGGTCGACGGAGCCACGCCGCCTCCTTGATCGGGGGGCGAGACCCCGGTCGAGGGAGCCGCACCGCTCTCCTGATCGAGTGGCGAAAGCCCGGTCGGCGGAGCGGCGCCGCTTCCCGCAGCCGGCTGCTCGCGAACCTCGTCGTGCGCGCCGTCGCCGGCCACCGGCGGCGGCGGTGCCGTCTCCGTCTCGCCGCGCCGCCGGGCGAGCGGCCCGAAGCGGCCCTCATCCGCCGTTCCGGCGACACCGGTCGGGGACTGCGCCGGAGCTTCGCCGTTCGACCGACCAGGGCGCGGAGCGCTCGGTTGCTCGTCCTCGGACTTCGGAACCTCGATGCCGATCGTCCGGAGCACATCCGAGGCGACGTCCTGAGCTCTCCCCGGGAGCTCGCCTGCGGCCGCGAGCGCGGTCGTCGCTCCGAGCAGCGAGGCCGCAAACGCGAGGGCGACTCGCAGCCGCGTCGTCCCGAGCCTCCGCCGCGGGCGCGACGCTGCGACCGGCTCGGTCCGCGAGCGGACGATCGCCCCGATCGCGGCCACGGTCTGCTCCTGGCGGGCGAGCTCCTCGGTCGTCGGCTCGGCGCGCAGCGCGCGAACGAGCACGGCGACTTCGGCGAGGCCGGCCGGCGACTCCTCGGGCGGCAGCCCGCCCGAGAGGATCCGGTCGGCCAGGTAGCTGTCGACGGCCAGTGTTCCCATTTCCGGGTCTCTATCGAGCCAGTCGGTCATCGCGTTACCAGGAGTTGGGAAAGCTCGCGGGAAAGCCGCGCGAGCGCGCGGTGCTGGAGGACGCGGACGGTCGCGGGCCGCTTGCCGAGGAGTTCGGCCACGTCCTCGACCGAGAGGTCTCCGAGGACGCGAAGGAGGACGACGTCGGCCTGGTCGCGCGGCAGGGCGGCCACGCGCCGAAGCGCGGTCTCGAGCGTGACGGCGCCGATCGCCGCGGCCTCGGGGTCGTCGGGTGCCGGGACGCTCGCCAGCGTCTCGGCGGCGACCGGCTCCGTCCGCCGCCGCGCTTCCCGGCGTTTGCCGTCGACGAGCCGCCGCCTGGCGATCGTGAAAAGCCAGCGGCGCAGGTCGACCTCGTCGCCGTGGAAGCGCTCGAGCTTCGTCGCCGCCTCCAGCCAGACGTCCGCAGCGAGGTCGTCCGGGTCGACGGCGTGGCGCGCACGCAGATAGCGAAGGAGGCGGGGGTGCGCGTCGCGGTAGAGACGCGCGAGCGCCCATTCCGCACCGGCCTGCGCGGCGCGCAGGAGCGCCTGGAACTCCGCGTCTCGAGCTACCGCCACCCTCGCGACGACCCTCCCCGACATGGCCCGCGGTCAAACGGCCGCGACCCCGATTGACGGGGGGCGCGTCGGGTTACCGCGCGAGCGCCCGGACATCGGGCAGACCGCGGTACCGGCCGTCGAAGGCGAACCCGTACCCGACGAAGAACTCGTCCGGCGCCGTGAAGCCCACGTAGCGGATCGGAAGGTCGTCGACGAGCCGCCGGTAGGGGCGGTCGAGCAGCGTGCAGACCGCGGTGTCGGCAGGCTCGCGCAGCGAGAGTGCCTTCAGCAGGTAGTTGAGCGTGAGCCCCGTGTCGACGAGGTTCTCGACGACGAGAACATGCCGCCCTGCGATGGGCGCATCGAGGTCCTTGAGGAGGCGCACGGCACCGCTTCCGCGGAGCGGGCCCCCGTAGGCGGCGAGCGAGACGAAGTCGAGCGCGTGCGCGATCGGGATCGCGCGCGAGAGGTCGGCCGCGAACACGAACGCCCCGCGGAGCACGACGACGAGGAGCAGATCGCGACCCGCGTAGTCGGCGGCGATCTCGCGCCCGAGCACGTCGACACGGACAGCGATCTCCTCCCGCGAGCGGAAGACCTCGCCCACGCGGTGGGCGTCGATGACGCTACTAGACGGAATCGATGCCGTACTTCTGGAGCAGACGCTCGAAGTCGCGCTTGTAGAAGAGCTTCACCTTCACGTCCGGGTACCGCTCGCGCAGCTTCCGCAGCTTCCGGTTCTTCCGCGTGACGAGCGACTGCTTCATCGTCGTGATCTCGAGGTAGAGATCCTGCTCGGGAAGGTAGAAGTCCGGGCGGGTCGCCTCGCGAACGCGACCCTCGGAGTCGGTCTCGAGGACGAACGATCGCGGCTCGTACTCCCACGGGATCCCGTAGAAGTCGAGCAGCTTGGCGACCTCGAGCTCCGCGCGGTTCACGAAGCGCGGCGGTTCCACGCCACGATATGCCTGGAAAACGGCGGTTTCCTCGACCACCAAAGCCACGGTAGCAGCCGGCGCGGACATCCCCGTACCATTACGCGGCGACGCGCTCGACCCCCCGAGCGCCCGCCTCGCCGATGTTCCGGATCGCGCACATCTCGGACTTCCATTGCGGCTCGCCCCACTTCGTCCCGAACCTCCTGGAGCGCGCGATCATGGAGGTGAACGAGCTGGAGCCCGACGTCGTCGTCTGCTCCGGCGATCTGACGACGAACGGGTTCCGGGGCGAGTACGCGGAGGCCGCCTCGTATCTCGCACGGCTCGAATGCGCACGGCGCGTCGTCGTCCCGGGGAACCACGACTCGCGAAACGTCGGCTACGTCCACTTCGAGGACCACTTCGGCGATCGAAACGCCGTGCTACACGAAAACGGCGTCTCGGTCGTGGCGGTCGACTCGTCCGAGCCCGATCTCGACCACGGCCAGATCGGTCGCGGCCGGTATCCCTGGATCGTCGAGCAGTTCTCGACGCCCGCCGACTTCCGGATCTTCGTCCTCCATCACCACCTGCTCCCGGTGCCGGGGACGGGGCGCGAGCGGAACGTCGTCTACGACGCGGGCGACGCGCTCGAGGTCCTCCAGGCGGCGCACGTCAACCTCGTGCTGTCGGGTCACAAGCATGTTCCGTACGCGTGGCGGCTCGAAGACATCTTCATCGTCAACGCGGGGACGGTTTCCTCCCTGCGTCTCAGGGGGAAGACGCGGCCCTGTTACAACCTCGTCGAGGTCGACGGGCGCCATGTCGACGTCTGGCGCAAGTACCCCTACCACGGCCAGGAACGCATCATCCAGTTCTCGCTCGACACGCTCGAATTCGAGAAGTACACGAGCAGGATCGAGGACGAGGTGACGTCGCGCCGATGAGCGAACGAGCCTTGGCGCTGATCGACGGCGAGCACTACGCCGAGGTCGTCGTCGACGCATTCGAGGAGCTTCCGTACGAGGTCGTCGGCGCGGTCGCGCTCGGCGGCCAGGAGAAGCTCCGCGGCGACGAGGACTACGGCGTTCCCCTCTTCGAGACCCTCGAGGAAGGGCTCGAGCGGGTCGACGCGGCGCTCGTCGTCGACCTCTCCGACGAGCCCGTGGTGACGGCTCGCGACCGCTTCCGGCTCGCGAGCCGCGTCCTCGCCGCCGGGCTCCCGTACGTGGGCGCGGACTTCCGCTTCGATCCTGTCGAGTTCGCGCCCTTCGAGCTTCCCGCGCTCGCGGTGATCGGAAGCGGCAAGCGGGTCGGCAAGACCGCGGTCGCGGGTCACGTCGCGCGCCTCCTCGCCGAGACGCGCGAGGTCGTCGTCGTCGCGATGGGCCGCGGCGGGCCGCGCGAGCCTGTCGTCGTCGACGATCCTCCGAACGTCGACGACCTGCTGGAGCGCGCGCGGGCCGGGTCACACGCCGCGTCGGACTACCTCGAGGACGCGGCGCTCGCCCGCGTTGCGACGGTCGGGTGCCGGCGCTGCGGCGGCGGTCTCGCCGGCGCGCCGTTCGTCTCGAACGTTGCCGCCGGCGCCCGCGTTGCTGCCGAGCGCCGTCCCGACCTCGTCGTCTTCGAGGGAAGCGGCGCGGCGCTACCGCCGGTCGAGGTCGCGGCACGGGTGCTCGTGACGGGCGGCGGCCAGGACGCAGCGCTCGTCGCCGGCTACCTGGGCGCCTACCGGATCCTCGTCTCGGATCTCGTCGTGCTGACGGGCTGCGAGGAGCCGCTCGTCTCCCCGGAAGGTGTCGAGGCGCTGCGCGAGGCGATCGCGACCGTCAACCCGGAGATTCCCGTAATCGCGAGCGTTTTCCGCCAGACGCCCTCGCAAGCGATCGAGGGCGGCCGCGTGGCGCTCTTCTCGACCGCGCCCGAGGAGATCCACGAGCGGATCCGCGTCCACCTCGAGCGGGAGCACGGCGTCGACGTCGTCCTTGTCTCGGGAAACCTCTCGCGGCGCGACGCGCTTCGCCGCGAGCTCGAGACAGAGGAGGCGCGCTCGGCCGACGTCTACCTCGTCGAGATCAAGGCGGCGGCGATCGAGGTGGTCGCCGAGGCGGCGTCCGAGCGCGGCATCGACGTCGTCTTCGCCGAGAACGCCGTCGTTCCGCTCGACGGCGAGCCGGACCTCGATGAGGCCCTCCGCGGGCTCGCCGAACGGGCGGTCGAAGCGTCAGGCGCCGTGAGATGAGCAGCGATCGCCGGCCGCCCGAGTCCCCGGTCGTCTCCCCGGAGGAGCGGCTTCCGTACTCGAAGGGCCTCATGGCCAAGGCGCTCATGGGAACCGGCCTGCCTCCGTCGCGCGCGTACGAGCTCGCGCAGATGATCGAGGCGGAGCTCGTCCGCGAGCACGAGGAGCTGTCGGCGAATCAAGAGCACGTCTACGGCGTCGCCGCGGACGTTCTCGCGGCGGAGGAGGGCGAGCAGGCGGTGCGCCGGCTCCGCCGTTTCCAGGCCCTCCAGGAGGTCGACCTGCCGCTCATCGTCCTCGTCGGAGGCGCAACCGGGACGGGCAAGTCGACGATCACGACGGAGGTCGCGCACCGGCTCGGGATCACGCGCGTGACGTCCACCGACTTCGTTCGGCAGACGATGCGGGCGTTCTTCTCGGAGACGTTCATGCCGTCGATCCACTTTTCGAGCTTCGAGGCGGGAGCGGCCATCCCGGATGCCGAGGGTGACCCCGGCGCCCGCCGCGTCCGGGGATTCCTCGAGCAGACGCGAAACGTCCTCGTCGGCGTCCGAGCCGTGCTCGACCGCGCGCTTACCGAGGGACATTCGATGGCGCTCGAGGGCGTTCACGTCGTCCCCGGCCTGCTTCCGGCGGCGCTCGAGGGCGCGATCGTCTGCCAGTGCCTGATCACGATCTCCGACAAGGAGGAGCACGCGCGCCATTTCTATGTCCGCGACGCGGACTCCGAGGGCCTGCGGCCCGTCGAGAAGTACCTCGACGCGCTCGCCGACATCCGGCTCCTCCAGGACTACCTCGTCCAGCGGGCGCGCGAGACGGGCGTCACGGTGATCGAGAACCGGAGGCGCGAGGAGGCGGTCGATGCGGTCATCCGGCTCGTCCTCGACGCCTTCGAGCGCGCGCGGGTGCCCGCTTGAGGAGCATGCGAGACATGGCAGAGAACGGCGAGCGCGCCTGCCGCTGCGAGGCCTACGCGGCGGTCACGGAGCGCGCGGCTGTTGCGGCGGGCCGGTGGCTCGGCCGCGGTGACGTCGGGGGCGCCGAGACGGCCGCCGCCGAGGCGATGCGCGCCGCACTCGACGAGCTCCCGATCGAGGGATCGGTTGTGATCGGAAACGAGGAGGACGGCGACCCGCTCGCGATCGAGACGACCGTCGGCCGAGGCGGCCGGCGCGTCGATCTCGCAGTCGACCCGATCGAGGGCGCGGCGATCGTCGCGCGCGGCGACTACGGAGCGATGGCGATGATCGCGGTCGGCGACTTCGAGTCGTTTCCGCGCCTCCCGAACATGTACATGCGCAAGCTCGCGGTCGGCCCGACCGCCCGAGGGAAGATCGACCTCGGGAAGCCGGTCGCCGACAACGTGGCGGCGATCGCGGCCGCGTACGGGCGGAACCCGCAAGACATCACAACGATCGTGCTCGACCGGCCCCGCCACGAGGACCTGATCGAGGACGTCCGCTCCGCGGGGTCGCGGATCAAGCTGATTCCGGACGGCGACGTGACCGCCTCGATCAGCGCCGCGATCCGAGGGACGAACGACCACCTCGCGATCGGGATCGGGGGCGCCCGCCAGGCCGTCATCTCGGCCGCGGCGCTCCGCTGCCTCGGCGGCGAGCTGCAGGCACAGCTCTGGCCGACGACCCGGACGGAGATCAACCAGGCCGCCGAGCACGGGATCGACGACGTCCGCCGCGTGTTCACGACCGACGAGCTCGCGCCGGGCGAGGTGATCGTCGCCGCGACGGGCGTCTCGAACTCGGATCTTCTCCGCGGCGTCCGCTATCTCGCGGACAGCGCACGAACGCATTCGCTCGTGATGTGCACGCGGCACAACTGGGTGAAGTTCATCGACGGCATCCACTTCTTCGCGCGCGAGCGCCGCGAGGAGGTGCGGCTCCTCAGCTGAGCGGCCGGGCACTCGTGCGCGGGTAGACTGGCCCACGTGCCCAGTCGTGAAGAAGTCATCGACGCGCTTCGCGTCGTCGAGGACCCGGAGCTCGGGATGGACATCGTCGAGCTCGGGCTCCTCTACGACGTCGAGGTCGAAGGGCCAAAGGTACACGTCGACTACACGCTGACCTCGCTCGGTTGCCCCGTAGGGCCGATGATCGAGCAGCAGATCGAGGAGACCGTCGCGGAGATGCCGGGCGTCGAGGAGGTCGAGGCGGAGCTCACCTGGGACCCCCCCTGGTCGCCGGAGAAGATGTCCGACGACGCGAAATTCATCCTCGGCTTCGGCTAGCCGTCGATCGAAAGCACGACCTTCCCGAACTGGCGCCCACTCTCGAGGTACGCGTGCGCCGCAGGTGCCTCGGAGAGCGGGAAGACCCGGTCGACGATCGGTCGGGCGCGTCCGCTCGCCACGAGCTCGTAGACGGCGCGGAAGTCCTCGCGCGTTCCCATCGTGGAGCCGTAGACGGCGAGCTGCTTCCAGAAGATCCGGTGCAGGTTCGCGGGCGGGTTCGGCCCCGAGGTGGCACCGCACACGGCAATTCGCCCGCCCCGGCGGGCGACCTGGAGCGACGTCTTCCAGGTGTCCTCGCCGATGTGCTCGACCACGACGTCGATTCCGTGCCCGTCGGTGAGTGTCTTGACCTCGCCGGCGACGTCCGAGTCGGTCGGGATTGCGGCGTCCGCGCCGAGCTCGCGCGCGCGGCCGAGCTTCTCGTTCGAAGAGGAGGTGACGACGACCCGAGCGCCGATCGCCTTGGCGATCGCGAGCGACGCGGTCGCGACGCCGGCGCCGATACCCCAGACGAGCACCCACTCGCGCGCGCGTAGGCGCGCTCGTGTCACGAGCATCCGGTACGCGGTCTGAAAGACGAGTGGGAAGGCGGCCGCCTCCTCGAACGAGAGGTCGTCGGGTATGGGGTGGACGTAGTCGGCGGGGACCGCGATCAGTTCGGCGTGCGTCCCGTCCATGTGCTCGCCCACGATGCGGGCGCCGTCGTCGAGCCCGGGGTTGATGAGGACGCGCTCGCCCGGTCGGAAGCCGTCGGCGCCAGGCCCGAGCGCCTCGACGACGCCGGCGCCGTCGGCGCCGAGGATCCTTGGCTTCGGGACCGACGGAAGCCCCTTGCGGAGCCACACGTCGAGGCGGTTCAGCGAAGCGGCGCGCAGCCGAACGAGCACCTCGTCCGACCCAGGCTCTGGGTCGTCGACGTCCTCGTAGCGCAACACGTCGGGGCCGCCGTCGTCGTGGATGCGAACGGCCTTCATGCGCGCGGATCGTAGCGCCGAAAACGACGCTGGTACCGTGGGTTCTTCGGTGACGCAGGCGGAGCTTGAGCGGCTCGCGGAGGAGCTCGGGATCGACGCGATCGGCGCCGCCCCGGCCGGGCCGTACGAGGACACGGAGCGGGCGATCGCCGAACGCCGCGCCCGCGGTCTATTCGCCGAGATGCGCTTCACGATGGCGCAACCGGAGGTGTCCTGCCACCCGGAGCGGCTCGTTCCGAACGCCCGCACCGTCATCTCGGCGGCACTCGCGTACTACGCGCCCGCGCCCGAGCCGCGGCGCGGGGAGGGCCGCCTGCCTCGCTACACGTGGACCGATCGCTACGCGGAGCTTCGCGAGAAGCTCGACGGGCTCGGGCGACGTCTCGGCGGCGCGTACCGCGTCCTCGTTGACGCGAACCAGCACGTCGACCGGGAAGGCGCCGCACGCGCAGGCGTCGGCTTCTACGGCAAGAACACGATGCTGATCACGCGGCGGCACGGCTCGTGGGTCGTCCTGGGCACGCTCGTGACCGACGTCGAGATCGAGCCGGCGCCGCCGCTCGGGCTCGACTGCGGTTCGTGTCGTCTCTGCATCGACGCCTGTCCGACCGACGCGCTTGGCGAGCCGGGCGTCCTCGACGCGACGCGCTGCCTTTCCTACTGGACGCAGTCGCCGCGACCGATTCCGGAGGAGTACCGGGAGCCGCTCGGCACGCAGGTGTACGGGTGCGACATCTGCCAGGACGTGTGTCCATGGAACCGGGGGACCGAGAAACGGCGGGCGGGGGACAGGCTCCCCGCCGGCGCCGAGCCCGTCGTCTCGCTCCTCGACTGGCTCGAGGCGCCCGACGACGAGCTCCGGGAGCGCTACGAGCGTCTCTACGTCCCCCGCAACGACCCGCGCTACCTGCGGCGGAACGCGCTCGTCGCGGCGGGGAACTCGGGCGACCCGGAGCTAGCGGGGACGGTCGCACGCCACGCCGAGGTCGACGACGAACTGCTCCGCGAGCCGGCCGAGTGGGCGCTTCGGCGGCTGACGGCGGCCGACGGATGACGGCGGAAGCGAAGCGCCTGCGCGCGCTCGAGCTCTGGATCGGATGGATCCGCCTCGCCGCGGTCGCGTGGGCGGTGCTCGAGGTCGCCGTCGTCGCGCACGACTACCCGCCCGGGTACGAACGGTGGGCATGGGTGACCACCGGCGTTCTCGCAGCGGGCGCTCTCACATTCCTGGCGCTCGCCCGTCGCGCGTGGAGCGAGCGCGGCTGGCAGGCGGTCGGGCTTGCCGCGGTCATCCTCGACGCCGCGCTCGTCTACGCCTACTTCGCGATCTACGCCTTCGAGGAGGGAATCCCCGTCCGCGGCCTCGTCTACCTGGTCGTAATCGAGGCGGCGGTCCGGTTCGGGATTCGCGGCGGGATCGCCGTCGCCATCGCGTCCGTGCCGCTGCTCGCGCTCGTCGAGTGGTCGCGTGCGGAACGGTTCACGCCGGCGTTCGATCTCCGTGACGTGATCGTCCCGTTCGGCATCGAGCTGGTCGTCGGCCTCATCGTGGGCGGGCTCGTGCAGCAGCTTCGCCGCGAGACGAAGCTCGCGGAAGAGCGCGCCGCCGAGGCCGAGCAGCTTCGCGACGCGATCGGCCGCCACGCCGACCAGCTCGAGATCGTGAACCGCGCCGCCCGCGCGCTCTCGTCGTCGCTCGAGCTCGAGCAGGCGTTCCGCCTGTTCACACGCGAGGTCCGCGCCGCGCTCTCGTTCGACCGGCTCGCGCTCGTGCTCGCGGACGGCGACCGGGCGCACGTGATCGCGAACGCGGGCGTCGCCGAGGACACCGTGTTCCCGAAGGGGAGCGAGCACCGGTTGGACGGGTCCCTGACTGCCGACTTTCTCAACGACCCGCGGACGCTTATCCGGGACGACATGGAAGGGTCGCCGTACTGGGAGGAACGCGACCTCGTCGACGCCGGACTTCGGTCCCGCGTCATCGCGCCGCTCGTCCTCGCGGGGCGAACGCTCGGGTTCATCTCGGTCTCGCGGCGAGAGGCTCACGCCTTCACCCGCGAGGACGCCGACCTCCTAACGATGCTCGGACGGCAGCTCGCGACGGCCGTCGAGAACATCCGCGCGTTCGAGGCCGAGCGCGCCGCGGCGGAGGAGCTCCGCCGCCTCTCGGCGCTCCGCGCCGACTTCGTCTCGCTCGTCTCGCACGAGCTCCGAGGGCCGATGGCCTCTGTGATCGGGTGCGCCGCGACGCTCCGGCAACGCTGGCGGACGCTTCGCCCCGAACAGCGGGAGTCGTTCCTCGCCCTGATCGAGGAGGAGACCTCGCGCCTCGCCGCGCTCGTCGGCGACGTTCTCGACACCTCGCGTCTCGAGGCCGGGACGTTCACGTACACGTTCTCGGACGTCGACGTCGAGGAGCTCGTCCGCGAGGTCGCGGCGACGGTCGACATGGGACAGGAGGAGGTCGCCGTGCGCGCGGAGATAGCCGGGCCGCTGCCCGCCGTGCGGGCCGATCGCGAGCGGATTCGGCAGATCCTCGTAAACCTCCTGTCGAACGCGGTCAAGTACACCGTCGCCGGCGACGAGGTCGAAGTTCGGGCTGCCGTCGAGAACGGGGCAGTCGAGGTGAGCGTGCGAGACCACGGGCCGGGGATCGCACCCGACGACCAGCGGACGATCTTCGAGAAATTCGGCCGGGCGTCGACCGCGCGAGGGTCGAAGCCGGGCGCCGGACTCGGGCTCTTCATCGCTCGCTCGATCGCGGAGGCGCACGGCGGCTCGCTGGAGGTCGCGTCGAGGGAGGGGGCCGGCGCGACCTTCACCGTGCGTCTGCCGACGCCCGCCTGACGCGTGTACCGCTGGGTCGACCATACGAGCGAGGTGGAGCTCGAGATCGAGGCGGTGAGCGAGCGGGAGGTATTCGAGGAGGCGCTCGGGGCGCTCGGCGAGCTCCTCGCCGACGACCCGCGCGGCCACGTCCGCCGACGCGTCGTCGACGTCGCGGCGGCCGATCGGCCGACGCTGCTCGCCGACTGGCTCGGGGAGCTCGTCTTCCTGGCCGAGGCCGAGTCGTTCCTCGCGGAGCGCGTGGTCGCGCTCCAGCTCGAGGACGCGCGCGTCGTTGCGACGCTCGAGGGCCGAACCGCGGCCCCGCGCCACCTCGTGAAGGCGGTCACGTACCATCGCCTCGCGCTCGCCGAGCGCGACGGCCTCTGGCGGGCGCGCGTGGTTCTCGATGTCTGAGCTTCGCCGGGTCGACGAGACGCTCTGGGAGATCCCTGTGACCGCACGGCCCGACATGCGCGTACCGGCGCGCGTCTTCGCGGACGCGGAGCTCCTCGACGCGATTCGCGATGACCGGTCGCTCGAGCAGCTCGGAAATGTCGCGACGTTGCCGGGGATCGTCGGCGCGGCGCTTGCGATGCCCGACATCCATCAGGGCTACGGGTTTCCCGTCGGGGCCGTGGCCGCGATGAATTCCTCCGACGGCGTCGTGTCCCCGGGCGGGGTCGGCTACGACATCAACTGCGGCGTCCGCCTCCTCGCCCTCCCGATTGCGGCGAACGAGCTCGACGGACGCAAGGAGGCGCTCGTCCACGAGCTCTCGCGCGCCGTTCCCGCCGGTGCCGGGAAGGAGGCCGGACTCGTGCTGCGGAGCGGCGAGCTCGAGCGCGTGCTCGCGGAGGGGCCCGCTGCGCTCGTCGCGCGCGGGATCGGCACCGAGGCCGACGTCGAGCTCACCGAGTCGCGGGGTCGCCTCGCCGGGGCCGACGCCGCTGCGGTCTCGGAGCGCGCCCGGCAGCGAGCACGAGGCCAGCTCGGGACGGTCGGCTCCGGCAACCACTTCCTCGAGCTTCAGCGCGTGGAGCGCGTCTTCGACGAGCGCGCTGCCGCCGCGTACGGCCTGCGCGAGTCGCAGGCGACCGTGCTCATCCACTCGGGCTCGCGCGGGCTCGGCCACCAGGTGTGCACGGACTACGTGCGCCGGATGGACGCCGTGCAGGCCCGCTACGGGATCGAGCTTCCCGACCGCCAGCTCGCGTGCGCGCCGCTCGATTCGCCGGAGGGGCGCGAGTACCTCGCGGCGATGGCCGCCGCCGCCAACTTCGCGTGGGCCAACCGCCACGCGATCGCGCACTCGGTCCGGCGCGCGATCGCGCGCGTGCTGGGTGAGGGCGTGGCGGCTCGGACAGCGCAGGTGTACGACGTCGCGCACAACGTCGCGAAGCTCGAGTCGTACGAGGGGCACGAGCTCTGCGTCCACCGGAAGGGCGCGACGCGGGCGTTTCCTCCGGGATCCCCGGACGTCCCCGCCCCGCATCGAGACGCCGGCCAGGCCGTCTTCATTCCCGGGAGCATGGGAACGGCGAGCTACGTGCTCGCGGGCGAGCCGGGGTCGGTGGAGCGCTCCTTCGGGACGACCTGCCACGGCGCGGGCCGCCGGCTCAGCCGGACGGCGGCGAAGAAGGAGGTCTCGGGGAACGAGCTCCGCCGGCAGCTCGAGGCGCAGGGGATCACGGTCCGCTCGCCGTCTCCAAAGGGCCTCGCGGAGGAAGCGCCCTTCGCGTACAAGGACGTGGACCGCGTCGTCGACGTCGTCGAGCATGCCGGCCTCGCCCGCCGCGTGGCGAAGCTCCGCCCGATCGGCGTCGTCAAGGGCTGAGACGGACGCGCGGGCGCCCGTCCGCGCCCGACCGCGGACGCGGCGGGCCGCGAAGCCGCGGCCAATCGGCGCCGCAAGGAGTGACACCGCCGCGCCGGCCACGTCCGGGGTCTGGCCCCAGAGACGACCTGCGGCGGGGGTCGAAATCAGCCGAGCGAAACAGCGAAGGCGCCGCTCCGAGCGTTGGACGCCGACGAACCGTCATATCGGGCCACGTCCGGGGTCTGACCCCAGACGCGGCCCGAAGGGACGTTGCGCGTTCGCGAGGCGCTAGCGGCGGGCCTTCGCGCGCGGGCGGCGGCCGCCCTTTCCGAGCGACCGCGCCAGCTCCCTCGCCCGCATCGCCACGAGCGCGCGGAGGTCGGCCGGCTCGAGGACAACCGCCTCGCCCCGGTAGGAGAGGATCTCGCTCACGAGCCAGTCCGGCGTGCCGACCGTCAGCTCCTCGAGCGCCGCGCCGTCGACGAGCCGGCGCGCGCCTCCGAGCTCGAGACGCCAGCGCGCCACTTCCGGCGAGTACCAGACGCGCGCCGTCCGGGCGCCGCTCAGCTCACGTGGGTCGAAGCCGGGACGCGGCTCGAAGTGCTCGCCGAGGTCTGTGGCGCGGCGCATGCGGTCGAGCCGGAAGCTCCGTTCTGCGTCCTTCGTGCGATCCCAGGTATGGACGTACCAGTACGGCAGACGCCGTTCGAGCGAGTACGGCTCCACGACGCGCACGCTCGTCTCCTCTCCGACCGCGAGGTACTCGATCTCGACCAGCCGCCGCTGTTCGATCGCCTCGGTGAGCGTCCGAACGATCTGCTCCTCCTCCGACGTCACGGCGGGCTCCGGCGTCTCGCGCAGTTCGAACTGCCCGAAGGTCTCCTCGAGCTTGCGGCGGACGCGGTCAAGAGGCGTGTGCGCCTCGGCGGCGATCATCGGCCCGACGAACTCGAGCGCCAGCCGGATCGCCCGCGCCTCGAGCGGCGTCAGCCGCGGCGGCCGGCGGAAGGTGTCGCCGAAGAGCTCCTTCTCGACGTGCACGCGGCCGTCCTCCAGCGTCGCGTAGAGCGCGTAGCAGCCGCCTCCGAAGTTCACGAGGTTCAGGAGCGAGATGTGCTCGGCGAGCTGCTCGGGTGTCAGGCCGAACCGCTCGGAGAGCTCTTCGGCCGGGATGTCGGCGCTCGGCCCGTCGCCGCAGCGCGCGAGCAGGTAGGCGAGGAGCGCCTGAAGGACGGCGAACCGCTCGGGCGCGACCGGGCCGGCGAGCCGCTCCGCGGGCGGCTCGGCGTCGTCGACCGCCGCCTCGCGCTCGTGCTTCACCGGCTCGCCCTCGTGGCGCTCGACGACGCGGGCGAGCGCCCGCGCGACCTCGGCGACGAGCTCGGGAGGAGAAAAGGGGCGCGCCCGCCCGTCCTGGCGAAGCACCCAGGACGCGAGCTGCCCGAGGTCGGCGTACGGCGTCGTGAAGACGCCCTCCTCGACCTCGCCGCGCCCGGCGAACGCGCGCTCGACCCACCACGCGGTGTCCGGAGACACCTCGATCGTCGCCTCGTCCACGAGGTCACCGATCTGCCACGGGGGCCGTCCGCGGAAGACCGAGGGGTCGAAGTCCTCGGGCGGGCGGAAGTCGCGCTCGCGGCGGGTCGCGAAGCGGATGTCACCCCGGATGCGAGAGACGCGGAACATGCGCTCGCCGCCGCGCTCGACGTCGTGCCCGACGACGTACCAGATCCCGTTGTCGGAGAAGAGCGCGTACGGGTTCACCGTCCGCTCGGCCTCCTCGTCCCGACCGATCGTCCAGTACGTGAACCTGACCGTCCGCTGCTTCGAGATCGCACCCTCGAGCTTCGTCAGCCGGCCGGGCATCTCGGGGCTGTAGTCGCTTCCGAGCACGTTGACCCGGACGGCGCTCTCGGTCGGCGGCTCGAGGCGGCCCGGGCGGCCGAGCGCGAGGTTCTGGAGCGCCAGGCGGAGCGGCTCCGCGTAGGCGAACTGGCCCTCTAGCAGGTAGAGCGCCGTCTGGAGCGCGGCAAGCTCGTCCTCCTCGAGCTTCAGCTCGGGGAGGAAGTACTGCTCCGAGCGAAGCGTGTAGAGCTCCTCACCGGTGAACTCGTCGCGCTGCGAGTGGAGCGGCACGCCGAGGTCGCGGAGCTCGGCCCGGTCGGAGTAGAAGCGGCGGGCGAAGGCCTCGTCCGACATCTCCGAGTACCCCTCCACGTTCTGCTTCACGTCGCGGGCCGTGATCGGCCGCCGCTCGGCCATGAGGAAGGCGACGAGCGAGAGCTGGCGGATCAGCTTGTCGGTGTCGTGAGACAGGCGGCGTCCCGGGGTCAGTCTTCGCGGGGGGTCCCGAAAGTGTCCCGCCTATTGTTCCCGACCGGTGGCGGAACCTGCGGTCATCATCGCGCATCTCGATCTGGACGCGTTCTTCGCGGCCGTCGAGGAGCTCGAGCGGCCCGAGCTGGCCGCCAAGCCGCTCGTCGTCGGCGGCGACCCGCACGGGCGCGGCGTCGTCGCCACGGCGAACTACGAGGCGCGCCGGTTCGGCATTCGCTCGGCGATGAGCTGTGCCGAGGCGCTTCGCCGCTGTCCCGAGGCGGTCTTCGTCCGGCCGAACCACCGCCTCTACTCGCAGTACTCACGCTCGGTGTGGGTCGCCGTCCGCGAGGTGGTGCCGACCGTCGAGCGGACGGGCCTCGACGAGGGATACCTCGACGTCGGCGAGGTCGCTCCCGACTTTCGCGCCGCGCGCGCGATCGGCGAGGCGGTGCAGGCGGCGGTCCGCGGGGCGACGAGCCTCACGTGCTCGCTCGGCATCGCGACGTGCAAGGTCGTCGCGAAGGTGGCGAGCGACCGGCGGAAACCGGGCGGCCTCACGCTGGTCCCGCCCGGGCGCGAGGCCGCGTTTCTCGCCCCGTTCGACGTCCGCCTGCTGCCCGGCGTCGGGCCGCGCTCCGAGACGCGGCTTCGGGCGGCCGGCGTCACCACAATGGGCGCGCTCGCCGGCCTCTCGGAGGGCGAGCTCGCGCGGCTCCTGCCCGGCAAGGTGGGACGCGTCCTGCGCGACCGTGCGCGCGGGATCGACCCGCGGCCGCTCGAGCTCGCGCCCGACACCGTCTCGATCGGTCACGAGGAGACGTTCGCGCGCGACGTCGATGACCGCGAGCGGCTCCACGACGAGCTCCGGCGCATGGCGGCGCGAGTCGCGGAGCGGCTCAGGGCGACCGACCAGGCCGCGCGGACCGTGACGACGAAGGTGCGCTACCCGGACTTCGCGACGCGCAGCCGCTCGGCGACGCTTCCGGTCGGGACAGCCGACGCCGCGCGGATCGGCGAGCTCGCGTGCGCGCTCCTCGACCGCGCGCTCGTCGACCGGCCGGGCGCCCTGCGTCTCGTCGGTGTCAGCGTGTCGAACCTCGAAGCGGCCGTGCAGCTCGAGCTGACGGGCCGGTCGTGACCTACGCTACGCGGCGGCTCTTCGGGTCTCGAGGTGCTGGTGCGAGGGGCAGTACTCGCGCTCGGGGAGGGGTGCGCGCTGGCACGGCTTCCCCTTCCGCGTCGTGGCGCGGCAGCGGGCCACGCCGCCGTCGAACGCGCCGAGCTCGATCTGCTCCTCGACGTAGTCGACCGCCGCGGCGATCCCACGCGCGATCGCCCAGTTGACTTGCGCCTGGTGCGTGATCGGGAAGTAGCGGCGGATGTCTTGGAAGAGCGTCCGCTCGGGCTTGGCGAAGTAACGCGGGTCCTTGGCCAGCCGCTCGACCGTCTCCTCGCATGCGGCGAGGACGGCGCGGCGCGACTCGAGCTGAGTCTTGCGATCCGCATACGGCTCGATCAGGTCCTTGATCGAGCGATAGATCGCCCGCGAGTACTGATACATGCGGGGCAGGAGACCGTCGTGCATGTCCTCGCTCGCCATTATCCGGGGCTGCGATTAAGCACCTGCAAACGAATGTTTACTTCGCGTTAAGGGGCCGGGCGCCGGCCGGGTCGCGAGGAGTCTATAGCGGCTCCGGCGGTGTTACAAAGTCACCGCGGCTCGATACCGCAATCGTTGCCTCACGCGGGCCGGAGGCAGGCGGCTAGCCCGGATCGACCTCGCGGACGTACGCGTTCGTGTAGCCGGCGTTCCGCGCCCTCGAGCGGGCGCTCACGGCCTCTGACTCGGTGTCGTGGATCCCGTAGAAGACGACGTAGTAGCCCGCTTCCAGGCTCGCGAACCGCGAGGAGTCCAGAACGCCGACGTCCGTCAAGCCGGCGGCGATCGCGTCCTCGGCCTGGTCTTCCACGAAGGCTCGCCCGCGCGAGTGCCGATACGAGGCGAGAACGACCGTGTACCCCTCCCGTCCGGCCGGCCACGCGATCACGGTCGTCGCTCCGCCCGTCGTCGTCGGCGTCGTCGCGGTCGTCGGGCTCGTGGTCGTCGTCGCGCTCGTTGTCGTCCCGTCCGCGACGGTGCTCGTGAAGGTCGGGATCGTCGTGCCCGCCGTCGGCGGCGGGAACGTGAACGTCTCCGGGAGCGTCCCGGTCGTGATCGCGCCCGTCTGCGTGGGGGCGCCGACCGTGCTGATGCTAGGGCCGGGCGGCGCGGCGGCACCGCGCCCGTCCCGGTCGTCGTCGCCGGTCGCGGCGAGGACGATCGCCGCGGCAGCGAGTGCGATCACGAGGAGGGCAAGGAACGTCGCCCAAAACCACATCGGCGAGTCGCGGCCCCATGCTTCGCGGCGCCACACCGACCACGAGCCGTGGTGGAGCGGAACGACGCGGGCGCCGCACTCGAGGCAGTACTCCTGGAAGGGATCGTGCGGCGCGCCGCAGCGGTAGCACCGGTACAGCTCGGATTCCGACCGCGCGCGCGGCGAGGGGTCGGGCGCGTCGTCCGGGGGCTCCACGTCCTACTCCTCGTGCATCGGCCGGTCGCGCTCGGCGCCGGCGGGTCCGGCGAGCGTGTCGTCGATCTCCGCCTCGCCCTCGAATTCGTCGGCAGCGACGGCGTTCCCGCACACCGTGCAGAAGTTCGCCTCCGCCGGAAGCGGCTGGCCGCAGTGGCTGCACGTCGCGACCGGCGGCGTCTCGGGCGCGGGCCGCCCGCAGTGGGAGCAGAAGTGGGCGCCGCGAAGGATCGGCGCGCCGCAGACGCAGGGCGCGACACCGACGCCGCGTGCAGCCATCTCGCCGGCCGCGATGAGGGCATCGAGCTCATGGATCCGTTCCTCGAGCGCGAGCACCTCGGCGCAGCGCGAGCGCAGAAGCTCGTACCGCCAGTCGCCCCGGCGCGCCATCTCGACGGCCAGCCCGCCGACGTCGCGCAGCTCGATCTCCCTCCGGCGCAGGAGCGCGCGCCGCTCGCGCTGCGGCGGGACAGGCCGCGACGCCGGAGGAGGCCTGAACGGCTCGGCTGCGGGGCCAGGCGCTGCAGCGTCCGGCGGTGCCGGTTCCTCGTCCTGGGCCGGTAGCGGGGCCGCGCCCGGCCGCGGCGTCCCTGGACGCGCGAAGAGCGAGAAACGTCCCGCCATCGGTCGGCGAGTGTATCCGACTGTTCAGGCGGTTCCCGCGAAGACGACCAGGCGCTCTTCCGTCATCTCGCGGACGGTGTGGAACGGCCCCTCGCGCGTGTTGCCGGAGGCCTTCACGCCGCCGTACGGCATCTGGTCCGCGCGGAAGGTCGGCGCCTCGTTCACCGTGACGCCGCCGAACTCGAGCGTGCGCGCCGCCACGAGCGCGCTCGCGGTCGCGCCCGTGAAGATCCCCGCCTGGAGGCCGAAGCGAGTGGAGTTCGCGAGCTCGATCGCCTCCTCGAGCGTGTCGTACGCGGCGAGCGTGCAGACCGGCCCGAAGATCTCCTCGCACGACACCCTCATCTCGGGAGTCACGTCGGCGAGGACGGTCGGCCGAAGCAGGCCGTTCTCCTCGCCCCCGGTCAGCATCGTCGCGCCCTGCGTCTGCGCCTCAGCGATCCAGGCGGCGATCCGCTCCTTTGCGTCGCCGTCGATCACGGGCCCGACGTCGGTCTCTTCGTCGGCCGGGTCGCCGACTCGCAGGGCCTCGACCTTCGGAACGAAGCGCTCGACGAACTCGTCGTACGCCGCACGGCGGACGTAGATCCGCTGCACGGAGATGCAGCTCTGGCCGGCGAACGAGAAGGCGTGCTGCGCGAGCTTGGTCGTCGTGTCCTCGAGGTCGGCGTCCGCCTCCACGAGAACCGGTGTCGAGTTCCCGAGCTCGAGCGTCACCTTCTTTCGCGCCGCGCGCTCGCGGAGCGTCCACCCGACGTCGCCCGAGCCCGTGAACGTGAGCATCCGGACGCGCTCGTCCTCGACGAGGACGTCGCCGATTGTCGACGCCGGCCCGACGACCACGTTCAGCCACCCGGGCGGGAGCCCCGCCTCGGTTTCGAGCTCGGCGAGGAGAAGGGCGGAAAGCGGCGTCTGGCTCGCCGGCTTCAGAACGACGGCGCAGCCGGCCGCGAGCGCCGGCGCGATCTTGTGCGCGACCAGGTTGAGCGGGAAGTTGAAGGGGCTGATCGCCCCGACGATCCCGAGCGGGGTCCGGAGCGTGAAGGCGAGCTTCCCCTCTCCCGCCGGGGAGGCGTCCATCGGCACGACGTCGCCGGCCAGCGTCCGAGCCGCCGCGGCGGCGGTCGCGTACGTCGAGACGGCGCGCTGCGCCTCGACGCGTGCCGCCTTCATCGGCTTGCCGGCCTCGCTCGAGATCGTGCGCGCGACTTCATCGTGGCGCTCGGCAAGGAGCGCCGCGACGCCGTCGAGGACCGCCGCCCGCCGGTGCGCCGGAAGCGGCTCCGCCATCGCGCGCTCGGCCGCGTCGATCGCTCGCCGCGCGAGCGCGGCGTCCGCGCGCGCCACGCGCCCGACGACCTCGCCGGAGTACGGCGAGCGGACGTCGTGCCATTCGCCCGTCTCGACCCGATCGCCGTCGATGAGAAGAGGCCGCTCGCGCGCCACGACCGCCATGCGAGTATTGAACCATGGCGGCCGAGGTCGGCACCGTCGGGGTCGTCGGCCTCGGCACGATGGGCGCCGGGATCGCGCAGGTGTGCGTCCAGGCCGGCGTCGAGACGGTCGGCGTCGAGGTGGCTGCCGACCTCGGCGAACGGGCGCGCGAGCGGATCGGCCACTACCTCGGGCGGGGCGTCGAGAAGGGCCGGCTCACCGCGGAAGAGCGCAGCGCGGCGCTCGCGCGCCTCCGGACGACGACGGAGCGCGGCGACCTGGCCGGGTGCGAGCTCGTGATCGAGGCGATCGTCGAGGACCTCGGCGAGAAGCGGGCCCTCTTCCAGGAGCTCGACGCGCTCGTCCGTTCGGACGCCGTCCTCGCGACGAACACGTCGGCCCTCTCCGTGACGGAGATCGCGAGGGCGACCGAGCGGCCTCAGCGTGTCGTCGGGATGCACTTCTTCAACCCCGCACCCGTTCTTCCGCTCGTCGAGGTCGTCCGGACCGCGCTCGTCGCCGAGGAGCCCTACGAGACGGCGTACGCGTTCGTCGAGCGAATCGGGAAGCGGCCGATCCGCTGCAACGACACGCCCGGGTTCGTGGTCAACCGGATCCTGATCCCACTGCTGAACGACTGCGTTCGCGTGCTCGACGAGGCCGGCGTGACGCCCGAGGACCTCGACACGGCCATGACCGGCGGCGTCAACTGGCCGATCGGGCCTTGCGCGCTCCTCGACCTGATCGGGATCGACATCCACGTGCACGCGTCCGAGGCGCTCCGCGACGCGCTCGGGGAGCCACGGATGGCGCCCCCGGAGCGGCTCGTGCGCATGCGCGACGAGGGGCTGCTCGGCCGGAAGACGGGCCGTGGGTTCTACTCGTACGCGTGATCCGCGGGCCGGGGATGGCCCGCCGCACGGTGGGCTCAGGCGGCGAGGCTCGGACAGCCTGCTTGACACCAGCCGACCGATGGGTGGCGCTCCGCCACCGACGCCCAGATCGCGCCCGCCTCGTCGCGCGAGAGGACGCGAAGCTGGACGGCATGGCGCGTCGCCGCTTCGAGCGCGAGGACGTGGGCCAACACGGGCCGGGGGCCCGAGAGCGAGCGCTCCGTCACTGCGGCGAGTGCCTCGAGCCGGGCTTCGAGGAGCCGCATCGTCCTGTCGTGGTGCCGTTGCCGGTCTCGCCGTGTCGTGGCCATGGCGTCGTTCGGCCGGGGGTTCGTCACGTCCATCGCTCCTCCTGCGCGAGGTAAGCACTCGAACCGGACGGAAGTCGGCCGCGTGCGTCTCTCGGCATGAAGCGACGCGTCTTCCGACGCCGATCTTGCGCTCAGGGTGCCAGCCGCTCGACGAGCCAACGGTTGCCCGAGCGCTGGTACCGAAGCCGGTCGTGGAGGCGATCGTCGCGGTGCTGCCAGAACTCGACCGTCTCGTGGGCGAGCCGGTAGCCGCCCCAGTGGGACGGGCGCGGCGGCTCCCGTCCGGCGTACTCCGCAGCGAGGTCCGCGACGCGCCGCTCGAGCTCGACACGTCCCTGGATCACGGCGCTCTGCGGCGACGCGAGCGCGCCGAGGCGGCTTCCGAGCGGACGCGTCGCGAAGTAGGCGTCCGACTCCTCTGGGGCGACCTTTGCGGCGCGGCCCTCGATCCGCACCTGGCGGCCGAGCGGATCCCAGTAGAAGAGGAGTGCGGCGCGAGGGTTCGCGCCGAGCTCCCGGCCCTTCCGGCTTTCGTAGTTCGTGTAGAAGACGAAGCCGGCCGCGTCGAACCCCTTCAGGAGAACGGCGCGCGCGGACGGCGCGCCGTCGGCCGTTGCCGTCGCGAGGACGACGGCCTCCGGTAGCCGCACGCCCGCCTCGCCCGCAGCATGGAACCACGCGGCGAACTGGTCGACGGGGTCGGGCGCGACTTCGCCCTCGAGAAGCGGTGGGAAAAGATCCAGGCGGGCCACTCGGGCGGAGCGGAAAGCAATTACAGAGTCTTTACAACGTACTCATCCCCTCTGCACCGCGCGCGCCGAGACTATGCGTGCCGACAAACCGATGCATCGACTCGTCCTCCTCTCGGCGCTTCTCGCCCTCGCCCTCGCGCTCGCGCCGAGCGCCCAGGCGGCGCTCGCCCGCTCACTCGTTCCGGCGGGTGGCGTCGTCGCCCTCGAAGAGGGGAGCGGCATGGCCGTCGTGCTGAGTCGCGACGGCGGCATGTACGGACGCGTCGCGCGCGGCCGAATCGTCGTCACCGACTTCCGGCGCGGCGGCGAGACGGAGGTCGACCTGCGCGGCTGCGACCGCAGGCGGCGGGTGAGCGACGTGACGGTCGTGTGTGCCGGCCGCGAGCTCCGGTTTCAGATCGTCGACGGCAGGTGGCGGGCCGGCATCCGCGGCGCCGGGATCGACGCCGCTGCCGTCCTCGACGGGAGCCTCACGCTCGCGGGCACGCGCGGGACGTACTCGATCGACGACGAGGACGAGGAGCCGTGGCCGCGCGACCCGCAGACGTTCGCGCTCCGCTAGCCGCCGCGCCCTGTGTCACGATTTGACGAGCGGAATGCCTCCGACCGGGCGTCAGCGGATTCTGGTGGTCGAGGACGAAGCGAACATCGCGTCCTTCGTCGCCATGTACCTCAAGAAGGCGGGGTTCGACGTCGGCGTTGCTCGAAACGGGGCGGAGGCGCTCGCCAAGGCGGGCGTCGACGCGCCCTCGCTCATCATCCTCGACCTCATGCTCCCCGACCTCGACGGGATCGACGTGTGCCGGAGGATCAGGCAGCGCTCCGACGTTCCGATCCTCATGCTGACGGCGCGCGACGACGACGTGGACAAGATCATCGGCCTCGAGGTCGGCGCAGACGACTACCTGACGAAGCCGTTCAACCCGCGCGAGCTCGTGGCGCGCGTGAAGTCGATTCTCCGCCGCTCCGTCTCGCGCCGGCGCGAGCCCGAGGGCGGTGCGCTCGAGCACGGGCCGCTCCGAATCGACTCGGGGCGGCGCGAGGTGACCGTCGACGGTCGCGACGTCCAGCTCGCCCCGAAGGAGTTCGACCTGCTCTGGGAGCTCCTCGACCACCGCGGGCTGGTCCTGACGCGGGACCAGCTCCTGGAGCGCGTTTGGGGGTACACGTTCGCCGGCGACACGCGGACGGTCGACGTCCACGTTGGCCAGCTTCGACGCAAGCTCGGCGAGGCGTGCCCGATCGTCACCGTCTGGGGCGTCGGCTACAAGGTCGCGAGCGAGAAGGCGGCGGAAGCCTCCCGCTCGTAACCTTCGCGACGTGCGGTCGCTCCGCTTTCGACTCGCAGCGCTCTTCCTCGCGGGGATCGTTGTCGCAGGCGCGGTGACCGCGCTGGTCGCGACCCGGTTCTTCCAGGAGCAGACGCGCGAGGACACGCTCAGCGAGCTCCGCCGCCAAGCAGCCGGCCTGGCTGACCTCTACGCCGACCAGGCGCGCATCGGGTTCGTCGAGGGGCGACGCGCGCCCCGGTTCGCAGCGCCGCGGCTCGAGCGGACGACCGGCGCAGCGCTCTTCTACGCGCCGCGCGGCGAGCTGGAGCTCTTCCCGGGTGAGCGCTCGGGCCTGCGCCGGATCGACATGGAGGCCCTCCCGGCGCGCGACCCGGTCGAGGACGGGCGGCCCGCCACGTTCGAGTTCCAGCCGCCCGGCCACGACCGCACGTACCTCGCGGCGGCGCATCCGCTGAAGATCGGTGCGCAGACGTTCGGCGCGATCGTCGTCGCGAAGCCGCGCGCCGAGCTCCGCGAGGAGTGGGTGACGCTGCTCCAGCGCCTCGGGCTTGCCTTCCTGGCCGGGGTCGCCGTCGCCGGTGGGCTCGTTTGGTACCTCTCGCGCCGTCTGACCGCTCCCGTCCTCGCCCTCACCCGGGCGACGGACGCGATCGCGCGCGGACGCTTCGACGTCGAGCTGCCTTCGGCGCGGAAAGGCGACGAGATCGGCCGCCTGACGGGAAGCTTCCGCAAGATGACGGAGCGCCTCGCCGAGGCCGAGGAGCTCGAACGGAACTTCCTGATGAGCGTCTCGCACGAGCTTCGCACTCCTCTGACCGCGATTCGCGGGCACGCAGAAGCGCTCAACGAGGGGCTCGTCGACGACCCGAAGGCGCGGGCCGCGTCGCTCGACGTAATCCGGAGCGAGAGCGAGCGGCTGACGCGGCTGGTCGGCGACCTGCTCGACCTCGCGAAGCTCGACGCCCACCGGTTCACGCTCGCCGAAGACGAGGTCGAGCTGCGGCGGCTCGTCGAGCGCGCCTACCAGGCCCGGAGCGAGGAGGCGCGGCAGCGAGGGATCGACTATGAGCGGGAGTTCGCGGCGGATCCCGTCCTGCATACGGACGGCGACCGGGTCCTCCAGATCGTCACGAACCTCCTCGACAACGCCTTCGCCTGGACGCCGGACGGCGGACGCATCGCGCTCGGTCTCGCAGCTGCGAACGGGACCGTCGCCGTCTCGGTGGCGGACAGCGGACCGGGCGTCTCCGAGGCCGACAGGGAGCGGATTTTCCGGCCGTTCGTCTCGGGCGACGGCGTGAGGGGGACGGGTCTCGGGCTCGCGATCGCGTGGGAGCTCGCGCACGCGCTCGGCGGAGAGCTTGCGCTCGACTCCGAGCCGGGAAAGGGGTCGCGCTTCGAGCTGCGCCTGCCGGCGCGCTGAAACCCGCCGGCGCGGCGCTCGTCGCGTGCCGCGCACGGACCGGTGACGATCCGCGCGCCACGCGCGCGCGGTCGCGCGCTGGGCCTCGCCGCACGGGGGCGAGGGCCCGAACGGGCCCCCCGCGGGAAAGCGTCGCGTGCGGAGCCGGCCTACGCCGCGGCCGCCGTCGCGGTCGCTTCCTCCCAGACTTCGATCATGCGGCGGTACTTGCCGGCGATCCGCTCCGCCGCCTCCTCGCGCGTTGCCTCGCCGTCGCGGTAAGCGACGAGCGCGTCCCACCAGAAGGTCCGGCCGATCGCGAAGCCGACATAGCCGGAGACGCCGGCGCCCTGGCGGAGCCAGTGCTCGACGACCGTGTCGTTCGCGCCGCGCCCGAGGACGACGCAGACGACGCCGTCGCGGCCGCCGCGCCGCGCGGCCTCGGCGGCCCGCGCGCAGTCCTCGCGGCGGTCGAGCCCCTCGATCTTCCAGACGTCCGGCTCGACGCCGGCGTCCTGGAGCTCGCGGATCGCGTCCACGACGAGCCGAGGCCGCAGCTCGCCGTCGTAGCGGTCGGTGCTGCCATCGACCGCCTCGAGCTGCGCCGGCTCCGCCGGAACGAGGAGCTCGAAGAGGAACTTCCGCCCTCGCTCGTGCAGCCAGTCGGATAGCCGTCGGAGCCTCGCGGCCTGCCGCTCGTTCATCGCGCGGTCGCCTTCCGCGTTGTAGCGGACGAGCACCTTCGTGAAGGTCGGGTCGAAGGCCTCGATATGGGTTCCGAAGTCCTCGCCGTACTCGAACTCGAAGTCGGGGCGCCCGCTCGATTCCGCCGGCATGGCGAGGACGAGGCCGCGCTCCTTCGCCGCTCGTGCGATGTCGGCTCCGAAGCGCTCGTCCACGAGCGCCCCGGCCGCATCGCGCGGAACGCCTTCCGCAAGGGCGCGCTCGAGCCCTTCCCAGATGACCCGTTTCGCGTCCGAGATGCGCCGCGCCTCCTCTGCGGTCGGCTCGCCGCCGACGCCGAAGAGCTGCTTCTGGAACGAGCCTCGATGGTCGAACGCGACGATGTAGAGCCTGCGGTCGTATCCGAGCGCCATGCGCGCACCTTAGAACGTTCGCGCCGAGGTGGGCCGCGTACCGTCAGCACGCACGGACGGCCGGGCGAGGGCCCCCTGTCCTCAGCGTCGGTGCCGCCGAGGCGGCGCCTCAGGCGCTGCGTCCGTGCCGCTCCTCGAGGCGGTAGAGCTCCGCGATGGGGCGCTCCTCGAGGGAGCGCTTGAGCCGGTCGAGCGCCCGCTCCAGCCGGTCGAGGCGCCCGTCGACACCGCGCCAGCCGGCGGCGACCAGGTCGACGAGAACGGCGAGATCGTCGACGCGGGCCCGCCGCTCGGCGTTCACGTCAAGCTGAAGCCGCTCGAGCCGGCGGATCGTCTGGTTCGCGAGGCCGCGTACCTCCGCGACGTGACGGCCGACGGGGACGACCTCGACGCGCATGCTCTCGCGCACGGCTGCGCCGAGCCGCTCGGGAACGGCCGCCTCGAGCTCCGCGGTCCGGTCCGCGAGCGCTTCGAGTGCTTCGCGGGCGCGCTCGAGGGCCGCGTCCAGCGCAACCCGGTCGGCGGGGGCGGGACCGTCCTCGCCGAGACGGATTCGGGCGCGCTGGACGGGCTCGGCTTCCACGAGCGCGACGCTAGCGTTCGGGTCGGACGGCCTATGCGGACGGACGAGCTCGACTACGACCTCCCGCCCGATCTCATCGCGCAGCGTCCGCTCGAGCGCCGGGACGCGAGCCGCCTCCTCGTCTACGACCGTCGCGCGCGCGACGTCCGCCACCGCTCCTTCCGGGACATCGTGGAGGACGTCGCGGGCTCGCTCGTCGTCGTGAACGACACGCGGGTGCTTCCCGCGCGTCTTCGCGGAGTCCGCCCCGGAGGTGGTGACGCCGAGATCCTGCTCCTCGAGCCGCTCGAGAACGGCCTCTGGGAGGCGCTCGCCCGCCCGACGCGCCGCCTTCGTCCCGGGATGCAGCTGGGCCCGGTCGAGCTCGTCGAGCACGCGGGCGAGGGCCGCTGGCGCGTTGTGCTCCACGGCGAGCCCGACGGTGAGGCGCCGCTCCCGCCGTACATCACCGAGCCGCTCCGCGACCCGGCCCGCTACCAGACCGTGTACGCCGCGCGGGCGGGCTCCGCGGCGGCCCCGACAGCCGGCCTCCATTTCACGCGCGAGCTGCTCGCCTCGCTCGAAGTCGCGACCGTCACGCTCCACGTCGGGCTCGACACGTTCCGGCCGATCGCGGCCGCGAAGCTCGCCGACCATGAGATGCACAGCGAGCGCTACGAGGTCGCGCCCGACGCGTGGAAGCGCATCCGGGCCGCCGAGCACGTCGTCGCGGTCGGGACGACGACGGCGCGCGTGCTCGAGTCGCTCGCCCGCGACGCGCCGCTCGCCGGTCGCACGGATCTCTTCATCACGCCCGGGTTCGAGTTCCGCCGCGTCGACGCTCTGCTCACGAACTTCCACCTGCCGCGCTCGACGCTCCTCGCGCTCGTGATGGCGTTCGCGGGCATGGAGGAGACGCGGCGGCTCTACCGTCTCGCGATCGAGAAGCGCTACCGCTTCTATTCCTTCGGCGACGCGATGCTTGTTCTCTGACGGCCCTACGCGAGGACGGCCGCGAGGACACCGATCGCGACGAGCCCGACCGGAAGCGCGACGACCGCGAGCGCGAGGCCGACTCGGCCGGGCCCGGTCGCGCGGGCGGGGAGCCCGAGCGCGAGCGCGAGCGCGCCGCCCGTGAGCCACGCGAGGACCAGCACGACGTCCGCCGTGCGCCCGTGCGGGACCCCCGCGGCGTCGACGGCCATCAGCGTCCCCAGGCCGGCGACGCCGACGACCTCGCACAAGACCGACGCGATTGCCACCATGACCGCGTGAGCTTCGAGATTCTCGCGACGGACGGCGAAGCCCGAGCTGGCGTCCTGCGGACGGCGCACGGCGACGTCCCGACTCCGGCGTTCATGCCCGTCGGGACGAAGGCGACCGTCAAGGGGCTGCACCCGGACCGCGTCCGCGAGCTCGGCGCCGCGATCGTGCTGGCGAACACGTACCACCTCTATTTTCGGCCGGGCGTCGCGGTCGTCGAGGAGCTCGGCGGCCTGCACCGCTTCATGGGCTGGGACGGCCCGGTCCTCACCGACTCGGGCGGCTTCCAGGTGTTCTCGCTTCGTCACACAATCGTCGGCTACGACGACGACGGCGTCACCTTCCGTTCCGTCTACGACGGCGAGCGCTCCCGCTTTACGCCCGAGCTCGCGGCCGAGGTCCAGCGACGGCTCGGGAGCGACGTCGCGATGTGCCTGGACGTCTGCCCGCCCACCGGCGTCTCCCGTCGGGAGCTCACGATCGCGGTCGCGCGGACGACCGCGTGGGCGCGTCGCCAGCTCGCCGCGCCGCGTGCCGAGGGACAGCTCCTCTTCGGGATCGCGCAGGGAGGAGCCGACCCCGAGCTCCGACGACGCTCGGTCGAGGAGATCGCCGCGCTCGGGTTCGACGGCCACGCGCTCGGCGGTCTCTCGGTCGGCGAGGACCGGGAGACGATGCTCGACGCGGTCGCCTGGGCCGCGCCACTCCTCCCGGCGGACAAGGCGCGCTACTTCATGGGGATCGGAGACCCGGCCGGCGTCCTCGACGTCGTCGCGCGCGGGATCGACATGTTCGACTGCGTGCTGCCGACGCGCCTCGGCCGCACGGGGACGGCGCTCACGTGGGACGGGCGCCTGAACCTCAGGAACGCTCGCTTCGCGCGCGACCCGCGGCCGCTCGTCAACGGCTGTCCGTGTGCCGCGTGCAGTCGCTTCTCACGAGCGTATATTCGCCACCTCGTCACGCAACAGGAGCTGCTCGGCTTGCTACTTTTGACCGACCACAACGTGCGGTTCTTGCTCGACTTGACCGCCGGGGCGCGCACAGCGATCGAGCGCCGCGAGTTCAGCCGCTACAGGGAGGCCGTGCTCGGGCGGCTCGCGAGCACGGTGAGCGTCGTCGGCCACGGGATCCCCGCCTGATGGACGGCTTCCTCTTCGTCGTCCTCGCGATCTTCGTGATCATGTACCTGCTGCTGATCCGCCCGCAGCGCCAGCAGCAGCGGCGCCACAACGAGATGGTCGAGAACCTGAAGCCCGGTGACGAGGTCATCACCGCGGGCGGGATCTACGGCGACGTGACGGAGGTGCAGGCAGATCGCGTCTCGCTCGAGATCGCCGAGGAAGTCGAGATCGAGGTGGCGAAGCGCGCGATCGCGAGCATCGTTCCGCCCGAGCAGCCCGGCGAGCCGGCGGGAGCCGTTCAGGAAGCGCCCGCGGCAGAAGACGAGCCTCAGGCGGAGCCAGACGAGCCCGTCCGTGAGGAGGACACCGCCCGCCGCTAGCCCGCGGGCGCGAGCACGACGTGCGCCGGTACTTCCTCATCCTCCTCCTCGTCGTCGCGGCGCTCGGCGGCATCGCGGTCCTCGCGTTGTTCCGCCAGCCGACGCTCGGCCTCGACCTGCAGGGCGGCCTCGGGATCGTCCTCCAAGCCGAGGCCCCGAAGGGGCAGCAGGTGAACGACGAGGGGATGGAGCGCTCCATCGAAATCATCCGGAACCGGATCGACAGGCTCGGGGTCGCCGAGCCCGAGATCCGCCAGCAGGGGCCGGACCAAATCCTGGTCGAGCTCCCGGGCGTCCGGGACGCGCGGCGCGCCGCCGAGCTCGTCGGGACGACGGCGCGGCTCGAGTTCTACGACCTCGAGGACGACGTGACGGGACCCTCGGAAGGGCCGCCGCAACAGCCGGTGGTCGAGAACACGGAAGTCCTCCCGCTGTTGACCGCGGCCGGCCGCGTCGACCGCGGCAGCGACGCGAGCACGTGGATCAAGCTGAAGCAGGGCGAGGAGCCGACCGCCTGGTATCTCTTCTCGAAGGACAAGAAGGAGCGGCTTGCGGGGCCGGCCGACACGAGCGAGGAGCTCCTCGAGGACCTCGACGGCGAGCCGCCGAACGGGGCGCGCTTCTACGTCGTCCCCGAGGGCCGGATCGTCCTCACGTGCAGCGCCGCGACGGCGCGCGTATGCCCGGGCGGCGACGTCCTCCAGACGGGCGGCTCGTTCGAGCCCGCTCCGAACACGACCTACTACTACCTCTTCGAGTACAGGCCCGACGATCGGAACAGCCCCATCCCCGAGCTGACCGGGGACGACCTGCGGCTGCGCGGGACGCAGCAGGACTTCGACGGCAGCCAGCCGATCGTCACGCTCGAGTTCAACGGGGAGGGCGGCGACAAGTTCCACGACATCACCCGCGAGCTCGCCAACCGCGGCCGTCAGGCGGCGACGCTCCTCGGCGTCCCGACCGACGACCGCGACGCGCGCCAGCCCGCCCTGCAGAGCTTCGCGATCGTGCTCGACGGCGAGATCCGATCCTTCCCGACGATCGACTTCGTCGGCGACACCGCGCAAGGGATCGCCGGCGGGCGCGCGCAGATTACGGGGCTCGACGACGTCCAGGAGGCGAAGGACCTCGCGCTCGTCCTCCAGACCGGCGCGCTTCCGTACTCGTTCGAGCGTCAGGCGCTCACCGAGATCTCGGCGACGCTCGGAGAGGACTCGCTCGACCAGGCGAAGCTCGCCGCCGCCGCAGGGCTCGCGCTCGTCCTCCTCTTCCTGCTCGTCGTCTACCGCTTCCTCGGGGTCGTCGCGCTGATCGGGCTTGCGATCTACGGGGTCTTCCTCTACGGGACGATCCTCGCCTTCGGCGTCACGCTGACGCTGCCGGGCATCGCGGGCCTCGTCCTCACGATCGGCGTCGCGGCCGACGCGAACATCGTCATCTTCGAACGGATCAAGGAAGAGGTGCGCGCCGGGAAATCGGTGCGCGCGGCGATCGCGAACGGCTACCGCAAGGGGTTCAACACGATCGTGGACGGCAACGTCGTCACGATGATCACCGCGGCCGTCCTCTTCCTCATCGCGACCGGCGGCGTGCGCGGATTCGCGCTCATGCTCCTGATCGGGACGCTGATGTCGATGGTGACCGCGGTCCTCGCGACCCGCGCGCTCCTCGGCGTCCTCTCGGGCTTCCGCTGGTTCGACAACCCGGCCTTCATGGGCGCGAGCGCCGAGCGAATTCCGGATTGGCAGAAGGCGGACTTCGTCGGCAGGCGGCGAATCTGGTTCGCGCTCTCCGCGATCGTCATCCTGATCGGGGTCGTCTCGCTCGGCGTGCGGAGCCTCAACCTCGGGATCGACTTCGAGGGCGGAAGCCAGGCGACGTTCCAGACCCGGGAACCGGTCTCGATCGAGCGCGTGCGGGCCGAGGCTGCCGCCGTCGGCGAGGAGAGCGCGGTGATCCAGGGGCGCGGCGAGGAGACGCGCGGCGGCTACACGAGCTTCTCGCTGAAGACCGAGTCACCCATCGAGGAAGGGGGCCGGCTCCTCGACAGCCTCGAATCGGACCTCGGCGCGACCAACGTCGGCGTCACGACGGTGTCCGCGAGCTTCAGCGAGCAGATCCTGCGAGGCGCGCTGATCGCGATCGTCGTCTCGCTCGCCCTCATCGTCCTCTACGTCTCGCTCCGCTACCAGTTCGCGTACTCGCTCCCCGTCCTCGTCGCGCTCTTCCACGACGTCCTCGTTGCAATCGGCGTCTACTCCCTCTCGGGCCGGGAGGTGACGGCGGCGAGCGTGGCGGCGCTCCTGACCATCCTCGGCTACTCGATCTACGACACGATCATCATCTTCGACCGCGTGCGCGAGAACGTCGGGCTCATGCGCCGGTCGAGCTTCGCCGCGATCGCGAACCAGTCGCTCTGGGAGACGATCCGCCGCTCGCTCGCCACGACCTTCATCGCGCTCCTGCCGGTCGCCTCGCTCTTCGTCTTCGGCGGCGAGACGCTCAAGGACTTCGCCTTCGCGATCCTCGTCGGCGTTGGCTCGGGCGCCTACTCGACGATCTTCATCGCGACGCCGCTGCTCACGATCCTGAAGGAGCGCGACCCCGAGTACGCGAAGCGCAAGGACGCCGGCCTCGTCGAGAAGCTCGAGCCCGCGCTCGAGACCGACGGGCGCCCCGCGCCCGCGCCCCAGGCCGCCGAGGCACCCGTTGCCGCGACCGAGGAGCCGGCGCCCGTCGGCGACGGCGCCGCCGCGGCAGCGGCCGCGCGGCGCGAAGCGCGGCGCAAGCGTCGCCGCGCAAGGCCCCATGGACGCGCCCGCTGACGAGCCGCGCAGCTCGGTCCGCGAGCTCTTCGAGGAGGTCTTCTTCGCGGGGATCGGCGCCGTCGCGCTGACGAAGGACCGCGCCGACGAGCTGGTCGACGAGCTGACCCGCCGCGGCCGGATGGCGCCGGCCGAAGCGCGCGAGACGGTCGACGAACTGGTCGGCCGCTGGCGCGGAGAGGCCGTCCGCTTCGGCGAGCGGACGTCGGCGGGCCTGGCCGGTGTCATGCGCGAGCTCGGCCTCGTGACGCGACGCGAGTGGGAGGAGCTCGAGCTTCGCCTCGCGCAGGTCGAGCACCGGCTCGGGCTCCTCGAGCGGGAGCGCCCTGCGGCGCCCGGCCCGCGGCCGGTCGGCGGCAGGCCGACCGCCTAAACTCATCCCGTGGCCCGCCCGGCGCCATCGTCCCGGCCGGCCGTCCGGCAGCTCGGCCGCCTCTCCGAGATCGCCCAGGTCGCCGCAAGGCACGGGTTCGGCTACCTCTTCGACGCGCGCCGGCTCGACGGACTGCCCTTCCGCCAGCGTGAGGTCGAGGTCGTCGCCGAGGAAGGCTCGTCGCGCGGTCAGCGCTTGCGCACCATGCTCGACGAGCTCGGCCCGACGTTCGTCAAGTTCGGCCAGCTCCTCTCGACGCGGCCCGACGTCGTCCCGCCCGACATCGTGTTCGAGCTCCGCCACCTCCAGGACGCCGTAACACCGTTCTCGTACGAGGAGGCCGAGCGCGTGATCCGGGAGGACCTCGGCCTGAGCGTCGAGCAGCTCTTCCTCGAATTCGACCGCGACCCCGTGGCGGCCGCCTCCATCGGGCAGGTCCATCGCGCCGTCTTACCGAACGGGAAGCGCGTGGTCGTCAAGGTGCAGCGCCCCGACGCGCCGCGGCAGATCGAGGCCGACCTGGAGCTCATGTACCAGGCGGCCCGCTTCGCGCGCGACCGCGTGAAAGCGCTCAGCTTCATCGACACGACCTCGCTCGTGGACGAGTTCGCGCGGACGATCCGCCAGGAGCTCGACTACCGAATGGAGGCGCGAAACGCCGAGCAGTTCCATCGGAACTTCGCCGGGCACCCGCACGTCCGCATCCCGCGCGTCTACTGGCCGTACTCGCGCGCGCGCGTGCTCACGCTCGAGCGGCTCGACGGCGTCCACCTGCGCGACATCGACCTCGCCTCCTACACGCTGGACGAGCGGGCGCGCCTCGCGACGCTGATCACGGACGCCTGGATGGCGATGATCTTTCGACACGGCTTCTTCCACGCCGACCCGCACCCGTCGAACATCCTCGTGCTCGAGCAGGCGGAGCAGGTCGGCCTCATCGACTTCGGGATGGCCGGAAAGCTCTCGGACGACGACATGTCGAAGGCGACGCGTCTCTTCATCGACATCGTCAACGAGCAAGTCGACCGCATCCCCCGAGACCTCGCCGCGCTCGGCGTCCGCTTCGACAAGAGCCGGGAGGAGGAGTTCGCGGGCGAGATCCGCGACTTCTACTACCGCTACTACGGCGCGCGCCTGAACGAGATCGACCCGATCCAGGTGATCCGGGAGGTCTTCGCGGTGATCTTCCGCCTGCACCTCCAGCTGCCGACCCGCTTCGTCATGCTCGACCGTGCGATCGCGACGCTCGGCTCGGTCGGGCTCGAGCTGTATCCGGACTTCAACGTGTTCGAGGTCGCGAAGCCCTACGCGCGCGAGCTCATGCTGGAGCGCTTCACGCCGCGCCGGCTCGCGCTCCGCGCGCGCCAGCAGGGAACGGACTACGCGCGCATGGCGCTCGAGCTCCCGTACCAGGTGCACGACACGCTCCAGCAGGTCCGCGACGGCCAGGTCGAGGTCGGCTTCCGCCACGAGGGACTCGACGAGCTCTTCCACCGGCTCGACCTCGTCTTCAACCGCCTGACCGTGGCGATCGTCGCCGTTGGCGGAGCCATCGCCTCGTCGCTGATCGGAATCTTCGCCGAGGAGGGCCCGACGATCTGGGGCCTCCACTTCCTCTCGGTGATCGGCTTCAGCCTCTCGGCGCTCCTCGGGATCTGGCTCGTCTGGGGCGTCATCCGCTCGGGCCGCCTGTGACGCGGGGGAACGCAGAGGTTCCGCCGCGAACCCCTCCCTAGGGCCCTCGGCTTTGCCGGACGGCTGTCGAAGACCGTGTCGACGCGTTGTGACGGATTCGGCGAAAAAGACATCTGTTCGGCGGGATGGCTCCGCGATAGCTTCGGCGCATGGCGGGCGAGGCGGTTCTGGTGGTCGAGCAGGAGGAGCCGGTCCGCGCCTTCCTCGAGCAGCAGCTCACCGACGACGGCTTCGAGGTTCTCTCGACGGACGCGGGCGGCAAGGCGCTCGAGCTCGTCGAGAGCGCGCGACCCGATCTCGTCCTGCTGGACGCCGTTCTCCCCGACTCGTCGGGTTTCGAGGTCTGTAGCCGTCTCCGCGAGGGCGAGCCGGGGCGGGCGTGGAACCGCGACGTTCCGGTGATCATGGTGAGCGCCCGCGGCGAGCCCATCGACCGCCTGCGCGGCTTCGCGCGAGGATGCGACGACTACCTCGCGAAGCCGTTCCTGTACGAGGAGCTCGTCGCGCGGATGCGCGCCGTGCTCCGACGGGCGGCGGGGCCTCGGCCCGCGACGCTCGCGGTCCGCGACCTGTCGATCGACCTCGCGTCGCGAACGGTTCGCGTCGCGGGTGAGCGCGTTCAGCTCTCGGCGAAGGAGTACGCCCTCCTGGTCGCGCTCGCCGAGGATCCGGAGCGCGTCTTCCGGAAAGAGGAGCTTCTCCGCGACGTCTGGGGTTTTCGCTCCCTCGGTCGGACGCGGACGCTCGACTCGCACGCGAGCCGCCTGCGCCGCAAGCTGGCGAACGGAAGCGAACCGACGTACGTCCTGAACGTGTGGGGCGTGGGCTACCGGCTCGTCGCCTCGGCGGCGTAGGCGCCCCCGAACCGCTCAGCCGCACGCCTCGTATCGCGTAGCATCGTGGCTGCCGTGGAGCGTCGCCGCATCGCCTGGCTGCTCTCCTTCACGCTCATGGCCGCGGGGGCCGTGACGGCGCACGCGCTCGCGTACCGGCTCGTCGCTCCCGCGCATCACATGGATTCGTCGATGCACGCCGAGACGAATCACGGCTACATCAGCCATCTCGAGGCGTGTCTCGCCATCTGCGGGGCGATCGCGATACTTGCACTCGTTGCGTCGCTCGTCTCGCGCCTCCGGCGCGGCTACCTCCCTCGTGCGCCGCTCTGGCTCTTCGCGGTCGTCCCGCCCGCCGGGTTCGCGATCCAGGAGCATCTCGAGCACGTCCTTGCGACCGGGGCGCTTCCGGCCACCGCTGCGCTCGACGGTGCGTTCATCGTCGGAGTCGTTCTCCAGCTCCCGTTCGCGCTCGCTGCGTACCTCGCGGCGCGCGCGCTCCTCGCGCTGGCGGGCGCGCTCGTCGACTCTCTCCGCGCACCGACGAAGGCGCGGCTCCTCGGGCTCGCCGTCCTACCGCCCGGTGCGGCGCCCGCGGCGCGCCCGCGCCGCTCGGCGCTCGCCCTCGGATACGCACAGCGCGCGCCGCCGCTCGGCGCCGTCTGACGCCACGGCGCCGCCTCGGCGCGGCGTCGAAACGCCGAGAAGGAGGAACGGATGTCCAGCCGAGCGCGGCGCGTGGTCGCCGTGACGGCAACAGCGATAGGGCTCGCGGCGACCCCGCTTGCGTGGTGTCACTCCGTGCTGATCGCGACCGAGCCTGTGAACGACGCGATCGTCGACGAGTCGCCGGCGCGCGTCCTCCTGCGCTTCAACGAGGGCGTCGACCTTCCCCCCGGCGACCCGGCGATCCAGGTGTTCGACGGGTCGGGCGAGCAGGTCGACCGTCGCGAGATCGGCCGGCCCTCCGCGCGCGAGGTGACCGTCGAGCTCGAGGAGGGGCTCGACCGCGGGACGTACACCGTCGCGTGGCGGCTGATCTCGGCCGACTCCGACCCGATCAGCGGCGCCTTCGTCTTCCACGTGCAGGAACCGGGGCCCCAGCCCGCGGGGATCGCGGCCCAGGTGCTGGAGGGGACGCCGAAGCACGTATCCGCGCTCTACACGGGCGGTCGTTTCTTCGAGTTCGCCTTTCTCCTCCTCTCTGCCGGCGGTGTCGGAGCGCTCGTCTACGCGCTCCGCTCCGCCGACGAGCGTCTCCATCGCCGCCTCTATGGGCTCCTCGCGGCCTGCGCGGCCGGGCTGGCCGCGTTCGCGCTGCTCGGCGTTCCGCTCCAGGGTGCGGCGGCCGGCGGCCTCGGCGTTCGCGAGGCGTTCGGGTGGGAGGTCGTGTCGTCGGTCGCCGAGACGCGGTACGGCACGGTCGAGTTCATTCGAGCGGGGCTCGCGGTCGCGCTCGTCGCGGTCGCGCTCGGCCTCCGCCGAGCGCTCGGCCGCTCGCGCGAGACGCTCCACGCAGCCGCCGCCGTGCTCGCCGCTGGGCTTGTGCTGACGCCCTCGTTCGCCGGCCACGCGAGCGTCGAGGGCCCGGTCGCGATCGCGGCGGACGTCGCGCACGTCCTTGCGGCCGCGACCTGGGTCGGCGGGCTTGCATTCGTCGTGATAGCTCTCGTCCTCGCGCTCGAGGAGCGCTGGCCGCTCGCAACGCGAAGCGTCCCCCGCTTCTCGACCATGGCGGTGCTGTCGGTCGCGCTCCTGCTCGGCGCCGGAACCGTGAACGGGTACCTCCAGATCGGTACCTGGCGGGGCCTCTGGGACACCGAGTACGGCCTCTTGCTGCTCGCGAAGGTGGCGCTCGTCGTGCCGCTCCTCGCGCTGGGGGCGTTCAACAACCGCTACGCCGTTCCCCGCCTCCGGGCGGGGGTTGCGCAGCCGCGCGAGCGGCGGCGCTTCCTGCAGGCGGCGGGCGTCGAGCTCGCGATCATGGTCGCGATCGTCGGCGTTACTGCGGTGCTCGTGAACGCGCCGCCCGCGAAGGGCGAGCTCGAGATGCACGGGCCGACCACCGCGGTCATCGACCTCGCGGGGGTCGAGGCCCACGTCTCGGTCGAACCGGCCGAGATCGGCCGCAACACCATCCACGTCCAGCTTCCGCACGAAGATGGCGATTTCGACGCCGTCACCGTCGCCGCCCGCCTCGCGAGCCGCGGCATTGGGCCGCTCGAGTTCGAAGCGAAACGGGCGGAGCACCCCGGTGAGTGGCGCGTCGAGGGAGCCGATTTCGGGCTCGCGGGCGACTGGCAGCTTCGCATTGAGGCGCGTCGCGGGGAGTTCGACCTGCTGACGGGAACGACGTCGATTCGAATCAGGGAGGAAACCTGACTTGCGGAAAATCCATACGGCAATCGCGATCGCCGTCGGGGCGCTTGTCGCGGCACCCGCCGCGACGGCTCACGTGACGCTGAACCCGGGCGAGTGGGAGGCTGGCGGCTTCGCCCGCTTCGCCGTCCGCGTCCCCAACGAGCGCCCGAATGCCAACACGACCGAGGTACGCGTCCAGTTCCCGGAGAACGTCGTCTCGGCGAGCTTCCAGCCCGTTCCCGGGTGGAGGCGGACGGTTCGCATGGAGCAGCTCGACGAGCCGGTCGAGCAGTTCGGCGAGCAGATCACCGAGCGGATCGCCGAGGTCACCTGGACGGGCGCAAGCATCCGGCCAGGTGAATTCCAGGAGTTCGGGATCAGCTTCCAGGTCCCGGAGGACGCCGTTCAAGACGACCTGTTGTTCCCGTCGCTCCAGACGTACTCGAACGGCGAGGTCGCGCGCTGGATCGACCCCGATCCCGAGGCGGAGAGCCCGGCGCCACGCGTGACCGTCCTTCCGCCGGCCGACGAGGAAGGTGCCGCTGCGGCCGCGACGACGACGCAGGCGGAGGCGGAAGGCGAAGCGGCCGAGGCGGCCCCCGCCTCGTTGAGCGATGACGACGACGGCAACAGCCTTGCGACCGTTGCGCTCGTCCTCGGGATCGCCGGCCTCGCCGCGGGCCTCGCCGCGCTCGGCCTGACGTTGAGGCGTCCGCGGCGGGCGTAGGGACCGCCTGGTACAGACGGCTCCGCCGCTACGATCCGGCGGCATGAGCCTCCGGGGCCGTCCCGTCGAGCAGCCGGTCGTCCTCCCGGACGGACGCGAAGCGCGCGTTCGTGTCGGCGTCCCGGACGATCCGTACATCGGCAGGCAGCAGCTCGACACGGTCTCGCTCGAGGTGTGGGCGGGCGAGGAGGCGATCGCGGCCGTCAATACCGTCCTCGCGCCCGAGCACGAGAGCGAGGCGCGCTCGCTCGCGCGCGAGGTCGCCGCCGGCCTCGAGTCCGGCGCGCTCGAGCCGACCGCAGGCGCGCTCGAGCCGCTCGCCGAGCGATTCCCTTCCACCCGCGAGACGTCGTAGCGTTCGCGGCACCGGCGCGGGCGTGCGGCGTGCGGCGTGCTGTCGGGAGTAGGCCGCGCTGTACGGCTTGTGTAAGGCGCCCGGCCGCGGGCGGAAGGCCGGGCTATCCTGCTTCCGTGGTCGTCAGGCGCCTCTGCGCGTTCGGAGCCGTCGCCACTCTCGCGGCTGCCTCGTTCGCGCCGAGCGCTTCGGCCGTCGTGGCCCCCAACACCCAGCTACACGGTGGACCGACCGGAACGACTACCTCGCGAACGGCGCGCTTCCACGCGCTGGCGACCGGAGCGGTGCGGATTCAGTGCAAGCTCAACGCCGGTCGGTGGTACCGGTGCGTGCGCGGCTCGAGCGGATACGTGACGCTCAGAAATCTCGGCCCCAGGACGCATACGCTGCGCGCCCGCGGAGTCTCGCGAACGGGCGTAGTCGACCCGACGCCCGCCCGGCGTACCTGGCGGGTTCGCTGATTCTCAGTCGTCGACCCAGTCGCGCGTCAGGAAGAGCCAGAACGCGAGCCCCGCATAGCGCCCGTAGCGGCGGAAGCGCCGCTCGAGCGTCGCGTCCTTCTTCGGCCGCCCGCCCGTCAGGCGCGCGTACGTCGGACGCGTCCACGAGTCGAGGATGAGGCGCGAGTAGCGCCCGAGCATCATCATCACGTGGGCAGCGGCGTAGGGACCGACCCCCGGAAGAGCCAGGAGGCGGGCCGCGACCTCGTCGTCCGAGAGCTCGTCCGGGCGGGCTCGCGCCAGCTCCTCGAGGTCGACGTCGCCCGAGGCGACCGAACCCGCGAGCGAGCGGAGGTAGGCGCCACGGTAGCCGGCCCGCACGACGTCGGCGTAGAACTCCGCGTCCGCCTCCGCCATCGCCCGCGGCGGGGGGAACGCGCGGCCGTACGGCCCGTCCGGGCGAACGCCGGCGGCGGGCTCCCCGAGGTGCTCGACCAGCGCGCCGACCATCCGCTCCGTCGCGGACCAGGCGGTGTTCGTCGTGCAGATCGTCTTCACCACCTCCTCGAACACGGTCGGGCTCCGCACGAGCCGCCCCGCGCCGCGGGTCGCCCACGCGAGGTCGGGGTCGTCGGCGGCCAGCTCGTAGAACCCGGAAAGGTCCTCGTCGAGGCGGAGAACGTGGCGGACGACGTGGAGCAGTCCCGCCGCATCTGCTACGCCGGGGGCGCGGCCGCGCACCGTGATGAGCGCGAGGGCCGGCCCGCCCTCGACGATTCGCACGGCGCGAGGCGGCCGCCCGTCGAGCGGCAGCGTCGCCTCGAGCGCGCGGGCCTCCTCGTCGATCCGCATCGGCGGGAGATCGACGACGCCGTGCGAGTTCACCGTCCGCCACAGATCGACCGGCTCGCCGCCTGCTCCGACGAGCGGGAGCTCGGCGCTCCAGCTCATGCGCGGCGGAACTCGATGCGGTCGCCCTCCTCGACGCCCCACCGCTCGAACGCGCCCCGGTTGACCTCCAGCGCGCCGCGGTAGGCGACGCCCGGTTTGTAGACCGGGCACGGCTCGGCCGTGCACGGCTCCATGTCGAGAATGCGGACGATCCGGCCCGTCCGGTCGTAGAACGCGATCGAGAGCGGGACAAGGGTGTTCTTCATCCAGAAGCCGCCCGTCGTGTCCTCGGCGAAGAGGAAGACCATCCCGGCCTCGTCGGGGAGGAACTTGCGGAACATGAGCCCGAACCGCCGCTGCTCGTCGGTCTCGGCGATCTCGACCGCGACGGAGACGGGACGCTCGGCGCCCCGGATCACGACGTCTCCGCGCCCGAACACGGGCGGAGGCGGTGGGGCCGGCTCGCGCTCGTCGGTCGTCGTCGTCGAGGGAGGCGCCGTCGTGGCGGCAGCGTTCGAGTCGTCGTCGCTGCCGCCGCACGCGGTCGCCGCGAGGGCGAGCACGATCGCGGCAGGGATCCACGCTCGTTGCCGCACCGCCAGATGGTTGCAGGCGGAGCGGGGCCCGCGTGGAGGCGTCGCTACGATCGCAGCGTGCCCGACTGGGTCGTGTGGGTGATCGTCGCGGTCGTGCTGGCCGCGGGCGAGGTGGTCACCCTGGGGTTCTTCCTCGGCCCGATCGCGCTCGCGGCCGCGCTCGCAGCGGTCGTCGCGGTGGTCGGCGCCGGGCTCGAGCTACAGCTCGCCGCGTTCGTCGCCGGCTCCCTCGCCTCGCTCGCGATCGTCCGCCCGATCGCGCGGCGGCACATGCGCACGCCGGCCGCGCTCCGGACGGGAACCGCGGCGCTCGTCGGCGAGACGGCCGTCGTCCTCGAGCGAGTCGACGCGGACAGCGGGCGCGTCCGGCTCGCCGGCGAGGTCTGGTCGGCGCGGGCGTACGATGGCTCGCAGGTGCTCGAGCCGGGCGCGCGTGTCACAGTCCTCGAAATCAAGGGCGCGACCGCGCTCGTGTCGCAGTGAGCGACCCGCTTCGAAAACGGGTCTAAGGAGGGTCAGCAATGTCGATCTCGCCGGGTTTCATCGTCCTCGCGGTCGTCGCGGTTCTCGTCCTGTTCGTGCTCGCCCGCTCGATCCGGATCATCCCGCAGGCTCGGGCCGGAATCGTCGAGCGGCTCGGCCGCTACCACCGAACGCTGGACGCCGGCCTCTCGCTCCTCGTGCCGTTCATCGACCGCCTCCGGCCGCTGATCGACCTGCGCGAGCAGGTGGTGTCGTTCTCGCCGCAGCCAGTCATCACGGAGGACAACCTCGTCGTCCACATCGACACGGTCGTCTACTACCAGGTCACCGACCCAAAGGCGGCGACGTACGAGATCGCGAACTACATCCAGGCGATCGAGCAGCTGACGGTGACGACGCTCCGGAACGTGATCGGCGGGATGACGCTCGAGGACACGCTCACGTCGCGCGACCAGATCAACGCTGCCCTCCGCGGCGTCCTCGACGAGGCGACAGGGAAGTGGGGAATCCGCGTCAACCGGGTCGAGCTGAAGGCGATCGACCCGCCCGGAACGATCCAGGAGGCGATGGAGAAGCAGATGCGCGCGGAGCGCGACCGCCGCGCGGCCATCCTGACCGCCGAGGGCGTCAAGCAGTCGCAGATCCTGACTGCGGAGGGAGAAAAGCAGGGGTCGATCCTTCGCGCGGAAGGCGAGCGCGAGGCCCAGATCCTGCGCGCCGAGGGCCAGTCGCGCGCGATCGAGACTGTGTTCGAGGCGATCCACCGCGGGAACGCGGACCCGAAGCTCCTCGCCTACCAGTACCTCCAGACGCTTCCGTTGATCGCCCAGGGCGACGCGAACAAGGTCTGGATCATCCCGAGCGAGTTCGCGCAGGCGCTCGGCCGGCTGAGCGCCTTCCTCCCGTCGACTGACGGCGGCGATGCCGTCCGAGAGCGCGCCGAGCCTTAGCTACGCGGCGACGCCTTCGAGCTCGAGCAGGGCGCGCTTTCGCTCGAGGCCGCCCGCGTAGCCGACGAGCTTTCCGCTCGCGCCCACGACCCGGTGGCACGGGAGGACGATCGGAATCGGGTTCCGGTTCAGCGCACCGCCGACGGCGCGCGCCGCGCGCGGTCGGCCGATCCGTGCTGCGAGGCCGCCGTACGTGGCCGTCTCCCCGTACGGGACGCGGGCGAGCTCCTCGAGGACGAGCCGCTGGAACGCGGGGAGCGCTGCGACGTCGACGACGAGGTCGAACGCCCGCCGGCGCCGCTCGAAGTAGTCGTCGAGCTCGCGCCGAACGGACTCGAGCGGGCGCGGGGAGCGAAGGACACGGGTTCCGTGCAGCCGGGCAAGCTCCTCGAGGTCACGTTCCGCCTCGGGCGCGAACGCGATCCGGCAGACGCCGCGCTCGGTCGCCGCCACCAGCAGCGGCCCGAGCGGCGAGTCCGTCACATCGTAGGCGACGTCGAGGAGACCGCTTTCGGCGGCCGCGTCGCGGAAGCGGCGGTCGATCGAGGCGGGAACGGTCATCGGATCCCCTTTCTCCGCAGCCGGCGGACGCCGGAGGAGGCAGCGGCGCGGGCGGCCTCCTCCGTGGAATCGAGCGCCGCCGCGATTTCGGCGTAGGCGAGGTCATAGCCGTACCGCAGGACGACCGCGGCGCGCTCGGTCGGCGGAAGCTCGGCCGCGAAGCGCTCGAGCTCCGCGTACGCGGGGCGCGAGTCCTCGGTCTCGAGCTCGGGCACGTCGTCGGCGGGCCGAACGCGGCGGCGATCGTCGATCGCGACGCGGGTCGCGATCGCGAACGCCCACGCGCGCAGGTTGCCCGCGTGTCGCAGCCCGCCGTACGCGCGCAGCGCGCGCAGGAACGTCTCCTGGAACGCATCCTCGGCCGCATCGCGGCCGAGGAGCCGAACGAGGTAGCGGAACACCTCGTCCCGGTGCGCCTCGTAGAAGCGCTCGAACGGCGGCGCGTCCCGCATCGACACGGTCGTCATCATCCACTTGAACGCGCCGGCGCGCCGACGTGTGAGATTTCGCCTTGCCATGCGCGTCGGAGTCGTCGGGCACGTCGAGTGGATCGACTTCGTCGTCGTCGAGCGCGTGCCCGCGCCGGGCGACATCGTGACCGCCGAGGAGACGTGGGGCGAGGCGGCTGGAGGGGGCGGAGTCGCAGCGGCGCAGCTCGCTCGGCTGGCGGGCGAGGCGACGCTCTTCACCGCGCTCGGCGGCGACGAGCCCGGCCGGCGGGCGAAGCGCCAGCTCGAGCGGCTCCGCATCAGGGTCCACGCCGAGTGGCGAGCGCAGCCGCAGCGGCGCGGCTTCTGCTACCTCGACGCGGACGGCGAGCGGACGATCACGCTGCTCTCCGCGAAGCTGCGCCCGCGCCGCTCGGCGCCGCTTCCGTGGGACGAGCTGGCCGGCTTCGACGCCGTCTACTTCACGGGGGGCGACGCCGACGCCCTCCGGGCCGCCCGCGCCGCACGGGTGCTCGTCGCGACGCCGCGGGAGCTCGCGACGCTACAGGAGGCCCGAGTCGAGCTCGACGCACTCGTCGGGAGCGGCGTCGATCCCGCCGAGCGGTATCGCGAAGGCGACCTCGACCCGCCACCCCGGCTCGTCGCCCTCACGAAGGGGAGCGAGGGCGGCTTCTATGAGCCGGGTCGAGGGCGGTGGGAGGCCGCGCCGCTTCCCGCAGAGCGAAGCGACAGCTACGGAGCCGGCGACACGTTCGCGGCGTACCTCACCTACGCGCTCGCCGAACGTCGTTCGCCGCAGGCGGCGGTCGAGTTCGCCGCCCGCGGCGCCGCCGAGGCGCTCACTCGCCGCGGCGCGCACGGCCTCCAGCCGGCCCGGCTGCGCGGCTCCGACACGTAGCACTCCGTTGCCTGCGACCCGGTCGGCTCCTTCTTGCATTGTGGAGCATCGTGGGGTAACGTGGTTCAAAGTGGTCCAATGAGGAGAGTGCTGGATGCTCCTCGGTGAGTACGAGCACGCCCTTGATGACAAGAACCGCGTCACCCTTCCCGCCCGTTTTCGCGAGGCGTTCGCGGACGGCGTGTTCGTCGCGCGCGGTATCGATCCCTGCCTGCTCGTCTACCCGCCGGACGGCTGGACACGTTTCGTGGACGAGCAGATGGCGGGGCTCAACCCGTTCAGCCGTGAGGCGCGCCAGATGAGCCGCTACCTCTTCGCCGGAACGGTGGAGACCGACCTCGACAAGCAGGGCCGCGTCATGCTGCCGCCCCCGCTCCTCGAGCACGCGAAGCTTCGGCGCGGAGTCGTGGTCGCCGGCGTTCGCGATCACCTCGAGCTCTGGGACCCGACCGCATGGAGAAGGGAGATCGACGACGTCGGAGGGAGCGCGGACCTTGTTGCAGAACGCCTCGCAGCGAAGCAGAGCTGATCACGTCCCGGTCCTCGCGGACGAGGTGCGCGAGCTCCTCGCGATCCGCCCGGGCGAGACGGTCGTCGACGCGACGTTCGGCGCCGGCGGGCACGCTCGCCTTCTCTGCGCCGACCTCGAGGGCCGGGGGAAGTTCGTCGCGATCGACCGGGACCCGGATGCGCGCGTGTACTTCGACCGCTTCCGTCGGCATTGCCGCGTCCCCGCGCGCTACTTGTGCGGCGACTTCGCGGTCGTCCTCGCCCAGCTCGCGCAGAACGGCGTCGAGGCCGATGCGATCCTGCTCGACCTCGGCGTGTCGAGCATGCAGCTCGACCGCCCTGAGCGCGGGTTCTCGTACGCGGTCGACGCGCCGCTCGACATGCGCATGGATCCGTCGCAGCCTCGCTCGGCGCGCGAGCTCGTGAACGAGGCGAGTGAGCGCGAGCTCGCCGACATCTTTCGCCGCTACGGCGAGGAACGGTTCGCCCGTCAGATCGCGCGGGCGGTCGCCCGCCGTCGTCGCGAGGCCCCGCTCGAGCGGACGTCCGAGCTCGTGGAGGTCGTGCGAAGCGCCGTCCCGGCACCGCGCCGCTTCGGCGACGGCCACCCGGCGAAGCGGGTCTTCCAGGCCCTTCGGATCGCCGTCAATGACGAGCTCACCTCGGTCGAGCGCGCGCTTCCGGCGGCGCTCGACATGCTCCGGCCGGGCGGCCGGATCGCCGTCGTCAGCTTCCACTCGCTCGAGGACCGGATCGTGAAGCGCTTCCTCGCGGCGGAGGCTCGCGGGTGCGTGTGCCCGCCCGACCTGCCCGCGTGCGTGTGCGGTCGGGAGCCGCGCGTCCGCCTACTCGCGCGCAAGGCCGTCCGCCCGTCGCCGGCCGAGGTCGCTACGAATCCCCGGTCGGCCTCGGCGCGACTCCGCGCGGCAGTCAAGACCGGCGAGGAGTGATGGCGGCCACCGCGCCTGTCCGCGCCGTACCGAAGCCCGCCGAGCGAGCGGTTGCGCGCGCACCGTCGAGCCCCCCGCGACCGCGCCGTCCCGGCTCGCGCCCCCGCCTCGCCGGGAGCATCCTCTGGATCGCGCTCGTGGCCGCGCTCCTCGCCGGGATCGTCGCCGTCAACGTCGCCGCCCTTCAGCTCCGCCTCGACGGGCAGCAGCTCGGGGAACAAAAGGAGGAGCTCGTCGGCGACAACGCCGCCGCCGCCTCCGAGCTTTCGACCCTCGCTTCCGCGGAGCGGATCGAGTCCGAGGCGCTCCGTCTCGGCCTCGTCCGACCCAGCGAGACGACGTACGTGACGGTGCGGCCCGGGCGGCGATGACCGCCCGGGTCGTCAACCGCCGCCTCCGCGTTCTCGTCGCAGTCTTCGCGCTCGCGTTCGCCGCCGTCTTCCTCCGCACCGGATGGCTCCAGGCGGTTCGCGCCGGGCCGCTCGACGAGCTCGCGGCGGGTCAGCACCGGCAGGCGATCAGAGTCCCGGCGCGCCGGGGGACGATCTACGACCGCACCGGCGTCGAGCTCGCGCTCGGCGAGCGCGCGGTGACGGTGTACGCGAACCCGATGCAGATCCGGAACCCACGCGCGGTTGCGGCGACGGTCGGCCGCACGCTCGGCGAGGACCCGTCGCGGATGCTCGAGCTCCTCTCCGACCGGTCGCGCGGCTTCGTCTACCTGGCGCGCAAGACAGAGCCTTACTTGGCCGAGGCGCTGCGGCGCGAGGAGATCGTCGGAATCGGCTTCGTTCCGGAAGAGCGCCGGACGTATCCGCTTCGCGGGATCGCCTCCGAGGTGATCGGGTACGCCGGCACCGACAACCACGGTCTCAGCGGCGTCGAGCTCGGCCTCGAGCGCGTGCTCGCCGGCCGCGACGGGCGCCGGACGGTCGTCCGCGACCCCTTCGGCAACTCGCTCGATGTCATCGACGCGAGCGAGGCGGTAGACGGACGGGACGTCCACCTGACGCTCGACAACACGCTGCAGCGGCACGTGGAGCGCGTGCTCGCCGCGACGCGCGAGCGCTGGAAGGCGCGGGCGACGAGCGCGGTCGTGCTCGACCCGCGGACGGGCGGCGTGCTCGCGATGGCGGTCGAGCCCGGCTTCGACGGCAACCGCTACCCGGCCGTCCCGCGTCACCTGCAGCGGAACCGGGCCGTAACGGACACGTACGAGCCGGGCTCGACGTTCAAAGTCGTGACGCTCGCGGCCGCGCTCGAGTCGGGGATGGTGAGCCCCACGACCTCGTATACGCTCCCGCCGACGATCCGGGTGTCCGACCGTGTGATCCACGAGTCGACGGAGCGCGACACGGAGACGATGACGGTCGCCGAGATCCTCTCGCAGTCCTCGAACGTCGGGACGGTGACGCTCGCGCTCGGGCTGGGCCGCGAGCGCCTCAGCGAGTGGATCGACCGCTTCGGGTTCGGCGATCGGACGGGGATCGAGTATCCGGGCGAGACGCGCGGGATCGTCGTGCCGCTGGAACGGTGGTCGGGCTCCTCGATCGGAAACATGCCGATCGGGCACGGGATCGCCGTGACGCCGATCCAGATGGCGACGGCCTACGCGGCGATCGCGAACGACGGCGTCGCGATTCAGCCGCACCTCGTGGAGCGGACCGAGGGAGAGGCGCCGCCGCGGCGGGCGCAGCGGCGGATCATCTCGACGACGGTGGCGCGCCAGCTGACCGGGATGCTGCGCGGCGTCGTCGAGGACGGATCGGGAATCGAGGCGCGCGTGCCCGGCTACTTCGTCGCCGGGAAGACCGGCACGGCCGCGAAGCCGGATCCCGTGAACGGCGGGTACTCCGAGACGCGCTACGTCGGCTCGTTCGTCGGGTTCGTGCCGGCGAACGACCCACGCCTCGTGATCCTCGTGACGGTCGACGAGCCGCGCGGGACGATCTGGGGCGGCACGGTCGCGGCGCCCGCGTTCCGCGACATCGCGACGTTCGCGCTTCGCTACCTCCAAGCGCCGCCCGACGTGCCCGCCGAGGTGGAAGGCGCGGCCGGGTCAGGGTGAGCCGCGACGTGCGTCGCCCAGCCGGCCGACGCCCGACACCCCTCCCTGGGTGGGGAAGCGCCACCCCGCCGCCCGAGTCGATCATACCGCCGACGATCGCGCGGGTGCTCGACGATTCGTGAAGAAAGCCGTGCAAAATCGCCCCTTTCTCGTCTGCTCGCCCAGCGGATCGCGCACGCCCTCGCTGGTACACTCAGGCGCCATCGAGCTCGACGTGCTGAGCCAGGCTGTGCGGCCTCGCCGCACGCTCAACCTCGCCTCGATCGACGTCAGCGACCTCGCGTACGACGCGCGCCTCGTGACGCCCGGGGCGCTCTTCGTCTGCGTCCCGGGATTCCGTGCGGACGGCCACGAGTTCGCTGCCGAGGCGGTCGCGCGGGGCGCCGCGGCGCTCGTCGTCGAGCGCCCGCTCGAGCTCGTCGTGCCCCAGCTCGTCGTCGACGACGCACGGTCGGCCATGGCACGCGCCGCGGACGTGTTCTTCGGCGAACCGACGCGCGAGCTCCAGGTCGCCGGCGTTACGGGGACGACCGGCAAGACGACGACCGCGTTCCTGCTGTACGCGATCCTCGCGGCGGCGGGCCGGCGCCCCGGCCTGCTGGGGACGATCGAGAGCCGGGTCGGGGGCGAGCGCCGCGCCGTCGTCCACACGACGCCCGAGTCCATCGACCTCCAGCGCACGTTCCGCGAGATGGTGGAAGCGGGCGATCGAAGCTGTGCGATGGAGGCGTCCTCGCACGGGTCCGAGCTGAAGCGGCTCCTCGGCGTCCGCTTCGCCGTGCTCGTCTTCACGAACTTGAGCCCCGAGCACCTCGATCTGCACGGGACGATGGAGCGGTACTTCGATGCCAAGCGGCGCCTCTTCGTCGAGCCGGGCGCCGAGGGAGGACGTCCGCCCGCCGTCGTCAACGTCGGCGATCCGCACGGGCGGCGCCTCGTGGACGAGCTCGGCGCCCTCGGCGAGACGCCCGTCACCTTTGCGGTTGCGGAGCCGGCCGACGTCCGCCCGGACGATCTCGAGCTGACTCCGACCAGCACGCGCCTACGCGCGGCGGGGATCGACCTCGAGACCCGCCTGCGCGGCCGCTTCAACGTGGAGAACGTGCTCGGAGCGGTCGCGGCGGCGCAGGCGCTCGGGATCGGGGAGGACGCGATTGCCCGCGGCGTCGCCCACGTCGCCGGCGTCCCGGGCCGCTTCGAGGCCGTCGACGAGGGCCAGCCGTTTGCGGTCATCGTCGACTACGCGCACAAGCCGGCCGCGCTCGAGAACGTCCTTGCCGAGGCGCGCGCGCTCGCCGCAGGCCGCGTGGTCTGCGTCTTCGGCTGCGGCGGCGACAGGGACCGGGCGAAGCGGCCGCTCATGGGGGAGGTCGCGTCGCGCCTCGCCGATCGCGTCATCGTCACGTCCGACAATCCGCGGAGCGAAGATCCGCTCGCGATCATCGGCGAGGTCCTCGCCGGAACCGACGGAAACGCCGAGCCGGAGCCGGACCGCGCCGCGGCGATCGCGCGAGCGATTGCGGGCGCTGGCGAGGGCGACGTCGTTGTCATCGCCGGCAAGGGCCACGAGCAGGGCCAGACGTTCCGCGAGGGCACGATCCCGTTCGACGATCGCGAGGTTGCTCGCGACGCGCTTCGCCGGTTCCGGGCCGGGGCACCGACGACCGCGACGTGATCTCGCTGACGCTCGAGGAGGTCGCCCGCCTCGCGCCGGGCGAGCTGCGCGCGGCCAAAGGGGCGGAGCGCGTGACGGGGCTTACCGTCGACTCCCGTCGGGTCGTTGCCGGCGATCTCTTCGTCGCGGTCGGCCGCGGGACCGAGTACGTCGACGACGCGCTCGCCGCGGGTGCCGGGGCTGCGCTCGTCCCCGAAGACGCCTTCGCGGCGCTCGCGGCGATCGCCCGGGCCGTCCGCGAGCGGAGCTCCGCGTGCGTCGTCGCGATCACGGGCTCGATCGCGAAGACCTCGACGAAGGACATCCTCGGTGCGCTCTGCAAGCCGCACGCGCGGACGGTCGTCGCCGAGGGGAGCCAGAACAACGAGGTCGGCCTCCCGCTGACGCTCGGGCGGCTGGAAGACGACACGGAGATCGCGATCGTGGAGATGGGGATGCGCGGGCTCGGCCAGATCTCCGAGCTGTGCGAGACCGCCCAGCCCCAGATCGGCGTCATCACGAAGATCGGGCCCGTCCACCTCGAGCTGCTCGGGACCGTCGAGCGCGTGGCGCGCGCGAAGGCCGAGCTCATCGGCGCGCTCCCGCCCGGCGGGACGGCGGTCGTCCGCGCAGGAGATCCGCTCCTCGACCCGTACCTGACCCGGAAGGACATCGACGTTCTGCGGTTCGGTCCGGGAGGCGACGTCCAGCTCGTGAGCTTCACGCCGGCGGGGAACGAGGCCAGGCTCGAGGTCGACGCCTTCGGCGAGCGGCTCGAGCTCACCTTCCCGTTCACGTCCCGCTACAACGGGGCGAACGCCCTCGCGGCGCTCGCGGCGTACCGGGCGCTCGGCCTCCCGCTCGCGGACGCCGGCCGCGGCGCGCGGGACGTCAAGCTTTCGCGCTGGCGCGGGGAGGAGGCGCCGCTCCCGGGCGATGGGCTCCTCATCAACGACGCCTACAACGCGAACCCGCTCTCGATGGTCGCGGCGCTCGAGCACCTCGCCGCCCGCGCCGGCGGCCGGCGCAAGGTGGCGGTCCTCGGCGACATGGCCGAGCTCGGGCCGGGCGCGGCGGCATACCACCGTGAAGTGGGAGCTACAGCGGCGCGCCTGGGCGTCGACGTCCTCGTCGCGGTCGGGCCGCTCTCCCGCGGCTACCTCGAGGGCGCGCGAGGGATCGCCGAGACGCGCTGGGCGCCCACGGTCGAGGCGGGGCTCGCCGCCGTTCGCTCGCTGCTTCGCCCCGGCGACTGCGTGCTCGTGAAGGGGTCGCGCGCGATCGGCCTCGAGGCTCTCGCGGACGCGCTCGCTGTCGTCGCGGCGTAGAGGATGCGTCTGCTTTCCTGAGGCGCCGTGGAAAAAGTCCTCCTCTCCGGGATCATCGGGATGGTCATCTCGATCGCGTTCGGCCCGAAGTTCATCGACTTCCTGCGGCGCAACGAGCTCGGCCAGCACATCCGCGAGGAGGGCCCCGCCGGCCACGTCTCCAAGCAGGGCACGCCGACGATGGGTGGCCTCCTGATCATGATCGCGATGACCGTCCCGTTCCTCATCTTCACGCAGCGGACGCTCCCCGCTTTGACGGCGTACTTCGTGACGCTCGGGTGCGCGGCGATCGGGTTCGTGGACGACTGGACGAAGCTGACGCACCGCCGCTCCCTCGGACTCGCTGGGCGCTGGAAGCTCCTCCTCCTCGCCGTGATCACGGCCGTCGTCGCGCTGGTCGCTCACGACGCGGATTTCAAGACGAGCGTCTACGTGCCGCTCGCCGACCTCGACGTTCCCCTCTCGTGGGCCTGGTACGGCTTCCTCTTCATCATGATCGCCGGGGCGGCGAACGGTGTGAACCTGACCGACGGGCTCGACGGCCTTGCGGCGGGGACGGCCGCGATCGCGCTCCTCACGTACACGGCGATGGGCGTCCTCGCCTACATCGTCAGCGTGCGCGCGCGCTCGGCGGATCCCGAGGACCTCGACCTCGCGATCCTGGGCGCGAGCCTGATCGGGGCCTCGATCGGCTTCCTCTGGTACAACGCCTTCCCGGCCCAGGTCTTCATGGGCGACACCGGCTCGATGGGGCTCGGGGGCGCGCTGGCCGCGTTCGCGATCATGACGAAGACCGAGGCGCTGCTCCTCCTGATCGGCGGCATCTTCGTGATCGAGGCGCTCTCGGTCATCCTCCAGGTGTTCACGTTCAAGTGGCTCCGGCGGCGGATTCTCCTGATGGCGCCGCTCCACCACCATTTCGAGATGAAAGCCTGGTCGGAGACGCGCATCATGGTCCGCTTCTGGATCACCGCCGCGATCCTCTGCGCCTGCGCGTTCGTCCTCTACTACCGCTACTTCTCGGAGTTCGCCGCCTGAGCCTCGAAGATGCGAGCGGTCTCGTCCGGGGCGGGGTTCGCAAGGACGTTCTCGCGCACGAACGTGTCGGCCGCCGGCAGCGCGGACGCCCGGATTCGCCGCGCAGCGTCGTCGAGGTCGTACGCCGTCCGGCGAAGCTCGACGTTCGCGCCGAGCAACGCCCAGTAGGCGCCGGGCTCGCGCTCGTACGGCATCCCGACGCTGCCCGCGTTCACGAACCGCGTCCGGCCGACGACCCGGTCGAGCTGCGTGTGGGTGTGGCCGGCGACGACGACCCGCTCCTCGACGTCCGCGAGGCTGTCCGCGAGCCGCTCGTCCGGCGTCAGGCGGGTGACGAGCTCCCGGTCGCTCCGCGGCGTTGCGTGGCAGAAGAGCACGGCTCCGAGCCCGTCGACGTCAACGGTCAACCGCTCCGGCCACGCGGCGACGAGCTCGAGCCGTTCCGGGCCAAGATCGGCCGCCGTGTGGCGCGTCACGGCGTCGAGCCATTCGTCAGCGTGTCGTTCGGCCGCGGCCGTCTCCCGCTCCGTGTTGCCGCGGAGGAACCGGACGCGGTCGCCGAGCTCGAGCAGGCATTCGAGCGTCGCGCGCGGAAACGGCCCCCAGAGCGCGTCGCCACCGCAGACGACGATGTCCGGGCCCTCGCGCTCCACCTCCGCGAGAACGGCCTCGAGCGCGGGGAGGTTGCCGTGGACGTCGTACAGGGCGGCGACGCGCATCGCGGCCGATGATGCCCGACCCGGGCCTCCCGCTCCGCGCGCTCGTGCTCGGGCTCGCGCGCTCCGGCGAGGCGGCCGCGTTCGCGCTCGCGCGCCGCGGCGTCACTGTGCGCGGCGTCGACCGGCGCGAGGATCTCGACGCGGGGAGGCTTCGCGATGCGGGCGTCGAAGTCGTCCTGGGCGCGGACGACCCCGCGCTCCTCGACGGCGTGGACCTGCTCGTGAAAAGCCCGGGAGTTCCGACGGAGGCGCCGCTCGTGGCGGCAGCGCGCAAGCGTGGCGTCCCGGTCTGGAGCGAGGTCGAGCTCGGCGCCCGCATCCTGCCGAATCGCATCCTCGGCGTCACGGGTACGAACGGCAAGACGACGACGACGGAGCTCCTCGGCGCGATCTTCCGCGCGGCGGGTCGGCCCGTCGCGACGGCCGGAAACGTCGGACGGCCGCTGACGCGCCTCGACGCAACGCTCGACCGCGATGCGTGGATCGTCTGCGAGCTCTCGAGCTTCCAGCTCGAGGATATCCACGCGTTCCGGCCTCGCATCGCCATCCTCCTCAACGTCGAGCCGGACCACCTCGACCGGCACGAGACGTTCGAGGCTTACCGCGCCGCGAAGCTCCGCGTCTTCGAGAACCAGGGAGACGACGACGTCGCGGTGGTTCCCCGAGGGTTCCCGCCCGTCCCGGGACGCGCGCGCCGGACCGAGTTCTCTGCGGACGACGCTCTGCCGGCAGAGCCTCGCCTGCGCGGGCGTCACAACCGCGAGAACGCGGCCGCCGCGACGGCCGCGGCGAGAGCGGCGGGGATCGACGACAGAGCCGTCGCGAGCGCGCTCGCCGCGTTCCCGGGCGTCGCGCACCGCCTGGAGGTGGTGCGCGAGGTCGGCGGCATCGCGTACGTGAACGACTCGAAGGCGACGAACGTCGCCGCTGCACGGCCCGCGCTCGCAGCCTACGCGGACGAGCCCGTCCACGTGATCCTGGGTGGCTCGCTGAAAGGCGAGAGCTTCGACGGGCTTGCCGACGCGATCGGCGCGAACGTAAGACGGGCGTACCTGATCGGCGAGGCTGCGGGCGCGATCGCGGCCGCCCTCGAGCGCGCCGGGGTCGCGTACGAGAGAAGCGGCGATCTCGAGACCGCGGTGCGGTCGGCCGCCGCGGCGGCCAAGCCGGGGGACATCGTCCTCCTCTCGCCCGCCTGCGCGAGCTTCGACCAGTTCCGCGATTTCGAGGAGCGCGGCGAGCGATTCCGCACGCTCGTGGGGTCGCTGTGAAGCGGCCGCTCGTCGGACGGCCGCCGGGAGGCGGTCAGCTGGAGTTCCACCTCCTCGTGCTCGTCACGCTCGGCCTCGTCGCGTTCGGGCTGGTGATGGTGTACAGCGCTAGCTCGGGCCGGGCGGCGGTCGCCGCCGGTGATCCCGCCTACTACCTGAAGCGCCAGGCCGCGTACGCGCTCGTAGGGCTCGCCGCGCTCGCCGTCCTCGCCCGGGTCGACTTCAGGCTCCTCCGCCGTGTCGGCGGCCCGCTCCTCCTCGCGAGCTTCGTCTTCCTGGCCGCCGTGCTCGTCCTCGGGGCTCCGGTCAACGGCGCCCGGCGCTGGCTCTCGCTCGGGATCGTGGACTTCCAGCCGTCGGAGCTCGCGAAGCTGGCGCTCGTCGTCTGGCTCGCGGCGCTCCTCGCGCGCCGGGGTGCCCCGCGCTCGCTGAGCGAACTCGCGCGCCCCGTGGGCGCCGTCGTCCTCGCCGCCTGCGCGCTCGTCCTGCTCGAGCCCGACCTCGGGACGGCGACGGCGATCGCCGTGATGGTCGGCGGCATGTTGATCGTCGTCGGCACGCCGGCCCGGGTACTGGTGACGGCCGCAGCGACGATGGCGGTGCTCGCGCTTGCTGCGATTTGGCTGGAGCCGTACCGGCGTGCGCGCCTGCTTGCCTTCCTCGCCCCGTGGGCCGACCCGGAGGGAACCGGGTTCCCGCCCGTCCAGGCGATGATCGCGCTCGGCTCGGGCGGGATCTTCGGCGTTGGCCTAGGCGAGAGCGTCCAGAAGGTCTACTACCTTCCCGAGGCGACGACGGACATGATCTTTGCCATCGTCGGCGAGGAGCTCGGGCTGGTCGGCGCCGCGACCGTCATCGGTGCGTTCGTCGTGTTCGGGTACGCCGGCTTCAACGTTGCGCTGCGGAGCCGCGACCCGTTCGGCAAGCTCCTCGCGGCCGGGATCACGGCGCTGGTTTGCGGGCAGGCACTCGTCAATCTGTCCGCCGTGCTCGGCCTGGCGCCTCTGACCGGGATACCGCTTCCGTTCGTGAGCTACGGGGGCTCGGGGCTGATCGTCTCGCTCGCGGCCGTCGGCGTCCTCCTTAACATCGCCGTCAACCATGCCGCCCTCGAAGCCCCCGCTCGCGTGCCTGATCGCCGCCGGGGGGACAGCCGGGCACGTGCTTCCGGCGCTCGCGGTCGCGGACGCGCTCCGGCGGCGCGGCGTCCGGGTCACGTTCGCAGGCGCGCAGCGCGCTGAGACTCGTCTCGTACCCGCAGCCGGCTACGAGCTCGACACGTTCGTGGTCGCAGGGCTGCCGCGACGGCTCGGGCTCGGCCTCGTGCGCGGCCTCGGGACGGCCGCGACGGCGATCCCCGCATGCCTTCGCATCCTCCGGCGGCGCCGCCCCGACGTCGTCCTGGGCGGCGGTGGCTACGTCGGGGGGCCGATGGTGATGGCGGCGGGACTCCTTCGCATCCCGGCCGCTCTGATGGAGGCGGACGCACACCTCGGGCTCGCGAACCGGCTCGCGCTGCCGTTCGCGCGCCGCGCGTTCCTCGCCTTCCCGATCGTCGGCCGTAGCCGGCCCAAGTACCGCGTCGTCGGCCGACCGATTCCCGCGCGAGCGCGGCCGATCGAAGGCCCGGAAGCGCGCGCCCGCTTCGGTCTGCCGCCCGCGGGGCACGCCGTCCTCGTCTTCGGGGGCAGCCAGGGTGCGCGGCGGCTGAACGAGGCGGCGCTGGACGCATTCGGGGCCGACGGCCCGGCGGTTCTCCATCTCTGCGGCGAGCACCACTTCGAGGCGCTCCGCGCGCGCGTTTCGCGACCGGGGTACGTCCTCTTGCCGTTCACGGAAGACTTCGGCGCGGCGCTCGCCGCCGCCGACCTCGTCGTCGCCCGGGCGGGCGGCTCGCTCTGGGAGGTCGCGGCGGCCGGGAAGCCGGCGCTCCTCGTCCCGTATCCTCACGCGACCGCCGATCACCAGACGAAGAACGCGCGCTATTTCGAGCAGGCCGGTGGAGCCGTCGTCGTTCCGGAGCCGGACCTCGACCTGCGCCGCCAGGTCGACGCGCTCCTCGACGACGAGCGGCGACTCGTGGAGATGGCCGCCGCGATGCGCCGCCTCGCTCGGCCGGACGCGGCGGACGTCGTCGCCGAGGAGGTGATCGATCTCGTCCGGGCCGCTTGAGCGCCGGCAGATCTGGTTCGTCGGGATCGGCGGAGCCGGGCTCTCGGCGTACGCGCTGATCGCGAAGGCGTGGGGCGCCGAGGTGGCGGGTTGGGACCGGAACGAGACGCCGTACCTCCGGTACATCCGTGGTGCCGGGATCCCGGTCGCCCTCACTCCCGAGCCGCGCCCTGCGCCGCGCGGCTTCGAGGTCGTCGTCTCGACCGCATATGCGGGCCGCATCGAGGGTCGCGCACGGGCCGAGCTCCTCGCCGAGCTGACCGGCCTCGCGCGCTCGATCGTGGTCGCGGGCGCGCACGGGAAGACAACGACGGCCGCGATGATCGCCTTCTGCCTCGACCGTCTCGGCCTCGATCCCTCGTACGCGATCGGCGGCGAGGTCCCGCAGCTCGGCGGCCATGCGCGGGCGGGAAGCGGCTGGTTCGTGGTCGAGGGCGACGAATCGGACCGCACCGTCGCGCGGCTCCCCGCCGAGATCGCAGTCGTCACGAACGTCGATCTCGACCACCACACGACCTTCGCATCTCGTACCGAGGTCGAGACTCTCTTCGCCGAATGGCTCGCCGCGTTTCCGGACGCGCAGGTCGTTCGAGGCGACGAGCTCGAGCCCGTCGAGCTCCCGCTCGCCGTTCCCGGCGAGCACAACCGTCGAAACGCCGCCTGTGCCCTCGCCGCCCTCGAGCTCGCGGGCATCGGGCGGGCGGACGCCGAGCGGGTGCTCGCCGAGTTTCGCGGCGCAGGCCGGCGGCTGGAGGCGCGCGGGAAGGCGGGCGGCGCCCGCCTCTTCGACGACTACGGCCACCATCCCGCGGAGGTCGCGGCGACGCTCGCCGCAGCGCGGGAGATCGCCGGGGGCTCGCGTCTCCTCGTGCTCTTCCAGCCGCACCTTTACTCGCGGACCGTCCACCTCGCGCACGAGCTCGCGGGGGCGTTGGCCGGCGCCGATCTCGCCTGCGTGACGGACGTCTATCCCGCGCGGGAGCAGCCGCTCGAAGGCGTGACGGGGAAGCTCGTCGTCGACCACCTCTGCGAGCTGCGGCCCGGGATGCCGGTCGGATGGGCACCGACCGTCGCGGACGGGGCGGTGGTCGTCGCCGCTCGAGCTCGGCCCGGTGACGTCGTCCTGACGGTGGGCGCCGGCGACGTCGACCGTGCGATCCCGCTCCTGCAAGCGCGGCTCGGAAAGTGAGCGCCTGGCCGGTCGCCACGCTCGCGGAGAACGTGCCGCTTTCGCGGTTCACGACGCTCGGGACCGGCGGGCCCGCGCGCTGGTTCGCGAAGCCGGGGACGGTCGACGAGCTCACGCGCCTCCTTGTCTGGGCCGCGGAGGAGGGGGTCCCTGTCGCTCCGATCGGGCTCGGCTCGAACGTCCTCGTTGCCGACGACGGCCTCCCGGGCCTCGCGCTGCGGCTCGCGGGCGAGCTCGCCGCCGCGCGGGCGGAGGACGGCAGGCTCGTCGCGGGCGGGGGTGCGCCGCTCGCGGTCTGCCTGCACCGCGCGCGCGCCGCTGGGCTGGCGGGAATCGAGTTCGTCTGCGCCATTCCCGGCACGGCCGGAGGCGGCGTCTGGATGAACGCCGGCGCCTACGGCGGCGACGTCGCCGGCGTCCTTGCCCGCGCGCTCGTCGTCGACGCGGCGGACGCGCGCTGGCTCTCGCCCGCCGAGCTCGGGCTCACCTACCGTCGTTCCGGTCTCCGGTCCGGCCAGATCGTCGCGCGGGCCGAGTTTGGCCTCGAGCCTCGCCCCGTCGACGAGATCAAGGCGACCGTCGCGGGAATGCAGGCGCTTCGGAAGGCGGCGCAGCCGACCAACCGCCGCACGTTCGGGAGCGTGTTCAAGAACCCCGAGCACGAGCTCACGGCGGGCCGGATGCTCGATGCCTGCGGTCTCCGGGGATACGCAATCGGCGGTGCCAGGATCTCTCCCAAGCACGCGAACTTCATCGAGAACGACGGCGGGGCCCGGTCAGCGGACGCCATCGCTCTCATCGCCGAGGCGCGGCGCCGGGCGCTCGCGCGCTTCGGCGTCCGCCTCGAGCCCGAGGTGCAGCTGCTCGGGCGGATCGAGGTGCCGCCGCTCGATCCGGCAGCCTGACGCGACCGCTCAAGCGACGAGCCAGCGTTCCGTCGCTGCGTAGGACGGTCGCGTCGCGCGCCGAACACGACCACATGCTTCGGCGAGGCACGCTCGTCCTTCCCCGCATGCCTGCGGCTCTGCCTCACCCGAGGCTCTCCCGACGAACGCTCGTCGTCGGGCTGGCGGGAGCCGTCGTCCTCGCGCTCGCGTATGTCGCGGCGCGCGAGACGCCGTTTTTCGCCGTTCGGACGGTCGAGGTGGCCGGCGCCTCGCCCGAGGTCGACGCGCAGGTTCGCGCCGCGCTCGCCTCGGCCGTCGGGACGAGCCTTGTCGCGCTCGACGCCGCGGACGTCGAGGCCCGGGTCGACGCGATCCCGTGGGTCCGGACCGCCCGCGCCGATCGCGCGTTCCCTCATACGCTGTCCGTCCGGGTCCGGCTCGAGCGCGCGCTTGCCGTCATCCGTGACGGCGAGCGCGCCTGGCTCGTGTCCGAGACGGGCCGTGTCCTGACCGAGATGGAGCCGAGCGCGCGCGCGCGGCTGCCCCGGATCCGCACGGAGCCGGTCGGTCCGCTTCGGGTGGGCAGGACGATCGCGGACGGGGCCGTCCGCACGACGCTCTCGGTAGTTCGGGCCATACCGCCGCGCTTCCCGGAGCGCGTCCTGTACGCCGATGTCGCGGGCGGCTCCGCGACGCTCGTTCTGCGGGGTGGCGTCGAACTCCGACTCGGCCCTCCACAGGATGCGGCGCCGAAGCTCCGTGCCGCCGCGGCGGTGCTCGCCGCACTCGAACGGGACGAACGCGAGGCGATCGCCTACGTCGACGTCTCGGTTCCGGAACATACCGTCGTCGGCAAACGCTCAACCTGGACGTAAACGTTGAGGGTTAGCACCGAAAACGCCTGCATTTGAGCGGATTGACAGAGCGCAGCGGGAAGCGTTAGGCTCCTCCGAAACCTCAACCCCCGCTTCAGCCAATGAGAGATCAGACAGGAAGCTATCTCGCCGTAATCAAGGTCGTCGGGATCGGTGGCGGCGGCTCGAACGCCGTAAACCGGATGGTCGACGCCGGGCTCAAGGGCGTCGAGTTCATCGCGATCAATACCGACGCGCAGGCCCTCCTCATGTGCGACGCGAACGAGAAGATCACGATCGGCGCGGGAGTGACCCGCGGCCTCGGCGCGGGCGCGAACCCCGAGGTGGGCCGGGGCGCGGCGATCGAGAGCCGCGACGAGATCAAGGACGCGCTTAAGGGCGCGGACATGGTCTTCGTGACCGCCGGCGAGGGCGGTGGCACGGGGACGGGGGGCGCGCCGATCGTTGCCGAGATCGCGCGCGACCTCGGCGCGCTGACGGTCGGGGTCGTCACGCGGCCCTTCTCCTTCGAAGGGATGAAGCGGGCGGAGCAGGCCCAGCTCGGGATCTCTGAGCTGCAGGACAAGGTGGACACGCTGATCGTCATCCCGAACGATCGCCTGCTGCAGGTCGTCGAGAAACAAACGAACCTGATGGAGGCGTTTCGCATGGCGGATGACGTGCTCCGCCAAGGCGTGCAGGGGATCACCGACCTGATCACCGTCCCCGGCCTTGTAAACCTCGACTTCGCCGACGTGCGAACGATCATGCGCGAGGCTGGGTCGGCGCTCATGGGAATCGGCGAAGCGGACGGACCGAATCGGGCTGCAGAGGCGGCGCGCGCGGCGGTCTCGTCGCCGCTGCTCGAAGCGTCGATCGAGGGAGCGACGGGCGTTCTGCTCAACATCAGCGGTGGGCCCGACGTCGGCCTCTTCGAGGTGAACGAGGCCGCAGAGGTGGTCACCGGCGCCGCCGACCAGAACGCGAACGTGATCTTCGGCGCCGTGATCGACGAGTCGCTCGGCGGGTCGGTGCGGGTGACCGTAATCGCGACGGGGTTCGACGCACGCTTCCGGCGCGAGCGGCGTGAGCGGCGCGAGGAGCAGCCGGCCGCCGAGAGCCCTCGGCAGAGGTTCGACCTCCCGTCCGACGTGCTCGAGGTCCCCTCGTTCCTGCGCGAGTAGCGGCTTCCGCCGACCCGCGCCCGCACGTGCGACTGTTCGCCACGCCGCTGGCGCGCTTGCTGCACGAACGCTGAACCACGCGCGCCGCGCGGCCGCCTCCGCTAAACGCCTGAACGGAGTCCCCCTTGGGGAGGCACACGCGAGGACGTCGTCGAGGCGGTCGTCCGGCGCGCGCGCCGGCGCTCACTCGCCCGGTCGGGCGCGAGCCACGAAGTAGGATTGCGCCGCTCCGTGCAGATTCTTCGCCGCACACCCCTCCACGAGCGGCATGTGGCGCTCGGCGCCCGGCTCGTCCCGTTCGTCGGCTGGGAGATGCCCGTGCAGTACACGTCCATCGCGGAGGAGCACCATGCCGTCCGGACCGTCGCCGGCGTCTTCGACGTCTCCCACATGGGGCAGCTCGACCTCGACGGCGGGGGTGCTCACGAGTATCTCCAGGCGCGGCTCTCGAACGACCTCGACCGCATCGGCCTCGGCCAGGCGCAGTACACGCTCCTCACGAACGAGCGGGGCGGCATCGTGGACGACCTGATCGCGTACCGGCGTGGCGTCGACAGCTACCTGCTCGTTGTGAACGCGTCGAACGTCGAGCCCGACCATCGCGTGCTGAGCGACGCGCGCGACGCCTCGGACGAGTGGGCGCTCCTCGCGGTCCAGGGCCCCGAGGCCCTGGAGCGGCTCGGGGTCGACGTCGCGCCCTTTACGTTCCGCGAGGAAGAGGTCCTGGGCGTCGACTGCCTCGTGGCGGGCACGGGCTACACGGGGGAGCGCGGGTGCGAGCTCGGCTGCGACCCCGACGAGGCTCCCCGCCTTTGGGACGCGATCCTCGAGCGCGGCATCGTCCCGTGCGGCCTCGGCGCGCGCGACACGCTCCGGCTCGAGGTCTGCTACCCGCTGCACGGGAACGACATCACGCCGGATCGGACGCCGCTCGAGGCCGGCCTAGGATGGGCGTGCGCGCTCGCCAAGCACTTCACAGGCGTCGAGGTCCTGCGGCGGCAGAAGGAGGAAGGGCCGCCGGAGACGCTCGTCGCGTTCGTGATGGAGGACAAGGGAATCCCCCGGCAGGGGATGCGGGTTCTCGAGGGCGGCGAGGTGACGTCCGGCACGCTCTCGCCGTCGCTCGGCCAGGCACTCGGGATGGCGTACGTCGACGCCTCCCGTGCCCAGCCGGGCACGGAGCTCACGATCGACCTGCGCGGAAGGCCGAGACGCGGCCGAATCGTCAAGAAGCCGTTCTACAAGCGAGAGGAGGGATAGCAGCGTGGCGGCGGAGGAGAGCTACCCGGAGGACCTCAAGTACCACGCCGAGCACGACTGGGCCCGGATCGAGGGCGACACGGCGACGCTCGGCATCACCTGGTACGCGCAGGACGCGCTTGGCGAGATCGTCCACTACGAGGCGCCCGAGGCGGGGAGCGCAATCGCAAAGGACGAGAGCTACGGCGAGGTCGAGTCGGTGAAGGCCGTTTCGGACCTGATCGCGCCGCTCTCCGGCGAGGTGGTCGAGGTCAACGAGGCGCTCGCGGACGCGCCCGAGACGATCAACGAAGACCCGTACGGCGACGGGTGGTTGATCAAGAACCGCCTCAGCGATCCCGCCGAGGTGGACGACCTCCTCGACCTCGCTGCATACCGGCAGCTCCTCGAGGAGACGTAGCGGGTTGCTCATGCCCCTCCCGTATCTCTCGCTGACGGAGCGCGACCGCGACGAGATGCTCGCCGCCGTCGGCGTCGCATCTATCGAGGAGCTCTTCCGCGACATCCCAGAGCGCGTCCGATTCCGCAGAGAGCTCGCGCTCGAGCCGCCGCTGGCCGAGCAGGAGATCGTCTCCCACCTGGCGGAGCTCGCCGGCCGTAACGCGCATACGGGCGCGGAGCTTTCGTTCCTCGGAGCGGGCATCTACGACCACTACGTCCCGGCGTTCATAGACGCGATGTTCTCGCGCGGAGAGTTCCTGACCGCGTACACGCCCTACCAGCCCGAGATGAGCCAGGGCGTCCTGCAGGCCATCTTCGAGTACCAGACGGTGATCTGCGAGCTGACCGGGATGGACGTCTCGAATGCGTCGGGCTACGACGGCCCCGGGGTGACGGCGGACGCCTGCTACGTCGCGAAGCACGTGACGGGCCGCTCGAAGGTCGTCCTCTGCGAGACCGTCAATCCACAGGTCCGGCAGGTGGTGAAGACCTACGCGCCGGGCTTTGGCCTGGACATCGTCGAGGTTCCACACCACGACGGCGTGACGGATCCAGACGAGCTTCGCGACGCCGCCCGCGACGCCGCGTGCGCCGTCTTCCAGCAGCCGAACTTCTTCGGGTGCCTCGAACCGGCGCCCGACCTCGCCGCCGCGGCGAGCGACCAGGAAGCGCTTCCGGTCGCGTACGTCGACCCGATCTCGCTCGGTCTCCTCGAGGCGCCGGGAGCATACGGATGCGCGATCGCCGTCGGAGAGGGTCAGCCGGCGGGCAACTACCAGGCGTACGGCGGGCCGCACTACGGCTTCATCGCGGCGCGGACGGACTACATGCGGCGGATGCCCGGGCGGATCGTCGGCGAGACGACTGATCTTGCCGGCCAACGCGGCTACGTCCTCACGCTTCAGACTCGTGAGCAACACATCCGGCGCGAGAAAGCGACGCACAACATCACGACGAACCAGACGCTCCTCGCGCTCGGCGGTCTCATGTACCTGTCGTGGCTCGGTCCGCAGGGTTTGGGCGAGGTGGGGGAGACCTGCCTCGCGCTCGCCGAGTACGCGAAGGAGCGGCTCGACCTCCCGCTTGCGTTTCCCGCCCAGACAACGTTCAAGGAGTTTGCCATCCGGGTCGGACGGCCTGCGTCGGAGGCGATCCGCGAGGCGCGCCGGCAGGGCGTCCATCCGGGCTACGCGCTCCGCCGCGACTACGCGGGGATGGAGGATGCGCTTCTCGTGTGCGTCACGGAGAAGAAGACGCGCGAGGACGTCGACCGCCTCGCCGAGGTGCTCGCCGGGTGATCGGGCTGGCCGCCCGCGTCCGCAGGCGTCGGGGCACCCCGGCCCACCACCCGCTCTCGAGCGTAACGGCGAAAGACTCGCGCGTGGCGCGGCAGATCGATCACGACCGTGACGGCGCTGTCAACGAGGTTGCACCGGCACGGAAAGTGTGCGCCCGATGAAGCTCATCTTCGAGAAGAGCCAGCCCGGTCGGCGTGCCTCCACGATCGCGCGCCCGGATCTGCCTATCCCCGAGCTCCCGGACGACCTACGCCGGAAGCGTCCACCCCGTCTGCCCGAGCTTTCCGAGCCTGAGGTCGTCCGCCACTTCACGGCGCTCGCCGACCGCACGTTCGGCGTCGACACCGGCTTCTACCCGCTCGGCTCCTGCACGATGAAGCACAACCCGCGCGTCAACGAGCGCGTCGTCAACCTGCCCGGCTTCCGCGATCTGCACCCGCTCCAGGAGGAGGACGGCGCACAGGGCGCGCTCGAGCTCATGTGGCGCCTGCAGGAGATCCTCGCGGAGGTCGCGGGGCTCGACGCCGTCTCGTTGCAGCCCGCGGCCGGGAGCCAGGGGGAGCTCACCGGGCTAATGCTCATGCGCGCGTATTTCACCGACCGGGGCCAGGGCGAGCAGCGGACACAGGTTTTCGTCGCCGACACGGCGCACGGCACGAACCCGGCGAGCGTGACGATGTCGGGCTACGAGCTTCAGAAGGTCGGGACGGACGCGCGCGGGAACCTCGACCTCGAGTTCCTGCGCGGGCACGTCGACGAGCGGACCGCGGGGCTCATGCTGACGAACCCCTCGACGCTCGGGCTCTTCGACGAGGCGATCGAGGAGGTGGCGCGGATCTTCCACGACGCCGGCGCGCTCCTCTACTACGACGGCGCGAACCTGAACGCCGTCTGCGGTATCTCCCGGCCGGGCGACATGGGGTTCGACATCGTCCACTACAACCTTCACAAGACGTTCTCGCAACCGCACGGCGGCGGGGGGCCCGGCGGCGGCCCGATCGCGGTGCGGGGGATGCTGGAGCCGTTCCTCCCCGTCCCGGTCGTCGCCCGCGACGGCGACGCGTATCGATTCGACTACGACCGCCCGAAGACGATCGGAAAGGTCCGCGGCTACTACGGGCCGTTCGGGGTCTTCGTCCGCTCCTACGCGTTCATCCGCTCGTACGGGCCGCACCTCAGAGAGATGTCCGAGGCCGCCGTCCTGAACGCGAACTACCTGCTCGCGCGCCTGCGCGACGCGTACGACCTGCCGTTCGACCGCCTGTGCATGCACGAGTTCGTCCTCTCCGCCCGCAGCCTGAAGCGTGACCACGGCATCACGGCGCTCGACGTCGCCAAGCGCCTCATGGACTACGGCTTCCACCCGCCGACGATCTACTTCCCGCTGATCGTCGCCGAGGCGCTCATGATCGAGCCGACGGAGACGGAAGCCAAGGAGACGCTCGACGCGTTCGCCGACGCGATGCTCGCGATCGCGCGCGAGGCAGCGGAGAACAAGGAGCTGGTGAAGGAAGCGCCGCACCACCGCCCCGTTGCACGGCTCGACGAGGTCAAGGCTGCAAAGCGCGCGATCGTGAAATACGCGTTCGACCAGCATCCGGACGTCCGCGGCGAGCCGGCCGCCGGGGAGGCGATCGAGGCGCAGAAGGGCGCCTGAGGGCGTGGGTGCCGATACCGCGATCCTCCTCGTCGGGTTCGGCCTCATGAAGGTGGGGATCGCGGCGGCGATCGTCTGGCTCGGGGTTCGGAGCGCGGAGCGGCCCGATGACGGCGAGGGGTTCGGCGACGGCGGTCCCAGCGGAGCGCCGCCGCTCTTTCCCGCCCGACGGCGGCGGCGTCGCCCGCCCGAGCGACACCGGCCGGCCCGCTCGCCCTCGCGCCCGGGTCGCCGCGTTCGCGCGTAGGGCCGACGGTGCAGGTCCGTTCGCGTGACGTCGCCGAGCCGTTCACGACCGCCGACGGCTCGACGATCCGCGTTCTCCTCGATGCCGAGCTCGCCGGGGCCCGTAACCAAAGCCTCGCCGAGGCAACCCTCGCGCCCGGTCAGACGACCGAGCGCCACTACCACGCCGAGACGGAGGAGATCTACCTCGTCCTCACGGGGACGGGCGAGATGGAGGTCGAGCGAGCGCGCCGCCAGGTAGGGCCCGGTGAGGCCGTCCTCATCCCTCCGGGTGCCTGGCACCAGATCCGCGCGGGCGACGCCGAGCTTCGCTTCCTCTGCTGCTGCGCCCCGCCCTACCGGCACGAGGACACGTTCTTCGCGTAGGGCGGGCGCCCGGCGCCGACCACCCGGTCGGTGACGTGTCGGGACCGGCCCGGCGGGTAGATCGGGAAACGACGAAAGGAGGCGGAATGGCGAAGGATCACGGGCCGTCAGTCAAGGACGACCGGAAATACGAGGCGCTCCGCCGTCAGGGCGCGAGCAAGCCCAAGGCCGCCCGGATCGCGAACACGGGAAAATCGGCGAGCCGGCGCGGCGGCAAGTCGGGCAAGTACGAGGACTGGTCGAAAGACGACCTGATGAAGAAGGCCAGGCAGGTCGGGATCGAGGGCCGCTCTCGCATGAACAAGAGCGAGCTCGCCGAGGCGCTGCGGAAGAGCTAGCGCCGGCGCGTAACCGCGGGGTGCCCCGTCGTCGCGGCGCACCGCGGACAGCGGTGCTCCGGCCCGTCGGAGTCGCCCGGCGCATCGGTCCGGAGCCACCCGGGCGGCAGCGACCCAGCGGCGGTCCCGTGCGCGTGGGCGGTGGCGCCGCACGAGCACACGTACTCGATGCAGGCGTACGGAAACGAATCCGCAGTGGCGACTCGAATGCTCACGAAGCAGATCCATATTGCACGACGGTCGGTGTTTCGCCAAGGGACGCGGGCAACCGTGCCGCCTACAGAGGCGGGCGAACCTGGTCGGATGGCCGGTTCGGCGGCCGTTCGAACCAGCTGCCACTTCGCAAGGGGCGCCGGTCTTGCGTTTCGAGATCGGCCGCAAACTCGCGGATCGCGGCGCCCTCTCGCTCGACGCAGGTGCTTTCGGAGCGCGCGGGCCGGCGGTTTGGCTCGGACGCGCGCTGACGCGACGAGAGCGCCGCCGCCGCTTGCGCGGGATGCGGCTGTCTAACCGGAGGGTTGCACGCTCTGCTCTAGCACGTCCCTTAGCCTCCGCAAGTCGAAGCGAAGCCGCCGTCGAAAGAGGAGGGTGACGAGCGGATCGGTCACTCTCCCCAGGTAGAGGCCGCCGAGACCAGGATCGGCTTCGAGGACCCAACGGAAGAGCGTGCGTCCGTCCAGGGGCTCGATGATGTAGCTCCCGCGGGCCTCGATCGGCCCTTGCAAGCGGATCGAGGAGCGCGTGCTCGGCTCGTGCTCGGTGACCTCGAAGACCGACTGGATCCGTCGCCCCAGGAACTTGTCCACGGCACGTATTCGCGACCCGACCCGAATCGGTCCCTCCGATTCCCGGTGCCTTTCGACCGCCGTCGAGACCCACAGGTGGTCGTTCTCGGGCGTCGTAACGAACGCGAAAACCGTCTCGGGCGGCTGCTTGATGGCGATCTTCTCTTCCACGCGTGGCATCGCACCTCCTGCCCTCGCATCGTTGCTGCGACCGTACGCCGCCGACCCCGATGACGCAACCTGCGCCTCGCGAAGGTAGACGGTTCCGCTAGAAACAGCCGCGCCAGCCCGCTCGGCTACGCGGTTGTCACTACTGGTTCCATTTCGCGGAAGGGGCGTTCCACGCGGCGCCCCTTCCGCTTCTTTCCTCGCCTTTCGTCTGCTCAGGTTCGCTGACGTTCTCTCAGGTCGGTCCCAAAAGCGGTACCAATTCCCTTGCCGTGCTCGCCCACGCCCTCGCGAGCGCCGAGACTGAGAAAGCCGTCGAGCTCTAGCCGGGCGAGGGCGCGCCTTCGACCCGGCGGTGGACGCGTTCTGCGATCTCCTCGAGCTCCTCCGGCGACACCGCCCCTGGCTCGCCGAAGACCGTCAGCTCATACGCGAACGGCCCATCGGCGAACCACAGCGTGAAGCGGTCGAACGGCTCGCCCGCTTCGCCGAGCTCCTCGATGTCCTCGGATCGCGCGAACGTGTGCAGGCCTTGCGCGTCCGGCACGGATGACGGGTCGAACTCGGCCCTGCGGATGGCGCACACGCCCGGACACGGCTTACGCGCCTCAGCGTGGAGCACCTCCACGGCCTCCTGCGCGCGCTCCTCGTCGCGCACCTCGACGACGAGCATCCGCACGTGAGGCGCGTCCGGCGTGTGCCTCCCGTCCGGCCGCGTGGGCCAGAATCGCGTGTCGTCGATGGCGGCGACGAAGCCGATCTCCTCGAGCTTCGCACGGCCGATGTGGGCTCCGATGAATCCGGGATCCGCTACGGCTTCCTTCACGCCCCGAAGCGTCTTCCGCCGTTCGACCGGATCCGGTTTCGATCCAGGAGCGTCGCTCTCGCGAAGGATGCGCTGCTCGAGCGTCAGCGGCGCGGCATCGCCGTCGTCGCCTCCGCCGCAGCCGGCGAGGGTGATGCCCGCGAGCGCGCACGCAAGCGCGAGCAGTCGGGGGTAGAAGCTCCGGTTCGCCGTCTGGACGGTTGTACGCGTCCACACGTCCTCTGTCAATGCCCGCGACCGCGTGAAGCAGGTCAGCTGCGAGGGTCCGTCTCGCGCGCGACTTCCCTGGGAGTACCCGGGTCCTTCTTTATGACGTGGTACGACTCGGTGCTTTCCACCACGCCCTCGACCGACGGCTTCTCGTGACCGTGGATGACGACGAATCGCGTAGGGTCTTGGCGCAGCCGCTCGTACTCCGCGAGGGACATCCTCACTTCGCTCACACAGTCCTTTTCGCCGCACTCGCAGAGGACTCCGACCAGATTCGGGTCGGGAGCGGTCGCTGCAAGTTCCACGACTCGCTCGTTAACGTCGCGGAACAGCACCTCGTTCCTGCCGATACGTTCCGTGCGCCTCTCCACAGCTGCGGGTCCGTTAGCCGACGGCACGGCCTAGCTCGTCCTCGTCCTCACGTGGATCGAGGCGCTCCGCGACGTCGCCAGCGTGGCCGATCTTCTCGACGACGAAGTAGCGGTCATTCTCCGCAACGACGACGGCCGATCCTCGCGCGGCGACTTGGTGCCCTGGCGCGTTCAGGAAGGTACGCGGGCGCGCGCGAATCTGCTCGTATTCGGGCAGCGTCAAGCGCAAGAACTTCCGGCACTGGCGGTCGGCGCACTCGCAGAGGAAAGGGATGCGGTCTTCTTCGTCCCAGTCAAGCTCGACAGCCGACGCTTCGATCCCCTCGTTCGCGTCGCGAAACAGCGCGTCGTTCCGCGCGATCCGCTCTTCGCTCAGTGGGTCCAGGCCTGCAGCGCCCATGCGCTTTCGTAGCCTGCCCTAGCCATGGCGCGCTCAAACGCAAGCCTGCGCGTGGCGGTAAGAACCCGCCCCGGGTCGGGGTAGCCGACTAGGAGGGCAGCACCGGAGGGCGCCACCGGTCGGCGCGGCCGCCGCGTGGCTTGTGTCGTTCCTTCGCCACGCCGGCGAAGCTATTAGCTAGATCTCACCCCCGAGCGGGCTTCTTTGAGCGCGTGGCGGGATCTTGGGGCGCGTCGGGCGACCTGCGGCGAGCGCGTCCTGCAGCCTGTTCAGGTCGACCTCAGCCGTGAGCGCGAACACTCCCACGTCGCCCCAATCGCGACCGTCCACCCGCCACCTGAGTACATCCATGTCTTCTGCGGTGCCCACTCCATCCCGCTCTTCATGGAGAACACGTCGGCCAGCAGGTCGAAGAGCATCGTCACGGTCGCACCTACCTGCGCGATCTCTTCTGCGATGTCGGGCGGCATCGGCCGGTTCGCGGCGTAGTCACGCACTCGGCCGTCGCGCCGGAAGCGACCCGCAGCGACGACGCCGGGGATCGCAAGTAGCTCTTCGATCTTCCGCGTCGCCATCGGGAAAACCTATGGCGTCATGGCAGCCGACTAGAGATTCGCCTCCGCGAATCCCTCCTAGCGGCTCCGCGCAGCCGCCACAGCACTCGGCCGGCTTCGAGGTGTCACGGAGGTACAGCGGTCGGCGCGATGCCCGCGCGGCTGCGGAGCCACTCCATCAGACGCTCGTTTCGCTCGCCGAGCACTACGTCGACGGACTCGCGGAGGCGCGGCCCGAACCCCCCGACGAACTCGACTGGCGCGCTCGCACCGCGACCGTCAACCGGGGAGCAGTCAAACGGCTCCTCCCTCACTTCGGCCCGAAACGGCTCGCTGACATCCGAGCCCGTGACGTCACGGTCTACGTCCGCGATGCGCTGCTTGAGTACGCGCCTGCGACGGTCAATCTGGACGTGAACGTGCTCGTCGACATATTCAACTCGGCGATCCGGGAAGCGCTCGTCCAAGCAAACCCCGCCCTGCTCGTTGAGCGTCCGCGCATCCCGCGTCGAAACTGGCGGATCCTCGAACCCGCCGAGGTCGCGCGCGTCGCGAAAGCGTTTACGGACGAACAGGCGCGCGTTGTCTTCCTGACGCTCGTTCTGACTGGCATCCGCCGCTTCGAGCTCGAAGCCCTCCGCTGGCGCGACATCGACCTTCTTGAGAGCGTCATCCGGGTGCGCGACTCAAAGACCGAGGAAGGCATCCGGTCAATCGCGCTCTCGCCTCGGCTCGCCTGAGAGCTCCGCGAGCACTGGCGCCGAACGCCGTCGCGCGGCGATGGCGAGCTTGTCTTCTGCCATCCGACGAAGGGGACGATGTTCGATGCGACGGTGTTCACCAAGACGCTTCGCGCCGCCTCCGAGGCCGCGGGTGTTGAAGGGAAGTGCGCGCCTACCACGACCTCCGCCACACGGCGATCACGAACGACGCAGCGTCCGGAGCGAACCCGATCGCCGTCATGACCAAAGCCGGCCACTCGGACATGAAGACGAAGAAGCGCTACCTCCACCTGGCCGGCGTCGTCTTCCGCGATGAGGCCGAGCGGCTCGAGCAGCGTCTACTCGGCGATGCCGGTACCAGAAATCGGTACCAAGTCGCCGCAAAAGCGGATCAGCAAACGCTTTTAGCTACTGGTTCCACTTGTCGGCGGTCACCTTGCCCTTCGCCTGGCTCTTGGCGCGTGCGCTCGTCACGTCCTGCGGCGTGTTCGCGTCGAAGACTTCACCTTGCTGATTCGTCATCTCCGACTGGCTGCGGCGAGCCGAGAAGCTCTTGCCGAACCGCTGCAGGCGGCGGAAATACCTGTTCACACGGACTCCTCTCGGATTCGGGTCACGGGAATCGTTCCCCGTTTGCGCGAACGCTAAGATACTTAACAACATGAATGATCTCCGAACTCCGCTATCGGTTGCGAACGAGCTTCGCCCCGTCGTCCTGCAGCTCAACCGCCACCTGCGCCGCGAGCTCGCGCCGCTTGATGTGACCGCGGGGCAAGCTGCGCTCCTCCACGCAATTCGCACGAACCCGGGGATCGGCGTTCGCACGCTCGCCGACCAGGAAGGCGTCTCCCCGCCGCGCGTCACGGCGGCGCTCGACCGGCTGGAGTCGATGGGTCTCGTGAGGCGCGCGCGCTCCGGTTCCGATCGCCGTCGGGTCGAGCTCCAGGTGACCGACGAGGGGCGCCGCGTCCTGCGCTCCGCTCGCAGCCGCCGCACGGCGTGGCTCGCGGCCCGACTCGCCCGCTTGACGCCCGCCGACCTCGATGCGATCGCCAGCGCGGTTCCCGCGCTTCGCCGCTTGTTGACGGATCGCGCGTGACGCGCGCGCTCCTCGCAGCGAACCGTCGGACGTTCGCGAGCCTTCGCAAGCATCGGAATTACCGCCTCTTCTTCGCGGGCCAGGTCGTCTCCGTTACGGGCACGTGGATGCAGAACATCGCGACCGCGTGGCTCGTGCTCGAGCTCACGGGCTCGCCGCTCGCCGTCGGCGTGCTCGCGCTCTGCCAGTTCCTCCCCTTCACGCTCCTGAGCCTCCCGGCCGGCGTCCTCCTGGACCGCGTCGACGCGCGCCGCGTCGTCGTCGCCACGCAGGCGCTGTCACTCGGCTTCGCGGCTGTCCTCGCCGCCGTGACGCTCGCGGGGATCGTGACCACGTGGCAGGTCTACGTGTTGACCGTGCTGCGCGGAGTCGTGCTCGTGCTCGACAACCCGGCTCGCCAGGCGCTCACGTTCCAGATGGTCGGACGTCATGAGGTCGCGAACGCCGTCGCCCTCAACTCGACGCTCTTCAACGCGGCGCGGGTCGTCGGGCCGGCGCTCGGCGGGGTTCTCGTCGCATGGGTCGGCGTCGGACCGTGCTTCGCGGCCAACGCCGCAAGCTTCCTCGCGGTTCTCGTCTCGCTCCTTCGGATGCGCCCCGGCGAGCTTTTCCCGCTCGACCGCGACGGTGACGCCCCGGGTCTCGTCCGGGGCGTCCGCGAAGCGGTCGTGTTCGTCCGCCGGACTCGGCCCGTCGCCGTCGTCCTCGTCACGGTGCTCGCCGTCACGACGTTCGCGTTCAACCTGAACGTGCTCCTCCCGGTGCTCGCGCGCGAGACGCTCGCCGCGGGCGCCGACACCTTCGGCGTCCTGTCCGCCTGCTTCGGCGCGGGGGCGCTCGCAGGCGCTCTCATCGCCGCGCTACGGGGTCGCGCGAGCCGGCTCGTCTTCTTCACCGGTACGGGCGTATTCGGCCTCGCGCAACTCCTGCTCGCGCCGCTCGAGTCCCTCCCGGCCGCCGGAGCGCTTCTCTTCGCCGCCGGAGCCGCGTTCACGACATGGACGGCGAACGGGAACGCCACGCTTCAGCTCGCCGTGCCCGATCGCCTTCGCGGGCGGGTCCTCGGCCTCTACTTCCTCGCCTTCAACGGGAGCATGCCGCTCGGAGGCCTCCTCGCGGGCTGGCTCGCCGCGACCGGCGGCACGCGGCTCGCGTTCGCGGTCGCCGGGGCCGGCGCGCTCGCCGCGTCGCTCGTCGCGATTGCCCTCCTGCGACCGCCTGAGACGAACGCCCGACGCCTTCGACGCGCCGCCGAACGCGGGTCGGATCTACGCCTCGACGATGTAGACGGGCGTCCCGACCTCGACCTGCTCGAAGAGCCACTCCGCCTCGGAGATCGCCATCCGGATGCAGCCGTGCGAAGCCGAGTAGCCGAGCGATGCCGGGTCCGGCGTCCCGTGGATTCCGACCGCGTACGCCGAGAGGCCCATCCAGCGCGTCCCGAGCGGGTTCCCCGGTCCGGGCGGGACCGGTAGGAGCCCCTGCGCCCAGTCGCTGTCGGGCGGAGTCCAGGTCGGATTCTCCTCCTTGACGATGATCTCGAACTCGCCGAGAGGGGTCGGGTACTCAGCCTGGCCGGTTGCGACGACGAACGTCCGGACCAGGGCCGAGCCGTCGTAGAGATAGAGGCGGTTGGAACCGCGCCGGATCACCACGATCGAGCCGAAGTCGGCCGGAGTCACCGTCGGCGGCACCGGCTCGACGGCGAGCTGGAGCTGCATGCCGCGGTAGGTCGAGCGAATCGCCCGGATCAGGCGGCGGACCATCTCCGCCTGGTCGACCCGCCGGCCGGTTCGCGCCTCGGTGAACGAGGGCGTGAGCGTCTCGGAGAGCCCGATCAGCTCGGCGTCCTTCGCCGGCTGCGCGAACTGGCGGTTGAGCCGCTTCACATAGCGGCGGACCGCGCGCCGGTTGACGCGGATCTCGAGCGGGACGCTCGCCCCCGGCCGAGCGCGAAGCGCCCGCTCCATCGCGTCCGCGATCGCGGGGCTCGCGCCGAGGCGACGCGGCGAGACTCTCCACACGCGCGTGCGGTGGAAGATTCGGATCGGCTGCCCGAAGTGGCGCGCGAGCTCCGCCTCCGCCTGGACGGAGATGAGCCCGCCGATATCGACGCCGCCCACCTCGACGCCGTTCGGAACCACGGGCAGCGAGACGCCGGCGGCGGGGACGGCCGTCCCGAACCCCACCGCCACGAGGAGGACGAGGACCAGCTTCTGGATCACGGAACCGGGATGGTACGGCAAGCGTTCCCGAAACGGCCAGGAAATCATGCGCGGTCGGCTAGGGTGGCGACATGATCGACCTTCGCTCGGACACCGTCACGCAGCCGACCCCGGCGATGCGCCGCGCGATGGCCGACGCGGTCGTTGGCGACGAGCAGAAGCGCGAGGACCCCACCGTGATCGCGCTCGAGGAACGCGCGGCCGCGTTCCTCGGCCACGAGGAGGCGGTCTACGTCCCGACCGCGACGATGGCGAACCAGATCGCGCTCCGTCTCCTCTCCGAGCCAGGTGACGAGGTCGTTGCCGAGGCGAGCTCGCACGTCTTCAGATACGAGCTCGGCGGGCCCGCGGTCCACTCCGGGCTCGCGATGAAGGCGATCGCGACCGAGGACGGCCGTTTCGGGCCGGACGACGTTCGCGGCTCCGTGAACCCGGCCGGCGACATGCACATGGCTCCCACGCGCGTGGTCTCGCTCGAGAACACGCACAACGGGGGCGGCGGCCGCGTCTGGCCGCTCGCGCAGCTTCGCGCCGTCGCCGCGGAGGCTCGCGCCCACGGGCTCGTCGTTCACCTCGACGGGGCGCGGCTCGTCAACGCCGCCGTCGCGGCGGGCGTGGCGGCCGCCGACTACGGCCGCGAAGCCGACACGGTGACGCTCTGCCTCTCGAAGGGTCTCGGCTGCCCGCTCGGCGCCGTCGTCGCGACGTCGAGCGAGCGGGCGCCGAAAGCGCGGCGGCTGAAGCACCTCTTCGGCGGCGCGATGCGCCAGGCGGGCATCGTCGCGGCTGCGGGCCTGTACGCGCTCGATCACCACGTCGAGCGGCTCGCCGACGACCACGCGAACGCTCGCCGCCTCGCGGAGGGCCTCGCCGAGACCGGACTCCCCGTCGACGTCGACGCCGTCGAGACGAACTTCGTCCTCCTGGACGTCGGGGGCTTCGGGCTCCCCGCCGACGAGGCGGTCGCACGCGCGCGCTCCGAAGGCGTTCTCGTCTCGTACGCGGCCCGAACCGACGTCCTGCGCGCGGTCACACACCTCGACGTCTTCGCGGACGACATTGAGCGCGCCATCGAGGCGATTCCCCGCGCCTTCGCGCGGGATCGCGCGCCCGTGCCCGTCGCGGCGGACGCGCCGAGCGCGTACTAGCTCGGGACGTCGGCGATCTCGAGCGCGTACAGCCGTCCTTTGCGCTCGTCGAGGCGGCAGCGGACGGGGAGGCGGTCCCGCTCGTGCTGGCGCAGGTGCGAGAGCGGGAAGCCGTAGTCCACGTCGGGCGCGATGAAGATCTCGTAGTCCTCGCCGAGGCTGTCGAGTCTGAACGAGCTGATGTCCGAGCCTTCGCCGTCGACTTCCACGATGAGGCCGGTGAGCTCGGACGGCGCGGGGTCGCGGGGCTCGGCGCTCCCGCATCCCGCGAGGAGCGCGACGAGCGCGATGAGCGCGACAGCGACGGAGGCACGGCGCATTCCCGTCCGTGACGCTATCGGCACGCTCGTTCGCCTCGAGTCTCGCCAGGAGCCCATGCTTCGCGGGCTCGTCCTGCGCCTCGCCGGGGCCCGCGGGATCGCGGGCCACCTCGAACGGTCGCTCGACCGGCTCGAGGTGGCCACGCGTGGCTGACTACTCGTACTGGAGGGCCCGGAGGACGTTCAGGCGGGCGGCCCGCCGCGCCGGCGCGATCGCGGCGAGCATCCCCACGATGATCGCGACGATCGCGAAGAAGACGAGCTGGCGGTACGGGACGTGGAACTCGACGTTGAACTGGGACAGTGCGCCGGTCACGAGCGCCGCGAGGAGGATCCCGAGCGGAAGCCCGAGCGCCGCCCCGATGAGCGCCGTGATGACGCTCTCGTGTCGGATCATCCGGCGCACCTGTCGCCGCGTCATCCCGACCGCGCGCAGCATCCCCAGCTCGCGCGTTCGCTCGAACACCGAGAGGATCAGCGTGTTCACCATCCCGAAGAGGCTCACGACGACGGAGAGGAGCAGGAGGACGTAGAGCATGTTGAGGAACTGGTTGAAGTCCTCGTCCTGCTGCGTGATCCACTGCTCCCGCGTCTGGACATTCGCGTCCGGGAAGCCGGCAACGGTCTCTTCGAACGCCGCCGTCGCCTCGTCCGACGGCCCGCCGGGGACGTTGATGAGGACGTACTGGTTGCGCGGCCGCTCGTAGAGCGAGTCGAACAGCTCGACCGGGATCGAGACGGCGCCGAGAATCGGGAAGAACGGCGGCGGCTCGTAGATCGCCTTCACCTCGAGCAGCTTCGTCTTGTTTTCGCTCGACGTGAGGAGGAGCGAGCTGCCGACTCGAAGGTCGTTGTCCTCGGCGAAGTCCTTCGCCACGACCGCGCCGTCGCGGCCGAGCTCGTCGAGCACGGCGTCGGAGCCGTTCTGCCACTCGAACGTGTAGACCTCGGCGATCGCGTCGGGATCGATCCCCGTCACGTACTGCGCGTCGCCGCCGAGCTTTCCGAGCTCGGAGCGCACGGGCGTGACGAGCTCGGCCGGCCCCTCGGCTTCCGCGAGCGCGTCGCCCGCGCCCGCGACGAAGGGGCTGAAGCCGTCCTGCGCGGTGACGACGTAGTCGGATTTGATCTGGTCCTCGATCGCGCCCCGGTTCGACTCCTTCATCCCCGTTGCGAGCACGGCGACGAACGTAACGAGCGCAACGCCGATCATGAGAGCTGCGGCGGTGGCCGCCGTCCGCGACGGATTCCGGAGCGCGTTCCCCTTCGCCAGCCTGCCGGCCGCGCCGCCGATCTTCGTGGCGGGCCAGCCGACGAGCGCGGCGAGCGGCCGCACGAGGCGGGACGAGATCATCGCAACGCCCGTGAAGAGCAGGAGGACGCCCGCCGCGATCGAGAGGAGCCGCTCGGCGGTTCCGATTCCGTCCACGAACATCGCGTAGCCGAGGAGCGCCGCGGCGAGCGCGATCACGACGATCGCGACGTACGGCGTGAACCGCGCGAAGCGCCCCTTCGGGAGCTCGGCGCCCTCGCGGACGGCGGCGATCGGCGGCACGCGCGTCGCTCGCACGGCCGGGAAGAGGCCCGCCAGGAGCGTCACGATCGTCCCGACGAGGAGCGAGACGACGATCGTCCGCGTCGCGAAGACCGTATCCGCGGCGGGCAGATCGAACTCGAGCGCCTCGAAGAGCTTGTCGATCCCGATCGCTAGCCCGAGGCCCGCGAAGAGGCCGACGACCGAGGCGAGGAAGCCGATCACGAGCGCCTCGAGGATCACGGACCCGAGCACCTGCCGCCGCGACGCGCCGATCGTCCGAAGCGTCGCGAACTCGCGCATGCGCTGCGCGACCGTGATCGAGAACGTGTTGAAGATGACGAATGCGCCGACGAAGAGCGCGATGCCGGCGAACGCGAGGAGCAGGTAGCGGATGAAGCTCGTGAACTCGGCCGACTCCGCGTCCTCGCTCGCCTGCTGCTGGCCCGTCCGGACGACGACCTCGCTCTCCGGGAGCGCGGCGCGGAGCTCGCGGACGAGCTCGCGTGGCGTCACGCCCTCGGTCGCCGCGACCGCGATCGCGTCGTACTGGCCTTCCCGCTCGAGGAGGCGCTGCGCCTCGGGAACCGTGAAGACCGCGAACGTGGCCGTGCCGAGCGAGCGCGTGCTGCCGTACTGGGCGAGCCCGACGACCTCGAACTCCTCGGCCGGCTTCAGCGTCGAGATGCGAACGCGGTCGCCGACCGCGTAGCCCTGCTCGTCCGCCGTCGCGACGTCGAGCACGACCTCGCCGTCGTTCTGCGGCCACGTGCCTTCGAGGAGCTTGAGCGGGTTGAACCGCGAAGCCTCTTCGGAGACGTCGATCCCGAACCCGAAGGACGGGGCGCCGTTCGTCTCGACGGCCTTGCCTTGCGTGGTGAGGATCTTCGTGTTCGCGTCGTCGGCGATCGACCCCGCCGCGGCCGCGACGCCCGGCAACGAGCGCACCTCGTCGAGGAGGCTCGCCGGGACGGGCGGGGACGCGCTCTGCATCCCCTGAAACTCGATGTCCGCGCCGCGGCCCTCGACCACGGCGTCGGTGTTCGCGTACGTCTCCTGGAAGATGTTGTCGAACGCCTTGTCGATCGTGTCGGTGAGGACATAGGTGCCGCTCACCATCGCGACGCCGAGGACGATCGCAATCGCCGTCAGCGTGGCGCGGAGCTTGCGCCCGGCGAGGCCTTTGAGGGCGACCCCGATCATCGGCGGCTGATCTCCTCGACCACCTCGAGGATGGTGTGCTGATCGCACTGACGCAGCTCCTTGACGATCCGCCCGTCCGCGAGGAAGAGCGTCCGGTCGCCGATCGCCGCCGCATTCGCGTCGTGCGTGACCATGACGGTCGTCTGGCCGTAGCTCGCGACCGACTCGCGCACGACGTCGAGGATCTCTGCGCTCGTCTTCGAGTCGAGGTTCCCCGTCGGCTCGTCGGCGAACATGACGGTGGGACGGGAGACGAGCGCGCGGGCGATCGCGACGCGCTGCTGCTGGCCGCCGGAGAGCTCGGCGGGGCGGTGAGTTCGGCGCTCCGAGAGCCCGACCTTCGCGATCACGTCGTCGATCCAGTCCTTGTCCAGCTTCTGCCCTGCGAGCTGGAGCGGCAGGACGATGTTCTCCTCCGCCGTCAGCATGGGAAGGAGATTGAAGAACTGGAAGATGAAGCCGATGTGCCGGCGGCGAAGCTTCGTCAGGGCGTTGTCGTCGAGCTCGCCGATGCTCGTTCCGGCGATGCGGACGTCACCCGCCGTCGGCTTGTCGAGACCGGCCAGGATGTGCATGAGCGTCGACTTCCCGGAGCCGGACGGGCCCATGATGCTCGCGAGCTCGCCGCGGCGGACTTCGAGCGATACGCCGCGAAGCGCGTCGACGGCGGTCTCGCCCTCGCCGTAGCGGCGGGTGATGTCGTTCGCTTCGACGACGTACTGGTCGGCCGCCTGTGCCTGGGGGGCGACGGCCTCGGCGGTTGCGGTTGCGTTCACGAATACCTCCAAGAGCGGGTACGCGGGACCCTGGCACGCCGCCCTCGCCGCCTCAATGCGGGCGGCACCCGGCTTAACGTGTGGGTAACCGCACCTTCCGGCGTCAGCGGTCGCCCGCGATGAAGAAGGCGACCGCCGCCGAGACGTAGGCGGCGATCAGAAGGACGCCCCGCAGGCGGCTCGAGCGCCCGCCGAAGAGGAGGGCCGCGGTGAAGACGACCGAGGCGCCCAGGACCGCGAGCTCGACCGGCCGGAACGAGAGCGCGAGCGGCTCGATCGCCCAGGCGAGGAGCGCCACGGCGGGGATGAGAAAGACGGCGACCTGGGCGGCAGAAGCAAGCGCGATCTCGGCGGCCAGCTTCAGCTTGCCGCGGTAGGCGACGACGACGGCGCCACCGTGCTCGGCCGCATTGCCGACGATCGCCACGACGACGGTGGCTAGGAAGAACTCGGACAGGTGCGCGGCTTCGCCGAACTCGTTCAGCGTGTGGACGAGCGTCTCCGCGACGAACGCAGTCACGACGGTGGCGACGCCGAGCACGCCGAGTGAGAAGGGAAGCGACCACGCGACCATCTCCGGGGGTTCGTCGGAAACGTGGAGCGCGTGGTGGCGGCGCAGCGCGAGCCAGGTGACGAAGACGTAGACGACGAGGAGCGCAATCGACACTGGCAGCGAGAGAACCGCCAGCGAATCGCGGTCCGGATCGCCCTCCCAGCCCGGGACGGCCGGGATGAGGAAGAGCAGTGCGGCGAGCGCGATCAGCGTGAACGAGGTCAGGCTCGACTCGCGGTCGATCTGGCCGCGACCGCCGAAGAGAAGCGAGAACCCGAGGACGAGGAGGAGGTTCCCGATAACGCTCCCTGTGAGCGAGCCCCGCACGACCTCGGTCAGCCCGTCGCTGACTGCGATGAGCGCAATGATCAGCTCGGGCGCGTTTCCAAACGTCGCGTTCAGGAACCCCCCGATCCCTGGCCCCGTGTGGTGGGCGGCGTGCTCGGTCGCTTCGCCGATCAGCCAGGCGAGCGGGATGAGCGCGGCTGCGGCGAGAACGAAAAGCTGCGTTCCCCCGAGGCCCGTGAACTGATCCAGGACGACCGTGATCGGCCCGAGGACGAGCAGCGCGAAGAGGGCTTTGCGGACCAAGACCGCGGCACCCTACCCTCTGATCTCGTGCCGGAAGCGGTCCTGTTCGACTGGGGCGACACCCTTTTCCACTTCGCCTACGACGAAGCGCTCCTCGAGGCCGGCTGGGCCGCCGGGCTCACGGCCGTCGGCCGCGACGACCTTCCGCCGCCCGACGAGACTGCGGCCCGATTCCGCGAGCGCTATCTCCCGCTTCTCTGGGAACCGGACTCGCTCGAGGAGGTCGAGTACGCGGGGATGATCCGCGAGCTTCTCGGCGAGTTCGGCATCCGGGTGAGCGACACGGAGGTCGACCGCTTCCTCGCCGCCGAGCACGCGGCCTGGGAACCGGCGCTCCAGAACGGGACGACGGGGCACGCGCTCCTCGACTCGCTCCGGGATCGCGGGCTCAAGCTCGGTCTCGTCTCGAACGCGAAGGACCCGGGCTGGCTTCTGCACGACGACCTCGCGCGGATGGGGCTCGCCCAGCGGCTCGACGTGGCCGTCTTCTCCTCCGAGGTCGGGAAGCGAAAGCCGCACCCGCTGATCTTCGAGACGGCGCTCCGGCGGCTCGGGGTCGACCCGGCGGAGACCGTCTTCGTGGGGGACAGCCGCTACGCGGACATGCTGGGCGCGAAGCGGCTCGGGATGACGACGGTGCAGGCGCTCTGGTTCCGGGCGGACGACGACGAGCGAGGCGCCGAACCCGACCACGAGGCGTTCACGCCGGTCGACGTCCTGAACGTCGTCCGCCGACTGCTTGGCGAGACGTAGGCGGTCCGCCGAGCCGGGGGTCGGCGGACCCCGTGCGGAGCGCGCCGGACTCGCGTGAACCCCCGGTCACCCCCGCTGGGGTCCCCCTCGCGGTTCAGCGTACTGGGAACGAGTGCGCAGGTGGCGCGTGAAATGTGTCAAGTTCGACAACAGATCGAACGGAACGATGCCGCCGCCTACATCGTTCCAGGACGCGTGTCAAGTCTTGCGGGCCACCCTGGTTTTCCCCACAATCCACACGGTGCAACGGCGCCTCAGAGTCGTCACGGAGCTTCCCCTCCGGCCCCAGGACGAGACCGAGTGCCGGCGCTGCGACGTCCACTGCGACAAGGTCGTCTACCCGGCCGCATGCGTGGAGGGGGCCTGTCCGTTCCTGTACGCCTTCGAGGAGCACGGCCGCACGTACGTCGGGTGCATGCAGAAGATCTACGACGTCGAGATCGACCTGGAGCTCCTCGAGGAGGCGCAGGGCGCGAAGATCGGGTTCGGCGCCGTGAAGGCGGTCCGCCAGCCGCTTCCGATGTGCAGGGCCGAGGTGTCGAGCTGCTACGAGAACCGGACCGACGAGCTTGGCTGCGTGAACCCCGAGTTCTTCGAACTTCCACAGGGCCAACCCTCGTTCCGCGTCGTCGCGCGCGCCGACCGCGACAACCGCGGGTAGACCTCACCTCCCGCGCGCAGCCAGAGCACCGCTCCCGACGCCCACGTTCACGATGCGCGGGCCTTGCGCGTCCGTCCGCCTCGACCGACCCGTCGACGCGTTCCTCGACTCGCGCGGTCGGCCTCGAGAGCGCGGGCGTGTAGGTCCTTCAGCTTTCGCACCTCGTCGGCGTCCGGGCCCTTGCCGTCCTTGCCCGGGACCTCGAGGACCGCAGGGAGGCCCTGGAAGCGCGGGCGCGAGAGGAAGACTCCGAGCCGCTCGCCGAGGGCGCCCTCGCCGATGTTCTCGTGCCGGTCGCGGTTCGAGCCGAGCCCGTCGCGCGCGTCGTTCACGTGCAGGGCGCGCAGCCGATCGAGGCCGATCCGCTCGTCGAGTTCGTCGATCGTCGCGTCGAGCGCGGCGGCGCCCGTCACATCGACGCCCGACACCCAGAGGTGGCACGAGTCCAGGCAGACGCCGAGGCGCGCGTGGCGCCCGAGGCGATCGACGAGCACCGCGAGCTCCTCGATGGAGCGCCCGATCGTGCCCCCGGCTCCGGCCGAGTTCTCGAGGAGGAGCCAGGTCGTCTCCGAGCAGCGTTCGAGCGTCCGCTCGAGCGCGGGCAGGGCGCGCTCGAGTCCCGCCTCGAGCCCGGCGCCGAGGTGCGACCCGACGTGGACGACGACGCCGTCAGCGTCGATCCCGCACGCGACCTCCATCGTCGCATCGAGCGCGGTGACGCTCTTCCGATAGATCTCGTCGTCCGGGGACGCGAGGTTGACGAGGTAGACCGCGTGACAGAGGACGCCGTCGATCCCCGCCTCCGCGCGGCGCTCCTTGAAGCGCTCGAACGTCGCCGGGTCGTGGTTCGTCGGCCGCCACGCGCGCGGGCTCTGCGTGAAGACCTGGACGGAATCGCCTCCGATCGCCTCGATCCGGTCGATCGCCGTATGGATCCCGCCCGCGGTCGACACGTGGGCGCCGAGCAGCACCGAGATACCCTAGCCGCGTGTCCGTCCGTGTCCGCTTTGCGCCTAGTCCGACCGGGCTGCTCCACATCGGAGGCGTCCGCACGGCGCTCTTCAACTGGCTCTTCGCGCGGCACGAGGGGGGCGAGTTCCTGCTCCGGATCGAGAACACGGACCGGAGCCGTGAGGTCGAGGAGTCCGTCGACCAGATCCAGCGCTCGCTTCGGTGGCTCGGGCTCGACTGGGACCGCCCGGTCGGCTTCCAGCTCGACCGCCTGGAGCGTCACCAGGAGGTCGCCCAGGCGCTGCTCGCGCGGGGCGATGCGTACGAGGACGCGGGCGCGATCCGGTTTCGCATGCCCGACGAGGGCGCGACGGGCTGGGACGACGCGATCCGCGGCCGAATCGAGTTTCCGAACGAGCGGCTCGAGGACGTCGTCCTGCTCCGCTCCGACGGGCGGCCGACCTACAACTTCGCCTCGCCCGTCGACGACATGGACGACGGGATCACGCACGTCGTCCGCGGTGACGACCACGTCTCGAACACGCCGAAGCAGATCCGTCTGCTCGAGGCGCTCGGCGCGCCGCTCCCAGCGTACGCGCACGTCCCGAACGTGCTCGGCGAGGACGGGCGCAAGCTCTCGAAGCGTCACGGCGCCGTCTCGCTCGAGGAGTTCCGAGCCGCCGGCTACGTGCCCGAGGCGCTCATGAACTACCTCGCCCTACTCGGCTGGAGCCTCGACGAGAAGACGACGATCATCCCGCCCGACGAGCTCGTCCGGCACTTCCGGCTCGAGCGCGTGGGGGCGAGCCCGGCGACGTTCGACTACCGCAAGCTCGAGTGGATGAACGGCGTCTACCTGCGCGAACTGACAACCGACGAGTACGCCGAGCGGCTGCTCGCCTACCTGCGCGAAACCGGCTTCGACGGCGACGCGGCGACGGTTCGCGCCGCCGTCCCGCTCGTCCAGGAGAAGATCGGGACCTTCGGCGAGTTCCCACGCTTCGCCGGCTTCCTGTTCGACCGCGTCGAGCCGGACCCCGCCTTGCTGGACGGGTCCTCGCCTCTTCTCACGGAGGCGCGCGAGACGCTCGCGGCCGTCGAGCCGTTCACGGCGGCGCGGATCGAGGCCGCCCTGCGCACCCTCGCGGAGCGCCGCGGGTTGAAGCCGCGGCAGGCGTTCCAGCCCATCCGCGTCGCCGTGACGGGCTCGACGGTGTCGCCGGGCCTCTTCGAGTCGATCGAGCTCCTCGGCCGCGAAGAGACGCTTGCCCGCCTCAGTTCCGCGACTGAACCTGGGTGACGCCGCGCTTCGCGAGATAGCGGTCGAGTGCGGCCTGGAAGGCGCGCCAGGACCGGCGGCGGGCGTCCGCGGTCGGTCGAGGCAAGCGGGCCTGCAGCGCGGTCCGCAGGAGAACCGTCACGTCGTCCCTCTCGTCGATGGTCATTTCCCCCGGGTGGTGTCCGTTTCCAGGAGGTAAACGTCCCGGCGGGAGGCCGGGTTACGGTCGAAAGAGGATGAACCCGCCCGCGAAGAGCGCGAGCCCGGCCGCCCACAGCGGCCACGCCGCGAGAACCGCGCCGGCGGTGAAGAGGAGCGCTCCCAGGAGGACGAGCCCGGTGGCCGCGAACGCCGACAGCGATGTCCGCGGCTCGCGCTGGGGCGGGGCGGGGGGCACCGGTTCCCCGTCGCGGAGCTCGAGCGGGTAGCGCTCCAGCGCGCGCAGGCGGGCAAGGCGGACGCGGAAGAGCGCGCCGCGCCACTCGGGGAGGAGGCGCTCGACCGCGTCCTCGTCGCCGTCGTCGATCGCGCCGGCCACCTGCGAGGTCGCGTCGCGCGCGTGCGCGAGCGCCGCGATGAGCTCCGCGTGCACCCCCTCCGCACCGGCCGGCGGGCGAATCCCGAGCGCGAGCTCCGCGCCCGCGTGGAGGCTGTACTGGAGCGACGGAAGCTCGTCGGCGGCGTCGAGCGCGATTCGCTCCGCGGGCGCCTCGGCGACACGCTCCAGGCGGGCGAGCGCCGTTCCGAGGCGCTGCCACAGATCAGCAACGGCCGACGCGTAGTGGTGCCGGTCGCCGGTGCGGACGGCCCGCTCCATCCTTTGCGGATGATACCCCGGTACACTCGCCGCGATGGATGTTGCGGAGCAGGGCGCCGTCCTCGTCGCGGACGACGACGCGCCGCTCAGACTTCTCTGCCGCGTCAACCTCGAGCTCGAGGGTTACCGCGTCTACGAGGCGACGAATGCGGCCGACGTGGAGCGGGTGCTCGCCGAGGAAGACGTCGACGCGCTCCTCCTCGACGTGCGCCTCGGCGAGGACGACGGACTCGCCCTCGCCCGCAGCCTCCGCTCGACGCGTCCGGAGCTCCCCATCGCCCTCTTCACCGGGAGCGTCGACCGGGTTGACTCGTGGAGCGACCTCGCAGAGGGCTACCTGCCGAAGCCGTTCAGCTTGGACGATCTGGTCGCGACGGTACGGCGGCTGGCTCCCCCGTAGCAACGCCGCGCTCGCGGCGCACGTGCTCGCGCCAGCGGATCGTGCCGAGCATGAGCGCGATCGCGGCGAACCCGACGCCGACGTTGACGACGACCGTCGCGAGCTGCATTCCGACGCTGAAGCTGAGGACGGCGCTCTTCGAGGCCCACCCGGCGAGCGCGAAGACGAGCACCGCCTGCTGCGTTCCAGCACCGCCCGGCGTGAAGGGGAGCGTGGTCGCGAGCCCGCCGACGACGAGCACGGCCAGCACCGTGTCGAACGTGGCGGGGATGTGGAACGCCTCGAGAAAGAAGAAGACGGAGGCGACGCGGAAGATCCAAGAGAGCGCCTGCCAGGAGACGACCTGGGTCGCGAACGTCCGGCGGTCGCCAAGGATAATGAATCCGCGCATTACCTTCTCCTTGAAAGCGACGACGTGTCGCGAGGCCCAGGCCACGCCCAGGATCGCGGCCGCGAGAAGGATCGAGAGGAGGACGGCTGCGAGCCGAGGGTGCTCGACCGCAAACGACCAGTCGAACGCCGGCAGGGCGGGCAGGTCCGGAAGCCCGGGCAGGAGGCCCATCTGGAGCGCGAGGAGGAAGAGCAGCGACGCGACGACGAAGTCGAAGAGCGTCTCGACGACGAGCGTCGAGCCGAGCGTGGGGTAGGACGACCCGTCGATCCGGTGACGCGCGAGGTAGAGCTTCACGAGGTCGCCGCCGCGGGCAGGCGTGATCGCGTTCACGCCGACGCCGGCGAAATACGCGCCGAAGACGCCTCGGAAGGGGACACGCGCCTGCGGATACGCGGCGCGGAGGATGTTCTGCCAGCCGCGCACGCGCGCGACGAGGCGCAGCAGGTGGAAGAGGATCGCCGCCGCGAGCGCGCCCCAGCTGACGGCGGCGAGGTGGCGAGCGAACGCCTCGAACGCGTCGAGGAAGGCGCGGACGTCGTCCATTCGTTTGACGATACTCCCGGCGCTGCGGCGGCCGCTACGGACGTTGACGGCAGAATCAGGCGGCGAGCAACCGGACGTCCAGTGTCTCGGCGTCCGAGACGAGAAAGCGGATGAGCCGGCGAGCTTCCGCCTCGAGCGCGGCGGCGGCGCGCTTCGGCAGGCGCTCGACCACCGTGACGGCGAGCGTCGCACGGTCACGGCCGCGCTCGAGACGCCAGAGCCCGACGAGGAGGCCGTCGGAGAGGACCGATCCGTGCACCCGTCCGGAGATCCGGGACAGGCGAGCCCGGCGCTCGTCGGAGATGAACCGGCTGCGGTCCGCGTGCGATAGGAGGACGTTGTCGTACTCAGGCAGGAACCGGGGCGGCGCGGGTGTATCCGGCTCGGGCCGAGGCGCCTCGGGGAGGTCGAAGATCTCGCGGGCGCGCTCGCCGCGGAAGACGCGCAGCCGCGGACGCAGGCGCTCTACGACCTCGCGGAGGCCCGTCAGGCGCGACCACGTTGCGACGTCGGCGGCGCTTGCCGGGCCGAACGCGGCGAGGTAGCGAAGGACGAGCTCGTCGATCGACGGCCTCGCTGCGAGCGGCCGGCCGAGCCAGGCGTCGGCCGTCGTCGACCTCGCCTGCGACGTCTCGCCCCACACGCCGCGGGGCGGAACCTGGACGAGCGCGAGCAGGTTGCGACAGGCATACGCGAGCGCGGCCGCGTCGTGGCTCGGGAAGCGCTCCGCGAGCGCCGCGCGAAGCTCCGAGCCGCTGTGCGGCCGCTCGGCGAGGAGCTCGCGAGCGAAGGCGAGCACCGGAGGGAGGTCGATTCCGCGCAGCGCCGGCCCGAACTCCCGATGGCGAGCGAGCTCGGCGTCGAGGACGGGTTGCACGAGCGGCCGCAGCAGGAGGCAGTCGTCGGCGGTGACGAGGTGGATGGTTGCACGCATGAGCGCGATCCGTACGACCGCCCGGTCGCGAAGGAGGCGGGCGAGTTCCCCCGGCCGAAACCCCTCGAGCCGTGACCAGAGTGCGAGATACGGGTTGAGCGGCACCTGCGCCTGCAACCCGACGAGGTGCTCGACCGCCGCAACGACGTCCGTGTCCGAGCGACGGAGGAGCAGCTGGCGCGCGAGCGTCGCCCGGTTCAGGGCGCGCGACCCGAGGAATTCCGCAGCCACGCCGCGCATGATGGGGGAGTAGGCTCCCCGAGGTGACCGGCATCCAGGCCGACATCGTCGCCGAGGGCAAGCGCCTGCTCGAGCGGGCGACGGCGAACGCCCTCCCGCTGCGGCTGCTCGGCGGCGTCGCGATCCGGCTCCGCGCGCCGAACGGGATCCCACCCGCGTTCGAGCGCCGGTACGCCGACCTCGACTTCGTCACGGCGAAGGGCGCGTCCGGGAAAGCGCAGGCGTTCTTCCGGGAGGAGGGCTACGAGGCCCACAAGGCGTTCAACGCGCTGAACGGCAACGAGCGGCTGCTCTTCTTCGACCGCGAGAACGACCGCCAGGTGGACGTGTTCGTCGGCGCCTTCTCGATGTCGCACAAGATCCCGATCGGCGACCGGCTCGAGCTCGAGCCGGCGACGCTGCCGCTCGCCGAGCTTCTCCTCACGAAGCTCCAGATCGCCGAGGTGAACGAGAAGGACGTGCGAGACGCGCTCGCGATCCTGCACGGGCACGCGATCGGCGAGTCCGACGGCGGCGCGCTGAACGCGGCGCGGGTCGCCGAGCTCTGCGCCGCCGACTGGGGACTCTGGCGGACGATCACCGGGAACCTCGCGACCTGCCGAGAGTACGTCGAGCGCTACGAGATTCCGGCCGACGAGCAGGCGCGCCTTCGCGACCGGGTCGACCAGCTGCTCGAGCGGATCGAGGGGGAGCCGAAGACACGCGGGTGGAAGCTCCGCGCGCGGATCGGCGAGCGGAAACGCTGGTACGAGACGCCCGAGGAGGTCGGCGGAGGCCCGTAGCGCCGGCCCGTGACCGGCGATCAGCCGTTCACCGAGAAGCTCGAGTTCGGGTTGATCTCGCGGTTCCGCGAGTAGAAGCCCGCGTCGAGCGTGAAGTCGTTGTAGCGGGCCTTCACCTTGACGGGGTCGGAGTCGTGGTCGTGCCCCTTCTCGACCTGGTCGATCAACTCGCCCATCAGGTGCCCGACGACCGGCGCGTTCTTGAACTGGTTCCCGCTCGTCCCGATCGCCATGTAGAAGCCGTCGAGGCTCGACTTGTCGTAGATCGGGATCCAGTCGTCGGAGACGTCGTAGAGGTCGACGAGACCGCGCGTCTGCTGCGGAATCTTGAGGCTCGGGATCCGGCGCCCGACCCGGTACACCTGCGCTTCCCACTGCGCGCGGGTCACGTTGCGGTCGTAGTCATCCGGGTCGTCGACCCAGATCTGCGGGTCGCAGTCCGGATCCTCGCTCCCGATCAGGATGTTGTTCCCCGCCTCGGGGCGGAAGTAGATCCCCTGGTCGCCGTCCGAGGTGTGGAAGCCCTCGTGCTCGTAGTCGACCTCCTCGGGCGCCGGGACGATGTGGACCTCATGCCGCAGGGCGCGCGTCTTGATGTTCATCTCCTCCTCGACGCCGGCCATCCGGTTGATGACGAACGAGTGGGGGCCGGCCACGTTGACGACGACGGGCGCGTCGATCCGCTCCCCGTTCTCGAGCGTCACGCCCTCCACGCGGCCGTCGCGGCGGATCGCGACGACGCGGCGGTTGAACAGGAACTCGCCGCCCTTCGCCTCGGCCGCGCGCTGGAGGTTGTGCGACGTCAGCTGGGGGTCGTTCATGTACCCCGAGCCCGGCGTGTAGATGACGCCGGGGAGCTCGTCGTTCGGCTTCCGCCAGAAGTCGTCGTTCTCGGGGCGGCTCGGCGGCCAGAAGGCGTGGAAGTCGTAGTACGGGACGCGCTCCCGGGCTGTTTCGAGGTCCCACTCCTCATGCTCGACGCCGAGGTCGCGGTAGTGCTGGAGGACCTTCTCGTGGTGGCCGGTGTTGCTCTTCAGGAGAATCGTCCCGGAGCGCATGTACTGGGCGAATCCCCGCTCGTCCTCGACCTCGAGGTAGTTCGGCCAGTCCTCCCAGTACGAGAAGCCCTCGTAGGCCATCGCGACGCCGTCCCACGAGGAGTAGTGCGCGCGCACGATGGAGCACGAGCTCGACGTCGGCCCGTAGCCGGCGGCCGGGAGCTTGTCGATGCTGAGGGTCCTGTAGCCCCGCTTGCCGAGCTCGAAGGCGATCGCCGCACCGATCACGCCGGCGCCGATGATCACCGCGTCCGCTTCCTTCGCCATCGCCGTAGCTGTATATCACTCGCCCGTCGAGGCTCCGGGCCGGCAGGGCCGTATCGCCTTGCTGGACGCCGCGCGATCGACCTAGTTGAATTCAGGCGTGCGCCTGTTCTTCGCCACGGATCTGCACGGCTCCGACGTCTGCTGGCGGAAGTTCCTGAACAGCGCCAAGCACTACGGGGCCGAGGTGATCGTCCTCGGCGGCGACATGACGGGGAAGGCGCTCGTTCCCATTGTTCACGACGGCGGCGAGCGCTGGCATGCGACCCTGCTCGAGAACCGGCATGAGCTCGCCGGCGACGAGGAGGTCGACAAGTTCGAGCAGGCGGTTCGCCGCCGTGGGTACTACCCGTTCCGGACGACGCCGGACGAGCTTTCCGAGCTCCAGGCAGACGAGGAGCGGACGACGAACCTCTTCCACGATCTGATGCTCAGGCGGGTCGAGGAGTGGATGGTGCTCGCCGACGAGCGGCTCCCCGAAAGCGGCGTCCGGTGCTTCGTCTGCCCGGGGAACGACGACCAGTTCGAGGTCGACGAGATCGTCCAGCAGGCGAAGCACGTGGAGCTCGCCGAGGGCCGGGTCGTCGAGATCGACGGGTTCCAGCTCGCCTCGACGGGGTGGTCGAACCCGACTCCGTGGAACACGTACCGGGAAGAGGAGGAGCCGCAGCTCGGCGAGCGAATCGAACGGGTGGTCTCACAGGTGACAGCCGAGTCCGAGCGCACGATCTTCAGCCTTCACTGCCCGCCGTACGGGTCCGGGCTCGACGAGGCGCCCGAGCTGGACGACCGGATGCGCCTGAAGCACGCGGGGCGCGCTCCCGTCCCGGTCGGGTCGAAGGCGGTGCGCGAGGCGATCGAGCGCCACCAACCCACCCTCTCGCTGCACGGCCACATCCACGAGTGCCGCGGGAACGCGCGGATCGGCCGCACGCTGTGCATCAACCCGGGGAGCTCCTACGAACAAGGCGAGCTGCTCGGGGCGGTGATCGACCTCGAGGGCGGCAAGAAGGTCAAGAAGTTCGTTCTCACGAGCGGATAAGGAGGACGCATGGCGACTGTTGCGGGTGAGGCGGGGCGGTACGAAGAGCGAGGGCTCTTCGCACGGACAGCGACCGGGCTCGTGCGCGGATGGGCCGTTCGCGACGCGTTCATCTACTCGTTCTTCTCGATCAACCTCATCACGCTCGGCCTCTTCATCTTCTCGTACGCGGTCTTCATTCCCGACGGCAGCCTCCTTTGGGCAGTCGTCCTCTCGGGGGCGTACCTGCTCTTCCAGGTCATCACGTACGCGTCGCTCATCGCCGCGATGCCGCGCGCGGGCGGCGACTACGTCTGGATGAGCCGCATCCTGGGCGGTGGGATCGGGTTCGTTCTCGCCGTCTGCGGCTGGTGGTTCATCCTCTGGCACTGGGTCCCCATCTACGCGAACATCCTGAACGTCGAGATCTTCGTCCCGCTCGGGGCGATCGTCGGGGCGGACGGCTGGGTCTCGTTCTTCTCGGAATCGAAGGGGCTCTTCACGGCGTCGATCATCACCGCGCTCCTCGCCTCCCTGTTCATCTCGCTCGGGATCCGGACGTACGCGCGCATCCAGAAGATCTGCTTTTACGGCGGACTGATCGGCCTCGCCTTCATGTTCATCCTCCTCTTGATCAACTCGAAGGCCGATTTCATCGCGGCGTTCAACTCCGAGGCGCAGGAGACCCTGGGCGCGCCGCAGAACGCCTACCAGACGACGAACGAGGTCGCGGCCGCGGGAACCGGAGGCGTGGAGGACATCCCGGCCGTGAAGGGACTCTTCCTCCTGATCCCGTTCGTGCTCTTCTTCAACCTCTGGTCGAACTGGGGCGCGACGCTCTACGGCGAGGTCCGCGGGGCGTCGGACTTCCGCAACAACATCAAGGCGATGGGCGGCGCGCTCGTCGCGACCACGATCCTCGCGGTGACCATGTTCCTGCTCTTCGCGAAGACGTTCGGCTGGGACTTCTACAACAACGCGAACAACGCGTACTGGGGCCAGCCGGCGCTCTACAACTACGTCGAGGATCCGCCGGTTACCGTCTTCCCGTATCCCGGCCTGCTCACGTCGTTCCTGATGGACGGCGCCTTCTGGCAGTTCCTGCTCGTCGGGCTTCTCGCGCTCTGGTTCTTCGGCTGGGTCGGAACCGTGTTCCTCTCCTCCACGCGCGTCGTCTTCGCGACCGCGTTCGACCGAATCCTCCCCGAGGGCGTCGCGAGGGTCAGCCGGAACGGCGTCCCGTGGGTCGCGCTGCTTCTCATGCTGCTTCCGGCGATCCCGATCAGCTACCTCTACTCGTACAACGACGAGTTCTACAACTGGACGCTGATCTCGACGGAGGTGATCGCGATCACGTTCGCCGGGTCGGCGATCGCGGCCGCGATCCTGCCGTGGCGGCGACGCGAGATCTACGAGGCGTCGCCGATTGCCCGCTACCGGGTCTTCGGGGTGCCGCTGATCACCGTCGCCGCACTGGCATTCCTCGTCATCCTCGGCTTCGCGATCTACGAGTGGCTCACGAACGCGATCTACGGAATCGACTGGAACACGGCGCGGAACGGCGTTTGGTACGTGCTCGTCCTGTACGGCATCGCGTTCGCGATCTACCTCGGGTCCCGCCTCTGGCGCAAGCAGCAGGGGATCGACATGGCGATGGTGCACAAGGAGATTCCCGCCGAGTAGGCGCGCGGGCCGGCGCGCTCGGCGCGGGCTCCCACCGAGCCAGTAGGTTCTCGGCGTGAGCGTCGAGGTCGAGACTGTTCGCAGCGTCGAACTGCCCACGCGCATCGTCCACGGGGCGGGCGCGATCGCCCGGCTGGGCGAGCTCGTCCGCGAGCTCGGGGTTGAGAGGCCGCTCCTCGTGACCGACGCGGGCGTCGTCGCGGCCGGGCTCGCGGAGCGCGCGCTCGCCTCGCTGGACGGCGCCGCCGTTTTCGACCGCGTCCGGGCGAACCCGGACGTCGAGCTGATCGCGGAGGCGAGCGCCGCCTACCGCGACGGGCGTTGCGACGGGCTCGTCGCGCTCGGAGGCGGAAGCTCGATGGACACCGCCAAGGCGGTCGGCGTCGAGGTCGTGCACGGAGGGTCGATCCTCGACTACGAGTACGGAGCGACCCCGCTCGAGCATCGCATCCCGCCGCTCGTCGCGGTCCCGACGACCTCGGGGACGGGGAGCGAGGTGACGCTCTGGGCGGTGATCACGGACCACGCGCGGCGGATCAAGTTCAACGTCGGCGGGACGGCGTTGATCGGGCCGCGCGTCGCGCTCCTCGACCCCGAGCTGGCGCTCGGACTGCCGCCCGCGGTGACCGCCGCGACCGGGATGGACGCGCTCGCCCACGGGATCGAGTGCTACACGTGCGAGTACCACCAGCCGTTCAACGACGCGGTCGCGCTCGCGGCGATCGAGCTCGCGGCGGGCTGGCTCCGCGCCGCCTACGAGGACGGCTCGAACCTGGAGGCGCGCAGGTACATGGCGCACGCGGCGACGCTCGGCGGCATGGCGTACGGCCTCGAGAGCGCGGGCGCCGCGCACGCGATGAGCCAGTCGGCGGGCGGCGTGCACGACTGCGCGCACGGGGCGCTCACCGCGCGCGTCCTCGGGCCCGTCTGCGAGTTCAACGCGCCCGGGGCGCCGGAACGCCACGCCAGGGTCGCGCTCGCGCTCGGGGTCGAGGCGGGCGGGCGCGACGCGCTTGCGACCGCGCTCGCGGGCGTCGAGGAGATCTACCGGCTCACCGAGGACCTGGAGATCCCGACGATGGAGGAGCTCGGGTTCTCGGAGGACGAGATCCCGATGCTCGCCCGGATGGCGTACGAGGATCCGCAAACGATCGGCAACGCGCGCGAGGTGAGCGTTGCCGACTACGAGGACATCTATCGAAACGCGTTCGCGAGAGGTAAGAGATGAGCACGAAGACGATCGACTACGGGATGTACGTGGCCGGCTCGTGGGTCGAGAGCGAGTCGGGCGCGCGCATGGCGGCGACGAGCCCGGCGACGGGGGAGGCAATCGGATCGGTGCCAGAGGGGACGCGCGAGGACGCCCGGCGCGCAATTGCCGCGGCGAACGCCGCCTCCGGCGACTGGGCGCGCCGGTCGGCCTTCGAGCGGGCCGCAGCGATGGAGCGCGTCGCCGAGCTCGTTCGCGAGCGGCGTGACGAGCTCGCGCGCACGCTCACCCTCGACCAGGGAAAGCCTCTCCACTGCGAGGCGTACGCCGAGGTCGACGAACTGATCGAGTACTGGCGGATGGCCGCCGCCGACGCGACGCGGCTGGAAGGGCTGATGCCGCCCTCCGTCGACCCGGCCAAGCGGGTGCTCGCGTACCGCGTGCCTCGCGGTGTCGTCGGCGCGATCAGCCCCTGGAACTGGCCCTACACGATGGCCGCGGAGATCGTCGCGCCGGCTCTCGCGGCCGGGAACGCCGTCGTGTGGGCGCCGGCGAGCACCACCTCCGTTTGCGCCGTGAAGCTCGCGGAGTGCGTCGCGGACGCCGAGCTTCCGGCCGGCGTCTTCAACCTCGTCACCGGGCCCGGACGCACGGTCGGCGACGAGGTCGCGGCGAACCCGGGCACGCACGCGATCGGCTTCATCGGCTCGACCGAGACCGGGCGCCGCGTCGCGGAGCGCGCGGCCGGGAAGGCGCTCCTCCTCGAGCTGGGCGGCAACGGGCCGATGGTCGTGCTCGACGACGCCGACGTGGAAGCGGCGGTCTCGGCGACGCTCGCGGCGGCCTTCCTGTGCGCCGGGCAGAGCTGTACCGCCGGCGAGCTCTTCCTTGTCCACGAGGCCGTCCACGACGAGTTTGTCTCGAAGCTGGGCGAGGCCGCCGCGCGCGAGGTCCGGCTCGGAGACCCGTTCGTCGACGAGACGACGATGGGCCCCCTGAACAACGAGCCGACCGCAGCGAAGATGGATCGTCACGTGGCCGACGCGGTCGAGCGAGGCGCGACGGTCGTCGCAGGCGGGCGGCGCGCGGAGGGGTTCGCGACGCCGCTCTACTACGAGGCGACGATCATCGACGGAGCCCGGGAAGAGATGGAGGTCGTCCGCGAGGAGACGTTCGGCCCCGTCGCGCCGATCGTGACGATCCGAAGCGACGAGGAGGCGCTCGCGATCGCGAATTCGTCGCGGTACGGGCTCCTCGCCGCCGTCTTCACGAAGGACCTGAGGCGTGGCCTTCGGTTCGCCGAGGCCGTTCGGGCCGGCTGGGTCAACGTCAACGAATCGTCGAACTACTGGGAGAGCCACCTGCCGTTCGGAGGGCGAGCGGGCACGCAGAGCGGCGTCGGGCGCGTCGGCGGGCGCTTCTCGATGGAGACGCTGACCGAGCTCAAGACGGTCCTCGTGAACCTCGGATAACAGGCCCGAGGCGGCGCCTTCACGCGAGCGGATCGTCGGGGCGCTCGATCACGCGCGTCGCCAGGCCGCGCCAGCGCGGCCTCACGTCGACGACCTCCACCACGAGCCCGCCGCCGCGCGTGTCTTCGAGGAGCGCGCGTAACGCGAGCGCGCCGGTGAGGTCGATCCGGCCGAGGCTGTCGAGGTGCACGGCGACGCGGCGTGCCTCCGCGTGTCGCGCGAGGACCTCGAGGACGGCGTCCTCGAGCCGCCGCGCCGTTCCGAACCAGAGGACGCCCCGTGGGCGCAGGTGCAGCGTCTCGTCCTCGACCCAGCTCGAGACCTCGAGCGCGAGCTCGCGGCGCAGGTGCAGGGCGACCGCGAGCAGGACGCCGACCACGAGCGCGCGCTCGATGTGCGGCGAGAGGGCGAGCGTGAGCGCGAACGTCACGGCTGCGACGACGAACTGTCCCCGCGAGTAGCGCACGAGGCGAACGAGCGGGCGCAGGCGGACGAGCGGTACGACGGCGGCGATGACGACGGCGGCGAGGACGGCGCGGGGAAGCTGCGAGAGCGCTGCCGCGAAAGGCAGAAACGCGAGGATGGCGACGCCGGTGATCGCGCCGCTCCAGCGCGTCCGCGCGCCCGCGAGCCGGTTCAGGCTGCTTCGCGAGAACGAGCCACCAACGGGGAAGCCGCCCGACGCGGCTGCGGCCACGTTCGCGACGCCCTGGCTCACGAACTCCCGGTTCGCGTCCCAGCGGCGGCGCTCCTGGGCGGCGAATGTGCGCGCGATCGCCGCCGGCTCCGCGAACCCGACCACCGCGATCACGAGGCCGGGGACGAGGAGCTCGGGGAGCGAGCCCCAGCCGGCGTCGAACGACACGTCGAGCGGTGCGGCGTCGATCGAGCCGACGGTGTCGCCGTCGTACGACGCGAGGCGCGCGTAGACGATCGCGAGCACGACTGCGACGAGGACGCCGGGGACGAGCGGGTGCACGCGCCCGCCCCCGAGCGCGAGGACGACGGTCGCGAGGGCGAGCAGGAGCGCCGCCGCTTCCCAGTCGCCGACGTGCCCGAGGGCGTACGCCGCCCGCTCCAGGACTCCGTCGGACGGCGCGTCGACGCCGACCGCCGCGGGGACCTGCGACGCGAGGATCAGGAGCGCAGCCCCGGAGGTAAAGCCGATCAGGACCGGCTGCGACATGAGGTAGGCGATGACGCCGCCCCTCGCGAGCCCGATCACGAGGCGCACGACCCCGACGACCAGCGCGAGCAGGAGCCCGAGCGCGACGTACTCGTCGCTCCCGGGCCGCGCGAGCGGCGCGAGCGCCGCGAAGGTCAAGATCGACGTGATCGCAACGGGCCCCGTCTGGAGATAGGGGGACGACGCGAAGAGGGCCGCGGCGATCGGCGGGAGCGCCGCCGCGTAGAGGCCGCGGTCGGCGGGCATGCCCGCGAGTTGCGCGTACGCAAGCGACTGGGGGAGGAGGACGAGAGCGACGCTGACGCCGGCGACGACGTCGTGTGGATCGACGCGAAGCGCCCTGCGAAGGCCCGGCCGGGCGCGGCTGTCGAGGTCACTCGGGGCCACAGGCCCCGGGCCGGTCGGTAGTCGAGCGCTCCACTATCATCGTCGGATCGCCTCCCGGACCTGCGGCGGCGAGGGTCGGCCGGAGGGTGCCGGGCGAGCGAAGGAGCTCACGTGCCCGACCGTCCGAACGTCGTCCTCATCGTCTGCGACACCTTCCGGCGAGACCACCTCGGCGCGTACGGCAACGCGCGCATCCGTACCCCCAATCTCGATCGCTTCGCGACCGGTTGCGCCGTCTTCGACCACCACCTCGTCGCGTCGTTCCCGACGATGCCCGCGCGCGCGGACATCCTGACCGGCCGCTTCTCGTACACGTTCATGGGGTGGGAGCCGCTCCCGATGGGGGTCGGGACGCTGCCGGGGCTTCTCTCGGCCGCCGGGTACGTGACGATGGGCGTCGTCGACACCCCGTTCTTCATCCGCGGCGGCTACGCGTACGACCGCGGCTTCGACGACTTCATCTGGGTGCGCGGACAGGGGGACGACACGCGGCCGCACGAGCGCGCCGACGCCCGCCTCACGTGGCGCTCGGAGACCGACCGGCTCGTTGCGCGGACGATGACCGCTGCGGAATCGTGGCTCGAGCGCCACTACCGCGAGCAGTTCTTCCTCTACGTCGACAGCTGGGACCCGCACGAGCCCTGGGACGCGCCCGAGTACTACACGGCGCTCTACGAGCCCGGCTACGACGGCCGCCAGCTGTATCCGAGCTACGGCAAGTGGCGGGAGGCGGGCCTGACGGAAGCCGACCTCGCGACGGCGCACGCGACGTACTGCGGAGAGGTGACGATGGTCGACCGCTGGGTCGGCCGCCTGCTCGAGAAGCTCGACGTCCTCGGCCTTGCCGAGAACACGCTCGTCCTGTTCACCTCCGATCACGGGTTCTTCTTCGGCGAGCACGGCTACTTCGGGAAGGCGGAGTGGTTCCACGACCCGGATGCGAAGGTCACCGCCGACGCGGACGTCCCGGAATGGCTCCCGGAGTCGTGGCTCCTGACGGTCGGGTGGTCGCCGCTCTACCAGGAGCTGACCCGGATCCCGCTGCTCGTCCGCGCGCCGGGCATCCCCGCGGGGCGAAGGCGAGCGATCACGACCGCCCCCGACCTGGCGCCGACGATTCTCGAGCTCGTCGGGCTCGAGGCATCGCCCGACATGGAGGGGCGCTCGTTCGCGCCCTCGCTCGGGGACCGGAACGCCGAGCATCGGCCGTTCGTCGTGAGCTCGTGGCCCCTCTACTTCGCCGAGGGCGAGATGACGACCGCGGTCGATTCCCGGCCGCGGCGCATCGCGAGCTACATGCCGATCACGGTCACCACGCGGACGCGTTCGCTCGTTCTCGGCGGCGCGGCGGAGGCGCCCGAGCTCTACGACCTCGAGGCCGATCCCGGCGAGGGAACGAACGTCTGGGCCGTGCGCGTGGACGAGGGCCGCGCGCTCGCGACGGATGCGATCCGCTTCCTGGAGGCGTGCGCGACCCCGGAGAGGTTCCTCGAGCCGCGCCGCATGGCGCTCGCGACGTTCGCGGGCGAGCGCTGAGGTCGCGGAACAGCGGTTCGCGCCGATCTCTACACCGTCTGGCGCGCCACCGGCACGCGGTGCCAGGCGTCGTTCATGTAGCCCTTCGGGTTCCAGACACCCGCGTCATCGGTCGGCTGCGTCTCCCCGGCCGAGTCCCAGGCGCGCACGGCGACCTCGCCGGCGCCCGGGCCGAGCTCGAGCTCGGCGCGCCAGAGACGCCAGACGCCCGGTCGCGGCCGCTCGGCGAGCGACGCGGCGGTCCAGGTCGCGCCGCCGTCGGGCGAGATCTCGACCCGCTCCACGGTTCGCTCGCCGCCGGCGACCGCGTAGCCCTCCGCGACGACGCGTGCTCCCGAGCCGCCCTCGGTCAGACGGCAGAGCGCCGAGCTCAGGACGAGCTCGCCGAGCTCGAGCCCGTCCGCGGCGCGGTCGCTCGGGACCGCCCGGTGAGGAGGGAAGAGGCGGTACGCCCGGGCCTGGAAGTAGTTCGACGAAGCGTCCGCCTGCACCGTCACGGCGGCGAGCCACTTGACGCTTCGGGCACCGATGTAGCCGGGAACGACGACCCGGAGCGGGAAACCGTGCGCGGCCGGAAGCGGCTCGCCGTTCATCGCCCAGGCGAGGAGGACGTCGCCCCCCAGCGCCTTCGGAAGCGGAATCGACCCCCCGAACGGGACCGCTCCCTCGGCAGCCGCCGAGGCGTCCAGGCCGGTGAACGCGACGTGGCCCGCGTCCGGCGCCACCTCCGCCGCGCGCAGCACGTCGCGAAGCCGCACCCCCGTCCAGCGCGCGGTGCCGATCGCGCCTGCGCCCCAGGGGATCTCGCCCTCGATCGGCCGGAGCGTCGCAAGCTCGGCGCGCCGGTTGCCTGCGCAGCCGAGCGTTGCCTCGACGGTCGTCGTCTCGAAGCGCCCGCGGAGCTCCTCGAGCGAGAGCGCGAGCGGTGTTCCGACCATCCCGTCGACCACGAGCCGGTACGCCGCCGGGTCGACGGCCGGTACGGGACCGTGGTTTCGCACGTAGAAGAGCTCGGTCGCGGTGACGTGCGAGCGTGCGAGCATCTCGAGGGGCGTCTCGACGTTGAGCGGCTCGGAGCTCCAGACGACGAGCTCGGGATGCTTGCCGGCGAGCGTCATACGAGCACGTAGACGTCGCCGTCGTCGACCTCGACGGGAAACGTCTTCGCGCGCACCTTCGGGTCGACGAGCGCGCGACCGCTCTCGATCTCGAACTCCCAGCCGTGCCAGGCACACCGGAGCACCCGGCCCGCGCGCCCGTAGACGTACCTGAAGTCATCCGAGCGGAGCGTCGTGCCCGTCACGGGCCCGAGGCAGAGCGGCCCGCCCCTGTGCGGGCAGCGGTTGTGGAGTGCGAAGAAGCGACCGTCGACGTTGAAGACCCCGATGCTTCGCCCGTCGACCTCGCGAACGACGCGCTCCCCGGGCGGGAGTGCCTCGGCGCGGCAGACGAAAAACCGCGAGTGGCCGCGGCGGTCGGCGGCTTCGTTCATGCGCCGCGCGGCTCGGCGGCCGCGTGCGTCGCCTCGGCGCCCTTCGGGAGCCGGTAGAGCTCGCGCGCGTTCTCTCCGAAGATGCGCTCCTTCCACGCTGGGGGCACCTGCAGGCGCTCGGGGTCGTCGAAGTCCCAGTGCGGGTAGTCGGAGGCGAAGAGAAGGGTGTTCTCGCCGTCGATCGCCTCGAGCAGCGTCCAGAGATGGCGTAGCTCGGCCGGCTGCTCGAGCGGCTGGGTCGTGAGCCGGATGTGTCGCGCCGCGTACTCACTCGGCAGCATCGTGAGCCAGGGGGCCTCCTTGCGAAGCGCCTTGTAGTCGGCGTCGAGGCGCCACAGGATCGCGGGAAGCCACGCGACCCCGCACTCGATCAGGACGAAGTGCAGGTTCGGCCACTTCTCGAAGATCCCGTGCGCGATGAGGCTCGCGACGTGGCCGATCCCCGACTCGCAGAGGAGCGCGTGCGCCTCGAAGAAGAAGGTGGGGGGGCCGCAGCCGGTCGGGTTCGCGTTGACGCCCCCTTGGCCGCCGAGATGCGCCGCGATCGGCAGGTCGACCTCGGCGGCGGCGTCCCAGATCGGGTGGTAGAAGGGGTCGCCGTACGGGCGCTGCGCGCCGGTCGAGACGAGCACCTGGACGAAGTCGGGATGGTCGCCCAGCCTGCGGATCTCCGCGGCCGCCGCGTGGGGGTCCTGCGGCGCGACGACGAGCGAGCCCTTGAGGCGCGCGTCCCGGCTGAGCCAGGTGTCGATCGTCCAGTCGTTTGCCGCCCGGGCGAGCGCGGCCGCGAGGCGCGCGTTCGCGAGCGTCGAGACCTCGATCGCCTCGTCTCCGGTGAGAATCGCGTACTCGAGGTCGTAGCGGTCGAGGAGCTGCTCGCGCAGGAGCTCGTAGCTCGAGCCGGGCGGCCCGCCGTCGGGCGGGATCGCGTCGGTGCGAAGGAACCCTTCCGGGTGCAGCCACGGCTGGTGCGCGTGCGGGAAGGAATCGCGGCCGCCCGGGAGCTCGCCTCGCGCGAGGAAGTCGCGCGAGTACGGATCGAGGTAGGGGAGGAGCTCACGCGAGGAGGCCCAGCTGTTGTGCACGTCGCAGTCGATCATCGTCCGAGCGCTCCTTCCACTCGCTGTCCGTCGGAGGCGTGTCCGTTCCCCGGCTCGACCGCGGCGAGCCGATCACCGATCGTCCGCGCGGCTGCGACGCACGCCCTGGCGAGGACGGGCAGCCGTTCGGGCGGGATGCGGTACGCGGGTCCCGAGACGCTGAGCGCGGCCACGCACTCGCCGCGGCTCGCGAAGACCGGCGCCGCGACGCCGTTCAGGCCTTCCTCGAGGTCGCCGAGCGCCGCCGCCCAACCGTCGCGGCGCGCGCGCGCAAGCTCGCGCTCAAGCTTGGCGCGGTCGGTGACCGTGTTCGCGGTTACCTTCGCGAGCGAGCGGCGGGCGGGGAGCTCCGCCGCACCGAAGGCGAGGAAGACCTTGCCGTCCGAGCTCGCGTGGAGCGGCGTCCGCCGCCCGATCCACGTCGAGGCACCGATCAAGTGGGTCGATCCCGTCTGCGCGACGTCGAGCGCCTCGTCACCCGCGGGCACCGAGAGCACGACCGTCTCGGCCGTCTCCGCGGCCAGCGTGGCCATCGGCGGGCGCGCCGCAGCGAGCAGCGTCTGGCCGCCGACCGCGAGCAGCCCGATTCGCGCCGCCTCCGGGCCGAGCCGGAACCGCTCGCTGCCCGCCGCCCGCTCGAGGAAACCGTGCGTGACAAGCGTTCGAGCGAGGCGCGAGGCGGTGCTCTTGTGGACGTCGAGGAGCGCGGCGAACTCGCGGACGCCTAGCTCGCGCGCCTCCCCGTCGAACGCGGTCAGCATGCGCAGGGCGCGAGCGACGGTATGCACGGAACCCGGGTCGCGCATGACGCAACGCCGTTGAGAATAGTGACACGAAACGGTGCCCGCTGGAAGCGTCAGCGCCGCGCGGGTGCGTCCCGACCTTGCACGCGGGGAGAGCCGAGGAGCTTCTCGACCCGCTCCGCGACCTCGCGCGTCGCTTCGCCGCGGTACGCGACCGTCGTCCGCCGGACGAGGACGTCGGCGGCGGTGCAGGCCCACTCGTGCTCACGCGCGTAGACCGCCTGCGCGGTGAGGTCGGGCGCGCCGGGCGCGAGCGGCGCGAGGCGCGCCGGGTCGCCGCCCGCGGCCGCGACCACGTCGTCCGCGAGCCCGCCGTACAGGTGCGCCAGGTGCTCGCGCGCGCGCGGCTCGAGCTCCGGGTGCCGGCGCGCGAGCAGCGCGGCGACCGAATCGGGGTCTCCCGCGCCGGGAAGGGCGACCGGCCGCGTCTCGACCCGGTGCAGGCCCAGCTCCGCCCGGAGCGCCGTAAGGACGTTGAGCGCGATCCGGCGGTACGTCGTAAGTTTGCCGCCCGCGATCGAGAGCATCCCGCCCCGTCCGCGCACGAGGATCGTCTCGCGTCGGGCGGTCGCCGGCTCGCCGCGGACGTTCGGAAGCACCCGAAGCCCGGCGAACGTCGCGCGCACGGCGTCCGCGCGCAGCAAGGCGCCGTCGAGCGCGACCGCGGCCTCCGCGAGCACGGCCTGGACATCCTCCTCCGTGACTCGAAGCGCGTCGGGGTTCTCGTCGAACGGCGTCTCGGTGGTTCCGAGCAGCAGCAGTCCTTCCCAGGGCACGGCGAACGAGACTCGGACGGCGTCGTGCGGCACCGTGAGCGCCGCCGACCACGTCGCCTCGAGCGGCAGGAGGACGTGGACGCCCTTGCTGAGCCGGCTCGAGCGAGGAGCGTTCGCGTCTTCGAGCCGCCGGACATGGTCCACCCACGGCCCGGTCGCGTTGACGACGGTGCGAGCGCGAACGACAGCCGTCTCGTCGCCGAGGGCGTCGCGGACCTCGGCGCCTGCGACGCGGCCGCGGCTCGTCCGCAGCGCGACGACGTCGGCGTAGTTCGCCACCGTCGCGCCGGCGTCGGCCGCGGCGCGGACGTTCGCGAGGCAGAGCCGCCCGTCGTGCGTCACGGCGTCCGCGTAGACGGCGCAGCTCCGCAGGCCGTCCAGCCGAAGCGGCGGGACCCGTCCGCGGGCGGCCTCTGGGTTCACGGCGCGGGCAAGCCGCTCGCCCGCGAGCCCCGAGTACACGGAGAGACCGGCGCGAACGGTGAGCGCTCGGTAGGGGCCGTCGCGGTAGAGCGGGAGCAGGAACGACAGCGGACGGACGAGGTGCGGGGCGACGACGCGCATCAGGGCCCGGCGCTCGCGGTGCGCCTCCCGTACGAGCCGAACGTCGCCCAGGCGCAGGTAGCGGAGGCCGCCGTGGATCAACTTCGACGACGCGCTGGTCGTCTGGGACCCGAAGTCGGCACGGTCGACGAGCGCGACGGCGAGACCCGCCCGCGCCGCCTCGTGCGCGACGCCGGCACCGATGATTCCGCCGCCGATCACGAGCAGATCGAAGCTCCGCCTCGAAAGCTCCTCCCAAGCCCGCTCGCGCCAGGTCAGGGCCACAGCGGATTCGTCCAGGCCGTCCTCCCGTCCGCGTCTCGGATCTCGAGCCGCGCGTACGGAGCGTCGTTCGGCCCGACGAGGCGGGCCGCGACGATCGACCCGTTCGCGGCGTGCTCGAGTATCTCGCCGTTGTGGCGGTACCCGAGCCTCCCCGCCGCGACGCTCGCTCCCCGGCGGGCGCCGGTGACGAGCGTCACCCGCTCCGCGGGGCTGCACCGCACCTCGACCGCCGGCCGCTCGATGTCGAGCGCGTCGACCGTCGGCCCCGTCGAGCTGTAGCAGGCGCCTTCACGAAGGGCGCGAAGGACTCCGGACGGCGCGCGCTCGGGGGTGCGCACCCACGTCCACGCGAAGCCGCTGTCGAAGCCGGGGTGGTGCGTGTCGTCGACCGCGATCGCGAGCCAGCGACGCCCCGTCTCGAGGAGCTCGTCCCAGTGCACGCTGGAGAGCCCGCGGCCGGTCTCGAGCTCGCAGCCGGCGTTGTAGACCTCGACGCCGAGGAGGCCCTTGCAGCGCTCGAGCTCGTGTGTCCGGAGGCCGCTCCAGTAGGGGTGCGCGAGGAACGGAACGCCTCCGTGCGCGAGCACCCACTCGGCCGTCTCGGCGAGCGTCGGCAGCTCGGAGTCGGGCGCGCTGGGCGCCTCGTCGACGCCGAGCGCGAGCACGTGCGCTCTGCGAGCCGAGCCGGGGAGGCGGGCGTCGAGCTCCGTGCTCGGGATGACGAGCAGGTGCTCCGTCGACGGCTCGTCCGTTCGAATCCAGTGGTCGGTGATCGCCAGGACGTCGAAGCCGGCGCGCTCGTAGTGGCGCACGAGGCAGCCGGGCCGAAGCTCGCCGTCCGACGCCGTCGAATGGGCGTGGAGCGCGCAGCGGAGCCAGACGCCCGGCATGGCGAAGGGGTTCGGCATTCGTTCGAGCCTCGCGCCCGGCTACCGGTTGCCGGTGGGTGCCGCCGGCTCGGCCACGAGATCCGGGATCGCCGAGAGGAGTTCGCGGGTGTACGGGTCGCGCGGCGAGACGAAGAGGCGCTCGGTCTCGCCCTCCTCGCGGACCTCGCCGTCCTTCATGACGAGGGCGCGCGTCGCGATCGTCCGCACGACGGCGAGGTCGTGGCTGACGAAGATGACGGCCGTCTCGAACTGCTCGGCGAGCTCCGCGAGGAGCTCGAGGATCGTCGCCTGGACCGAGACGTCGAGCGCGGAGGTGACCTCGTCGCAGAGGAGGAGCGACGGTCTCGCCGCGAACCCGCGGGCGAGCGCGACCCGTTGCTTCTGCCCGCCGGAGAGCTCCGCGGCGTAGCGGCCTCGCATTCCGCGCGGGAGCTTGACCGCGTCGAGGAGCTCCTCGACCGCCTCGCGCTCCCCGCTTCGCGGGACGTCGTCTCGGAACAGGCGAATCGGCCGCCCGACGATCTCGCCCACGGTCTGGCGGGGGTTGAGCGAGGAGTCGGGGTTCTGGAAGACGAGCTGGATCTCCTTCCGCACGGAGCGGGGACGCTTCACCGCGCGGGGGGGAAGGTCCTTGCCGTTCAGGCGGATCGATCCCGCCGCCGGCGGGTGGAGTCCTGCGATCGCGCGGAGAAGCGTCGACTTCCCGCTCCCGCTCTCGCCGACGATCCCGAGCGTCTGCGCGGGGCCGATCGCGAACGAGACGCCCTTGACGACGACGGCGGCGCCGAATCCGCCGTACTCGCAGCTCACGTCCTCGACGACGAGAAGCGGAGTGCGGCCGTCGGGCGCCGGGCGCACGAGGGGGCGCTCCTCGACGAGGGGCGGCTCGATCTCCTCGGCGCGCAGACACCGGACCCAGTGGCCCGGCTCGAGCTCGCGAAGCTCGGGATGCGTCTCCCGCGTCGTGTTCGTCGCGTACGGGCACCGCGGCGCGAACGAGCAGGCGTCGTCGATGACCGCGGCGGGGGGGCGGCCCGGGATCCCGGAGACCGCGCGCGGGCGGTGAACGCTCGGGACGGCGGCGAGGAGCGCCTGGGTATACGGGTGGCGCGGTCGGCCCCTGAGGGCGTCGGCCGTCGTGTGCTCGACCACCTCGCCGGCGTACATGACGGCGAGCCCGTCCGCGATCGTCGAGAGGAGGGAGAGGTCGTGGCTCACGTACAGCGCCGCGACGCCTGTCTCGTCGATCAGCGAGCGAAGGAGCGCCGAGACGCGCGCCTGCGTCGTGACGTCGAGCCCGGTCGTCGGCTCATCGAGGAGAAGGACCTCGGGGCGGCACGCGAGCGCGATCGCGATCGCGATCCGCTGCTGCTGTCCGCCGCTGAACTGGTGCGGGTACCGCCCGAGCGCCCGCGCGGGCTCGGGGAGGCGGACCGCCTCGAGGAGCTCGAGCTGGCGGTCGCGCAGCGCCTGACCGCGCAGGCTGAGGTGCACCGTGAGCGGCTGCGCGAGCTGGCGGCCGATCGGGAGCGCCGGGTTGAGCGCCTGCGAGGCGCTCTGCGCGACGTAGGCGACTCGCCGCCCCCACACCGAGCGGAGCTGGCCCGTCGACAGCGCGAGCAGGTCGACGTCGCCGAGCTTCGACCGCCCCTTGAGCACGCGCGACCCGGGCGCGCGGTAGCCGATCGCGGCGAGCGCGGTCGTCGACTTCCCGCAGCCCGATTCGCCCGCGAGACCCAGGATGTGCCCGGCGCGAAGCGTCAGCGAGGCGTCCGCGACGACGACGTTCGTCTTCCCGTCCGCGCGGACGTAGCCGACGGTCAGTTCCTCGACCGAGAGAACGGGAGAGCCTCGCTCGATCCCGCGATCGAGCGGGCGGGGGGGAACGGCGGCATCCTGCGGCGCCGGAGCGGCTGTCACAGCGGCACGACCCCCTTCGCGGTCTCGCGGGTGAGATGGCGCGTGAGCGCGTCGGCGAGGAAGTTGAACGAGATCGAGAGCGCTGCGATCCCGAACGCAGGCGCGAGCGTCGCCCACGGCGCGACCGAGATGAAGCTGCGCGACTCCGCCACCATGAGCCCCCAGTCCGGTTTCGGAGGCTGCGCGCCGAGCCCGAGGAAGTTGAGCGTCGAGACGAAGATCACGGCGTACGTGATCCGAAGCGCGAAGTCGGCGATCGCCGGCGCTGCGATGTTCGGAAGCACCTCCCGAATGACAATTGCGCTCGTTCGCTCCCCGCGCGCCTGCGCGGCGGCCACGTAGTCGTTGGTGACGACCGCCTGCGTCGCGCCGCGAACGACGCGGCCCATTCGGGGGAGGAAGACGAGCGCGACCGTGACGACAAGGACGAGCCGGGACGTCCCGAGCCCGGCGATCACGACGAGGACGAGGAGGAGCGGCGGAAGCGTGAGGAGGAGGTCGAACGTCCGCGTGATCACGGCGTCGGGCCACCCCCGGAGGTAGCCGCCGAGCATCCCCAGCCCGCCGCCCGCGACGAACGCGAGCGTCACCGCGATGAGCGGCACGAGGATGATCGTGTCGCCTCCCGCGAGAAAGCGGCTGAAGACGTCGCGGCCGAGGTGGTCGGTCCCGAGCAGGTGATCGGCACTCGGCCCGGTCGCCGCGGCACCGGTTCCGATCTCCGTCGGCGAGTACGGCGTGAAGAAGCGTCCGAACGCGATGACGCCGAGCATGACGACGCCGAGCGCGATTCCGATCCGTCCTTCGAGGCTCGTGAGGAGCGTGCGCCAGATCGACGGCGGCGGGGCCTCCTCCTCGATCGCCTGGACGCTCGGGACCTCGAGCGCGGCTCCGGGCGCGACGCTCACGTCAGTGCGCCGCCTTCAGGCGCGGGTTGAAGTACACGACGAGGAAGTCGGCGGCCAGGCTGATCAGGATGAACATGGCGCCCATGACGAGCGCGATCGCCTGCACCATCGTCGTGTCGCCGCCGCCGATCGCCTGGACGAGCAGCTGGCCGATTCCCGGGAAGGCGAACACGTTCTCGACGACGATGACGCCGCTCAGGAGGTAGACGATGTTGATCGCGACCGCGTTCACCATCGGCACGGCCGCGTTTCGCATCGCGTGGTCCCACGTGATCGAGCGGCGCGAGAGGCCGCGCAGGAGCGCAGCCTGCACGTACGGCGCCGCGAGGGCCTCGCGCGCCGCGGCGCGCCCGATCCGGACGATGTACGGGACCATCGCGAGCACGAGGGTGAGCGCCGGGAGGACGTAGGCCTTCGCCTGGTCCTCGAACGTGGCCGCGAACGAGAGCCCGGTCGAGTCGACCGGAAGCCAGCCGAGCGTGACGGCGAACAGCATCAGGAGCCCGATTCCGACCACGAACTCGGGCAGCGCGGCAACGACGACGGTCCCGATCAGGAGCGCGAAGTCGGCCGCGCTCCCGACGCGTCGCGCCATGAAGACCGCGATCGCGACCGAGATGGGCAGCGCGACGAGCAGCGAGACGAGCGAGAGGATGAGCGTCTTCTCGAAGCGCGGGAGGATGTCCTCGCGGACCGAGCGGTTCGTGACCGCGGAGACGCCCCAGTCGCCGCGGACGAAGTCGCCGAGCCAGCTGACGTATCGCTCGTGGATCGGCCGATCGAGCCCACGCTCCTCGAGGTACGCCTGGAGCTGCTCCTCCGTCGTCTCGCGCCCGAGCGCGTTTCGCGCCACCTCCTCCGGCGACTTCACGTTCGTCGCCGCGAATGTGACGATCGAGATGACGAGGAGCGTCAGGAGCGCGGACCCGACCTGCTTCGCGATCGTGCGCAGCCGGAGGAACCGCGGCCGCCGGCGCGCCTCAGGGCCGCCCTCCGCGTCCGTCGGGGCCGTGGACGCGGGCCCCGCCTCGCGAGGCCCGCGTGACGACGCGGCCGGCGTCGCCATCTACGACTGCAGGTACGCGCGCTTCACCATGACGGACGTCTGGTGGCCGAGCTGGACGTCGCGCACGCTCTTCTTCGCAACGTGCAGGCGATTGATGAACGCGGGGATCGCCGTTCCCGCCTCGTTCGCGACGATCGTGAGCGCGTCCTCGTACGCCTGCCTCTGCTCCTCTTCGTCGGTCGTCGCGAGGCCTCTCGCGACGAGGTCGTCGAGCTCCTTGCTCTTCAGCTTCGACTCATTCCACGGCGCGCTCGTCGTGTAGGTGATCGAGAGCGCCTCGTTCGGGTGGCGGCGCGTGTAGTAGGAGGTGTACATCGGCTTCACGAGCCAGACCTGGTCCCAGAAGGTATCCGCGGGCCATTGCCGGATCTTCACGCGGATGCCGGCGGGCTCGACGACCTGCTGGTAGGCGACGGCGAGGTCGACCATCGCCCCGTACGCCTGCGACGTGATGAGCTCCACGTCGATCCCGTCCGGGTAGCCCGCGTCGGCGAGCAGCTGCTTCGCCTGGTCGATGTCCTGCTCGCGGATCCCGACCTCGTCCGGGAAGAACGGGTCGGTCGAGGGAACGGGCACGTCGCTCGTCGGCTCCCCGTAGCCCTGGTACGCCGTCTGGATCACCTGGTCGCGGTCGACGGCGATCTTGAGCGCCATCCGCACGCGCTCGTCGTCGAACGGCGGCTTCGTCGAGTCCATCGCGACGAGGAGGTACGTCGCGTTCTTGAACTCGAGCAGCTGGACGTTCGGATTTCCCTTGACCGTCGCCGCCGCGGAGAAGTCGATGTTGTCCGAGACGTGCGACTCGCCCGAGACGACCGACTGCACCTTGGTCGACTGCTCGGTGATGACAACGCCGCGGACGCCGTCGAGATAGGGGAAGCCCTCGTCCCAGTAGCGCTCGTTCCGCTGGAGCTCCCAGCTTCGCGCCGGCGAGAAGGACTTGAGCGTGAACGCTCCCGTCCCGATCCCCTTCGAGAAGTCCTTCGTCCCGTCCTGGACGAGCCGCGCCTGGCGCGCCGAGAGCGTGAGCGGGATGAGCGAGTCCGGCCGCTTCAGCCGCAAAACGAGAGTCGCGTCGTCGGGGGTCTGGATCCCCTCCTTGTCGAGGCTCTGCGAGAGGCGGTCGTAGATGCCGCTTCCGAGCTTCTCGTCTAGCTGTCGGGAGATCGAATACGCGGCGTCCCGCGACGTCAGCGGCTTGCCGTCGTGCCAGGTGACGCCCTGGCGGAGCTTGAACGTCCACTCGGTGACGTCCGCGTTCGGCTCCCACGATTCCGCGAGCACGGGGTGAACCTCGAAGTTCTCGTCCGCCACCGTGAGGGCGTCGTAGAGCAGGTCGGTGTAGATGCCGTCGTTCACGTTCGTCTGGACGGCGGGATCGAGGTTTTCCTTGGGGCCCCCGGTGTCGCTGATCGCGATCTGGAGGATGCCGCCCCGCCTCGGCGCGCCCCCGGCCTCCTGCTGAGGCTCGCCCTCGTCGCCGCCGCACGCGGCGAGGCCCAGCACGCTCATCCCGGCCGCCGTTCCGGCGGCGACTCTCAGGAGCTCGCGCCGCGTGAGCGCGTGGCGCTCATACGGGCTCAACAGATCGTCGTCTCGACGAGTCATAGTCGCCTTTCTCCTCGGGTTCGGATCGCCCTCGCGCCCGCGACGTGCAGCGTCCAAGGCGGGAAGCCGAGGAGCATGAGCAGCGCTCGCCGCTGAGGGGATGGTCCGCGCACTACGCGCCCCCAGGATCATAGAAGCCCCGTACGAGCTTTCAAGGCCGCGCCCTCGGGGAGAATCGGCCCCGTGACGCCGGTCCGAGGTCGTCGGGAGGCGAGCGCCCGCGCGTGGCGGACGTAAGCGCCTCCGCGCGCGCGGCTGCGGACGAGGCAGCCGGCCTCGAGAGACCGCTCGCGCGGGGGCGGCCGCTCGTCGGCTACGCGCTGATCGTCGTAGCGACGGCGCTCGGCGGCATCAACGCGACGGTCGCGAAGATCGTCATCGTCGCCGGCGGCGTCGGCGCGAATCGGCTAGCCGAGCTTCGGGCGGCGGGAGCGGCGCTTCTCCTGCTCGCGGGCATCGTGCTCCTCGGCCGCGGCCGGAAGCTCCCGGCGCGGAGCGAGCTTCCGTTCCTCGTCCTCTTCGGGATCGTCGGGCTCGCCGCCGCTCAGTTCACGTACTTCGTCAGCATCGAGCGGCTGCAGATCGGCGTCGCGCTCTTGATCGTGAACCTCGCGGTCGTGCTCGTCGCCCTGTGGGGCCGCTTTGTCGGCGGCGAGCGCGTGAACGCGCGCCTCTGGCTCGCGATCGGGCTCGCGCTCGGCGGCCTCGCGCTCGTCGTCGAGATCTGGCGCGGCGTCGAGCTCGACGCGCTCGGCGTCGTCGCCGCGCTCGTCGCCGCGTTCGCGTACGCCGCGTACATCCTGATGGCCGACCGGAGCGCCCACGCGGGCCGCCCGGCATCCTTCCTCGTCGCCTGGGGGTTCGTGTTCGCGACCGCGTTCTGGAGCGTCGCCCAACCTTGGTGGACGTTCCCGTTCGACCTTCTCGACGACCGCGTCTCGCTGCTCGGCCGGCTCGAGGGACACGAGGCTCCGGTCTTCGCCCTGCTCGCGTACGTCATCCCGTTCGGGACGCTCGGCGTCTTCCTCCTCTACGCAGCCGCGCTCCGCTACATCCCACCCACCCACGTCGTCGTTGCCGCCGTCCTGGAGCCGGTCTTCGGCGCCGTCGTCGCGTTCGCGTGGCTGGGGGAGACGCTCGCCCCGCCGCAGATCGCCGGCGGCCTCCTCGTCGTCGCCGCGGTCTTGCTCGGGCAGGCGGCTCGGGAGCGCCCCGCCGCGGCGGCTCACGCTCACGCATGACCGACGACCCGCCGGAGGAGGTCGGGGCGGTCCGTGAAGATTCCGCGCACCGGGGCATCGGCGAGCTCGCGCATCCGTCGCTCGTCGTTGACCGTGTAGACGGTCGCCGCGACGCCGAGCCGCTTCGCGAGCGCGAGCGCGCGGCCGGTGGCCTTCGCGTCGGCGAGCCCGATCCCCCATGCGTACCGTGCGGCCGTTCGCATCGGCACGTACGCGACGTGCTGAACCGTGCGGAAGTCGGGGCGAAGCCGTCGCGTGTCGAGGATCGCCCGCGGCAGGAAGGACACGACGAGGACCGAGTCCGAGTCGGCTCCGTGCTCGCCGAGCGCGCGAAGCGTCGGCTCCACCACGCGCCGCTCCTTCAGCTCGACGGCTAGGCCGACCTTACCCACGCATTCCGCGAGTACGGCGTCGAGCGTGGGCAGCCCGAGGGCGGAATCGCGGCGGACGCGGTCGTGCGCGACGACGAGCGTCCCGTCGGGCGCAGCCCGGACGTCGAACTCGACGTAGTCGGCCCCGAGCTCGATCGCGCGGCGAAACGCGGGCAGCGTGTTCTCGGGCAGGTTCCACGACGCGCCGCGGTGCGCAATGACGAGCGGCCTCAACCCACGAGCCGCTCGATCAGCATCGCATCGAGCCGTTCGGCAAGCTCGTCGGCCGCCGCGAGGCGCTCGGGCGCGAGCGTCCCGAGAATGCCGACGCAGCGCATCCCCGCCGCCTTCGCGGCCGCGACGCCGGCCTCCGTGTCCTCGAAGACGAGCACGTCGCGCGCCTCGAGGCCGCGATCGAGGAGTTGGAGGGCGCGGAGATACCCATCCGGATGTGGCTTCCCGTGCTCCACATCCTCCGCCGCGACAACCGCGCCGATCTGCGGCGCAAGGCCGGTCGCCTCGAGGACCGGCTCGATCTCCGCCCGCGCTGCACCCGAGACGACCGCGACGGGCAGCCGCGCCGCCGCCCGCCGCACCGCCTCGCGGACGTGCGCGGGAACGGTGGATCCGTCCGCGACGCGGGCGCGATAGCGCTCCACGCGCTCTCGTACGACGTCATCGACGGCGGGGTCGTCCCGTCCGAGCCACGTACGGACGATCTCGGGGTCCGACAGCCCGGCGAGCCGGTCGAAGTACTCCCGTGCGGAGAGAGGCTTGCCGTGCATGGCGAAGAGCTCCTGGAAGATCTCGAGGAGAATCGGCTCGTCTTGGGAGAGCGTGCCGTTGAAGTCGAAGATGACGGCGCGCGGCCGCACCCCTCGAAACACTAACCGGGTCGATGCCCGCATCCGCCCTTGCGCTCGTGCTCGCCGCGGCGATCCTGCACGCGTCCTGGAACCTGCTGCTCGCCCGCGCGCGAGACCCCGAGGCGGCGACCGCGGTCGCGATCCTGGTCGCCGTCCTTGCGTACGCGCCGGTCGCGGCACTCGTCTGGAGAATCGAGCCCGCCGCCTGGCCCTACCTCGGGGCGACCGCGGTGTTGCACCTTGCGTATACGGCGCTCTTGGCCGCCGCGTACCGACGCGCCGAGCTCTCGGTCGTCTACCCCGTCTCGCGCGGGACGGCGCCCGTGCTCGTGCTCGTCGTCGGCGTCACCGCGCTCGGCGCCGAGACGTCCGTCGGGCAGGCGCTGGGGATTTGCGTCGTCGCGCTCGGCGTCTTCCTCGTCCAGGGACCCCGGCGGCGATCGGCGACCGGGTTCGTCTTCGGGCTCGCGCTCGCGGCGGTGATCGCGTCCTACACGCTGGTCGACAAGCGCGGGATCCCGCACGCATCTCCGTTCGCGTACCTCGAGATTTCGATGCTCCTGACGGCGGTCGCCTACACGGCGCTGCTCGCTCGGCTCCGCGGCCGGAGCGCCCTCACCGCCGAGCTGACGCCCGCGTCCGCCGCCGCAGGGCTCGCGACGTTCGGCGCGTACGGCCTCGTCCTCGCCGCACTCCAGCGGGCGCCTGCGGCGCCCGTCGCCGCCGTCCGCGAGACGAGCATCGTGATCGCGGCCGCCCTCGCCGCGGCCGTCCTCGGTGAGACCGTTGGGCGGCTCCGCCTGGTCGGCGCCGTCGTGGTGGCCGCCGGTGTGGCGCTGATCAGCGCGTCGTAGATTTCGTAGGGTTCCGGCGATGGACTCGCACGCGGACGTCGTCGTCGTGGGCGCGGCGGTCGTTGGCTGCTCGGTCGCCGAGCACCTGACGCGCCTCGGCGTCACGGACGTCGTCGTCGTCGAGCAGGGTCCACTCCCCGCGACGGGAGGATCAACGTCGCATGCGCCCGGGCTCGTCTTCCAGACGAACCCGTCCAAGACGATGGCCGAGCTCGCGCGGCTCACGGTCGAGCGCTACGCCGAGCTCGGCTGCTTCGACGCCGTCGGGAGCATCGAGGTCGCCCGAACGGCGGAGCGCCACGCGGAGCTGAAGCGCCGGCACGGGCTCGCGACCTCGTGGGGCCTTCCGTCGACGCTCCTGACGCCGGAAGAAGTCGCCGATCGAATTCCGCTCCTCGACCCGGAGCGGATTCACGCGGGCTACTTCGTGCCCTCCGACGGCGTCGCGCGTGCGGTGCGCGCCTGCGCGACGATGGCGGAGGAGGCGAGCGGCCGGGGGGCGCGCTTCCACGGCGACACCGAGGTGACGGGAATCGACCTCACAGGCGGGCGCGTCCGGGCGGTCGAGACGTCGGCCGGGCGGATCACGACGGAGCTCGTCGTCGTCTGTGCGGGGATCTGGGGCCCGCTCGTCGGGCGGATGGCCGGCGTGCCGGTCCCCCTCCACCCGGTCGAGCATCAGCTTGTCTGGACGAACGCGCTCCCCGAGCTCGCCGGCGCCGCGGAGGAGGAGATCTCGCATCCGATCCTGCGCGACCAGGACCGCTGCATGTACTTCCGGCAGCGCGGGGAGCGCTACGGGGTCGGCTCGTACCAGCACCGCCCGCTCCTCGTCGCGCCGGAGGAGATTCCGCGCCACGGCGAGGCGCCCGTCATGCCGACGATGCTCAGGTTCACCGCCGAGGACTTCGAGCCCGCCTGGCGCGACGCGGGCGAGCTTCTGCCCGCGCTCGCAAGCGCCGAGATCGCGGAGCCGATGAACGCGATGTTCTCGTTCACGCCCGACGGTCTGCCGCTCCTCGGGCCGGCGAAGGAGGTCGACGGCGTCTGGCTCGCGGAGGCGATCTGGATCACGCACGCCGCGGGTGCGGGGCGCGTCGTCGCCGAGTGGATCGCCGAGAGCGCCCCGTCCGTCGACTTGCGCGAGTGCGACGTGAACCGCTTCGAGGCGCACGTCGCGACCCCGGCGTACGTCCGCCGGCGGGCGGCGACCGCCTACGACGAGGTCTACGACATCATCCACCCGCTCCAGCCGATGGAGGAGCCGCGGCCGTTGCGCGTCAGCCCGTTCTACGGCCGGCAGGCCGAGCACGGCGCGTTCTTCCTGGAGGCGAACGGCTGGGAGCGGCCGCACTGGTACGAGGTGAACGCGGCACTCCTACGCGAGTACGACGTCCCCAGGCGCTCGGGGTGGGAGGCTCGCTACTGGTCGCCCATCGTCGGCGCCGAGGCGCTCGCCACACGCGAGCGCCTCGGTCTCTTCGACATGACGTCGCTCAAGCGCGCCTCGGTCACCGGTCCGGGCGCGGTCGGCTTCCTCCAGCGACTTACGACGAACGAGCTGGACCGCCCGCCCGGCTACGTGACGTACACGCTCATGCTCGACGATCGCGGCGGGATCGTGAGCGACGTGACCGTGGCGCGCCTCGCGGACGACCGTTTCCAGCTGGGGCTGAACGGACCGCGTGACCTCGTCTGGCTCCAGCGGAACGCGCCGAGCGACGGTTCGGTCGTCGTCCGCGACGTCACCGGCGGGACGTGCTGCATCGGTCTCTGGGGGCCGCTCGCGCGGGAGGTCGCGCAGCCCCTCTCGCGCGACGACCTCTCGCACGAGGGCTTCGGCTTCTTCCGCGCCCGCGAGATCTTCGTCGGCGAGGTGCCTGTGACGGCGCTCCGTCTCTCGTACGTCGGGGAGCTGGGGTGGGAGCTCTACGCCTCCGCCGAGTACGGCGCGCGCCTCTGGGATCTCCTCTGGAGCTCGGCGCGCGAGCGCGGCGGGATCGCCGCCGGCCGCGGCGCCTTCAACGCGATGCGCCTCGAGAAGGGCTATCGCTCCTGGGGGTTCGACATGTGGTCGGAGCACGACCCGTACGAGGCGGGGCTCGCGTTCACCTTGAAGCTCGACAAGGGCGACTTCCTCGGCCGCGAGGCGCTCGTTGGCAGGGGCGACTCACCGGCGCGGCGCCTGACGCCGCTGACGCTCGACGACGCCGCCCGTGTCGTCTTGGGCAAGGAGCCCGTCTACGCGAACGGCGACGCGGTCGGGTTCGTGACGAGTGCCGACTACGGCTACAGCGTCGGGCGTGGGATCGCGTACGCGTGGCTCCCGAGTGAGCTCTCGGTGGCAGGCACGCCCCTCGAGGTCGAATACTTCGCCGAGCGCCTCGCGGCGACGGTCGCCGACGAGCCGCTCTTCGACCCGGAGATGACGCGCATGAGGTGCTGACGAAGGAGGAACCTTGTCCGAGATCGAGGCCCCGCAGATCCTGCTCTACAGCCGGCTCCGCCGCTCGCCGTACTTCTACGCGTCCCGCGAGCACGGGCCGAAGATGTACAGCGTCTACAACCACACGTACCACCCCCGCCACTACGGCGACCCGGTGGAGGAGTACTGGCAGCTCCTGAACGGCGTCACGCTCTGGGACGTCGGCGTCGAGCGTCAGATCGAGATCTCGGGGCCGGACGCGTTCGAGTTCACGAACCGGCTCGTGCCGCGTGACCTCCACAAGTGCGACGTCGGCCAGTGCAAATACGTCTTCATCACGGCCGAGGACGGCGGGATCCTCAACGATCCCGTCCTGCTTCGCCTCGAGGAGAACCGCTTCTGGCTCTCGCTCGCCGACTCGGACATCGAACTCTGGGCGCGCGGCGTCGCGGTCAACTCGGGTCTCGACGTCACGATCGGCGAGATCGACGTCAACCCGGTCCAGGTGCAGGGTCCCAAGTCGAAGGACGTCATGGTCGAGCTCTTCGGCGGCTCGATCCTCGACGTGCCCTATTACTACCTGCGCGAATACGATTTCGACGGCCTCCGCGTCGCCGTCTCCCGGACCGGGTACACGGCGGAGCTCGGGTACGAGATCTACTGCTACGAGGCCTCGAAGCGCGGCGCCGAGCTCTGGGAGAAGGTGCTCGAGGCGGGCGAGCCTCACGGGCTCGCCGTGATCGGCCCCTGCCACATCAAGCGGATCGAGGCGGGGATCCTCGCGCTCGGACCGGGGTGCGACATGTGGTTCGACACGAATCCCTACGAGGTCGAGATGGGCTACGAGTGGATGGTCGATCTCGAGCAGGAAGCCAACTTCATCGGCAAGGAGGCCCTGAAGCGCATCAAGGCCGAGGGCGTGAAGCGGAAGCTCGTCGGCGTTGAGATCGGCGGCGAGAGCGTCGGCTCCTACAACGACGGCTCGATGATCGACGTCTTCCCGGTTTACGTGAACGGGGACCGGGTCGGGAAGGTCACGTCCGCCTGCTATTCGCCGCGTCTCGAGAAGAACATCGGCTTCGCGATGCTGCCGATCGAGCACACGGAGCTCGGGACGGAGGTCGTCGTCGAGACGCCGCAGAGCGGCCGCGTCGAGGCCGTCGTCGTCCGCAAGCCGTTCGTTGACCCCGAGAAGGAGGTCCCCAAGCAGGAGGTCGCGGCGGGCGTGGAGGCGAAGACGACCTCGCCGAGCTGACGAAGGCGCCGCCTGCGGTGCCGACGCCCAGCACGGGCGGGCTTCGTCCGCCCGTACGTCTGAAATGATCGGTCGACGCGCACGAGGGTTCTCGGGCGCCTCCGAGCAGGTCCGTCAGCCGCTCGCGCGCCATCTCTCGCGACCGCGTTATGAGGTATTCCCCGCCGAGGGCGTCGCCGACCAGGTGGCGGCGCTCGTCCCGCGCGAGCTGAAGATCACTGTCACGGCCTCGCCGCGTCTTGGCCTCGCCGGGACGCTCGCACTTGCCGAGCAGCTCGCCGGGCGGGGGTACCACGTCGCGCCGCACCTGTCGGCGCGGCTCGTGCGCGGCGAGGCGGAGCTCCGGGAGATCCTCGCGCGCCTGCGCGAGACGGGCGTCCGCGACGCGCTCGTGATCGCGGGCGACCCGAAGGAGCCGGTCGGGCCGTACGCGGGCGCTTACGATCTGCTGGTCGCGATGACGGAGCTCGGGCACGAGCTCGAGCACGTCGGCATCTCCGGGTACCCGGAGAGCCATCCCGTCATCAGCGACGAGGCGACGATCCAGGCGATGTTCGACAAGGCGCCGCACGCGACGTACATCGTGAGCCAGATCTGCTTCGACCCCCGGACGATCGCCTGGTGGGTCGGCGCGGTGCGGGCGCGCGGCGTCGAGCTCCCGATCGACGTGGGGCTCCCCGGGATCGCGCCGCGCACGAAGCTCCTCCGCATCGCGCGGCGGATCGGGGTGGGGGAGTCGGCCCGCTTCCTCCGCAAGCGCCGCTCCTGGATCGCGCAGCTCTTCCGGCCCGCCGGCTACAGCCCGGACCACATCGTGGAGGGGCTCGCGGCGACTGTTGCCGACCCGGAGGCACGGATCGCCGGCTTTCACGTCTACACGTTCAACGAGCTCGAGCGGACGGAGCGCTGGCGCCGCGAGACGCTCGCGCGCCTAGGGATCGATTCCAACTCGGGTCGTCCGTAAGCGTCGAAGTCGGCGACGACGTCGGCGCCGGCTCCGAGCCGTCTGGACGACCGAGCCGGTGAGTCGGGTCTAGACCGGTGGGATGGGCGCCGGGATCCGCGAGGCTGCGGCCTGCCTCAGGAACGAGAGACCGGCGCCCACGCTTGGATACCACGTTTCGCGACGGTTTTCAAACTGGCCAACGGGCTCAGGGCCGCCCCGGTGCGCTCAACCGATGCGGGGCCCGGGTGCCTGGCGCAGCGGCTTCGGCCCTACGCGACTTGCTCACACTGGAGCGGGGCGACTCCCTTGCGGCTCGAGAGTCGCCCCGCGCCGCATGCGAGCGACATCCCTGGCTGCGGCCCGCCGGGTTCGCCTCGACGCGGATGACAGTAGTCATTTGCATACATCGGCTCGTCGCGCAAGTGCTAGGGACCGGGCGCCTGTGCTCCTATGGGAAGCGCAGTAACGGGGGCGAGGCTGGGCCGAGTCCGAAGCGCTGCGGCGAACCCCGAACCCGTACCCAGCCTCGACCTCGGGAGCGGCCTCGCGTCCCGACTCAGCGGCCGCGCTGAGTTGCCTCATGTTATCACGTTGTTGACTAGAGTTTCAGTCCGGCTAAAGAGGGTAGGTGCGTTTCGCGGTGTCGATTGCGGCTAAGCGGGTCCGCGTCTTCGCCAGACGCGTAGTGGCCGTCGTCCTCGCCGGGCTTGCCTTCGCCGCGGCTCTCCCGCCGGCAGGGACCGCTCGGCAAGCGGCTGACGAGCCGCTGTTCGTCCCGTGGTCGAGCCTTCTCCCCGGACTCGCGGCGGGGTACGACCCCACGAGCGAGAACCTCTGCGTCCGAGGCGACCTTCGCTGCGTCGATGCGGTCGTGCGCGAGATGTCCCGCCGTTCGGGCCACTCGCGGCCGCGTGCGACCACGACGCCGTCTTCGCGCTCACGTACCTCAGGACGACCGAGGAGTATCGACGCACCGTCGCCGAGAATCCCAACTTCTTCTCCGACGCCCGCTTCGCAAGCAGCGTCGTCCGGCAGCTGCGGTCTTCGGGCGCACGGGACGAAGGCGGGGAGTAGGACTTGGGAGGCCCGGATCGTCAGGACGCTTCCGATGCGGCGAGAGGCCGTCCTGTCGAGTTGCCGACGACGCCTCGAGACGGCGAATCCAACCGCCGGAAGCGCGGTAGCGCTTTCCCGTCCGACGCTGGCTCCCCGCCTTCGCCTCGCCGGCATGCACCCACGAGCGCGGGCGTCCGAAACGGCTCCCTCGACAGCGAGATCGACGCCTGGGCGGCTGAGATGGAGGCGCGCCTGGAGCGAATCGGCGACTCGCTGGTCGAGCTGCGTACCGCGGTCGCCCGCCTGCGCGAGAAGCAGACGAGCGGCTGATCCGATCGCGGGCGGGGACCGGAGCGCGTGCCGCGGCGTGCTCGGGAGCCCGGAGGAAGCTGCGCCACTACGGTGCGCAGCGCGGGGGCCGGCCGTGGTTCCCGGCGATCGATGACTTCGCGGTAATCGCGAGGTCTACACGGCAACATCGCCACGGAGGTGAGAGGTGGGAGGAATACACGTGCACGAGTTCGTGACTCTCGACGGCGTGATCGACGCGCCCACGTGGACGTTCGACTACGGCTTCCTCCCGCAGATGGGAGAGGCGATCGGCGCGGTCACAGGACGTAGTCGAGGCATCCTCCTCGGCCGCAAGACGTACGAGATGTTCGAGCCGGCCTGGTCGACGCGGACGGTGGAGGACGATCCAGGCGCGCCGTTCTTCAACGACACGACCAAGTACGTCGTCTCCGCGACGCTCACCGCTGCGACGTGGAGAAACTCGGAGATCATCGGGCCGTACGACCCCGACGCGATCCGCAGGCTGAAGAACGAGGTCGACGGCGACCTCTACGTCAGCGGCAGTGGCACGCTGGTGCGAGCGATGCTCGCGGACGGCCTGGTCGACGAGCTCCATCTCTTCGTCTACCCGCTCACCCGCGGGGCGGGTCCGCGGCTGTTCCCAGAGGATGCCGCGCCCAGCAAGCTGTCGCTTGCGACCTGTGAGTCGTACGAGAACGGCGTGGTCTACTCGGCCTACCGACCGCAGCGGTGAGATTGTCGCGTCAGGAAGCTACAACTCGAATGGGACGAGCAAGGCAGCGGGTCAGCGGGGTTCCAACGTTCGCACCGGGTTCGCCGCGACGAGTCACATGCTCAGTCGCGCAGGCCGGCGCCGGGGTCGGCGGTGGCGCCACTCGTCTCGAGCGGCTCTGGCGCGCCCATACCGAGCAGCTCGCTCGCGTGGCTCTCGCTCGTCGCTTCGCGAACAGGCAGGCCTGCCGCCTTCCAGGCGGTGAAGCCGCCGATCACGTCGGTGGCTTCACTCGATCCGAGGTCTCGAAGCGTCGCAGCGGCGAGGCTCGAGGAGTAGCCGTCCGCGCAGAAGAGGACGAGTCGGCGGCCGAGCCCGCCGATGTGGGGATTGGTGTAGCCGGAGTCGGGGTCGACGCGCCACTCGAGCACCGAGCGCGGGATGTGCAAGGAGCCCGGGACGACTCCGTGGCGGCGTCGCTCGTCGGACGAGCGCAGATCGATGAGAAGGGCGCCGTCCGAGGCGGCGCCGTGCGCCTCTTCTGGCCCGAGACGGGGTGAGATCCGCGCTCGCGCCCCTGCGAGAAGCTCGGCGGCCGAGCGGCGCACGGGCTGAGGGCGATCCGCCCAGCGGGTGATCGCGACCCAGACGCCGCTTCCCGCGGTCAAGCTGGCAACGGCGATGATCGCCGAGCCGGCGCCGAGCGTATCCGCCATCACGCCGACGAGGACGGCCCCGACGACGAAGCCGAAGTCGCGCCAGAAGCGATAGACGCCAACGAGCTGGGCCCGCTCGACGGGCTGCGCCACGTCGGACACGGCGGCGATCAGCGTCGGGTAGACAAGGGCCGTGCCCGCCCCGAGAAGGATTGCTGCGGCGAGTGCGGGCGCGAACGCGCCCTCACCGGAGACGAGGAGGGCGAGCGCGCCGGCTTGGACGAGCATGCCGAAGACGATGAGCGGCTTGCGGCCGGTGTGATCGGAGAGCCAGCCGGTTGCGAGCTGGCCGGCTCCCCAGACGGCCGGGTAGACGCCCGCAACGATGCCGACCTCGGTCACGCTCGCGCCGTTCGCGGCAAGGTACAGAGGGGCGAGACCCCAGGCGAGCGCGTCGTTGAGGTTGTTAGCGAGTCCGGCTTGCGAGCACGCGCGCAGAACAGGGTCTCGGAGCGTTCCGCGCGCAAGCGCACGACGGAATGTCCCGGCGGAAGCGGATCCGTGGGCGCGCTGCTCCTCGTCGACGTGCGCACCGGTGTCGCGGATCAAGACGGCGGAGACGACGGCGCCGATCGCCGCGATCACCGCCGCCCCGGCCCAGATGATGGTACGGGGGGCGAATGTCGCTGCGAGCGCGCCCGTGGCGAGGGCGGTGGTCGCGACCCCGAGGTAGCCGGCCGATTCGTTCAGGCCGAGCGCGAGTCCGCGCCGAAGCGGCCCGACCAGGTCGATCTTCATCACGACCGTCATCGACCAGGCGAGACCCTGGTTGAGGCCGAGGAAGACGTTCGCGAGCACGATCACCCACCAGCCCGGGGCGAGACCGATCAGGAACGGGACCGGGAGGGCCAGCAGCCACCCGAGGAGCAGAAGTCGCTTGCGTCCCACCCGCTCGGCCAGCCCTCCGGCAACGAGGTTCGCAAGCGCCTTGGCGACTCCGAAGGCGATGACGAAGGAGAGGATCGCGCTCTTCGAGGCAAGGCCGAAGTCGGCTTCGCCGACGAGCGGGAGGAGGCTTCGCTCCAGGCCGACCATCGCGCCGACGAAGGCATTCAGCGCGACGAGGAGCGCGAACTGACCCGCGTTCGCCCGAAGCCCGAGGCGAACCGTCGGCGCGGTCACCGTCCGGCCGCTGCCAGCCGCACGAGCGAGCGCGCGAACCTCTGCCCGCCGACGTAGAGGTGAGTCGACGGCATCGCTCCTGGAACGCCGCGGCTCCCAGCAAGCCGAACGGCGCCCTCAGTCGTCACCTCACCGACGAGTGGGCCGCCCGTCGAGCCCGCGCCCGTCAGACCGCCGAGGCTCGAGAGCAGAACGACGCTGCCGGTGCTCGGGAAGCGGACGCCGATGTCGTCAAGGGAACTCACGGGAGTCCGAAAAGGTCGGTGAGCTGCGGAGCAGCGGCGAAACGCTCCCTGCGCGCATCGGAAAGCCCGGCCGCGAACCTCTCGACTTCGACGCGCGCGCGGGTGTGCGCGCGCTGCGAACCGGCGTCGTCCCCCGCGGCGTAAGCGGCCTCCGCGAGGCGCGCAGCGGCGTTCCAGATTGTCGCCGGATGCTTCAGTCGCTCCGCCTCCGCGAGCGCGCGCTGGAGTGTCTCACCCGCTTCTTGCGGGCGGCCGGCCTTATGCAGCGCGCGCCCGAGGACGATCCGGGAGGTGACGACGTACTTGCGCCGGTAATAGCGTGCGGCGATTTCGATCGCGGCGCGGGCGAGCTCGATCGCGTCGTCATGGCGGCCGGCTGCCAGCGCGACCTCGGCCTTCGCGCGGGCGAGCCGCGTGACCCATAACCACTGGTGCCAGCCCTTTGTCGCTTCCGCCGCCGCCTGCAACCCCGGAAGGGTCGCCTCTGCCCGACCGACCTCGCCGATCTCGAGATCGGAATGCAGGAGGTCGATCTTTCCGCTCACGATCGAACCTGGGAAGGCCGCCTTCTCGCCCAGCGCGATTGCCTCCTCGTTCTTCGCGCGGGCATCGGCGGTGTCGAAGAGTTCATGGAGAGAGCCGGCCCACATGTTCATCGCGCGCGACGTGAACCGCGGCTGCGCCTCGAGCTCGCGTCCCAGGGCGACGACCCGCTCGAAGAGCGAGAGCGCCTCGTCAGCGCGGCCGAGCCCGCTCAACGAGAGCGCGAGCTGCGCACCTCCGTTGATCGCGGGCGTGATGCTTTGCACCTCGTTCCCGAGCTCGTACGCGCGCCGCGAGTGCTCTTCCGCGACTTCGTAGGCGCCCTGCCAGTACTCATTGAGACCGAGCAACTCGTGCGTCGAGGCAAGCTCGTACGGGCGCGTTTCCGGAGGCCACATGCGGAGCGCGTCGCGCCCGTGCGCGTGCGCGGTCTCCAACTCCCCGTCCATGTTTCCGGCGCCGAGCAGGAAGGAGCGGGCGCGTGCGCGTCGCTCCTCGTCGCCGAGCTCTTCCGCGAGCGCACGCGCGAGCTCGCCGAAGCGGTGGGCGCCTTCGGCATCCGCGGACCAGAACGACGCCCGGAAACGAGCTTCGAGGGCCTCGAAGCGCTCGGCGCCCGTCAGGTCCTCGAGGAGGGTGTCGAGTTCGGGAACCGCCTCGGCATACGCCCCCGCTCGCACGCGCGCCGCGGCACGCTCGAGGCGAAGACGGCGATGAAGCTCGACGTCGTCGTCGCCGACGAGGTGGAGGGCGCGGTCGTAGAGAGCGATTGCTTCTACCGGCCATGAGCGCGTTGCCGCGAGGCGGAGGTACTGCAGCTCGCGCTCCGGCTCGCCCGCCTCGCGCCAGTGGTAGGCGAGAGACGAAGCCGATTCCGCCACGCGATCGCCGGCAGCATCCTCGATGAAACGCGCGACGGCCGCGTGCCGCTCGCCTCGCACCGCCTTCGGGAGCGTCGCGTACGCGACTTCGCGAATCAGCATATGCTTGAACGAGAATTCCTCGTCCCCCTGGAGGCTCGTCGCGGGCTCGCGGCGGACAAGGTCGCGTTCCTCGAGCGAATCGAGCGCCGCAGCCACACCGGCCGTATCGCCGCGGAGGCGCTCGAGCGCACCGCGCCAGAAGATTTTTCCGACGACCGAGGCGTCGAGGATCACGGAACGCTCCTCGCGCGGGAGCGCGTCGATTCGGGCCGCGATGATCCCCTTCACCGTCGTCGGCAGCTCTTCGAGCGAGTCCGCGGCGCGCTCCGCCAGCGAGGCCGCGAACTCCTCGATGAAGAGCGGGTTGCCCTCCGCCGTCTCCTGCAGGCGCTTGATCACCTCGTCGGCGACCGGCTCCGCCCGCGCGGCGAGAAGCGCGAGCGCCAGGCGTGCGGAGTCTTCGCCCGTCAGAGGCCTGAGCTCGAGCGAGGTGTAGTTCGGGCGGCCGCCTCCCCAGGAGGGCCGCGTATCGAGAAGCTCGCCTCGCGCGAGCGCGACCAGCAACACCGGAACATCGCGAAGGCGGCCGGCCATCGTGTCGATCAGGTCGAGGAGGCTCGGCTGCGCCCAATGAAGATCCTCGAAGAGGAACATCGTCGGCTGCTCACGTCCGAGCGCCTCGACGAGGCGCCGCACGGAGAACAGGAGCACGGGCGCCTCGACGGCGCCCGTGTCCGCGAGGCCCATGAGCGCAGCCAGATGCGAGGCAACCTCGTCGGCGCCCTCGCGGACGCGCGCGGCAACGGCACGGTCGAGCTTTTCGCGGGCCAGCGGGGCCGGGTCCGTCTCGAAGATCCCCGCCAGCTGGCTCATTTGCTGCGCGAAGGCGCCATACCCCGAGGTCTGGCCGTACGGGAGTGAGCGACCGCGGACGACACGGCCGCCCGACGCTTCGACGACGGTCGCCAGCTCGGCGGCGAGACGCGTCTTCCCGATCCCCGGCGGGCCGAAGATCGTCACCAGCTCGAGCCGCGGAAGTTCGGCCGTCTCCTCCCAGATAGCGCGCAGGCGAGCAAGCTCGCGCTCCCGGCCGACCATCGGCCCGACCGAGACACTGCGCTCCGTCAGACCCGGTACTTCACTCGCGCGCCAGGCGGGGAACGGCTCGTCGTCTGCCTTCACCTGGACCGAGCCCGCTTCTTCGTACCGGATTACCGCGCGGGTCGACCGGTAGGTCGTCTCGCCGACGAGGACGGCGCCGCGAGGCGCGGCTGCCTGCAGGCGTTGGGCCGCGTTGACCGCGCTTCCCGTCACCGTCGGTCGCGCATCCGGGCCGACCGGCGCGAAGAAAACATCGCCTGTATTGACGCCGATCCGCAGCATGAGCTCACCGAACTCCGAAGCGGTCTCCTCGGCGCAGCGCTGCATTTCGAGTGCGGCCCGCACGGCTCGTTCCGGGTCGTCCTCGTGCGCAACCGGAGCGCCGAAGACGGCCATGAGCGCATCACCGATCACCTTGTCGACGGTGCCGCCGTAGTCTTCGACGACCGCGCCGAGCCTGCCCATGAGCGAGGCGACGAACGCCCGGACGTCCTCGGGATCCTTGTCGCGCGAGAGCGCCGTAAAGCCTGAGATGTCCGCGAAGACGATCGTCGCGAGGCGCCGCTCCTCGGCGGGGAGCAGCGCCGGCGACGGCTCGAGCGCATTCCCGCAGTTGCCGCAGAAACGCTGGCCGGCCGGGTTTTCCGATCCGCAGACGGGACAGCTAACGACGTCCAAGCAAACGCATTCTCGCGTATCGTCGCGCGGATGACATCCCTCGACGTTGTCGCCGTCGGTGATGTCATGGTCGACGTTTCCATCCCGGCGGAGGAGGTTGCCGAAGGCCACGTTCTCGGCGTGCTCTGGATGCATGCCGGCGGCTCGGCGGCGAACGCTGCCGTTTGGGCGGCGACCGCGGGCGTGCGCTCGGGCGTCGTCGGGCGCGTTGGCGACGATCTTCCCGGGCGCGCGCTTCGCCGTGAGCTCGAAGACCGCGCCGTCCACGCGTCCCTCGCACTGGACGCGGATCTTCCGACCGGCTGCATCCTCGCGTTCGGTGAGCGGGTTATTGCCGAGCGGGGCGCGAACGCGCGGCTCGCGCCGGACGACCTGCCGCCCTCGCTCGGCGCTCCCGCGGTCCTCGTTTCCGGCTACATCCTTCTCCACGCGGGCTCCGAAGCTGCGGGGCTCGCTGCGCTCGCGAGGGCGAGCGGCCCCTGGATCGCCGTCGATGCGGCGTCCGCCCGCCTCCTGCGCGGATACGGCCGTGATTCCTTCCTGGAAGCGACGGAGCGTGCGACTGTCCTGCTCCTGAATGAAGACGAAGCGGTCGCACTTACGGACGCGGAGCCGGAGCAGGCCGCACGCACGCTTGCCGACCGTTATCGGCTCGTTTGCGTAAAGCGCGGTGCGGCCGGTGTAACGGCCTCGTTCGAGGGGACGGTGCTTCGCGCCAAGCCGCCGACCGCCGAGCGCGGCGATGGCAGGGGAGCGGGCGATGCCTTCGCGGGCGCCCTGCTCGCGGCGCTCGCTCGTGGCGTGTCGGCGCAAACGGCGCTCACTGCCGCCTGCGGCGCCGGTGCGGCGGCGGTCGCATCGGGCGGCGTCTGGCCGCGGCTGGGACTGGCCCCGCCTTCTGGAGTCACTGCCGAGGCCGCGTCTGCGCGCCCTGAGTGGCTCGGGCGTGGTCAACCGGATCTTCCCGCCCGATAACCCGGAAAGCGGATATCGGACTGGCGAATCCCTTGAGCACGCGTCGATCAACCTCCGCGAAGGCAAAGCCGCTTTCCGACCCGAGTTCACGCACGACGTCGGAGACGAGGACGGTGCCGGGATCCGCCGCGCTACAGAGGCGACTCGCGAGGTTGACCGTCGCGCCAAACAGATCGTCGTTGTGATCGACGGGTTCCCCGGCTGCAAGGCCGATCCGGACGCTTAGCGTCTCGGCACGACGCTCGTCGTTTCGCGCTTTGAACCCCGCCTGAATGGCCAGCGCAGCATCGAGAGCGTTCGCTGCGTCGTCGAAGGAGGCCATCACACCGTCGCCCGTATGTTTGATCTCGCGACCGCGAAAGGCGACGAGCGCGCGCCGGATGATGACGTCATGCTCGGTAAGCAGACTCACGAACTCGGCGGCTTCCAGACGTTCCGCCAGCGCGGTCGAACCCTCCAGGTCCGTAAAAAGGATCGTCCGGAAGGCACTGGTGACCTGAGAATCGTCGGCCGGATCGTGAACCTTGCCGAGGAACCGCAAGACGGCATCCTCGGAGACACGGATGATCTCGTTTGGGACGAGTCCATGTGACTCCCTGTGCACGGCCGCCATCGCTTCGGCCGCGGGCGCTCGCGCAAGGCAGAAGACCGCACCGCTCTCGGCGTCGAACCAGTACGCAAGGAACTTGACGTCGTACTTTCCCTCCAGCTCAAGATCTCGTGAGTGAGCCTCGGCAATGTCCGCCGCGGATACTCCCGGCAGATCGTGGCGGTCCATGAAGAGCGGCATCGCGAGCGTCGAACTTAGCATCGCCTCGGCGTCGTCGTGGGCGACGACCCGACCGCTACGCCCGTGATCACCCTCGGTCGACGTCCGAGCCACCGGCCTGACGAGTACGTAGCGGTCCGCTGCCGGTGAACCTGACCGGTGCAAGGCCGATCACGTGGACGTCATCACAGTCGAGATTGTCGACGATCGGGGGGCAAGGAGAGTACCCCGGCTCACGCGCCACGCTGGCGCGACTGCGGCGGTCTCGCGATCAGCCACCGTCGAATCGCCGGGGTGGGATCCGCGTTTCCTGCAGCATCGCGCGCACGGACGCGGAACGTATGGGGCCCGAGCGCGAGGCGTCTGAACGTCGTCGGTGAAGTGCAACGCCGCCACGCGCGCCGGTCGAGCCTGCACTGGAACGTCGACCCCCGCTCGGTCGATCGAAAGCCGAACGTCGCTCTGCCGGCGCGAGCAACTCGCGCGGGGGCGGATGTGATACGCGTGTTCGGCGGGGTCGTATCCGGTGGCGGGGGAGGCGGCGCAAGTCCGGTCAGCGTGTAGTTGTAGGACCCCGTGTCGGGCGCGAGATCGACCCCGGTCACGGTCGTCCCGCTCACGACGAGCGTGTCCTCGAGGAAGTTGAAGGCGCTCGTGACGCCGATGTCCGTCCGGCTGACGACGATCAGCGGCCCGGACGCCCAGCCCACCTGCTCGGACGCGGGGTCGAAGACCGTGTAGTCCGTGCCGTTCCACCGGCCGAACGCATACGTCCCGCCGCCCGTTGCACTGCCGTTCAGCTGCACCAGGATTTCTGCGCCGACCGCTGTCGGGTCGCCCGTCGCGGGGCTGGCGTCCGCGTCGATCAGTAGCTCGAAGAAGTCACTCGGCGGTTGCACCGGGAGGTTCAGCACGTCGACGTCGAACGTGATCCGCCCGGCCGGATCGTTGCTGACGTTCGAGATCGTGATGTCGCCGGCCGTGCCCGTTTGGTCGCCAGCTGGATCGAAGTAGGGAACGCGCAGCTCGAAGGCACGGGCCGTCGAGAGATTGCGATCGAGGATGCGGTCGATGGTCGATCCACCCGCGACCGGCCGGAGATCCGTTCCGGCGAGCGCAGGCGCTGCGAGAACGAGGAAAGCGACGAACGTGACGGTGAACGATGCGGCTTTCGACATACCCGTCCTTCCAGTCTTGCCTGGAGTCAGCCCGGATGCTCGCTCCTTGTCCGGCCGAATGCAATAGCCGATGAGTGCGGCGGTCGAGACATGGCGCCCGGCACGACGGGAGCGCCGTCATGAGCGGTTTCGCTCCCCTCACGAGTCGCCCCTCGGGCGCATCACGAGCCACTAGCCCGGCGAACCGAGAGAGGATCTCGCAGCCGGCGGTTCCCGGCTCACAGGTCGCCGATCCCGTGGTGAGGCGACGTTCGGCGCACGTCGCCTGCCGGTCGCGGTCGGCCGCCGCGGCGTGGCAAGGAGCCACGCTCGAGGCCCGTGGCGACCGGAGCGGAGCGCCGGGCGCGCACTGCTACGCCGGTGGCAATCCGCCGCCGCGGAGGGCTCGTAACCCCTTACGACTTTCATGAACGGTCCGGGCCGCAGCGCGGGCCGCCGTCGGCGGGGTCGTCCGCCGGCAGTACTGGCCCTTTCGACCGGACGTGTATCCAAGCCTGGAGGTCCACCGGTGATACGACTCATACGACCGAGACGGCGCGCGATCGTCTTCGCACTAGTTGCCGCGTTCTCGTTGGCGCCCGCTGCCGAGGCTCAGGCCCCGCCGACGCCCACAGTGCTCGACCGAAACCTGGCAGTGCGCACGGCCGTCAGCGGGCTGGTTACTCCGGTGAGCATCGCCTTCCTCGGCGGGAACGACATGCTCGTGCTCGAGAAGAACACGGGCATGGTGAAGCGTGTCGTGAACGGAGCCGTTCAGAACACCGTGCTCGATCTCGCCGTCAACAACGCATCCGAGCGAGGGCTGCTCGGGATCGCGCTCCATCCGCATTTCCTGACGAATGGCTTCGTGTACCTCTTCTGGAGCTGCCAGGCTCCGCCTCCACCCGACAGCAATCCGTTCGTCCCGACGCAGGGGCGCTGCGCGGAGACGCCCGAGACCGGGGCGGACACGGACAACATCCTCGCCGTCCCGCTGTTGGGAAACCGCGTCGACCGGTTCGTGTGGGACGGGTCGGCGCTCAGATTCGACCGCAATCTGATCATGCTCCGTTCCTTCCAACACGACGGAGCCCCCGATCCTCCCGGTCAGAACGACTCGACTCAGCCACCGCGGGGCAACCACGACGGCGGCGTGCTTCGGTTCGGTCCCGACGGCAGGCTCTACGTCATCGTCGGCGACACCGGTCGGCGAGGGCAGCTGCAAAACTTGCCCTGCGGGCCGACCGCAACGGCGTGTCCGGGGCAGGTGACGCCCGACGACCAGTTCGGCGGGCCCGAACCAGACGACGCGCACCTGACGGGCGTGATCTTGCGTCTGAACGACGACGGCGGGACGCCTGCCGACAACCCGTTCTTCTCCGCCGGGGCCACGATCGGCGGCGAGGTGGGCGAAAACGTCCAGAAGATCTTCGCCTACGGCATTCGGAACAGCTTCGGGATCGCCTTTGACCCGAAGTCCGGAGATCTGTGGGAGCAGGAGAACGGCGACGACAGCTTCAGCGAGCTGAACAGGGTCGAACCCGGCATGAACTCGGGCTGGGTGCAGATCATGGGCCCACCCGAGCGGATCAACCAGTTCAAGGCGATCGAGACCGACACGACCGTCCCGCGTCCGTTTACGCCGGCGGGCTACTTCGGGCTCCAGCAACTCCGCTGGCCTCCGACTTTCATCGGAATCACACCGGAGGAGGGGCTCTCGCGCATGTTCATGCTCCCCGGCGCCCACTACAGCGCGCCGGAGCTGAGCTGGAAGTTCGAGGTAGCCCCAGGGGGCATCGGCTTCCTGAAAGGCGGAAAGCTCGGTTCCCGCTACCGGAACGACCTCTTCGTCGGCGGTGCGCGGGACTTTCTCGAAGGCGGTCACATCTTCCACCTCGATTTGAACCGGGCGCGCACCAAGATCAAGGTGCATGACCGACGGCTCAGGGACCGGGTAGCGGACAACCTGAACAAGTGGGAGATCACCGAGAGCGAGAGCCTGCTGTTCGGCCGGAACTTCGGCGTCGGCACGGATATCCAAACGGGACCGAACGGGAACCTCTTCGTCGTCTCCCTCTCGCACGGCGCGATCTACGAGATCTTCCGACGCAGGTAAGGACAGCTCAGAAGGGGCGTGCGAGGCTGCGCGCCCCTTCGCGTTCCCACGTACTTGCCCGAAGAGTCGAGACGGCCGTGAAGCGCTCGGTCGGCGATCGCCCGCCCACCGGCGACGAGCGGTTTCAGCTCCCTGGCGCCGTCGCGACGAGACGGTACGCTCGCCGCTTGAGGCCGCGGTGATGCTGACGAAACGTGCGCTCGGCACAGAGGGCCTCACCGTGTCCGCGCTCGGGCTCGGCTGCATGGGGATGAGCCAGTCCTACGGCACGCCCGAGGAGCGCGACGAGCGCGAGTCGATCGCGACCATCCGGCGGGCACTCGAGCTTGGCGTCACGTTCTTCGACACGGCCGAGGTGTACGGGCCGTACACGAACGAGGAGCTGGTGGGCCGCGCCCTCCAGGGCCGGCGCGACCGGGCGATCATCGCGACCAAGTTCGGGTTCAGGATCGAGAACGGCGCGATCGCGGGTCTCGACAGCCGTCCCGCGCACGTCCGTGAGGCGGTCGAGGGCTCGCTCCGCCGGCTGCAGACGGACTACATCGACCTCCTCTACCAGCACCGCGTCGATCCCGCCGTGCCGATCGAGGACGTTCTCGGCGCGATGAGCGATCTCGTGCGCGAGGGTAAGGTGCGCTTCCTCGGCCTCTCCGAGGCGGGGGAGCGGACGATCCGGCGCGCCCATGCCGTGCACCCGATTTCCGCGCTCCAGAGCGAATATTCGCTGTGGGAGCGAAACCTGGAGCCGCGCATCCTCCCGTTGCTGCGCGATCTCGGCATCGGCCTTGTGCCGTTCGCGCCCCTCGGCCGCGGCTTCCTAACCGGGGCCGTGAAGCGCGCCGAGGAGTACCCGGAGGGCGATTTCCGTCGAAACGACCCGCGCTACCAGGGCGAGAACTTTGACGCGAACACGCGCGCCGCCGAATCGGTGCGCGAGCTGGCCGCGCGTAAGGGAGTGGCCCCGAGCCGCGTCGCGCTTACCTGGCTGCTACACAAGGGCGACGACATCGTCCCGATCCCGGGGACGAAGCGGCGGAAGTACCTGGAGGAGAACGTCGGTGCGGCGGACGTCTCGCTCACGAGCGAGGAGATCGCGGTGCTCGACGCGGCGCTTGCGCCCGAAAACGTGTCCGGGCCGCGCTACGCCGCCGCGCAGATGGCGCAGGTCGACCGGTAACGTCCGACTTCGCCGTCGCGACGCCCGCGGATGATCTAACACGGCGCGTCGAAGCCCGCATCACCAGCGGCCACCGGCCGGATCTCGCCGGGACGCGGTCCCGAGGTGGTCAGTGCGGCGCGCACCGTCTGCGTGGCTAGCAACGGCGTCGGTGCGCTGACGCGGCTGCGGAACTTGGCGATCGCGTCGCGGAGCCGTCGAGGCAGCCCGCGCGGGGCGAGCGTTCGTCCTCGGCGCGTTGCACGCGAGGTCAGCTCGCTTCGCGACGCGGCCGCCGTACCAGTTCGCCGCCGCAGTTCGGACACGTTGCGCGGAGAGCGTCGCGACAGCTACGGCAGAAGGTGCACTCGTAGCTGCAGATGTACGCCTCGCCGTCGGCGACGAGGGCGGCGCCGCAGCGCTCACAGTGCTCCCGCATCTCAAGCGCCATGTCGCTCCGCGACGCGCGCTCGCACGTCAGGATTCCTGCGCCAACGCGGAGCGATCACCGCCGCACAGCGCTCCACAAGCTGCTTGTCGTTGCCGTCAACGCGCGATCTCCGAGCCCGTCGTCGTACGTGTGGCTCACAGCGTTCGCGGCCGCGGAGATGCGCTATTGCCCATGAGGACCTCAGCGGTGAACTCCGCCTCGATCATCGCGTTGTTCCGTCGCGCCGGCCGCTCGCGACAGCGGGCGGTTCGCCGCCTGCCACATCAGCCGCCTCGTCGAGGGCGCGACGGAAGTCGTCGATCAGGTCCTGGGCGTCCTCGATCCCGCAGCTAACGCGCACGAGGTCCTCGCCGACGCCGATGCGGTCACGATCTTCGGCACTCATCCCGGCGTGCGACGTTAGTGCCGGCACAGTGATCAGTGTCTCGACGCTGCCGAGGCTCGGTGCGACGCTCGGGATTCGCAGTGCGGCAAGCATTCGTTGCGCAGCCTCCGCACCACCGCGGAGGCGGAAGCTGAGCACGCCCCCGAAGCCCGAGAACAGCTCGGCCGCGCGCCCGTGATCCGGGCTCGCTGGCAGCCCCGGATAGTTGACCTCGGTGACCTGCGGGTGGTCGGCGAGGAAGCGGGCGAGGGCGTCGGCGTTCGCATTCTGCACGCGGACGCGTACGGCGAGCGTCTTCAGCCCGCGCGCGAGCAGGAAGCACGCGTGCGCGTCGAGGCTCCCTCCGTAGTGGTTCAGCGTCTTGCGCACACGCTCGACCAAGGCAACGGGACCGACGACGCAGCCGGCGCAGATGTCGGAATGGCCGTTCAGGTACTTCGTCGCGCTGTGACAGACGAGGTCGAAACCAACCTCGAGCGGCCGGAAGTTGACCGGTGAAGCGAAGGTGTTGTCGATCACGCTTGTCAGGCCCTCGTGCCTGGCGAAGCGGAGGACGTCGAGGAGATCCGGCACGCGGATGAGCGGATTGCTGATCGTTTCGACGAGGAAGAGTCGCGTCTGCGCCGTTTTCGCGGCGGCCCATGAGGATGGGTCGCGCGCGTCGACGAAGTCGTAGCTCCAGCCGAGTTCCCCTGCGTGATGGGTGATGAAGTCGTGCGTCCCGCCGTAGAGGCAGTCGCTGACGAGGAAGTGATCGCCGTTTCGTAGCAGGCTCAGAAGGATGGCGGTCACGGCGGCCATGCCCGAGGCCGTCGCGACCGCTGCTTCGCCGCCCTCGAGCGCGGCCAGCTTTGCGTGGAGATACTGATGCGACGGCGTCGTGCTTAGGCGGGGGTACTTGATGTCGTGGTAGTCGGTATCGGGCTCGGAGGCGAAAACGGCGGCTTGGTAGATGGGGAATACGAGCGAGGCCTCGGGCCCGGGACGGCGCTCACCGCCATGTACGGCCAACGTCCCGATCGCGCCACCCGCTTGTTCGTCTCGACCCACTTCCGCCTCCTCCGTCGGCCCACAAAGAAAGCCTCAGGCGAAACGCCTGAGGCTTCGTCGCCTCGCGCCCCACTGCCTCGGGGCACTGAAACGAGTCTAACGATCGATCCCGAACTAGGCGCTTGCGAGATCTCCGGGGAGGGGGGGCTTTCCGACGACCAATGATGCATACGCCGTCGCCGCAAGAGTCACCGCTTCCCGGCAGGAGACGAGTCCGCCGGGACGGCCACGCCTTCGTTCGCACGCGCCGCGTGGGTCTCCATCCCGAGCTCGCGGTACGTCGCTGTTGCTGCGGCGAGGAGCTCATGCGCACGCTCGCGATCGCCCGGAGCATCGCGCGCGACGAGCATCATCGCGAGATCGCGTTGGGTATGGGCGAGCCAGGGGCAAGCCGCCATTCGCTCGTTCATCGCGAGCGCGTCCTCAAAATGGACCTCGGCGTCGTTCCATCGCGAACTGATCGTCGCGAGCACCCCGAGGTAGCGCGAGACGGATCCAGCGAAGCCCTCGCCGACGTCGACCGCATTGAGCGCCGCATACGGCGAGAGGAGCTCGTACAGCACCGCGGCCGCGTCGGTGTCGCGGAGGTAGGCACACGTCTCGGCGAGGAGGCTTAGCGCGTACAACCACTCCTGGTCGAACGGGACGACGGCGAAGCGCTCCGCGCTGAGGGCGCCGAAAGCTCGCTCGGCGTCTGCCCGTCGCTCGAGCCGTGCGTAAAGGTGGGCGACTGCGCAGCGAAACACTGGGCGTGCGGGATACGCGAGAGCCAGATCGACGAGCGCCGGCTCGAGGTCCGCGACGGTTCCCCGGAGGTCGGCGAGCGTGTAGCGCTGAAGGCGGTAGACGGAGATCGCCGCCGCACGGTCGGCGCGCTCACCGTGGGCGAGTGCCTGGGCGACCAGCTGCTCGGCCTCGTCGAGCCTTCCGGACGCGAGTGCGAGCAGCGCCCGCTCGCCGCCGACACGCCAGAGATGCACCGGCTGACGAAGCTCGTGTGCGATCCGCGTTGACGCGGCCAGTTCCGTCTCGGCGGCGCCGAGGTCTCCGAGGAGCAGATGAGCGATCAGCCGGTGCGAGTGCGCGGACACGACCCGCTCTCGGTCGCCGATCTGCTCGGCGACCTGCCGCAGCTCGGTTCCCAGCGCGAGGAGCTCGGCGACCGTATCCGGGGCAACGATCGCGCTCGCGCGCCCGTCGAGCGCATGCGCGAGCGCCGCTGTGCTTCCTGTTCGACGCGCGAGCTCGAGCGCTTCCAGGCTCAGCGCGTCGCGCCGCTCTCGCGACGGCTGGTCGCGGAGCGCGCCCGCGAGACGGGCGAGGAGCCGGGCGCGCAGCTCGACATCCTCCTCGGTGAGTACCGCGAGCCCCTCCTCGAGCAGAGGGACGAGCCGATCGTCGTCGCCTGCTCGCCCGAAGGCGAGGCGTCCCCCGTAGCCGGCCGCCGCACGGGCAAGCTCGCGCGCGAGACCAAGGCGCCGCGCGAGCTCGGCCGCCTCGAGGAAGGCGTTCTTCGCCGCACCGGCGTTTCCCGCCCGCGCCTGCGCCTCGCCCAGTGAGAGAAGAAGCTCGCAGCCCGTCTGCTCGTCCGAAGGGCGCGCGAGGCGGAGCGCCTCGAGCGCTGTCTCGTAGAGGCGCGCGGCTTCCTCGTAGGCGAGGAGCGCCAACGCTCGGTCGCCCGCCCGCCACGCGTATCGCAGCCCTTTGTCGAAGTCGCTTCCGGCGAGCGCGTGGTTCGCGAGCTCGGCGAGGTGCGCGCCCGGCTCCTCTCCGTAGAGCTCTTCGAGCGCCTCGAGGGCACGCCGGTGGAGCCGTGCGCGGCGCGCGGCCGTCAGCGCCTCGTACAGCGTGTCACGGATGAGAACGTGGGCGAACCGGAGGCGGCCGGTCGCCCGAGGAACCTCCGAGACGAGGCGGGCGGCCAGCGCTTCGTCGAGCGTCTCGAGCACCGCCCCCACCGAGGCACCGCCGACGCGAGCGAGGGAGGCCACGGTGAACTCGCGGCCGAGCACGGACCCGAGCTCGAGCAGGCGATTGCACTCCTTCGAGCGGTGAGCGAGCCGGCGCCCGATGACGTCACGGACGGTCTCCGGGATGACGAGCCGGACGTCGCCGTCCGAGGCCGCGGGCGCGCCCTCGACAGTTGCGAGGCGCACGATCTCACCGACGAAGAGCGGGTTCCCCTCGGTCTCCTCGTGCAACGCCGCGACGAACGCGGGCGCGGCGATCTCGGATGCGGTGAGCTCGACGTACTCCGCCACGTCCTGCTCCGCGAGTCCGCCCAGCGAGAGGCGCCGTGTCCCCCGCTCTCGGGCGAGCTCGGCGAGCGTCGCAGTCAGGTGCTCTCCCGGGACCGGATCGACGTCCCGATACGCGCCGAGCACGAGGAGCCGCGAGTCGGCGAGCGAGCGCGCGACGAACTGGAGGAGGAGGAGCGACGGTTCGTCGGCTGCGTGCAGATCGTCCAGGAAGACGACAAGCGGCCGGGCGCGGGATGCATTCCGGAGGAACTCGGCGGTCGCGTCGAACAGGCGGAAGCGCGCGCCCTCGGAATCCGACGAGGCCGGCTCGGGAAGCGCGGGAAGAACCTCGTGTAGCTCGGGCAGGATCTGCGCCAGCTCGACGGCGCGCGCGCCGAGTTCCGCGTCGAGCGCGCTCGGTTCGACATCGCGGATGTACGCGCGAAGCGACTGCACCCACGGCCAGTACGCGGGCGCGCCGCCTGCCTCCCAGCAGCGCCCGACGAGTACCCGCGCTCCCCGCCTCCTTGCGTGGCCGAGGAGCTCCTCGGCAAGACGGCTCTTGCCGATTCCCGGCTCGCCGTGGAGCAGGATGAGGCGGCCGTGTCCCTCGAGCGCGTGTTCGAGGCCGGTCACGAGCGCGTCGAGCTCCGCTTCGCGCCCGACGAAGGCCCCGGCCGTTTCCTCGGACGGCGCGTCGCCCTCCTCGCCGCGCGACAGCGACTCGAGCGCGGCGTCCTGTCTGAGAACTGCTTGATGAAGGTCGCGGAGGGGGCGACCGGGCTCGATCCCAAGCTCTTCGACGAGCATTCGGCGGGCTGACTGGTAGACCTCGAGCGCCTCCGCTTGGCGGCCCGAGCGGTAAAGCGCGACCATGAGCTGGGCGCGCAGACGCTCTCTCAGTGGATATTCCCGCACGAGCGCCTCCAGCTCGCCGACGAGCTCGGCATGACGTCCGCGCGAGAGCTCGCGCTCGGTCTGCTCTTCCAGGCACGCGAGGCGAAGCTCCACGAGACGCTCGATCTCCGCTTGCGCAAATCGGTCGTAGGCGAAGTCTGCGAGTGGTCCGCCTCGCCAGAGAGACAGCGCCTCGCCGAACTTGGCCTCGCTTCGAAGCTCGAGAAAGCGGCCGAGGTCGAGCTCGTCAGGCTCGACGCGGAGACGGTAACCGGGCGCCTTCGTCTCGAGCCGTTCCTTGCCGACCACCTTGCGCAGTTGCGAGACGTACACCTGGACCGCTTTCGGGGCCGTCTCGGGAGGCGCCTCGTCCCAGAGGGCCTCAATGAGACGGTCGGTGGAGACGACTCGGTTGGCCTCGATCAGCAGCATCGCGAGGATCGCGCGCTGCTTCCTCCCGCCCAGGTCGAGTGGCTTACCGTCAGCGATGACCTCGAGCGGCCCGAGGATGCGGAACTCCACGTTGTTCGCCTCACGGGCGACGCTAGCACCGCGTCACGTTGGGCTCAATACGGCCCGCTTAGCCCGGGTTTTACTCGGCCATAGCGGCGCCTTTACCGCTTCGGCGTCGACTCTCGTCCAACGACCGCACAGGGCGGCCGCGACGAAGGAGGGAACACATGATCCGCAAGACGTACAGGAAGCGCCGAATTACCGCGGCGATCGCGCTGGCGGCCGCTCTTGCGGCCTCGAGCGCCCCGTCGGCAGTCGCGTTCGACGGCCGTTCGCCGGATACGCGCGAGGCGGCCGAGCTGGTCGGGAGGAACGGCCTCGGCGACTTCCGCTCGCCGGATACCCACGATGCCGCCGCACAGGGCGGGTCGAGCTCGGGTGTCTCGGTGGTCGACGGCCGCTCGCCCGACACCCGCGACGCGGGTCAGCAGGCGACGTCCCGGTTCAGCATCGATGCACGCTCGCCGGACACCCGCGACGCAGTCGAGCAGGCGAAGCCGAGCATCGTCGTCGACGGCCGGTCCCCGGATTCCCGGGACGCCGCGCAGCGAGTCCCCGCGGCGATGACCGAAGCCTGGCTGGGTGTCTTCTCGCCGCGGTCGCAGCCGGAAGCGCCCGCTCCGGGACCCATGTCCGTCGACCGCTTTCACTGGGGTGACTTCGGAATCGGCGTCGGCGTGACCGTAGGGTTCATGCTCGTTCTCGCCGGCCTTGCGGCGAGCGCGCTCGCGGCTCGCCAGAAGCGCGGGGCGACCGGTCCCGCGATGACTTAAGCGGAAGGTAGTCGCTCGGCCGGCAGCGGTCGGCAAATGCGGAGGGGGCTTCCTCGGGAGTCCCCTCAGCATTTTCGCTCGCGAATCATTCTCGAGCTGTGCACACTCGGGCGCAGCTCGAGGCATTCAACGACCAGCTGCTCGTCAGAGGGACGCGGAGGCGAATTCATGTGGAGCCCTCGACCGACCGTATGGCCCACGCCGGGCTCGATCCCGGTTGGACACGAGGACCGCGCACGCGGCATCGATAACCGGCGCTAGCTCGACGGCGAGCTGCCGAGACGCGCTTCGCGTATCGATGGCATAGCATCGGGACCGGCCCGTTCTCGCCGGCGGCGCCGTACTCGAACGGCCCCCCACCGTGGACGCGGCGGCGCTTTGCCGTCGCCTCGACTGTCGTCGTGCTTCGCTTCCTGCCGGCCGTGGAGCCAATCGGGGAGGCACATCCCCTCGCGAAATGACGGTCGAACGTGAAGGAGGTAGGAGAGATGGATTTTCGTGACCCGCTTCCAACCCGCAGCGGCCCGCCGCCCGAGACGATCGGGCCACGGCCCCACGCGCAGGTCTCGCAAACATCCCCGCCGGCGCTCCACCGCGAGCTCGCAGCCCGCGCGCTCGAACTAGCGGGCGTGAGCGGGGCCGACAGCCTGGTCTCCGTCCCAGGCGCGCTCGCATTCGTCCTCGACGAGGAGACGGCGGGCGGCCCGCCGGAGGCGTTCCAGGCCGAGCGCGAGTTCGCCCACCTGCACCCCCCGCATGACGGCAGCCTGCACATGACGCTTCCTCCCGACCTCGCCGAGGAGGCGTTCGGGAAGGGCTGGGGCGAGCCGCACCCCTACAGCGGAACGCCGCTCATCTTCGGTCCGCGGGACGAACACGAGCTCGAGGTCGTTTGGCGCCTGCTGCGAGCGTCGTACGAGTACGCAAAGGGCGACAGCTGAAGGCGGTGACTCGAAGCGCCCCGCCCGGACAGGCCTCTTACGTCGCCCCGCGCGGCTGTGTGGCCGGCCGCGCGAAGCTGACGTACCCGCTTTGTACCCGAGGACGCCTCGGCCAGGCAAGCGATCGATCGACACTCGCTCGCGCGAGAGCACACAGCCGACCGGCCGTGGGAACCGGCCGGGTCGCCGGCGCGTACTACGACGTGCAACGGCACGCAGCGTTCGCGCTCGTCGTCCTCGTCGCGGCGTGCACGACCGCCGAGGAGCCGCGCCGCGGGGCGGGCGAGGCCGCGCGGCCCGCGCTTCCGGAGGCGCTTATGGAGCGGCCGCTCGTCTTCACGCGCGCCGACGGAACGTGGGTCGCGCGCGCGGACGGCTCCGAGCTGCGCAAGGTCGTCGACCTGAGCGGCGTGTTCGAGTTCCAGCCCGACGTCTCGCCGGACGGGTCGCGCGTGCTCCTGCGCGTGGACGACGGGGGTCGCTCGCAGGGGACGTGGATCGTCGAGCTCGAAGGGACGCTGCGTTCCTCGGTTCGGCTGACGGGTCCCGGGAGGCGGATCTCCGGCGGCGCGGCCGATTGGGCGCCTGACGGGCGCCAGTTCGTGGTCGCCGGAAAGCGGCCCGGCGAGCGGTTCCTCGGCCTCTACATCCTTGACGTGTCGCGACCGCGCCTGCGACCGCGGCGCATCACGCCGGACCGGTGGGAGGCGCAGTACCCGGCCTGGTCGCCGGACGGGCGCCTAATCGCGTTCACGCGCGTCGTCCCGCCGAGCTCGTTCGAGATCTGGGTCGTCGCGCCCGACGGGACCGGCGTCCGTCGCCTGACGGGCGACGCCGGGTCGGACAACTACGCCGCCTGGTCGCCGGACGCGAGCGCCCTCGTTTACTCGTCGGAGGACCGGCCCGACCGGAACGGGCTCTGGGTGATGCGGCCCGACGGAACCGGTCAGCGCTACCTCGCCGAGGGCGGCGAGCCTCAATGGGAGCCGGGCGACTGGATCGTCTTCGACTGCCCGGTCGAAGATCGCGACGCGCCCGGTCAGGCCTGCGCCGTCGACCCCGAGGACAGGACCGTCGTTCGGCTGCCGCTCGGTCGCGAGGCGGTGTTCCCGAACTGGATCCCACGGTGAGCGGTTCGCGCCGCCTAGCGGAGCGCCGGCCGCCGAGGTCGAGGACGGCGTCCGAAGCGGCGACGAGATCGAGCGTCGTGCGGCGCGGCGAGCACGGTCGTGCCCCGGTCGCCGGACCGCGTCGTGCAGGAGCCTGAGCGTCCTGCAGATGCACTCGCGGAGCAGGCCGCACTCCACGGCGTGCTGTTGGAGGCCTTCAGTTCCGGTTCGCAGTCGATTCGCCGGCGCATCGCTCGTGGCGCGGCGGCGGTCTCGGATCAGGCCGCGAGCTCGGGGTGCCGGACGAGGACCCGGTGCTCGCGATGGCGGATCACCTCGTACGCCACCACGAGCGAGCACACGCCGCTCACGAGTGCGAGCGCCGCGAGCGCCGGGATTGCGATGGCGGCCGGGACGAGTGCGAGCAACATGACCGCCCCCATCGTCCGCCGCCGAAAGACTCGGCCCGTCGTTCGGAACAGGAAGGCGATGTGCGCGAGCAGGTAGAGGGCGCCGCCGCCGGAGAGCGCCACTGCGGGCACCGTGTCGAGCGCGTCGCCGACATGGCCGAGCGTCGTCTTGAGACCGAGGGCGAAGAGGACGACGCCGGCGACCATCGGCAGGTGGAGGTAGCTGTAGGAAACCAGCGCGAGCCGCGCCCGCTCGACCCCGCTCGTCTGCCTGAGCCGCGTCCGCGCGAAGATCGCGGCCACGTCGAAGTAGAGCCACCAGAGCGCCGAGACGACGACTATCCCGAGCACCGCCGCCACGATCGCTCCCGTATCGAGCTCGAACCCGGCACCGACGCCGATCGCGATGATCGACTCGCCCAGCGCGATCAGGATGATCAGCCCGTGCCGTTCGGCGAAGTGCTCGGGCGCGATCCGCCAGCCACGGAGGCCGACCACGTTCGGGCCGAGGTAGTCGAATGCGAGCGCGAGCACCCAGATCGCGATGCGTGCGTCCCCCCCGAGGAAGCCGGCCACGACGAGCAGCGAGGCGCCGAGAAGCTCGGTCGGCGCGATGCGGAGAAGCGCGCCGAGAAGCTCGGGGTCGTCGCGACCGACGATCGCGTAGAGGACGAGGTGAAGGAGGCGGACGAGGAGGTAGGCGGCGCCGAACAGCACGGCGTCGTCGCCGAAGGCGCCCGGCACCGCCAGGGCGACGACGAGCATCGTCCCCATCGAGGCGAGCATGGCCAGCCGGACGCCGCCCTCGTCGACGTCCATCGTGCTGGTCAACCACGCGTATCCGCTCCATGCCCACCAGAGCGCCGCAAGGACGAGCATCCCGCGAAGGACTCCATCCCACGTCGGGTCGTCGGCGAGCAGGCTCGTGACCTGAGTGATCGCAAACACGAAGACGAGGTCGAAGAAGAGCTCGAGCGGCGTAACCCGATGCTCGTGGTCGTGCTCCTGCTCACGTTCGAACCCCGCCACACGCGGACATTAGTCCCCGGCGTGCGTCGGTCGGGCGCACGACGCGGCTTCGGGCCGAGTGGCATGGCGAGCGAGCACCTCTGGATCGACGAGCACTTCGTCACGTGCCAGGCGAGGCCTTGGTCGAGATCCTGCTCGGGGATTTCGCCGAGCCGAGGTGGAGTGGGGGAGGAGGCGGATGCGTCGTCGAGCCGTCGCCCGAGCCACAGTCCGCGCGTCCGCGCCTTCGCGCGTCGCTCTACGCACGCTTCCTACGGGGGAGCGGCGGACGCTGTATGGTCGCGTCGTGTGCGTCGGAACGCGTGGCGTCCGATTGACGCCGCCGCACCGAATGGACAGCGAGTCGGTCGTCGCGTACGCGATCGCTCTCGGTGGCGTCCTGCGCGGCACAGGCATACGGGCGTGACCGAGCGGCGCGCACGCTTGCCCCACCCGTCGTTCGCGAACCCCGTCGCGAACGCCGCGATCCTGATCGGGGCCGCGCTCGCGCTCTGGATCCTCACCGTCGACCGGATGGCCGGGATGGACGCGGGTCCCGGAACGGACCTCGGCGGGCTCGGCTGGTATGTCGGCCTATGGGTCACGATGATGGCCGCGATGATGCTCCCGTCGGTCGCGCCGATGGTGATCTTCTTTGCCCGCGTGTCCGGCGAGCGGTACCGCAGAGGCCGTGCGGCTGCGATTCCGACGTGGATTTTCGTCCTTGCGTACCTCGCCGTCTGGGCCGGATACGGCTTGCTCGCCTACGCCATCTTTCGCTTGATCGACGTGCTCGATCCGGCCTTCTTGGCATGGGATCGCGGCGGTCCATATGTCACGGGAGGAGCGGTCGCGGCCGCCGGGTTTTACCAACTCTCCCCGCTCAAGGAAGTCTGTCTCCGTCACTGCCGCGGGCCGCTGCACTTCATTTTTCACGGCTGGCGAGACGGAAGGTTCGGCGCTCTCCGGATGGGGGCCGAGCATGGCCTCTACTGCGTCGGCTGCTGCTGGGGCCTTTTCCTGATTCTCTTCGCCGTCGGCGTGATGAGCCTTTTCTGGATGGCGGTCATCGCGGCGGTGATCTTCGCGGAAAAGATTCTCCCGCACGGTGATCGGCTCTCTCGTCTGTTCGCAGTCGCCTTCGTCGTCCTCGGGGTTTGGATAGCGGTTGCGCCCTCGACTGTGCCGGGGCTTACCGAGCCGTCGATGGGCGGGATGGACGGGACGGAGATGGAGTCGAGAGCGATCCGAACGCGGTAAGCAGGCCGTCGGCGTGCCGCGTGTGCCGCGGTCATGCTTGACGGTCGCTCGAGCACGTTCGATGATCTCGCTCGGCGTCGCGGCGGGGCGATGAGGAGGTCAGCATGGCCGAGAACTGGTCGCTGCGAGGCGAGTACCTCGCCGCCTGCAATTGCCGCGTGAGCCCGTGCCCGTGCACAACGGCCGGCGGCGACCCGACGGAGGATGAATGCAACGGGCTCACCGTGCTCTCGATCAGAGAGGGCTCGTACGGCGACGTCGACCTGTCGCGACTGAATTTCGCGATCTTCACGCGCTGGACCGGGAATGTCCTGGCCGGGAACTGGGACGTAGGGCTATTGCTCGACCAAGGTTGCGACGACCGTCAGTTCGACGCGATGCAGACGATCGTCTCGGGGCAGGCCGGCGGTACCTTCGGTGAGCTCGCCGGCTTGATCGGAACCATCCTCGGCACCGAGCGCGCCCGTATCTCCTTCGAGACGTCCGACGGCGGCGAGAGCGGGTCGGTGCGCATTGACGCGTCGGAGTTCAGCTACACGCCGCTCAAGAGCCAGCGCGGCGAGCGGACGAGGGTCGTCCACGCCGCACTCGCCTTCCGTGACGAGATCTATCCCGGAAAGGCGGAGGGAGGTCGGATCGAACGGTTCGGCTTGAGCGCCCCGACAGATTACGGCGAGTGGTCTGAGTTCGAGTTCAGCGGACCGTAACGCCCGCACGAAGAAGCGCAAGTAGCAACCGGGGTGGGATTCGAACACACGAGACCGCTGAACACGGCCTAGCGCTTTGAGAGCGTCGGCTCGCTAGGACGCTTCCAGCCTTTGCTTTAGCCGCTGGAGGCTTTCGGGAAGCTGCCTACGTGCGTCTCGACGCACAAGCGGGGCGAGGAGGACCCCGAGCCCGTGCCCGTCGAAGTCGAGCTGTGCCGAATACCGGGTGCGCTCTCCGTCGAGCGGCTCGAAGGTGATCTTGCCTTGCGGCCGAACCGGGCCGTCAATGCCTTGGAACGCGAGCCGGTTCGGCGGGTCATGCTCCGTTACCTCAAGCGTGAACGTTCGGGTGCCGCGGCCGACGCGACGCGTCTGCTTCACCCGCGTGCCGACGCGAATGGGGTCCTCTCCCTCGACTGTCGCGTCGAGCAGCTTGTCCTGCCACTCCGGATGGCGGGCCAAGTCGCTGACGTACGCGAACACCTCTTGCGCCGGGCGGCCGATCACGACGGTCTCATTGATCGCCATCGGAACCTCCCTCGTAGTAGCTCGGCGAGATCATCACGGCAGACGGCACAGACGTCAACGAGTGTCCCGCTCGAACGCGTATCTCGTTGAACGCGCGTTCCTGGGCAGCCGCCGGCGGGGCGATCTGGCGTCGGATCAGAGACCGCGTTGGAGGCCGTCCGGGTCGAAGAAGAACGGCGGATCGACGGCCGTCGCCCCCGGCGCGGATCTGAAAAGATCGACCAACCAGCGCGCCGCTCGTTCGAAGGAGGCTACGACGGTCGAGAAGTGGTGGATGAGGGGAGCGACGTTTGGCCCGTGCAACTGCGACTGGGGTTGCCCGTGCAACTTCGACGCCCCGCCGACCTATGGACACTGCGACGGTGTCTACGCATGGTCGGTTCGAGAAGGCCGGTACGGGAACGTTTCGTTGAACGGGCTCGCCTTCGCGTGGGCCGCCCATTCGCCCGGGCCGCTCCACATGGGCGATGTCACAGGGGTGCTAATCATCGACGAACGCGCCACGGACGATCAGCGGGCGGCTCTCGAAACGCTGTGGAGCGGTGCGTCGGGGCTTCCGTTCGACATTTTTGCTTCGGTGACGTCGACCTGGCTCGACACCGTATTCGCTCCCTTCGAAATCGAGCTCGATGGCATCAACACCAGGGCCTCGATCGCGGACGGTCGGATCTTCGAGGTGAGGCAGGCGCGGGTGCGAAACCCGGTCACGGGCGACGAGGAGGAGCTCTATCTCGAGAAGCCGACGGGATTCACGTCAACGCGAAGTGAGCTAGGGACGTCGC
>DATAAZ010000013.1:0-42861 GCA_036259875.1 Gaiellaceae bacterium
CGGAATCACCTGCACGGTCGAGCCGAGGTACTCGCCCTTGCGCTCCTTGCGGATCACCGAGTACCAGATCGATCCCGACGTGTGGTTCGCGTTCCGCGAGAGGTTCTCGTCGATGAAGCGCTCGTAGTGGCCGATGTCCAGGTCCGTCTCGGCGCCGTCCTCGGTGACGAAGACCTCGCCGTGCTGAAAGGGGCTCATCGTCCCCGGATCGACGTTCAGGTACGGGTCGAACTTCTGCACCTGGACACGGAGACCCCGCGCCTTCAGCAGCCGTCCGAGTGCGGCAGCGGTGATGCCCTTGCCGAGCGACGAGACGACGCCGCCGGTCACGAACACGTACTTCGTCTCGCGGCGGCTCACAGAGCGCGTCCCGTGCCTCGGATCACGGGTCTCAAGCGTACCAGCGGGCTGCGATGGCACCCCGGGCTCGGGGGAAAGCGGGACTCGACCCGCCTCTACAGCGAGGCGGCGGTCTGGCAGAGGTCGTGCAGACGGGCGAGGCTCTGCTCGGGCAGGTTCCGGGCGCCCTCGAGGATGAGGCGCCACCACGGCCCGTGAACCCAGGTCGTCGCCCGCGTCCGCTCTTCGCCTGCGTTCGCGAGCCGAACCCCCGCGTCGAGGCGCTGCTGGACGTCGTGCCAGCCGAGCTCGAGGCCGAGCGCGACCTCCGCGATCACGATCAGGCCCTCGCCGCCGGGCGCTCGCAGGAGCCCCGGCGCGCGGCTCCGCGTCACCCGCCATCGCGCACCCGAAGCGAGCCCACGCCGATCCGGGCGCACACCCGAATACGCCGGCCACCAGTCCGGGAGATGGTACGGCTCGGAGACGAGTGCCCAGACGTCCACGCGCGGGGCGAGAAGCTCGCGCGTCGCCTCGATCACCGAAGGGTGGCGAGGAACTCCGCGCCGCCGAGCATCCGCTCGAGCTCCTCTCGACGCGCCTCGGCGGAGAGGCGCTCGATCCGCGTGTGCGTCGGGTCGCCGGGCACCTTCTCGACCCGGAAGTGCGCCTCGGCGGCGGTCGCGATCTGCGGGAGGTGGGTGATCGTGAGGACCTGCGCGCGCTCGGCGAGCGAGCGGAGGGCATCGGCAACCGCGTGCGCCGTCTCGCCGCCGATCCCGGCGTCGATCTCGTCGAAGACGATCGTCGGCTCACCGCCGCCGGCGTGCGCAACGGCGCGCAGCGCGAGCGCGATCCGCGAGAGCTCCCCGCCGGAGGCGGCCTCGGCGATTGCCACAAACGGGAGCCCCGGGTTCGGGCGGACGAGGAAGGCGACGTCGTCCGTCCCGGTCGGGCCGGGAGGGCGCGGCGAGAGCTCGGCGCGGAACTCCCCCTCCCCGAGGGCAAGCTCGGCGAGCTGCGCGCGCACGTCGGCGGCGAACGCCTCGGCTGCTTCCCGCCGCGCTCCCGCGAGCGCGGCTGTTAGCTCGCCGACATGCGCCTCCGCCTCCGAGAGCGCGGCCGCAGCGGCGGCGAGCGGGTCGGCACCCGCCTCGTGCGCGTCGACCTCCGCCCGAGCCGCCACAGCGCGGGCAAGCAGCTCGTCGAACGACGCAGCGCGGAAGCGCCGCTTCGCGTCCGCGATGCGGTCGAGCTCCTCCTCCACTGCCTCGAGGCGGCCCGGCTCCGCGTCGAGCGAGACGAGGTGGCCGCGCAAGCTCGACGCGGCCTCGCGGAGGGCAAGGGCGGCCGCATCGACCTCGCGCTCGATCGCTGCGAGCTCGGCGTCGACCTCTGAGACGCGCGCAAGCGCGCTCGCCGCGCCGGCGGCGAGCTCCGCCGCCCCGTCGCGGTCCGATGCCTCCGGCGCGAGCGCCTCGGCCGCCGCGACGACCGTCGCCGTGAGTTCCTCGCTGCGGCGGAGCCGCTCGCGCTCCGCGCGGAGCTCGTCCTCGGCGCCTGGCTCGAGACCCTCAGTCCGCGCTAGGAGCTCGCGCAGCTCGTCGACGCGCGCGGCCTCCCCAGCCGCTGCGCCGGCGAGCGTCTCGTGGTGCCGCCGGGCCGCGACGAGCTCGCGCCAGGCGCGGGCGAGCTCGGCCCGTCGACGGAGCTGCACGTCGCCGACGTAGGCGTCGAGCAGGTCGAGCTGAAAGGGAATGCGCGTCAGCCGCCGCTGCTCGAACTGCCCCGACATCGAGAGCAGCCGCTCGACGGCGGCGGCGAGATCCTCGCGCGGAACCGTCCGCGCCCATGCGTACGCGCGCGTACGCCCGTCCGCGAAGACGCGGCGCGCGGCGACGAGCGTCGTCTCGTCTTCGGGGCGGAGCTCTGCGAGTGTCGCGACCTCTGGCTCGTCGAAGAGGCCCGCGGGAACGTCGAGCTCCGCCTCGACGTAGGCCTCGTCTGCCCCCGGGCCAACGTACCCCGCGTCACCGCGCGCGCCGAGGAGCAGGCCGATCGCCTGCGCGAGGATCGTCTTCCCCGCGCCCGTCTCGCCCGTGACCGCGTTCAGGCCGGGCGCGAACGCGAGCTCCGCCTCGCGAATCAGCACGAAGTTCTCGATGCGGAGCCTCCGGAGCATCGACTACGGGAAGACCTGGCGGAGCCGCGCGAAGAACGTGACCTCGGGCAGGTGTGCGAGCCGGGAGCGCTCCTCGCCGAGGCCGACCTCGAGCGCGCCGTCGGGAGGAAGCTCCCCGATGCGGTGTCCGTCGGCCAGCACGGCGACGGGGACATCCGGCGTGCGGTTCGTGATCCGAAGGAGAGCACCGCGCGGAACGACGAGCGGGCGGGCGTGCAGCGAGTGTGGCGCCACGAACGTGATCGCCATCGCCTCGATTCCCCACATGACGACGGGGCCCCCGTTCGAGAGGTTGTACGCCGTCGACCCCGACGGGGTCGAGCAGATCATCCCGTCGCACGGCTGCGTGCCCAGGTCCTCGCCGCCGACCTCCCAGGCGAGCTCGATCATGCGTCCGAGCCGCCCGCTCGTCGCGACGGCGTCGTTGATCGCAGGGTACGCCTCGCCGCCGACGTCAACGCGAAGCGTGCAGAGCTCGGCGACTCGGTAGTCGCCGGCGAAGACGCGGCGTACGCCCGCCTCGAGCGCGGAACCGTCGACGCTCGTCAGGAAGCCGACGCGGCCGAAGTTGACGCCGAAGACCGGAACGGCGGTGCCGAGATAGGCGCGAAGCGCGCGCAGCATCGTGCCGTCGCCACCGAGGACGATCGCCACGTCCGGCGTCTCGTCCGCCGTCGACACGAGGTCGACTCCCGCCTCCTGCGCCGTCCGCTCGAGACGTGCCACGGCATCGCCGATCGTCTCGGGCTTCCCGTGCGTGACGACGGCGGCGCGCTTGACCGCTCTAGCCGCGGGCGGCGCCGTCGGCGACGATGTAGACGAAGACCTCACGGTTCCCCTTGTGTCCCGGAAGCGGCGAGTCGGTCACGCCCTCGACCCTGCCGCCCCACGCCGGCACCTGAGCGACGACCTGCTCGACGACGCGGGCGCGGACCTCCGGATCGCGGACGACGCCCCCCTTCCCGACGTCGCGTGGGCCCGCTTCGAACTGCGGCTTCAGCAGGACGAGCGCCCGCCAGCCGGGTGCCGCGCACGCGAGTGCGGGCGGAAGCGCCTTCGAGAGCCCGATGAACGAGACGTCGCAGACGACGAACGTCGGCGGGAACGGGAGCTCGTCGCAGCGGAGGTTGCGCACGTTCGTGCGCTCGACGACAGTGACCCGCGGGTCCCCGCGAAGCCGGGTGTGCAGCTGGCCGTACCCGACGTCGAGAGCGCAGACCCGCGCGGCGCCCGCCTGCAGGAGCGCATCCGTGAATCCGCCCGTCGAAGCGCCGACGTCGAGGCAATCCTCGCCGCTGACGTCGATCTCGAGCGCGGCCAGCGCGCCGGCGAGCTTCTCGCCCCCGCGGGAGACAAAGCGCGGCGGCTCGGCGACGTCGAGGGCGGCCGTCTCCTCGACCTGGTCCCCTGCCTTGCTGTGCCCGCGGACGCGCCCCGCGAGGATCAGCGACTGCGCCTGCGCCCGGCTGGCAGCGAGCCCGCGCTCCACGAGGAGGACGTCGAGGCGCTTCTTCACGTCGAGCTAGCTTAGTCGCCTGCCCCGCCGACCCCGGACGGCGCGGCCCGGCCGCGCGGATTCGGTGCACTCGCGCGGCGCGTCGCTACAGTCGGCGAGTGGGCGCCGTGCGGATCCTCCTCTGGTGGGCGTCCAACTTCGTCGCCCTCTGGGTCGCCGCCGCGCTCCTCGACGCTGTCGAGTACGGGGACAACGTCTGGGTTCTCGTTCTCGCCGCGCTCGTCTTTGGGCTCGTCAACCTCGTCATCCGGCCGGTCGTGATCTTGCTCGCCCTCCCGGCGGTCGTCCTGACACTCGGGCTCGCGCTGCTCCTTGTCAACGCCTTCATGCTCTACGTGACCGACTGGATCGTCCCGGACTTCGAGGTGGACGGGTTCGGCTGGGCCGTCGTCGCCGCGATCATCGTCTGGGCCGTCAACATGGCGCTTCACGCGCTCGTCGGCGATGAGCGGGGGCGCTGGCGGTTCGTGCGCGCGTAGTGGGCCCGGGTCGCGGCGCTACGCGCGTCGCTCTCGGATCGTCGCGACGAGGTCCGCGAGGACCGACGTCTCTCCCGCAAGCGCCGCGAGCCGCTCGCTCACGCGCGAGCGTGCCTCGTCGGCAAGCGCGCGGGCGCCCTCGAGACCGTGGAGTGAGACGTACGTCGCCTTTCCCGCCGCCTCGTCCTTTCCCGGGGTCTTTCCGAGCTCCTCGGCGGTCCCGGTCGCGTCGAGAATGTCGTCCACGATCTGGAAGAGGAGGCCGAGCTCGTCGGCGAAGGCGCGCCACGGCTCCCGTTTCCGCTCAGGGAGCGCGGCGACCGCGAGCGGCGCCTCGACACAGGCGGCGAGAAGGCGGCCTGTCTTGAGGTGGTGCAGCCGCGCGAGTTCTTCGGCGTCGAGGCGCCCGTCCATCGTCACGTCCAGGTACTGACCGCCGATCATCCCGAGCGTCGCGCCGGCGAGGACGCGCCCGACCTCGGGGCCGGGATAGCCGAGCGCGAGCCGGAACGCCTCGGTGAGAAGAGCGTCGCCCGCGAGGATCGCGACGCCCTCGCCGAACCGGACGTGCGCGCTCGGCTGGCCGCGACGGAGATCGTCGTCGTCCAGCGCCGGGAGGTCGTCGTGAACCAGGCTGAAGGTGTGGACGAGCTCGAGCGCGCAGGCGGCTGGGAGGAGCTCGTCGGCCGTCCGTCCCAGCGCTTCGCCCGTCGCGAGGCAGAGGACGGGGCGAATCCGCTTGCCGCCCCCGAGCAGCGAGTAGCGAAGCGCCTCCTCGAGCTCGCCGAGCTCGAGCGCGAAGGGAAGCTCTGCGAGTCGCGCCTCGACGAGCGCGCGAAGCTCGTCAGGCCGGTGCATCGTCGGCCGACTCGTCCCCGGCGGCGGCCTCGCGCCGAAGTCGGTCGATCTCGGCCTGGACGGCGCGGGCGAGCTCCGCCATCGCGGCGAGCTTGTCGACCACGTCCTCCGACTCGCCGGATCGCTCGAGGTCCGCGAGCGTCGTGTCGAGCTCGGCGAGGAGCTCCTGGAGCCGCCCGCCGGTCTCGCGCGCGCTCACGCCCCGGCCTCCTGCTTCGCGTGAGTCTCCCCCCGGGGGCCCCCCGTTGGTCGTTCCCCCGCGTCGAGCATACGTCCGAACCACGCGCTCGTGGTGCGCGAAACGCGACAAATCACGCGCGGGAGGATACGAGGTCGCAGGGCGCGCGGACGGCTGCGTTCAGGCCGCCTCGCGCACGATCCGGCCGAGGATGCCGTTTACGAGCCGGCCCGCATCGTCGGACGCATACCGCTTCGAGAGCCGTACCGCTTCGTCGAGGACGACCTCGACCGGAACGTCGCCCCGCTGGAGCTCGAGGAGCGCGACGCGCAGGATGTTCCGCTCGAGCGCCCCGAGCCGGTCCGCGGGCCAGCCCGTCGACGCCTCGCTGATGCGCCGGTCGAGAGCATCGGCGCGCTCGACGACGCCCTCGGCGAGCTCGCGGGCGTACTCGTCGACCTCGCCTTCGTAGAGCGACCCCAGCGGGCGCCCGCTCACGTCCCACTGGTAGAGCAGGATGACGGCGGTCCGGCGCGCCTCGCGGCGGGACGTCACGCCGCCTCGCGCGCGACGAGTTCGGCGCCGGCCGTCGCGAGGAAGTCGGTTGTGTACTCGCCCGAGCGAAACTCCGGCGCTCGCACGATCCCGAGCGCGAGCTCGCGCGTCGTCGGCACCCCTTCGAGCGCGAGCTCCGAGAGCGCTCGTTCGGCACGCGCGATCGCGGCGGGACGGTCTTCCGCCCAGACGATGACCTTGGCGACGAGCGAGTCGTAGAAGGGCGGGATGCGATAGCCGGGGAACACATGCGTATCGACACGGACGCCCGGCCCGAGCGGAGCCGTGAACGCGGTCACGGTCCCCGGCGCGGGGAAGAAGTCGCGCGCCGGATCTTCGGCGTTCACGCGAAACTCGATCGCATGACCGCTCAGCCCGGCGCGACCTTGACGCGGGAGGCCCTCTCCGGCGGCGACCCGAAGCTGTGCGCGCGCGAGGTCGATGCCGGTGAGGAGCTCGGTCACCGGATGCTCGACCTGCAGGCGAGTGTTCATCTCGATGAAGTGGAAGCTGCCGTCGGCGTCGAGGAGAAATTCGATCGTCCCGGCGCCGCGGTAGTGAAGCGCGGCGGACGCGCGCCGGGCGGCGTCCTCCATCTCCGCACGGAGATCGGGTGTGACGGCGGGGGACGGCGCTTCCTCGACGAGCTTCTGGTGGCGACGCTGGATCGAGCAGTCGCGCTCGCCGAGCGTCAAGATCTGGCCCTCGCCGTCCCCGAGCACCTGGATCTCGACGTGGCGCGCTCCGACGAGCGCCTTCTCGACGTAGAGCGAGCCGTTCGAGAAGCTCGCCTCCGCCTCAGCCGACGCCGTCCGGTAGGCGGCTTCGAGCTCCGACGGCGAGCGGACGAGCCGCATCCCGCGTCCCCCTCCCCCCGCCGCGGCCTTGAGGAGGAGCGGAAAGCCGATCGCGTCGCCGAGCTCGCTCGCCTGCGCGAGCGAGGCACGCCCGTCCGAGCCCGGGACGAGCGGAAGCCCGGCGCGCGCGACCGCCTCTTTCGCACGGATCTTGTCGCCCATCGTCTCGATCGTGTCCGGCCGAGGACCGACGAAGACGAGGTCGTTGTCCTCGCACGCGCGCGCGAACCGGGCGTTCTCGGCGAGGAAGCCCCAGCCCGGGTGGACCGCCTCACAGCCGGTCGTAGCCGCCGCCGCCACGAGTGACGGAATGTTCAGGTAGCTGGCCGCCGCCGGGGGCGGGCCGACGTGGACGGCGCGGTCGGCGAGGCGGACGGGGAGCGAGTCGCGGTCGGCGGTCGAGTAGACGGCGACGGACTCGATTCCGAGCTCCCGGCACGCGCGGATGACACGGACGGCGACCTCGCCGCGGTTCGCGATCAGGACGCGTCGAAACATCGCGACAGTAGCGTGACGGTCCGCGCGCTGCGCGCGCGATCTGGGGCGCGACACTCGTCGCGGGGGGATCCGGCCGGCGCAGCCGGCCGCGGAGCGGTGGTCCGGGGGGCCGGGAGGTTCGCCGCCACGCGACCCTTGGCCCTCGGCCGAGGCAACTCGGCGGAGGGCGTCCGGGGACCAAGGCTTCTCCGCGAGCGGGCGCCGAACGCGGCCGCTGCGTCGGGGGCCCCCGGGCGGAAAGGGTCACGCGAGGCTCGCGCACCGCGCACGGTTAGAGCGCGTCGAGCGGGCGCCCGTTCAGCGGCTCGAGCTCGAAGAGCAGTTGGCCGTACTCGACGGGCTCCGCGTTCTCGACGCAGATCCGGCGAACGAGCGCCTCACGCTCCGCCTTCACCTCGTTCATGAGCTTCATCGCCTCCAGGATGCAGAGTGTCTGCCCCGCCTCGACCGCGTCGCCCTCCTCGACGAACGGCGGCGCACCCGGCGAGGGCGCACGGTAGAACGTCCCGACCATCGGCGACTCGACGCGGATCGTCTCGTCCGCGGGTGGCGGAAGCGGCGGCTCGGCGACGGCTACGTCCTCGGGTGCGGGGATGACGGGCCCCGGCGATGCGGCCGCGGCGGCGGGAGCTCCGACGGCACCGGCCTCGGAGCGGCGGACGGTGACCCGCCACTCGCCCTCCTCGATCGTGAGCTCGCCGATCCCCGATTCCTGGACGACGCGGATGAGATCCCGCAGCCGCTCGGATTCGCTCCGCTCGAGCCCCGCGGCGTCGCGCTCGTCGCGTCGGCCTCTGTTCCGGATCGCCCGCAAGAGCGCTTCCGCCTCCTCGCCGAACAGCGCGAGTAGGAGCAACTCCTCCTCGCTTGCGGCGAGGCCCGCGGCCGCGCCGCGCAGCTCGTCGAGCGCCTTCGGGTGCTCGTTCCAGCGCGCGGCCGCGCTTCCGTCGCCGCCGCCCAGGAGCTCGACGCTGCGGCGGACGACGGGGTCGACGTCGCCGGGCGGCGACCCGTAGCGCCCATCGATCAGGTCGCGAAGCTCGTCGACGACGATCTGCCAGCGTTGGGCAGAGAGGACGTGGATCAGCGCCTGCGAGGCGAGCACCTGCCCGATCGGCGAGGCGAGCGGCGGCCAGCCGGCCTCCGCCCGGATCGCGGTCAGCTCCTCGAGCACGGCGTCCAGCCGGTCGGCGGATCCTTGCCGACGGAGGTTCGCGTCGACCTCCGCCACGAGCCCCGCGGGCAGCCGGTGCTCGGCGGCCCTCACGGCGACTCGCGGCGAGAGCGGCGTCACCGGCTCCTCCCCGAGCGCCTCGTCGACGAGCTCGCTCGCCTCCCAGAGCTTGTCGAGATCGACGCCCGTGTCGAGCCCGATGCCCACGAGCGCCTGCGAGAGCGCCTCGGCCGAGACGCGGTGGAGCGAGATCGCGACGGGGTAGATGGCGCAGGCGATTCGGTCGGCGCCCCCCCGAGCTGCCTCGATCGACGCCGCGAGTGCCGCGCCGCCCGCGCCTTGCGCGTGGAGGCCGACGGGAAGCCCACTTGCCTCGCCGACCCGCTCGACGAGCCCCCGCGCCTGCGCCGGCGCGAGCGAGCCGGCCGGGTCGTGGATCAAGACGCGCGCGGCGCCGAGCTCGGCGAGATAGTGGGCGCGCTCGAGCAGGACGGCCGTCTCGCCCGCCGGACCGGGGCTCTGGACGAGTCCGACGGCGAGCTCCTTCTCGCACGCGTGGATCGCCTCCGCCGCCTCACGGAGGTTCGTGAGGTCGTTCAGCGGGTCGTGGAGCCGGAAGACATCGATCCCGTTGTCGGCGGCGCTTCGAACGAAGCGGCGCACGAGGTCGCGAGAGAGCGGCCGCGAGCCGACGAGGAAGCGCCCGCGAAGCGCCATGCCGAGCGGCGTCGAGGAGCGGTCGCGAAGGGCCCGGATCCGCTCCCAGGGGCTTTCGACCCCTCGCCGTACGGCCGCGTCGAAGCACCCGCCGCCCGATACCTCGAGCGCTGCGAACCCGGCCGCGTCCAGGCGCTCGGCGACCTCGAGGAGCCGGGCGGTCGGGACGCGCGCCGCGAGCGGCTCCTGCGAGAGGAGTCGGATCGTCGTGTCGACGAGCGCGGCCACTAGGCGCGCGAGATGTAGCGGCGCTCGCGCGTGTCGACTTTCACGCGGTCGCCCGCGTTCACGAAGAGCGGAACCTGGACAACGGCGCCCGTCTCGAGCCTGGCGGGCTTCGTCACGTTCGAGACGGTGTCGCCGCGGACGCCCGGCTCCGTGTCCGTGACGGCAAGCTCGACGGAGGCGGGAAGCTGGAGCCCGGCCGGACGGCCGTCCACCGTCAGGAGAAGGACGGACGCGGACGGTTGGAGGAACTCGAGGTCGTCCTTGACAAGCTCGCGCGGAAGCGAGAGCTGTTCGTAGGTCCCTTCGTCCATGAAGACCACGTCGTCGCCCGCGTCGTAGAGGTACTGCACGCTCTTCGTCTCCGTGTGGACGCGAGGCATCTTCTCGCCGGCGCGAAACGTCCTGTCGACGACGGCCCCCGTGTCGAGTCCCTTGAGCCGTGTCCGGACGAAGGCACCGCCCTTCCCCGGCTTTACGTGCTGGAACTCGACGATGCGCCAGACGTGGCCGTCGAGCTCGACGTGCATCCCGTTTTTGAACTGGTTCGTCGAGACGACCTCGGCCACGGGGTGAGAGTGTAGAGCCGTTCGAGAAGCCTCAGCGGCGCGCGCCACGGCCCCAACCACGAGACGACCCTTCCGGCGCCCGATCGCCCGCGTGCAGACGGTCGCCTATGCGAGCATCGCGAGCCGCTTCGACAGCGGGGTCAGGACCTCCGGGCCGCCGTCCGCGACGATCACGAGATCCTCGATTCGGATGCCGCCCGCTCCCGGCACGTAGACGCCCGGCTCGATGGTGACGACGTTGCCGGCCGCGAGCGTCGCATCGGACGTGTCGGCGAGCCGGGGCAGCTCGTGAACCTCGAGCCCGACCCCGTGACCGAGGCCGTGAACGACGGCGTGGCCCTCGGCCGCGATCCGCCGGCGGGCGATCGCGTCGACCGCCTTTGCCGAGGCGCCGGGCGCGACAGCGGCGAGCGCCTCGGCCTGCGCCTCGCGGCACAGCTCGTACGCGCGCTCGAGCTCCGACGGAAGCGCTCCGCCGCTCGCGAACGTCCGTGTGCAGTCCGAGCAGTAGCCGCCCAGCTTGGCGCCGAGGTCGACGATGACGGTCCCCGCGCCGATCTCCGCGGAGCCCGCGTGGTGGTGCGGGCGAGCAGCGTTCGGCCCGGCGGCGACGATCACGGGGAACGCGGGCTCGTCGGCACCCGCGTCGTGGAGCGCCTGCGCGAGGCGCCAAGCGAGCTCGGCCTCGGTCGCGCCTGCGACCTGCTCCCCGGCGAGGCGCTCGAACACGGCCTGCGTGACGCGCGCTGCACGCCGGATCGCCTCCAGCTCGGTCTCATCCTTCACCGCACGAAGCTCCTCGACGACGCGCGCCGCCGGGCGGAGCTCGACGCCGCCGGCCGCGAGGGCCTCGTACGCCATAAACGTCACGTGCGCGGCCTCGAAGGCGACCGGCGGCTCGGCGAGCTCTGCGAGCCGCGCTCCGAGGAACGGGAGGAGCTCGCGCGCCGATTCGATCACTTCCACGCCCCCGACGTCCCGCGCCGCCTCGAGGTAGCGGCCGTCCGTCACGAGGAGGACGCGGTCGGCCCCGACGAGGAGCGCCGCGTTCGAGCTCTCGAACCCGCTCAGGTAGCGGACGTTGACCGGGTCCGTGACGAGAAAGGTCGCGGCGCCGAGCGTCTCGAGCGCGGCGCGCACGCGCCCGAGCCGCGCCTGCTCCGCCGTCACGCCTGCTCGGCGAGGTGGACGAGCGCCTCGCGGTAGCCCTCGGGTCCCTTCCCGATCACGCGCGCGGCGACGAGGTCCTCGATGACCGAGTGCCGGCGCCACTCCTCACGCTTCGCGACGTCGGAGAGGTGGACCTCGACGACCGGAACGGTGAAGAGCTCGACGGCGTCTCGGATCGCGTAGCTGTAGTGCGACCAGGCGCCCGGGTTCAGGATCACGCCGGCCGCCCAGCGCCGTGTCTCGTGGCACCAGTCGACGTACACGCCCTCGTGGTTCGTCTGCATGCAGCGCACCTGGAGACCGAGCTCCCGCCCCCACCGGTAGATCCGGTTCTCGAGCTCGTTCAGCGTGAGGCCGCCGTAGACGGCCGGATCGCGGTCGGCCAGTGCGTTCAGGTTCACCCCGTTCAGGACGGCGACCTGCACGGCGCCGAGTCTAGTGCGCCATCGGGCAATCGCCCTCTTGCCAAGGCGGCCAGTCTTTGCCTGCGGAAGCTGCGGCCTCGGGCTTGGTGCTCGCGACCCGGGAATCCAGCAGCATCTCGACGGGCACTACTCGCGGATCAGCTCGTCGAGCGCCGCGCGAACGTCGGCGTCCGGGAGTTCGACGCCGTACTCCGGCTCGCCCGGCGCGCGAAGGAGAACCAGGCGCGCCTTGCCGCGCGCGGCCTTCTTGTCCCGTCGGAGGGCCGCCCAGGCGCGCTGGCGGTCTACCCGAACCGGTTCGGGGTGGAGGAGCTCGTCGACGACGTCGGTCGGCTGTCCGGAGAGGCGGAGTGAGGCGAGGAGGCCGAGCGCGACCGCGTCGCCGTGCGACACGGTGTACCCGGACGCGGCTTCGAGCGCGTGGGCGAACGTGTGCCCGAGGTTCAGGATCGCGCGCCGTCCCCGCTCGAACGGGTCGGAGAGAACGACGGCGCACTTGAACGCGGCACAGGCGCGGACCATCTCGGGCTCGGGGAGGTCCCAGAGCGGTCGTGCGGCCAGCAGCCCGGTCTTCACGACCTCGGCCATTCCGTTTCGGCGCTCGTCCTCGGGAAGCGTCGCGAGGACGTGCGGATCGATCGCGACGCGCGCCGGAACGTGAAACGCGCCGACGAGGTTCTTGCCCTCGGGGAGGTCGATTCCCGTCTTTCCGCCGATCGCCGCGTCGACCTGGCCGACGAGCGTCGTCGGGACGGCGGCCCACCGAACTCCGCGGAGGTAGGTCGCCGCGACGAAGCCGGCGGCGTCGGTCGTGGTGCCGCCTCCCAGTGCGACGAGGAGATCGTCGCGTCCGATGCGGAGCTCTCGCCAGAGGCGCTCGGCGACCCCGGCCGTCTTGGCTCGCTCGCCGCGCGGCACCGAGTGCAGCGAGAAGCGGTCGTCGACGCCTGGACGGTGGATCTCGAGCACGTGCTCGTCCGCAACGAGCGCGACCGACTCCTCGCTCCGGAAGACGTCGCTCAGCTCCTCGACGGCGCGCGGCCGCAGCTCGACGAGGAGGGCGGCGAGGAGGATCCCCTCGAAGTCCGCGGCCACCGCGTCCGCGGCCTCGCGGTAGATCGGTTGGCGCGCCTCGTGGAGCTGTCGAAAGGCGTCCTCGCTCTGCGCGAGCGGGCGGTCGCTCGCGCGGACGCGCCGCCACGCCTCGTCGACCGCGACCGAAAGGAGGATCGTGAACGCGGTCTCGCGGAGCGCACGACGCGTGGCGTCGGAACCGAGCGCGCCGCCGCCGAGCGCGACGACGCGCGGCTCGCGCGCGCCGAGCGCTCGCACGGCGACCTGCTCTTCGACACGCCGGAAGCCCGGCTCCCCCGCCTCGAAGAGATCCGGAATCGGCCCGTGGCGGGCGACGATCTCCTCGTCGACGTCGACGAACGGGCGGTCGGTCACGCGCGCGACCTCGCGGCCGGTCGTGGTCTTCCCAGCGCCCATGAACCCGATGAGCGCGATGTGCTTGCCGAGCGCGCCTACCTCGGAGACCACGGGATGCGCTCGAGGTAGGCGCGGTGCGCGGCGACGAAGTCCACGAGCGCGTCGCCGCCGAACTTCTCGCGCGCCGCGCGGGCAAGCTCGAACCCGACCGACGCCTCGGCGACGACGGCGAGCGCCTCGACGGCGGCGACGTCTGACCGCTCCACGAGTGCCTCGCCGGGCGCCCCGGTCTCGAGGTCGGCCGACCGCAGCGGGCGCATGAGCGTCGGGAGCGGCTTCATGGCCGCGCGTACGACGACCTCCTCGCCGTTCGAGACCCCGGCTTCGATTCCGCCCGCCCGGTTCGTCTCGCGGTAGTACCCCTCCGCATCGCGGAAGATCTCGTCGTGCGCCTCGCTGCCCCGAAGGCGCGCGAGCGCGAAACCCTCCCCCACCTCGACGCCCTTCACCGCCTGGGTTGCCATCAGCGTCGCCGCCAGCCGCCCGTCCAGGCGTTCCTCCTTCGTCGCGTACGAGCCGAGCCCGGGCGGGACGCCGCGAGCGCGAACCTCCACGGCCCCGCCCACGGTGTCCCGCTCGGCCCGGGCTTCGTCGATCTGCCGCTCGAGCGCTGCCGTCACCACCCGGCCCTCGACGGCGATGCCGATCTCGCCGAGGAGCGCCTTCGCGACGGCGCCCGCGGCGACGATCGCGGCCGTGTGCCGCGCGCTCGCGCGCTCGAGCGCGTCGCGGACGTCGGCGAGCCCGAACTTGAGCGCGCCCGCGAGGTCGGCGTGTCCCGGCCGCGGAAGCGTCACGGGCTCCTTCCCCTTCCCGGCCGGCTCGCCTTGCGGAGGCCACGGGCTCATCCCCCACGCCCAGTTCGCATGGTCGGCGTTTCGAACGACGAGCGCGAGCGGTGTCCCGAGCGTCCGCCCGTGCCGCAGACCGGCGAGGACCTCGACGCGATCCTCTTCCATCCGCTGGCGCGGGCTTCGTCCGTAGCCAGCCTGGCGGCGGCGGAGATCCGCGTCGAGGGCATCGCGCTCGAGCACCAGGCCGGCGGGCAACCCCGAGACGACGGCGACGAGTGCAGGCCCGTGCGACTCGCCGGCGGTCGTCAGCGTGAGCGTCACGGCGCAGAGGGTAGTGCGGCCCGCATCACGGCCCGAGGAGCGGGCACGCCCGTCCAGCGTTCGAACGACGCCGCGCCCTGGCGCATCAGGATCTCGAGGCCGTCGACGACGAGCGCGCACGCGGCTTCGCGTGCCGCGGCGACGAGCGCGGTCGGCTCGCCGTCGGAGCGGTACGCGAGATCGACCACGCGCTGGTGAGCCTGGACGGGGACGAGCGTTCGGTCCCAGACGGGCGTCGCGTTGACGACGATGTCCGCGGCGGCGGCCGGCGGCCAGGTCTCGTCGACGGCGACGGCGGGTCCGGGGAAGAGTGCGCGCAGCCGCGCGGCGAGCGCCGCGGCGGCGTCGGGCCTCCGCGAGGCGACGACGAGCCTCGCCGCGCCCGCGTCGGCGAGCGCCGTCGCGACCGCCTGAGCGGCTCCACCCGCGCCGAGGAGGAGGACGGCCGCGCCCGACGCGTCGACGGCTTCCGTGACCGCAACCCCGTCGGTCGACGACCCGGCGAGTCGCCCGTCTCGGACGACGATCGTGTTCAGGGAGCCGGCCCGCTCGGCGAACTCGTCAAGCTCGTCGCAGTACGCGACGGCGGTGGTCTTGTGCGGAACCGTCACGTTCGCGCCGGCGAAGCCGAGGGCGGCGAGGCCGGTCAGCGCCGCCTCGAGCGCGGCCGCTTCGACGGGAAGCGGCACGTACGCCCAGTCGAGCCCGCGCGCCGCGAACGCGGCGTTCTGCATACGCGGCGAGAGCGAGCGCGAGACCGGGTTCCCGACGAGGCCGACGAGCCGGGTCGCCCCGGTCAGCATCGAGGCCCGGCAACTCGGGCGAGGAACTCCTGCTCGCTCGCGGTGAAGAAATGGCTCTTGCAGTCCGCCTTGCGGACGAAGAAGAGGTAGTCGACGTCCGCGGGGTGCGCGGCGGCCTGCATCGCCGCAAGGCCCGGATTCGTAATCGGCGTCGGCGGAAGGCCGGCGTGGATGCGCGTGTTGTAGGGGTTCGGATCGGCGAGCTGGCTCTGCCGAAGCGCCTCCGTCGGGGGAACGCCGAGCCCGTAGCGGATCGTCGCGTCGATTCCGAGCGGCATGCCGAGCCGGAGCCGGTTGTAGATGACCGCTGCGACGAGCGGACGCTCCCGCGGAACGAGCACCTCCTCCTCCACCATCGAGGCGATGATGAGGACGTCGTACGGCGTGAGGTTCTTCGAGCGGGCGAACCGGAGGTCCACCTCGTCCCAGGCGGCCGCGAACGCGTCGAGTTGCTGATGGACGAGCGCGCGCGACGTCGTGTCCTCCGTGAACTCGTACGTCGCCGGGAAGAGGAACCCCTCGAGGTGGGGGAGCTGGCGGGCGAAGCCGTCGGGCAGCGGGCCGCGCCGTGTCGCTTGCAAGTACGCCTGCGGCCGGAGCGCCGGGGCAATCTTCCGCTTGCGCTTCGCAATCTGGTTCACCTCGGCGACTCGCCGCGCCATCTCCTCCCGCGTGAACCCCTCCGGGAAGACGATGCGCAGGACGGGCTTCGCCGGCGCGGTCGTGGCCGGCGGCGGAGGGGGCGGCGCCGCCTCGCCGCCACCGACGCTGCGGACGAGCCCCCAGCCGATTCCGGCGAGCGCACCGGCGGCGATCAGGACTCCGACGAGCGCGGGCAGCACCCCGCGTCGTGGCCCGTGCCTCACGTACGGTGGGCGGTCAGCCATTCCAGGTAGGTCGTGAGGAGGTGTGCTGCGGCGCGGGCATCCTCGGCCGCGGTGCCGGTCGTCGGCGAGGCCTGCGCGAGGCGCGTCGTGAAGCGCTCATCAAACGTCTCGACCGGGACGTCGGTCGCGGCGCGAAGCGTCTCGACGAACCGCTCGGTCTCGGCGGCCTGCTCGCCCCGCGTTCCGCGCAAGGTGATCGGGAGACCCACGACGATCCGCTCGACCCCCTCCGCGCGCGCGAGCTCGCGTACGCGGACGAGACCATCCTTGCTCGCCGCGCGCTCGACGACGGCAAGAGGTCGCGCGACGGTCCCCGTCGGGTCGGACACGGCGACGCCGGTCCGCGCCGGACCGAAGTCGAGCGCGAGCACCTTCACGGAGGCGGGATTGTAGTGACCGTTACCCCGGATCCCTCAGGGCCCTCGCGCGGAAGATCCAGAGGCCGGAGTTGATGTCGCTCGCGTAGACGAGGTCGCCGCGAACCGCGATTCCCCAGACTTGCGGGAACCGGATCGCGCCGTTCGGCGCCCGCCAGAACCGCTGCGGATCGCGCCGCGGCGGCGGGATGAAGAAGCCAATCGTCCGCGGCCGGCGGGGATTTCGCAGGCTGACGATCCGGACGCCGTCCGAATACCAGGAGACGACCTCGAGGCGGCCGACGATCACGTTGTTGTGCACCGAGTAGAGGCCGTCGCGGCGGATCCGGCGGTCGCGGCCGGGGATCGACGACTCGGTCGCGAAGCGGCCGATCTCGACCGGTGCGCCCGGGTTCGAGACGTCGAAGATCCGTTGGAAGCCCCAGCTGCCGCGCTCGGACCCCGTCCCGTAGAAGTCGCCGACCTCGTCGTTCTGGACGAAGACCGTCTCGCCCGGCGTGAACGCGCCGGAATGGGCATTCCCGTGCGCGCCGCTGCCGTAGGCGGTCCGCCCGAGGTAGAGGGGGCGCGCGGGATCGGCGAGATCGAGGAAGACCGTGCCCGCATCCCAGTGGGAGACGAAAGCACGCTGGCCTGCGGCGTACGGAGCGACGCTGTGTGCGTAGAGCTCGAGCGAGCCGCGGCCCGAGACGAGCGCGCTTCGGTCGGGCTCGGGCCCGTCGCGGCGGAAATCCCAGTCGGCCAACTCCTGGGGAGCGCGCGGGTTCGTCACATCGACGATCCGAACGTCGCCCTTCCGGCCTTCCGTCACGAGGAGCGAGTGCGGGACGGCGAGAAGCGCGAGCACCCGACCGTCGGCGCGCTGGACGACGGAGAGCTCGTGGACGCCGCGCACGCCTCGCTCCGACGCGAGGCGGCCGAGCAGGCGCGGGCGTCCCGGACGAGTGACGTCGAAGAGGGCGAGGCCCGCAAAGCGCGCGCCCGGGCGGCAGCGCTGGATGCCCACCGCGGCGAGGTCGCCCCGGAAGAACGGCGTCTCGATCGCGCCGACCCAGACGTCCTCGGCCGTCGTTGCCGGGAACCGGGCGAACCTGCTCGCGACCCGCGGTCGGGTCGGCCTGCGGACGGAGATCGCGCGGACTCCGTGCACCGGGCAGAGGCCGGCGAACCCCCACGAGCCGACGTAGGCGGCGCGCCGGTGGACGGCCACGTCGCCGTTGAAGCCGCCGCGAAGCTCGACGTGGCCGACGGGGCGCGTGTTCCATGTGCGCGGCCGCTGGGCGGCCGCGGTCGGAACGAGCGACGCGAGCGCTCCGGCTCCGAGCGCGACGACGACGACGAGTCGCCTCACGGCGAGAGCGCCGCGAGAAGCGCGCGCTCGGCAGCGGCGAGCGCCTCAGGCAGCTTGTCCGGCTCGCGGCCGCCGGCGCGCGCCATCGTCGGCCGGCCGCCGCCGCCGCCGCCAACCAGCGCAGCCGCCTCGCGGACGACCTTGACCGCATCGAGGCCGCGTGCTTCCAGCGAGCGGTCGAGGTTCACGACGAGGTGGACGCGACCGTCCTCGCGCGCGCCGAGCACGACGGCCGCGGGGGGATGCTGCTGCATGAGCCGATCGGAAAGCGCAAGGAGGTCGTCGGGGCCTGCCGCGCGCGCCTCGACGACGATCACCTCCACGTCCCCCGCCCGATTCCGGCGCTCGTCGACGATGGCGGGGCCAGTCGCTGCAGGCCGCTCGCTGGCGTCCTTGCGCCCCCGCTCGAGCTGCGAGCGGAGTTCGTCGGCCTCGTGCGCCCGGGAGCGCAGGTACGCGAACGCCTCGCCCGAGCTGACGGCCTCGATCCGCCGGACGCCAGACCCCACGGAGCCCTCGGAGAGGATCGCGAACAGGCCGATCTCGGCGGTTGTCCGGACGTGCGTCCCACCGCAGAGCTCGCGCGAGAACCCCGGAATCTCGACGACGCGGACGATGTCCCCGTACTTCTCGCCGAACAGCATCGTCGCGCCGAGGCTGCGCGCCTCCTCGATCGGAGTCAGGAACGCGTGCACGGGAAGGTTCTCGAAAATCCGTTCGTTCACGAGCTCCGCGACCCGCTCGCGCTCCTCGGACGTGAGCGCGTGTCCGTGCGTGAAGTCGAACCGCAGCTTGTCCGGTCGGACGGCTGAACCCGCCTGGCGCACGTGGTCGCCGAGCACCTCTTGGAGCGCCTTGTGGAGCAGGTGCGTCGCCGTGTGGTTCGCCATCGTCGGGAAGCGCACCGACCACGGGACGACTGCGCGGACGCGGTCGCCCGCCCGGAAGCCCTCGCCTCGAAAGGTGAGGACTTGGTCGTCGTTCCCGAGTCGCCGCGCTTCGACGAGCTCGGCGCGCGCCCCCGAGTCACGGTGCTCGATGAACCCGATGTCCGAGACCTGCCCGCCCCCCTCCGCGTAGAACGGCGACTCGTGGAGCTTTGCCTGGAAGAGACCCTCGCCGAGTTCCTCGAGGAGGGCGATCGCGGTCAGCACCTCGGTCTTCTCGTAGCCGACGAACTCGCTCTTCTGCTCGCCGCCGAGGCGAAGCTCGAACCCCGCCGCGCTCCGCGCCCGAGACCGCTCGCGCTGCTCGTCCATCAGGCGTGAGAAATCCTCGTCGTGGACCGGAATCCCGCGCTCACGCGCGAGCTCGCGGGTCAGCTCCACCGGGAAGCCGTACGTGTCGTAGAGCCGGAAGAGATCCTCGCTCGAGACCCGGCCGCGCGCAGCGACCTCGTCGAAGAGGCGCTGGCCCCGCGCGAGTGTCGCGCCGAAACGCTCCTCCTCGCCGCCGAGAACGCGGGCGATCTCGTCGCGGCCGTCGACGAGCTCCGCGTAGACGTTTCCCATCCGGGCGACGACGACGTCCGCGAGGCGGCCGAGGAACGGGCTTTCGAGGCCGATTCTCGCCCCGTGCTGGACGGCCCGCCGGATGATCCGCCGCAGGATGTACCCGCGCCCTTCGTTCGACGGCGTCACGCCGTCCGCGACGAGGAACGTCATACCGCGGCCATGGTCGGCGAGGACGCGGTGTGCCTTTGTCGCCTCCTCCGACTCGCCGTAGCGCGCGCCCGTCTCGGCCTCGACCCAGTCGACGATCGCTCGGAAGCCGTCCGTCTCGTAGACGGAGTGGACGCCCTGGAGAATCGCGGCGTTTCGCTCCACGCCCGCCCCCGTGTCGATGTTCTGAGTCGGGAGCGGCGTCAGGCTCCCGTCCGCGTGCAGGTCGAACTCCATGAAGACGAGGTTCCAGAACTCGAGGAAGCGGTCGCACTCGCAGCCGGGCGCGCAGTCGGGGCGGTCGCAGCCGTGCTCGCGGCCGCGGTCGAAGTAGAGCTCCGAGCACGGTCCGCAAGGCCCGGTTGGGCCGGCCTGCCAGAAGTTCTCGCTCCGCGGCAGGTCGACGATCCGCTCCGCCGGGATGCCGACGCGCTCCCACCCGGCGACGGCGACCTCGTCACGGTCGAGGCGGAGTTCCGGATCGCCCGCGAAGACCGTGGCCCACACCTCCTCCTCCGGGTAGCGGAGGTGCTGGGTGACGAACTCCCACGCGAGCTCGATCGCGCCGTCCTTGAAGTAGTCGCCCAGTGAGAAGTTCCCGAGCATCTCGAAGAACGTCAGGTGGCGTGCCGTCAGACCGACCTCGTCGATGTCCGTCGTCCGGAAGCACTTCTGGACGGTCGCCAGCCGCTTCGCCGGCGGGTCTTCGAGGCCGAGGAAGTACGGCTTGAGCGGCTGCATCCCGGCCGTTGTGAGAAGAACGGACGGGTCGTACGTCGGGGGGACGAGCGAGCCGGACGGGCGGCGTAGGTGGCCCTTCGCCTCGAAGAACGAGAGGAAACCTTCGCGAAGCTCGTCGCTCGTCCGCATCCCGCGATCGTAGCGGGAGGCCGCCCTGGATCCGTGCGCGGGAATCGGGCGTGTTCGGGCGCAAAAACGGCAAAAACCGCTCGGCACACGTGCGGATATCGGCGGTACGATCGCCTTGGGGAGGAGGCTGGGCGCGCCGGGCCGCGACGGCTGGGCGGCCGGCCGCCCGAATGCTATGCCGACCCCGGCGCCGCCCGGTGCTCGGGCGCCTGCTCGTCCACCTCGACGTCCGCGGCGATCTCTTCCCGGATCTTCTCGAGCGCGCGGCGGATGAGGCGAGAGACGTGCATCTGGGAGATCCCGACCTGCTGCGCGATCTGCGACTGCGTCAGTCCCTCGAAGAAGCGGAGCTGGAGGATCCGTCGCTCGCGATCGTCGAGCACCTTGAGGCCGGGCGCGAGCACGGCCCGGTCCTCGCTCACCTCGTACTCGTGCTCGACCTCGCCAAGCGACTCGAGTGGATCGAGATCGTCCGCGTCGTCGCCGCCCGTCGGAGCCGAGAGCGAGAGCGTCGCGTACGCCTGACCCGTCTCGAGCGCCTCGAGCACCTCCTCCTCGTCGACTCCGGCTGCCTTGGCGAGCTCGGCGATCGTCGGCGAGCGCTCGAGCTGCACGGTCAGCTCCTCGATCAGACGTGAGAGCCGGACGTTCAGCTCTTGAAGCCCGCGCGGCACGCGGACCGACCACCCCTTGTCGCGGAAATGGCGCTTGATCTCGCCGATGATGTTCGGGGTCGCGTACGTCGTGAGCTCGACGCCGCGGTCGACGTCGAATCGGTCGATCGCCTTGATGAGGCCGATGCAACCGACCTGGACGAGGTCTTCGAGCTGCTCTCCGCGATACGAGTAGCGCCGCGCAAGAGAGCGGACGAGCGGCAGGTACTGCTCGATCAGCTTCTCGCGCGCCTCGAGATCGCCGTGCGCGTGATAGCGGCGAAGCAGCTCGCGGTCACTCTTCTCGGCCGCCGTCACCGGTGTTCCACCTGTGCCGCCGGAAGGGGCTTGCGGATGCGCACCCACTCACCGCCGTCGCGGCGCTCGACCTCGAACCCGCCCGCCACAGCGGAAAGAAGCCGGCGCAACCCGATCCCGTCGTGCGCGTCGAGATCGCGGGCGAGCTCCGATTCGAGACGGCGCGCATCGAGCGGGCCCACGGACACCTCGAACGCCCCGTCGCCGAGCCGAGCCTCGACGGTCACCTCGCCGCCTGCGGCGTACGGATCCGTGAGGAGCATCTCGAGCGCGATCTGGATGTCCTCGAGCTCCTCGTACGAGAGGTCGTGGCGAGCGGCGAGACCGCCGAGCACGAGCCGGATGACGCCGTAGTAGGCGCGTGCGTGAGGAACGGTCAGCCGGATCGCGTCGGTCACTGAGACGAGGCCGCTGGGCGCGCGACGGGCGACGATTGTACTCGCGCCGGCACCGTCATTCGGACGCCGAGATCAGCCCCGCTCCGACCACCACGTCGCCCTCGTAGAGGACGGCCGCCTGGCCCCGGGCGACCCCGTACGCGGGTCGCTCGAGCGCAAGACGGAAGCCGCGCGGCTCGGCCTCGACCGTCGCAGGCAGAGCCGGCGAGCGGTAGCGAAGCTTGGCGTCCGCCCGCGCGACGGGCGCAAAGAGCGAGCCGACGCCGACGCGGATCTGCGTGCGCGCGAGCGAATCGCGAGCGCCGACGACGACGGTGTTCGTGCGAGGATCCGTCCGGACGGCGTACACCGGGGTGCCGGCCGCGACGCCGACGCCGCGTCGCTGGCCGGGCGTGAAGCGCCAGAAGCCGTCGTGCCGGCCGAGCTCACGACCCCGCTCGTTCACGATCGAACCCTCCCGCGGGGCGAGACCGTGACGCGCCAGGAACTCGCGGTAATCCGCGCCGGCGAGGAAGCACGCCTCCTGGCTCTCGCGCCGCTCGGCGACGGCGAGTCCGGCTGCGCGAGCGTGCCCCCGCGTCGCCGCCTTCGTTTGCTCGCCGAGCGGGAACCAGACGCGGCCGAGGTGCCGCGGATCGAGGCGCGCGAGCATGTACGACTGATCCTTCTCGCCGTCGGCGGCGCGGGCAAGCAGCAACCGGCCGCGGTGCTCGACTACGCGCGCGTAGTGTCCGGTCACGAGCCGGCGGGCGCCGATCCGCCGTGCAAACGCGAGCAGCTCCGCGAAGCGGTAGCTCCCGTTGCAGCGAACGCAGGGGTTCGGCGTCTCGCCGCGCGCGTACGCCGCGACGAACGGCCCGACGACGGCGCGGCGGAAGCCCTCCCGGAGATCAAGCGTGAAGTGCGGGATCCCGATCGAATGGCACGTCTCGCGTGCGGCGAGGACCGCCGTCGGAGAACAGCAGGCCCGGTCGGAGTCCGGCCCGGCCGGATCCGTCCAGAGTCGGAGCGTCACGCCGACCGCCTCGTGCCCGGCGTCGCGCGCCCGCAGGAGCGCAACGGCGCTGTCCACCCCGCCGCTCATCGCAACCGCGACGCGCGCCGCGTTCCTCTCCGCTTCGACGACGGGGCCGAGCGCGTCGTGGAGCGCATCCCCCGCGAGCAGCTCGGCGGGAACGGCGCCCGCCTCGAGCGTCGTGACGCCGCGGACCGCCCGGCAGACGTCGGCCACGCCCGGGCCGTCTCCCACCGCCTCGACGATCCGGCGCGACTCGATCCGAAGCCGAACCCACGCGAGATCGCCGTCGCGAGCGGCGTTTCCTACCGACTCGATCACGTCTTCACCGTAGCGCGAAAAAAAGCGTGCCCCACTCCGCCGATCAGCCCCGCGCGTGAGGAACCTGGCGAACCAGGTGGGTGCCCTGCCGGCCGGCGCCGTGCCGCCCGGACGCGGGCTCCCTCTCAGTAGCTGTTGGTTCTACATATGCGCGCGAGGCCACGCACGCAGTCGAGCACGCCTTCGCAGTCTACTCCGCCCGCGGCGCGAAGCGCCATCGAACGATCTGGACGCCCGAAACGCCGAGGTCGGCCGCGAGCGACTCGGTCAGCGCGAAGACCTGGCCCGCGCCGAACGAGCGTCTCTCGACGACGCGCGCCTCCGCTTGCCGTCCCTCGTGCTCGACCACGATACGGGCTCCGCACGGGAGCACGGGGTGGGAGATCCCGCGCGTCGACGGCGTGAGCTCCACGCCGCATTCCGTCGCTCGGCCGTAGAGGCCGGGGCCGTATGTCCCCACGGCCGCCTCCGACCAGGTCGACGCCGCCGGCGGGACCTCCTGCGGCGCCGCAGACGCGGACGCGTTATCGCCGCCGTCGGGGTTCGACAGCGCGACGCTGCCGAGCGCGCTTACGAGCGCGATCCCCGCGAGCGCGAGCTGGCGCTCCACGAATTGACGGGTCAAACGGGCTCGAGGCGCTCGAGGAGCGATCCGAACGACTCGCGGACGAGGCCGTCGAACTCCGGCGGAAGGTTGCCCCCCGCCTCGGCGAACTGGCGGAGATGGAGCAGGAGGTACGACCACTCGTCGGAGCGGCCGGGCGAGCGGCGCGCTTCCTCGCGCGCGGCGCGCTCGAGATCCCACACGTTCCACGCGCGCGGCTCGCGCCGGCGCTCGGCGAGTCGGACGACGCCTGGCTCCCGGGCCGGCGCCTGTCCAGCCGTCGAAGGCGGCTGCACGACCCGCGGGCGAGGGGGTGGCGGCACCGGACGTGGGGGCGACGGCCGGCGCGGCGGGATCATCGGGCGTCGCGACGGCGCGGCGGGCGTGGGGCCCCGGTCGGGACGCTGTGGCGGCTGGGGCTCCCCCTCTTCCGCCGCTTCGGTCGCGTCCGCCTGCCGCGGCCCGGGCGCTGGCCGCCGCGCGTCCAGCGCCTCCTCGTCCTCGTCGTCTCTCCGGGTCTCAGCGGTCGGCGGCTCGGGCTCCGGCGGCGCCTGCACTCGCTCGGGCTCGCGCGCGGCGGACTCCTCGTCCTCGGGGGCAGCCGCCGCCGGCGCGGGCGGTTCGACGAGCGCCTCTGGCGGCTCGTCGCGGGTCGGGACAGATGCCTCGGCAACCGTCGCCTTGCGCTCGAGCTCCTCCGACGCGACCGGCGCCTGATCGGCCGCGGCGAGCGCCTCCGGCGAGGGAGCTCGGCCGCGCGGGGTCGTCAGCGCGTCGCTCACGGGAGGGGCCGGGCCCCCCGGCGTCGACTCGCCCGCGGTCGCCCCGCTTGCTGGCGCGGCCGCGTCCGCCGCCGTTTCCATTCCGCCGGAGCCCGGCCGCGGGCGAACGGGTCGACGGCTCCTCCGAGGTTCGGCGGGGCCCGCGCCCCGCGCGCTCGTCGCGGCGCGGAATCTCGCTTGCGCCTCGCTCCGCTCGAACGGCCGCCAGCGGGCGTCGACCTCGCGGAGCGTGATCCACTCGACCGCAACGGCGCTCAGGAACGCGGCGGCGATCCCAACGACGACCCAGGCGCGACCGACGCCGGCGATCGAAAGAGCGAAGGCGACCGAGACGATGAACGTCGCGAGTGCGACGAAGCGGAAGATCGACGGGCCGGGCACCTCGACTGGGGGCTCACCTTACCGGCCGAGCGAGCCCGCCTCCTACGAGGTCTTCGAGTCCTCGCCTTCGGCGTCCGGGGCGACGCGGCCTCCGCCGTCGCTCCTCTCGGGAGTCGGCTCGGCGGTGACCGGGCCTGGTCCCGACCCTTCCGACTCGACAGCCGGCGCGCCGGTCGGGCGTGCGGGCGTCCGCCTGGGCGCGGCCGCGGCCGGTTCAGGCTCGTGGGGCACGTCGGTCGGCGCCGCAGCCGCGGCCGGACGGCGTGACGCCTGGACGGTCTCTTCGGCGGCGCGCACGATCGCGTCCACAGCGTCCTGAACGGCCGCGTCGCCGTGGCCCGCGGCGCCAAGGAGTTGCTCCGCGCCCATCCGGGCGCGTTGAACGATGACGTCCGCCTGCGCACGCGCCCATTCAAGCGTCTGCTCGACTTCGGCCCGCGTCGCGTTCGTGAGTTCGTTGGCCTGGTGGCGGGCCTGCTCGAGGAGGCGTGCGCCCGAGGCCTCCGCCTCGCGCAGCTCCTGTGATGACTCTCGGTTCGTCCGTGCCAGGATCTCCCGCGCTTCGTTTCGCGCTGCGTTCACGATCTCGCCGCGCTGGCGCTCGGTCTCCTGGCGCATCCGCTGGACCTCCGCCTCCTGTTGCTGGACCTCGAGCTGGCGCTCACGGATCTCCTGCTCGGCGCGGGCGATCTGCTTCGTCGCGGCCCCCTGGGCGTCTCGCTCGATCGTGTCGGCGAACTCCGCCGCCGCGCGGATGAGGTGCAGCGCGTCCATGCGAACGGCATGGCCCGACGGCTCCGCGGCGGCGCCGCGCGGGGCGGCCTGCAGGACGCGAAGCTGCGCCTGGAGGGCGGTGACGTGGCGCCGGAACGCGTCGAACGCCTCGTCGACGCGCGCCCGGTCGTAGCCTTGCGCGGCCACAGGGAGGTCCTGGGCGCGCGGGAGCGCGGTGAGCGCGGGCGCCGCAGGGGCCCGTCGCGGATCTCGAGTGGACATGCCTTGTCGACCCTCCTCGGTCGATGGCCTAGCGAAGAGTATTGCTATTGGTCGGCGCGGACGGCAACCGGATTTAGGGTCGGTTTCGCAGCGCGATCCCGAGCTCGCTCAGCTGGTCGTCGCCGATCGGCGTCGGGGCTCCGGTCATCGGGTCGGATCCGCTCGCGGTCTTTGGGAACGCGATCACCTCGCGGATGTTCGCCTCCGCTGCGAGCAGCGCGAGGAACCGATCGATTCCAAGCGCAAAGCCGCCGTGCGGGGGGGCGCCCATCCTGAGGACTTCGAAGAAAAACCCGAACCGCGTCGCGATCTCCTCGTCGCTGAGACCGAGAAAGCGAAACACGCGTGCGAGCACCTCGGGGCGGTGGATCCGGATCGAGCCCGAGCCGAGCTCCCAGCCGTTCCAGACGAGGTCGTACGCCTGGCTGATCGCGCGCGCGGGGTCCGACTCGAGGAGCGCTTCGTGCTCGGGAAGGACGCCGGTGAACGGGTGGTGCGAGAACGTCCACCGTTGCTCGTCCTGGTTCCACTCGAAGAGCGGGAAGTCGGTGATCCAGAGAAACGCGTCGCCCTGCCGTTCGAGCCCGAGTGCGTCCGCGAGGTGGGTGCGCAGGAGCCCGAGCACGCGGGCGACGGCGGCCGGCTCGTCGGCGCCGAAGAGGACGGTGGAGCCCGGCTCGGCCCGAAAGGCCTCGAGCTCGCGCTCGGACAGGAACTTGGCGATCGGCGAGCGCACTTCGCCCGTCTCGTCGAAGACGAGGTAGGCGAGGCCTTTCCCGCCCCACGCCTTCGCCTGCTCCTCGAGCCTCCCGAGGTCGCCGCGCGAGAACGCCTGCGGGACGGTGAGGAACCGTACGGCGGGCGCGTTCGCGAAGACGGCGAACTGCGACCCGCGCGTCACGTCGGTCGCGTCGGTGATCTCGAGGCCGTAGCGAGCGTCGGGCTTGTCGGAGCCGAAGCGGGCGATCGCGTCGCTCCATGGGAGCCGCGTGAACGGGCGGGGCGGCGGCTCACGATCGAGTGCCTCGAAGGAGGCGACGACGGCGCCTTCGAGGACCTCGAACACGTCGTCGCGCGTCGCGAAGGCGAGCTCCACGTCGAGCTGGCGGAACTCGAATTGCCGGTCGGCCCGGAGATCCTCGTCCCGCCAGCAGGTGGCGATCTGGTAGTAGCGGTCAAGGCCGGCCACCATGAGCGTCTGCTTGAAGAGCTGGGGCGACTGCGCGAGCGCGAAAAACGTGCCGGGCTGAAGTCGGACGGGCACGAGGAAGTCGCGGGCGCCTTCAGGGGTTCCCTTCGTGAGGCCCGGCGTCCAAACGTCCGTGAAGCCCAGCGAGTCCATGTGGCGGCGGATCGCACCGATAACCCGGGCGGAGAGGTCGAGGTTCCGTTGCATCCGCGGCCGCCGGAGGTCGAGCCACCGGTACCGAAGGCGGGTCGTCTCGTCGACCCCGTCTTCGTCGAGCTGGAAGGGAAGCGGTGGACAGCGGGAGACGATCTCGAGACGATCGACCTGGAGCTCGACCTCTCCCGTCGCGACGTTCGGGTTGACGGCTTCCGGCGCGCGGGGGACGACCTCGCCCTCGGCGCGGAGCACGAACTCGTTCCGAACGGCGTGCGCGGCCTCCGCCGCGGCGAGTGCGCGCTCGGGATTCACGACGAGCTGGCAGAGCCCGGTCTTATCGCGGAGGTCGATGAACACGAGTCCTCCGTGGTCGCGTCGGGCGTCGGCCCACCCCGCGAGCGCCAGTCGCCGCCCGACGTGTTCGGGCCGGACGTCGCCGCACATCAGGTCGCGCCATTTCGTCACCTCCCGCCGACCTTTCGCGACGATGCGCGGGCCCCGCGCGCGCTGCTTCGCGCTACGCTCGGAAGCGGGTGGTGGGCCGGGGTGCCCCAGCACGGCGCCACGCCTCGCAAGGTCACGCGCGTGCGAGCTCCCTCGTCAGTTCCTCGACCGACCGAACGTGGGCGTCCCCCTCGCCCCGCCGGCGCACCGTGAAGCCGCCCTCGTCAACGACGACGATCGTCCGCGCGCCGAGTCGCTGGGCCTGGGTCAGCTGCCCTTTCAGCGAGCGTGCCGCGTAGTCGGTGTCGACTGAGCGCCCGTCGCGCCGAAGCTTTGCGACGAGCGGCAAGACGGCCGCGCGACGGGAACGATCGGCGAACGCGATGAAGACGTCGATTCCGTCGTCGCGCGCCTCGCCCTCTCGCGACAGGACCATCCGCTCGATCCCGGCCGCCCAGCCCACCCCGGGGATCGGCGGGCCGCCGATCTCTTCGATCAGGTAGTCGTAGCGGCCGCCCGCGCAGATCGAGCTCTGCGCCGCCTCGAGATCGTCGTTCACGAATTCGAACACGGTTCGCGTGTAGTAGTCGAGCCCGCGAACGAGCGTCGGCACGACCTCGTAGTCGACCCCGTACGCGTCGAGAAGCGCACTCACGGCGGCGAAGTGCTCCCGGCACGGCTCGCAGAGGGAGTCGCCGATCGTCGGCGCATCGGCGAGCAACCGCTGAACGCCGGGGCTCTTGGCGTCGAAGACGCGTAGCGGACTCGTCTCCGTCTTCGCGCGCGCGTCCGCGTCGAGCGCGTCCTCGCGCTCCCGAAGGAACGCCCGGAGCCGCTCGACGTACGCGGGCCGGCACTCACGGTCTCCGATCGAGTTCAGGATGAGACGCGTGTAGCGGACACGCGCACGCCGGGCGATCTCGGTGAAGAGCTGGATCAGCTCCGCGTCGACGGCGGGGTCGTCCGAGCCCATGGCCTCGAAGTCGATCTGCCAGAACTCCCGGTAGCGCCCGCGCTGCGGCGCCGCATAGCGAAACATCGGCCCAACGAGGAAGAGCTTCACCGGCTGGGGCTCGCGGTGGAGTCCGTGCTCGAGGTATGCGCGCGCGATCGGCGCCGTCGCCTCGGGCCGCAGCGTCAGCGAGCGCCCGCTCCGGTCTTGGAACGTGTACATCTCCTTCTGGACGACGTCGGAACCCGCGCCCGACGTCCGCGCGAAAAGGTCCGTGTCCTCGAAGGTCGGTGTCACGATCCGCCGGTAGCCGTAGTCGGCTGCCGCCGACTCGGCCGCGCGGATGACGACGTCGCGAGCAGGCTGCGCGGAGGGGAGGACGTCGACCGTCCCCCGCGGTGCTTCGATCTTCACCGTGCCGAGGCTCGGAGTTCCGCGAGGAACGGATTCGTCGCGAGCTCGTGCCCGAGCGTCGTCGCCGGGCCGTGCCCGGGATAGATCACCGTCTCGGGCGGGAGCCGCTCCGCCAGCATCGCGACCGATGCGAGGAGCGCCTCGTGGTCGGCTCCGGGCCGGTCCGTGCGCCCAACCGAGCCGGCGAAAACGAGGTCACCGGAGAAGAGTGCGCCGTTCGCCGCGAACGCGAGGTGCCCGGCTGAATGGCCGGGGATTCGAAGCGTCTCGAACGAGATCCCGGCGAGGTCGAGGAGCTCGTCGCCCTTGAGGAGGACGTCGGGAGCATACGAGCGCACGCGCACCGGGATGCCGGCAGGAACGAAGTCGTTGGCCCGCTCGAGACGCTCGCGCTCGTCCTCCGCCATGTGGACCGGGGCACCCGTCCCCTCCGCCAGATCGGCGACCGCGCCGATGTGGTCGACATCGCCGTGCGTGATCAGGATCGCCGTGCACCGTGCGCCGCGGGTCGCGAGCTCGAGCCGGATCGCCGCCGCGTCGAAGCCGGGATCGATGACGACAGCGTCGCTCGCGCCGTCCTGCCGGACGAGGTAACAGTTCGTCTCGAACGGGCCGAGCGGAAGCTGGGCGACGTCCAGGCTCATCAGGCGGTTGAGTCTAGCCGGGTCGCACTAGACTCCCCCCTCGGCATGCAGAGCTGGACTCTGCCCGACATCCCGACGCCCGACGGGAGCCGCTCGCCGATCGTCCTCTTGAGCGAGGACGAGGCGCGCGCCGTCCTCGTCGGCCTCGAGCCGGGTCAGGAGCTCGGCGATCACCAGGTAAAGGAGCACGCGTGGATCGTCGTCGTGGACGGGTCGGCCGAGATCGGCGCCGGGGACGAGCGGATCGACGCACGCGTCGGGACACTCGTCCACTTCGAGCCGGACGAGCGCCACTACGTCCGAAGCACCGCCGGGGCAAAGATCCTGCTTCTCCTCGCGCCGTGGCCCGGCGAGGGTCACTACCGCGGTTCTGCGACCGCGCGTCGGGGTTAGCGGGCCCGGCCCGCCCCTCGTTCGCGTTCGGCACGGCGAACGAGCATCCGGTAGACGAACTGGTCGACCAGGTAGCTGAAGGGGATGAAGAGGACGAGCAGGAAAGCGGTCTGCGCGATCTTCTGGGCGACCGTCAGCTCGTCGCCACCGATCACGTAGACGAACAGGAAGAGGAACGGCGTGAAGATCAGGGCGCGGCGGAGGACGCGCCGAAGCGATGGCTTCTGGATCGGCTGCCCCCGGCGGTCGACGAGCCCGCCGGGCGCGCCATCGTTTCGCTTGCGGTCGGCCTGCTGCGCGTCGTCGAGGTCGCGTAACCGCTCGAGCGGGACTTCGCCCTCCTCGGTCTCGACGACGTACTCGTACTCGTGGCGCTTCAGCTTCTCGCGGCGTCGGCGTTGCTTGCGCGACGGCATAGCGCCGATTATGCCGCCGCCGTAACGCCGCTCGCGCGCGTCCAGACGAGCTCGCCGCCTTTCACGACGCCGGCGACGTCGGCGCCGCCGAGGTGGTACGCGAGATAGCGCCAGTCGGGCGCGCCGAGAAGCACGATGTCGGCTGCGTAGCCGGGTGCGATTCGCCCGATACGGTCGGCCCGGCCGAGCACGTGGGCGGCGTTGACGGTGCACGCCGCGAGCGCTTCCGCAGGCGTCAGGCCGAGCTGGGTGCACGCGAGCGCGCAGACGACGGGGAGGCTCTCGCAGAACGCGCTTCCGGGGTTGAAGTCCGTCGCGAGCGCGACGGCGGCGCCGGCGTCGACGAGCGCGCGGCCCGGGGGCATCGGCCGGCCGAGGAAGAGGGCGGCGACAGGAAGGAGGACGGCGGCGACGTCGCTGGCGGCGAGCGTTCGGACGCCTTCCTCGCCCGTCGCCTCCAGGTGGTCGACGCTTCGCGCACCGAGCTCGACGGCGAGCCGGACGCCGCCCGCCTCCGTGAACTGGTCGGCGTGGAGGCGGAGCGCGAGCCCCTCGTCCGAGCATGCCTCGAGGTAGCGGCGCGCCTGCGCCACGTCGAAGGCGGCGCGCTCGAGGAAGACGTCGGCGGCCTCGGCCAGCCGGGCTGCCTCGGGAAGGACCTCGGCGAGGGCGAAGTCGAGGTACGGATCCCCGCTCGCGAACTCCGGCGGCACGGCGTGCGCCCCGAGCCAGGTCGGGACGCCGCCGCCGGCGCGGATCGCGCGAAGCTGCGCGAGCTCCGTCTCGCGGTCGAGCCCGTAGCCGGACTTCGCCTCGAACGTGGTCGTTCCGTGCGCGAGCATCCAGCCGCGGTGCCGCGCGACGGCGGCGTGGAGCACCTCCTCGCCGGCCGCCCGTGTCGCTCGCACCGTCGAGACGATTCCGCCCCCCGCGGCGTGGAGCGCCTCGTACGTCGCGCCCGAGGCGCGAAGCTCGAACTCGGCCGCGCGGTCGCCCGCGAAGCATGCGTGCGTATGGCAGTCGACGAGCCCCGGCAACGCCGCGCACCCGCGACCGTCGAGCTCGACCGCGCCGTCGCCGCTCCCTCCGAGATCGCGCATCCGTCCGACCTCGGCGACGACGCCGTCGCGGCAGAGCACGTAGGCGTCCTCGACGATCTCGAGCTCGCGAAGCGCGCGGCCTCGAAGCGGCGCGCCCCGGCCGGCCGGCGAGACGACCTGGGCCACGTCACGGACGAGGAGCGTGCTCACGCGCGGGCACCGTAACCGGCGGCCGGGGCCAGGCGAGCGGGCCGGACGCTACGACGCGTCGACGCCGGGGAGCGCGATGCCCGCTTCGCGTGCGGCTGCGAGCGCCTCGTCGTACCCCGCGTCCGCGTGGCGGACGACGCCCGTGCCGGGGTCGGTCGTCAGGACTCGCTCGAGCCGCTCTGCCGCCTCGTCGCTCCCGTCGGCAACGACGACCATCCCGGCGTGGATCGCGTTCCCGATCCCGACGCCGCCCCCGTGGTGGACGCTCACCCACGTCGCGCCCGCGGCGGTGTTCAGGAGCGCGTTCAGGATCGGCCAGTCCGCGATCGCGTCCGAGCCGTCGCGCATCGCCTCCGTCTCGCGGTACGGCGAGGCCACCGACCCCGAATCGAGGTGGTCCCGTCCGATCACGACGGGCGCCCGCACGTCGCCCGAGCGGACGAGCTCGTTAATCGCCAGGCCCGCCTGGGCGCGCGCGCCGTAGCCGAGCCAGCAGATCCGGGCGGGCAGGCCCTGGAACGCGACTCGCTCGGGCGCGAGCTCGAGCCATCGCTGCAGGAGCGCGTCGTCGGGGAAGAGCTCGCGGAGCGTCGCGTCGATCGCCGCGATATCCGCCTCCTCGCCCGAGAGCGCAGCCCAACGAAACGGCCCCACGCCCCGGCAGAAGAGCGGCCGGATGTAGGCCGGAACGAAGCCCGGGTATGTGAATGCGTCTTCGACTCCTGCCTCGCGCGCCTCTCCTCTCAGGTTGTTGCCATAATCGAAAACATAGGCGTTCGATCGGACGTACTCGAGGAGGCCGCGGACGTGGTCGGCGATCGAGGCGCGGGCGCGACGCAGGTACTCGTCCGGATCCGTCGCCCGAAGCGCCGCGGCGGCGTCCACGGAGAGACCTGCCGGGATGTATCCGTTCAACGGGTCGTGCGCCGCGGTCTGGTCCGTGACGAGGTCGAACGGCTCGCCGCGCCGCGCGAGCTCGGGCACGACCTCGGCAGCGTTGGCCAGCAGCGCGACCGAGAGAGCGCGCCCCTCGCGGGCGGCGCCACGGACGCGTGCGAGCGCGTCGTCGAGCGACGCGGTCGCCTCGTCGAGGTAGCGCGTCTCGAGGCGTCGCTCGATACGCGCGGGATCGACCTCGACGCAGAGGATCGCAGCACCCGCCATCGTCGCCGCGAGCGGCTGCGCGCCGCCCATCCCGCCGAGGCCGGCCGTCAACACGGTGCGCCCGGCGAGGTCGGGCGACCTGAAATGGCGCTCCCCAGCCGCCGCGAACGTCTGGTACGTCCCCTGGAGAATCCCCTGCGTGCCGATATAGATCCAGCTCCCCGCCGTCATCTGGCCGAACATCGTGAGGCCGAGCGCCTCGTGCCGGCGGAACTCGTCCCACGTCGCCCACCGCGGTACGAGGAGCGAGTTGGCGATCAGGACGCGCGGCGCGCCGGCGTGTGTCCGGAAGACGCCGACGGGCTTCCCGCTCTGCACGAGCAGCGTCTCGTCGTCGTCGAGCTCGAGTAGCGAGCCGACGAGCGCCTTCAACGCCTCGTGGCTCCGCGCGGCCTTTCCGGAGCCGCCGTACACGACGAGCTCCTCCGGCCGTTCCGCGACCTCGGCGTCGAGGTTGTTCAGGAGCATCCGAAGCGGTGCTTCGGTCTGCCAGGAGCGCGCGTTGAGCTCGGGCCCGCGGGGCGCGCGAATTGTGCGCAGGTCGCCGCAGAGCTCTTCGACGGTCGCCTCGCGCGACCGCGCCCCGACGCTCATGCGAGCTCCCCGACCTCGGCCTCGACCGCCGCCACGAGCTCGCCCGACCGGATCGCCTCGGCGACCCGCTCGATGTCGGACGCGAGTGCGCGATCGTCGACGAGCTGCGGCGAAAGGGTCCGCACCGCGTCGTGTGCGGCGCGGACGCCGACGCCCGGCTCGAGCGGCGCCAGGAACTCGATGCCCTGAGCGCCGGCGAGGAGCTCGATCGCGAGCGCGCGCTCGGAGTTCGCCGTCACCTGCCAGCACTTGAGCGCGGCCGCGTTGCCCATCGAAACGTGATCCTCCTGTCCCGCGCTGGTCGGGATCGAGTCGACGCTCGCCGGGTGCGCCAGCACCTTGTTCTCGGAGACGAGCGAGGCGGCCACGTACTGCGGGATCATGAAACCGGAGTTGAGCCCGCCGTCCGGGGTCAGGAACGCCGGCAGCCCGCCCGAGAGCGACGGGTTCGTGAGCCGCTCGACGCGCCGCTCGGAGATGCTCGCGAGCTCGGCGACCGCCATCGCGAGCGCATCGAGCGCGAACGCGAGCGGCTGCCCATGGAAGTTGCCGTTCGAGACGAGTTCACCCTCGTCCACGAGGACGAGCGGGTTGTCGGTCGCCGCGTTCAGCTCCACCGCGACGACGCCGCCCGCGTAGGCGAGCAAGTCGCGGCTTGCCCCGTGGACCTGCGGTGCGCACCGCAGCGAGTAGGCGTCCTGCACCTTGTCGCACCACCGGTGCGCTTCGATGATCGCCGAACCGTCGACGAGCCGGAGGACGTTCGCCGCCGACGCCGCCTGGCCGGGCAGCGGCCGGAGGGCGTGGATCTCGGGCCGAAACGCGACGCGCGAGCCCTGAAGCGCCTCGACGGACATCGCGCACGCGATGTCCGCTGCCTTGGCGAGCCGGCGCGCGCGCACGAGCGCGAGCGCGCCGACAGCGCTCATGAACTGCGTGCCGTTGATGAGCGAGAGCCCTTCCTTCGCGCCGAGGCGGATGGGCTCGAGCCCCGCCTGCGCGAGCGCGTCGGCGCCCGGGAGGAGCGCTCCGTCGACGCGCACTGCCCCCTCGCCCACGAGCGGAAGCGCCAGGTGCGCGAGCGGCGCGAGGTCTCCGGAGGCCCCGACCGAGCCGCGGCTCGGGACGTGCGGGACGAGCCCGGCCGACAGGCATCTGAGCAGGAGCTCGACCGTTTCCGCGCGCGCACCCGAGTACCCCTTCGCGAGCGCGTTCGCGCGCAGGAGCATCGCTGCACGCACGACCTCGTCCGGGTACGGGTCCCCCACCCCGCACGCATGGCTTCGGAGGAGCCTCAATTGGAGCTCCTCGGAGAGCTCCGGCGGGATCGTCCGCTCGACGAAGCGGCCGAACCCCGTGTTGATGCCGTACGTGTGCTCGCCGGCGCTCCGGCTCGCCGCCTCCTCGACGAGCGCGCGCGCCGCAGCGATCTTCTCGCGCGCATCGTCCGAAAGCTCCGCCTGCGCGCCCTCTACCGCGACCGCCCAGACGTCGTCGAAGGCTAGGTCCTCGCCGGTCAGCGAGACGGTGCGGGTCACCGCCATCGTCGCCAAGTCTAGTTCGCGCCCACGGGCCCGCCCGACGCGCGAGACTGGCGCGGTGTCGGTCGGAGACACCGCCTCGTACGGCGACGCCGTTCGGGCGCTCGCGCTCTCGCTCCCCGAGGCGTACGAGGACGCCCCCTGGGGTCATCCGGTGTTCAAGGTCGCGGACAACCGCATGTTCGCGGGGATGTCAGCGGCGCCGGAAGGTCTGCTCGTGACCGCGAAGCTCGCGCCCGAGGAACGGGAGGTCGCGGAGCTCCTGCCGTACGCGCGGCGCGCTCGCTACGTCGGCCGCTACGGGTGGTTCACCGCGACCGTCACGGACGAGGAGACGCTCGCGACCGCGCTCGACTGGGTCCGGGAGAGCTACTGGCTCCGCGCGCCGGCCCGCCTCCGCGCGGCCGTCGAGGCGGAAGGCAACTCGGCTACGGATCGAGGAGGCGCAGCTCGAGCACGTGCCGCGCGTCAAATCCGTCGATCCGAAGCAGGGCGCCCGCAGCGGCGACCGCCGCGCCCGCCGCCATGAGCCCGACGAGCTCGCTGCCGACGACCTCGGCCCCGCGCGCCTCCGCCTCCGCAGCGATCCGCGCGACGATCTCGTGCAGCGCCGCTGCCTCCCAGTCCGTCACGTTCATGCTCACCTGGACGAGGCCCGCCCGAGGCAATTCGAGCCCGAGCGCCCGCACGCCCGGGAAGCCGCCGTCGCGCTCGCGAACGAGCCGCGCGATCTCGCGCGCGACCCCGACGTCGGCCGCCCGCAGGTTCACGTTGAACGCGATGAGGGGCCGGCGAACGCCGACGATCGCCGCGCCTGCGCTCGCATGCAGCCGGGGAGGGCCCCGGTCGGGGACGAGCTCGCCCGCGTCGATGCGCCGCTGGAGCTCCTCGGGGCCGCCGCGCCGGTAGAAGGCGGGCTCGCGGCCGTCCTCGGTCAGCCGTCCGTAGAAGAAGACCGGGAGCCCGAGCTCGTCGGCGAGCCGGTCGGCGAGGACGAGCGCAGCCGCCCGCGCGCGGTCCTCGTCCTCGGGCCGGAGAGGCACGATCGGGACGACGTCCGCCACTCCGATCCGAGGGTGGGCTCCCTCGTGGGCGCCAAGGTCGATGAGATCGACGGCCGCGCGAATGCCTGCGATGAGCGTCGCGACGAGCTCCTCGCCGAAGCCGACGAGCGTGTAGACGGAGCGATGGTGGTCGGCGTCGACGTGTACGTCGAGCAGCCGAGCCGGCTGCGACATCGCGCGTCGGAGGGGCACGAGGACGCGCTCGTCGCGCCCCTCGGAGATGTTCGGCACCGACTCGAGCGGGAGCGGCACCGCGCAAGGATACGGCGACCTGTCGGGCGGCAGACGACGCGCGGCCGGCCGTCGTTCCGCCCGGGACCTTCCGCGAGGCCCGCCGAGCTCTCCCTCGGGACCGCCTGTGCAGCACCCCAGGGGGCGAGCGGCGCCGCGCGGCGCGCGCGCCGCTCGCGGGACGGCGCGGAATTCGGCGCGCGGGGCCGCGTCCGCGACGCCCCCGAGAAGTTCACGCCACGCGCCGGCGACGTAGCGCCGACACGCGCCGATCCGGGTCGGCGTGCGGCGGAACGGGCGCGCTAGAGTCCTCGTTGAACTTAGTCGTGGCTAACTCGAGTCCGCCTTTTCGCCGCACCTTCGTCCGTCTACTCGGGTTCTTGCGGCCCTACCGGTGGTCGCTCCTCGCGTCGGTCGTCCTCGCCGTCGGCTCGCAGGTCGCCGGCCTCGCGATCCCGTGGCTGACGGGCTACGCGATCGACCACGCGCTCCCCGGCGAGGACGGGCGCCTGCTCGCGATCGTCGTCGGGCTCGTCGTGCTCGCCGGCACCGCGAAGGCCGCGATGCTCGTCGCGCGGCGCTTCATCGCCGGCCGCCAGGCGCTCGGCGTCGAGTTCGACCTCCGCAACGCGCTCTACTCGCGCCTCCTGCGCCTGTCCTGGGGCTTCTACGACCGCCACCAGACGGGGCAGCTCATGTCGCGCGCGACGGTGGATCTCCAGTCCGTCCGCTTCTTCCTCGGCTACGGGCTCATCTTCTTCTTCCAGCACGTGATGACGGTCGTGACCGTCACCGCGATCCTCCTAGTGATCGACTGGAAGCTCGCGCTCGTCGCGCTCGCGATCACGCCGATCCTCTGTGTGTCGGCGTTCCTCTATTCGCGCCGCTCGCACCCGATCCTGAAGGACGTCCAGCAGCGCCTCGCCGACCTGACGACCGTCGCCGAGGAGAACATCGTCGGCGTCAACGTCGTGAAGGCGTTCGCGCAGGAGCCGCGCGAGGAGGCGAAGTTCGCGAACCGAAACGAAGCGCTCTTCGACGTCTCGCGCCAGGCGCTCCGCCAGCGAGCCCTCTACACGCCGCTGATGTCGTTCCTGCCTCTCCTCGCGCAGGCCGCCGTCCTGCTCGCCGGGGGGCGGCGCGTCGTCGACGGCGACCTCTCGCTCGGCGCGTTCGTCGCGTTCAACGTCTACCTCCTGATGCTGGTCTGGCCGCTCCGAATGCTCGGCTACTGGATCAACGAGTTCCAGCGGACGGTCGCCTCGGGCGAGCGGATCTTCGAGGTGCTCGACGAGCCCGAGGAGATCACCGAGCGGCCCGGCGCACGGCCGCTCCCCGCCGGCGGCGGCGAGCTCCGCTTCGAGGGCGTCACGTTCGGGTACGACCCGGCCCGCCCCGTGCTCGAGGACATCAACCTCGAGATCGAGCCGGGCACGACGGTCGCGCTGATCGGCCACACCGGCTCCGGCAAGACGACGCTGACCGCGCTCGTGCCGCGCTTCTACGACGTGACGGACGGGCGCGTCCTCCTCGACGGCCTCGACGTCCGCGACGTGACGATCGCCGATCTGCGTCGAGCGGTCGGGCTCGTCTCCCAGGATCCGTTCCTCTTCTCCGCGACCGTCCGGGAAAACATCGCGTTCGGCGCGCTGGAGGCGACCGACGAGGACGTCGAGCGGGCCGCGCGCATGGCACAGGCGCACGATTTCATCGCCGCGCTCCCCAACGGGTACGACACGGTGATCGGCGAGCGCGGGATCACGCTCTCGGGCGGCCAGCGGCAGCGGATCGCGATCGCGCGCGCCATTCTCGTCGACCCGCGCGTGCTCGTCCTGGATGACGCGACTGCCTCGGTGGACGCGACGACGGAGGCGCGCATCCGGCTCGGCCTCCGCGAGGCGATGCGCGGGCGCACGACGCTGATCATCGCGCACCGCCTCTCAACGATCTCGCTCGCGGACGAGGTCGTCGTCCTCGAGCACGGACGGATCGTCGCGCGCGGGACGCGGGACGAACTCGCCGAGACGAGCCCGGTCTACCGCGAGATCGTGGAGCACGGGCTCGTGGAGGCTCGCGTCCTCACCGAGGCCGAGGAGGCGACCGCCTAGCCATGCGGGTCTACCAGCCGGGCGCGCACATCGCCGACCGGGCCCGCACGGCCGAGGTCGAGGACTGGAGCTGGGCGCGCACGGCTCGCCGCGTCGCCGTGCTTTGGCATCTCACGCGCCCGTATCGCGCGCGGACGACGTTCGCGATCGTGGCGCTCCTTGCCGCGGTCGCGACGTCGCTCGCGCCGCCGTATCTCGCCAAGCTCGCGATCGACGACGGGATTCGTGGCAACGACCTGACGTTCCTCGGCTGGGTCGTCGTCGCGCTCGTCGCCGCCGGGCTCCTTTACCTGCTCGCGAACTCGGCGCAGACCTACCTGACAGGCTGGGTCGGCGAGCGCGTCCTCACCGACCTCCGCAAGCGGCTCTTCGGCCATCTCCAGCGGCTCTCTCTCGGCTACTACGAGCGAAACCGGGCGGGCACGGTCATCTCGCGTCTCACGAACGACGTCGAGGCGCTCGACCGTCTCGTCACCGAGGGCGTCACGAGCCTCTTCCAGAACACGCTCATGCTCCTCGGCTCGGCGATCATCCTCTTCCTCCTCGACTGGCGCCTCGCGCTCGCGACGCTGGTCGTGTTCCCGTTCATGAGCGTCGCGACGGCGCTCTTCCGGCGCTACTCCTCTCGCGCGTACCGGCGCGTGCGCGAGCGGCTCGCGAACGTGACGGCGACCCTCGCCGAGGACATCGCGGGGATGCGCGTCGTGCAGTCGTTCACGCGCGAGGACCGGAATGCGCAGCGCTTCCGCGAGGTGAACGACGACTACCGAGCCGCGAACTACGAGACCGTCGTCCTGAACGCGCTGTACTTCCCGTTCGTCGAGTTCCTCTCCGCGTCCGCGACGGCCGTCGTCCTCGGGCTCGGCGGTTACCTCGTCTTCGATGGGTCGATGACCGTCGGCACCCTCTTCGCGTTCATCGGCTACCTCTCGAACTTCTTCGACCCGGTGCAGCAGCTCTCGCAGCTCTACAACACGTTCCTCTCGGCCGTTGCCGCCCTCGACAAGATCATCGACGTGATCGACGAGGAGCCGGAGGTTCGCGACCGGCCGGACGCGCGCGAGCTCCCGCGGATCGACGGCCGCGTGCGCTTCGAGCGAGTTCGCTTCGGCTACGGGGTGCGCCCCGACGTCCTGCACGGGATCGACCTCGACGTGCCGGCCGGGACGACGGTCGCGCTCGTGGGTCACACGGGCGCGGGGAAGTCGACGATCGCAAAGCTCCTCGCCCGCTTCTATGACCCGCGCGACGGGCGGATCACGATCGACGGGTACGACCTGCGCGACGTCTCGCAGGAAAGCCTGCGCCGCCAGCTGGGGATCGTGCCGCAGGAAGGCTTCCTCTTCGCCGGCACCGTCCACGAGAACATCGCGTTCGGCCGGCCGGACGCCTCCACGGACGAGATCGCCGCGGCGGCTCGGGCAGTCGGCGCGCACGAGTTCGTGCTCGAGCTCGAGGACGGCTACGAGACACAGGTCGGCGAGCGCGGGTCACGCCTCTCGCTCGGCCAGCGGCAGCTCGTCGCGTTCGCCCGCGCGCTCCTCGCGGACCCGCGGATCCTCGTCCTCGACGAGGCCACGTCGAGCGTCGACATCGGCACCGAGCGGCGGATCGAGCTCGCGCTCCGGACGCTCCTCGCGGGCCGCACCGCGTTCATCATCGCCCACCGGCTCTCCACGATCCGGAACGCCGACCGGATCGTCGTCCTCGAGGACGGGCGGGTCGTCGAGCAGGGGACGCACGAGGAGCTCCTCGCGCGCGAGGGCCGCTACCTCTCGCTCTACGGCGACTGGGCGGCAGCCGCCGCCTGAGCTAGCGTCCGATCGGCATGAGCCCGGGCGATGTTCTCGGCGACGCGTGGCAGCTCTACAAGCGCCACTGGCGGCACCTGCTCCCGATCGCGCTGGCCGTCTACGTGCTGCTCACCCTCTTCGTCCTCCTGCTGGTCGCGCTGTTCGGCTGGTTCGGGGTCATCGCCGGAGTCTTCGTGAGGATCGCAGGCGTGTTCTGGCTGCAGGGTGCGCTCGTCATCGCGGTCGAGGACATCCGCGACGGGCGAGCCGATCTTTCGATGCGCGACACGCTCGCGCGCGTCCGTCCCACCATGAACACGCTCGCTGTCGCCGGGATCCTGGCGGCGATCGGGATCTCGATCGGCCTCGTCTTGCTGATCGTCCCGGGGCTCCTGCTCGCGACGTGGTGGCTTCTGATCGTTCCCGCGATCGTCCTGGAGCGACGCTCGACGTTCGAGGCGTTCGGCCGGAGCCGAGACCTCGTACGGGGGTCCGGCTGGACCGTGTTCGGCCTCATCGTGCTCACGTTCGTCGTTCTCCTCGGCGCGGGGATCGCGCTCGGGATCGTCCTCGGGCTCGCGCTGTCGCCGCTCCCGGATGCACTTCAGCAGTATCTGGGCGACGTCATCTCGAACACGCTGCTCACGCCGTTCATCGCGCTCGCCTTCACGCTCGCTTACTACCGTCTCCGCGAGGTGCGCGAGGCGCCGGTCTCGACGGTCGCCGACTCCTTGGGCGACGCCGGCTACGACCGTCCCGCGGGCGGCGTCTAGATCGCGCCCGAGAACGTGTCGCAGGCGGCCGGGCGACCCTGCTCGTATCCGCGCGCGAACCAGCGCCGCCGTTGCTCGGAGGAGCCGTGCGTCCAGGTCTCGGGGTTGACCTGCCCCTGGGTCGTCTCCTGGATCCGGTCGTCTCCGATCGCGCTCGCCGCGTCGAGGCCGGAGTTGATATCCGCCTGCGTGAGCGCCTCGATGGTCCCCGTCTCGACCGCGTTCGCCGCCCAGACGCCCGCGTAACAGTCCGCCTGGAGCTCCGCGCGGACCGCCCGGCTCTCCGGGCCCTGGCGATCGCTGCCGATCCGCTCGAGGACGCCCGTTTGGTTCTGGACGTGGTGGCCGTACTCGTGCGCGATCACGTACGCCTGTGCGAACGGCGAGCCGCCGGCGCCGAAGCGTGACTGGAGCTCGTCGAAGAAGCCGAGGTCGATGTAGACCTGCTCGTCGCGCGGGCAGTAGAACGGCCCCACCTGCGAGCTCGCCGCGCCGCACCCCGTTGAGACCTCGTCGGTGAAGAAGACGGTGTCGGCGTAGGGATAGCGCTCACCGCTTCGTTCGAAGACGCCGGCCCAGAACTCCTGCACGCTGTTCACGACGGCGACGATGCGACAGTCCTGGCGCTCGTTGGCGTCCGCCCCGGTCCGGCACTCCTCCGACACGCGGCTCGGCGTGTCGCCCTGGCCGACTTGCTCGCCCTCGAGCGGCGCTAGCTGCCCCAGCCCGCCGCCCCCGAGGAACATGAGCAGGAGGACGAGGAGAAGTGCGCCGCCGCCGAGCCCGCCACCGCCGAGCGCGAGGCCGCCACGGCGGCCGAGCCGGCGCCCGCGAATGTCGGTGACCTGGCCTGGATCGAGCCGCGCCCTCCGTCGAAACCGCACGGCGGCTCTGTTCCCGGGCGCCGGTCGCCGCAAAACCGCGGATGCGCTCCCTCCGCAAAGGCAGCGTCCCACCGCGCTACAATGCCCGCGCCGTTGCGGGGTCGTCTAACGGTAGGACGCCTGACTCTGGATCAGGTAGTCTAGGTTCGAATCCTAGCCCCGCAGCCTCCGAAATCCGCTGGAAACGACGGGTTTTCTGTTGCCTAAGAAGCAACGAGCCGGCGTGGTGGGCAACGAATTGGGCAACACGACCTCTCTCGTGGCTGGGTCCGTCCTGCCTCCGCCCTACCCTCAGTGGGATGTCTGCTCCGAGCGCCGTAGACCGCCGAGGGCGGCACATTCGCGTTCCGGCGTCGATCATCCAGGGCGTCCGGCTCGCGCTCGAGAATCGGCCGCTCACGAACGAGGAGCGCCTCAAGGTTCACGAGGCGATCAAGCACTTTCGCGGAGAGCTGAGAAGTGGCACGCCTCCAAACGCGCGGCTTCGAGATTTGAAGCGGAAGCCGCACATGCGTCCGGGCAGATCACGAGCGCCACGGCGTACCTCGTCTTCTCGCCAGTCGGGCACGAGACGCGCTCCGCCGTCATCACGCGACGACTCAGACCCAGAACACGAATTTGACGACGTAGCCGCGCCGCGTAGCGGGCCTGCCAGCGAACGATCGCTCGGTCGAACTTCGCGCCGTCATTTCGGAGCAGAAGGCAGAGCTCGAGCGCGTCTAGAAGCCCAACGTGGGGGAGGTCAGCGGCAGCCGAAAGCGCAGCCGTCGCGTTGCGCCGGTCAAGCGCACGGCGGAAGACCGCGTAAGCGTGGCCCTGCGAAGTCAGGGAACGTATGTTCGCATACGTCGCTCGACGTACCTTGCGCTTGACGCCCGGAGTTACTACAACCGAACGACGTTGAGGCAATCGCCCTTGGCGCCGGGGTCGCTGTTCTCGCGCTCGCTCCCACAGCGTTCGCCGCTCCGACGTTGATCTCCGCCGGGCAAACCGCCAGACATCAACCTCGCGCCACGTGGACGCTGCCCCCAGGAGAGTGTGCGACGGAAGTCGAGTTCGACCGTACTCCAGTAGCCGAAGACGAGT